>CAXBIQ010000004.1:0-212539 GCA_963975935.1 uncultured Flavobacteriaceae bacterium
AACATCATCATAATTATAATAATTATCATTATTTTTGATATTCAAATCTAAAGGTAACTTTGCGGTACCTCTGCGCAACTTGTGGTACCATTTTACGAATGTCAAATCAAACTACATACACCCTCCAAACCCAAGACCTTTCCATAGGCTATTTCCACAAAACCGGAAACCACGTGGTGGCAAAGGACCTCAGCTTTTCATTGCAAAAAGGAGCGCTCGTTGGTCTGGTGGGAAGCAATGGCATTGGCAAATCCACTTTGTTGCGCACCTTGTGTAAAGTGCAAGACCCTCTTTCCGGAAAGGTCATTATCAATGGAAATTCTTTGGATTCCTATAATTTTGAATCCCTTGCAGAAACCCTGAGTGTGGTCCTCACCGAAATACCCGCTTCCAAAAACATGACCGTGGGCGAACTCGTTGCCCTGGGCCGCCAACCCTACACCAACTGGCTGGGCACCCTCACCGAAAGTGACAAAACCCACATCATACAAGCCCTCGAAGCCACCGAAATGCTCCCCTTTAAAGACCGTAAATGCTACGAACTAAGTGACGGGCAGTTGCAACGGGCTTTGATTGCAAGGGCATTGGCACAAGACACGCCCATCATCATTCTGGATGAACCCACTACCCACCTCGATATTTATCACCGAGCATCCATTTTGAAACTCTTGAAAACCCTCAGCAAAAACAAAACCATCCTCTTCTCCACCCACGAGATTGACCTCGCCATACAGTTGTGCGACCAAATGGTAGTCATGACCCCTGAGAAAACCTATTTTGGTGACCCCTGTCAATTAATAGAACAAGGCTGTTTTTCTGCATTATTCCCTAAAAACCTTATTGATTTTGATGGGGAGACGGGGAGTTTTAGGATTGTGAAATAAGTAACTAATTCAAAAAACCAATGTTTTAAGGTTTCATATACCCTTACCGGGTTCAAGTAAGCAACATTAGGTAATATCAATATAATTTCGGAAATTTATATTTTAAAAAGAAATTAATGGCTACAATTGATAATATAAAAAGCGGATTGATTGATAAAATCCTTGCGATTAAAAACAAAGAGTTTTTAAAAGCACTTGACCAACTTATATCTTCCAGTACTACTGATTCAGATTTGGTTGAACTAACCCGGGAACAAAAACTTTTGCTTCAAATGAGTGAAGAGGATATTAAAGATGGAAAGCTGATCTCGCAGGAAGCAATGGATAAAAGAAATCTTGAATGGTTAAACGCTCTGTAATTTGGACTAAAACAGCCGATATACAGTTTGTTGGCATTTTAGAATATTGGGTAAAAAGGAACAAATCGAACACCTATTCTAAAAAGCTCATCACCTTAGTTTCAAAAAGAACAGAACAAATTGCCAAGAACCCCTTTTTATACAAACGTGCTGATTTTAATGATACAAGAGTAGCTTCATTAGGTAATTTTAGCATCTTTTACAAAACTTCTGAAAAATTCATCACGGTTACTGCTTTTTGGGATAACAGACAAGACCCCAAAGCACTTTTAAAGATTTTACAGCAAAACAAATAGAAAAACAAAATAATCCCTCAATATCGAAACCGTGCCTAATGTTTTGGCTCAGAATCCAAAACGATTTTGATATCTAAGAAGAAAAAATTGCCACCTTAAACTTTAAATTATGGACACTCCACTAAACTTACCCCCACTGCGCTACCAGGGAAATGAAAAAAAGAAAATGACCCTTCATTTGTTCCTGCAGATTATGGGTAAAATTCGTTTAAAAATGACCCCCAGAAAAAACCACTGGTGGTATATCACAGAATATGTAAATACGCAAGGCCTTACCACAGGATCCATACCCTACAATTCAGGTCTGGACACCTTCAGCATCACTTTAAATGTCATCCGTCACGAAGTGGAAGTGACTACCAGCAAAGGAGAACTGGAACGTTTCTCATTAGGTGAAAGCCTTACGGTGGCAGGCTTTTACAGGAAACTTATGGCCATACTTCAGCAATTCAATATTCCGGTTTCAATTATGGATACTCCCTTTGATGTGGGTATTGACAAAGCTTTTGAAGAAATCACAGACTACCATCATTATGATAAGGTATATACCAAAACCCTTTGGCGAACCCTCCTCTGGGTAGATGATGTGTTAAAGGAATTCAGCGGTCGGTTTTATGGCAAAACCTGTCCTGTTCACCTCTATTGGCACTCGATGGATATAGCGGTCACACGTTTCTCTGGTAAGGAAGCACCTCCCATGGGGGATGGCGCACGCATCTCAGACAAAGATGCTTATTCGCATGAATGCATCAGTTTTGGTTTCTGGGCGGGTGATGAAAAGATGCCCGAACCTGCATTCTATTCCTATACCTATCCCGCTCCCGAAGGCCTGGACCGGGAACCCTTACAGCCATCTTCATCAGCATGGATTGACAATAACGGAAGTCCGATGGCGCTTTTGAAATACAATGACTTGATAAAAGAAAATAATCCCAGAGAGGCCCTTCTTGACTTTATGGAATCTGCCTATCAGGCAGGGGCCAAACGAGCCCGGTGGGATATTCAAAAACTAACAGTCCCGCCATTGAATACCCTGTAAAATAAATCTATTTGTTAGAACAGGATCGCATCTTTAAACAGAAATAATCATGGTAAGTACCATCCTTCAAAAAGTCTTTGCGCCTGATAGTAAGGCTGATAGTAAGGTTAGTACTAACAAGCTTCTGACGGGTCTTTCGGTAGCTTTCTTATGCATGGTGTGCCTTACCATTTTTCAGGATTTCGTCGCGTCACAAAAAAACGGCTATGCCTTTTACCTCAGCGAATCCCTCTTGTTCAAAACCATCTGGGTTCTTTTTATTCCCATTTTGACGGGGCTGTACACCCTTCTGAAATCCAAAGACATCAAGGGGGCACAACAGACCGTTTTATATATCCTGGTCCCCACGGTCATTCACTTTCTCCTGTTACTGTTTCTTTTCACCGTTTTATCGTTCTTTTTTTATAACGGAAGGTATGATGTGACCAAAATCGTGATGCATACCCTTTCAAACGACCTTTACAAACTGGTTCTCGTTTACAGCGGTTTTGTGTTGGGGTATCAATACCTTACCAAAACACCGGCTCATTCGGCAGTGGAACATTCTAAAAAGACCCTGGATCATTTGGTCATCCATTCCGGAAAGGGAAATACCCTGGTAGCTACCACCGATATTGTGGTCATCACTTCGGCCACTCCCTATATTGCCATTCAGCTGGAAAACAAAAAATACCTGCATACAGAGACCCTTAAGTCGGTGGGAAAACAACTGGACCACACCGTTTTTGTCAGGATCCATAAATCCACGATCGTGAACATCCGGCAGGTGGTTTCTTATACTTCCCGCTTAAACGGCGATTATGATGTCTTGCTGAAAAACGGTCTCCAAACACGTCTGAGCAGGACCTATGCGGCTGCTTTTAAAAAAGCGTTTGCATCAGGTCATCCACTCACCACATAAACTCCACCGCTTACCGCATTTTATTTTTATCACGGTACCAATGCTCCTACATTTGTTCTACGGAAAATCAGTTTTGCCCCGCCCGCCTTTGGCGGATGAATGATTTTCCTTGATTCGTCCGCTTGGCCCCGCTCCCGAAATAAATTCGGGACAGGCTCTAAAGGGAGGCGGAGAAGGTGCCGAAAAACTTTAAACAAAAATGATATGGACTACCCAGAAAAAAAATTACTTGTAATAGCTTTCCTTTTTTTATTAGTATTAACCTCCTGTGCACAAACAACTACCAAATCGACCACCGAAACCAAACGCGTGGGTGGTCCTTGTGAAGGCTGTGAAGCCATCCACGAATACGGCGATAAAAAATTAACGGCCACAGACACGCTGCCCACCTTTGCGGAGAGGGAACCCAAACTCAAAATCACTGGAACCGTTTACCAAAAAGACGGCAAAACACCCGCCGAAAACGTCATCCTCTACATCTACCACACCAACCGGGAAGGCGTTTATGAAACCCAAGGCGATGAACAAGGCTGGGCACGGCGGCACGGCTTTATCAGGGGTTGGGTCCAGACCGGAAAGGACGGAAAATACACCTTCTATACCTTTCGCCCCGGGGCATACCCCAATGGCAGCGAAAACGAACACATTCACCTTACGGTAAAAGAACCCGGCAAAAATGAATATTACCTCGACGACTATGTTTTTGAGGATGACCCGTTGTTGACGCAAGCAAAACGAAAAAGTCGACGCAACCGCGGCGGCTCCGGAATAGGGACCCCTAAAATGATAAACGGTATGCTGACCATTGAGCGCGACATTATTTTAGGTAAAAACATTCCGGATTATGACTAAAGTGGTTTACTTCCCGGTTTTGATTTTGCTTCTTAGCTCGTGCATCGGTCAGCATAAATCGGATGCCCAAAAAATTGTTGTCCATCCGGAATCGAGTCTCCATGTTGCAATTGAGGCGGACACGCTTACCATAGACCTGCGTAAATCAACAATTGACTGGATCGCCACCGAAATGCGGCAAACAAAAAGACGCACAGGAGTTATTTCGTTTCACGACGGATTCTTCTTATCCAAAAACAAGGAACTCGTGGGAGGAAAATTTACTGTCGCCATGAACAGCATGGACATCACCGATGTGCCGCTCCACGAAAAAATAGCCCGTAAAAACCTGCTCGACCATTTAAAAAGCGATGACTTTTTTAACGTTGCTGCCTATCCCCTGTCCACTTTAGAAATCACTTCTATCGAAAAAATTAAACAGGACAGCCTCAACATTTCAGCAAACCTGTCCATTAGGGAAGTTACCCGAAACATTCAATTTTATGCCCATTATAAGGATCGCCATTTCACCACCCGGTTTACCTTTAACCGCCTGGACTGGAATATTGCTTATGAAGGCAGCTGGGCTGATAAGACCTTGGTGGATAAGGATGTTGAATTGCAGGTTTCGATTGTTGTGAAGGATGCATTTTAAGGTATTTATTTTTTAATTGTCTATGAATTATGGATGTACAATCGGAAACATATAAAATCATTGGATGGATTACCACCTTATTTAGAATATATCTAAAAAAGCCAAGAGTGGCTTTATCCTAGCCTTTGCTATGAAGTAAGGTAGTAGTATCCTTACATGAGCCTTGTTATTGGCCCGTCTTTTCCAAGTTCTTTCATGGCATTCCCATGCCTTTATCATGCCTTGACCATGCTATACATGTAGTCTTTTTGTTGCCTTTGAGACGAGTAAACGTAGCATTCGCGTCGCATTCAACCCCCTTGAACGTTACATTAACACGTCCTGAACATTGCATTAACTCAAGTTGAACATTGCATTACCCCAACTTGAATGTTGCATTACTACGCTTTTTTTACCCCTCTGAAACCGCCCTTTTAGGATTGTGAAGCAAAGTACTTTTCCTTATTTCATCCATTCTTGCCCCGGTTCAAATGCACCCCGGCAACCCATGAACCCATATGACACCAGATGACCCTTTTTGACCCCTTTTGACACCCCATGACACCATTTGACCCTTTTGAGTAAAAAACGAGGGGTTTTCTCCCAGTTTTCTCCCAGTCTTGTTCCAGGGAGGTTTTAGTTTTCTTCGGGTTTTGTTCGGGATTCCTTCGGGATTGTTTTTTAAAAAAGGTACTTTTCAGGAACAAACCTCGAACAAATCTGGAATCTGGGTGGGAGAATGGGGAATGGGTTGGTTTTGTTGTGGGAATGAGGAAAACCGTAAAGTGGATTGCAATGATCTTGTTATTTTTGGAGGGTGCGGGTTTTAACAGTTTTTTAGTATATTTGATTACTCCCCAATTTGTTAAATAAATAATTATATCACGTCTTATATACACCTTATTTGGTATATGTTAGCAAATAAAAAATAATGTAGAGATATGAAATATAACAGTAATAGCCGCCGGTTTATTTCTGATATAAACACGTTATCTTCAATTCTGATTAATGGATAAAAAGAAACTAAAAAAAATACAACAGAATTTTAGCCAGATATTAAAAGACTTCAAACCTAATCTAAATTATAGAGAAGTCTGGACTGATTTAGATGATGGAAGAAAAGTGCTTAAACGGTATCCATTTGAACTGCCAAGAGAACAAAAGGTAAGATATCCATTTATTATTTACTTATTGTTTAAAGAAGGACTTAACTACCCAGTACTTCCAAGATTTGAAAAAGTAGCATGGGAAATACCGATTCTGTATAAGAACCATGAGTTCATACTTGCCCATAGAAAGTTTGGTTTTGATATTTCAGCATATAAAGAATCTGATGAATTACATCAGCTTGCCATTGAAGCTATCGAAAAAATGAACAAAGCAACTCCTTTAATAGAGGCATTAGTTAACTCCAAAATTCAAGAAAAAGTAGAGTCAGGTAAAATCACCCTTGAAAATAAATATTCACAAATAAGGAATAGATATATATTTTTTAGGGAAAAACTCGAGAGTCCTGAAAACGCAGAATCTATAAAACTTAAAGAAAAACTCAAAAATTTAAGTTGGAATAACTTTAAAAATGCAAAAGAAGCAGAGGATAAATTTAATGAAATAAAGAGACTTAAAAGTTCTAATTCTTACTATCTCTATGCAATGATTGATAGTTATTTTAGTTTGATGGAACATATCACCGTTCTTTTAATTCCGTTCTTATCTCATATAAAAATGGACAATATGAGCCTTGAAGATTTTATCGGGAAAAATTGGAAAGACAAACTACAAATAATCTTAGAGCATAAAGAGAATAAAGTAGCCAATAAAAAAATTGAAATATTGGACGAAATAAAACAACAAATAAGAAACCCTATGTCACATGGTTATTTTCATAAGGGCGGAAAGTCCTTTTTCATTCATATGGATGGACTAGGTGCGATTCCTTTTACATTGACAAAGTCTGCGACAAAGTATAAATTCAGTGACGTAAGTTCTAGCTATATGCCATATCAGACAATAATCAAACATTTTGATGATTTTGAGGAACACCTAGATAGTGACTTTACAAAAAACGGAATGATGTATATTAAAAGGGATTTACCTGTTGCGTTCGATAAAACATCCTCTACCAAATATAGAAGAAGAATGCGAACGGAGAAATCAACAGAAAGATATATTAAAGAGACTATCAATGAACTCGAGAATGCTATCAATATGGATTGGTAAATGAAGATAACAAGGGTTATAGCAAATAGGGCATTCGGTACTTTACGAAATCATTACTATTTATCAATACCGCCAAATCGTTGATTTGGTATTTAAGAATGATTAAATTAAAACTAAATACAATGCTTTGGCTAAGTGCAAACTCGAAGTATTATCGCTTTCTAATGCCGAACATGCCATATACACACCATTAGCTGTATTTTAAAAAAAACAACGATTAAAATATGAGTAAACAAGATAACTTAATTGGAAAACACCCAACGAAACCAAACTCTTTTGGTAATTGGTTATATTCTAATGACTATCCACATACTGCAACTAAGTGTCATCGAGAATTAACAGAACAAGCAAAATATAGTCGAAATGATTTATTAGAACAGCTTTCTAATGACATTATTAAACATCATTATCCTGATGAAAGAATAGATAGACTTGTAAAAAATTACGCAAAGCTTGGCTTTACAGAATATTCAAATTACTTAAAGAGAACCTTAAAAACACCTACAAACCTAACTACAAAAAAGGGGAATTTAACAGAAATTATTTTATGTGAATATGTTTGTAGTTCAACAAAAAAAAAACTAACTCATATCTATCGATTTAGATATAATCCAAATGTAGAGCAATCTATGAAAGGAGATGATGTATTATTAATTGATGACTCTGAAGATATAAAAGTTTTCTTAGGTGAGGCGAAATTTAGAGGAATACCAACCAAACAAGCGGTGAATATGGTTTCGGAATCCTTAACTAAGGATAAACATCCGTTATCTTATACTCTATTAACAGACATTTTATTAAAGGATCCAGAAACTGAGGAATTAGGTGAAAGATTAGACGATTTTGTTAGAGAGGCTATAAAAAGTAACGAAGACGTTACGTATGTTGGTTTATTATTTAGTGACACTAGAACTTCTGCTAAAGTCGAAAAACATTTAGATAATGATAATCCAAACTTAGTATTTATTTCATTAGGAATTGAAAATCCGGAAACTTTGATAGAAGAAGCTTTTGATTTAGCAGAAAAAAAACTTTTAACTCCTAATAGCTTATGAGTATAAAAGGCACTTTTGAAAAAATTGAGAATTACAATTCCGATAAATATTTACAAAATCAAATTGCTCAACTTAATGCTAGATATATTCTTTTTAACACTAATGAAGACAAAGAGAATTTCCCAAACTATAAATTAAAGGATGAGAATTTAACATTATTGGGTTTTCAGTATTTAAACCTTGGATGCCGACTTGCTGAAAGTGATTTAATTGAAGAAGCATCAAGCACACTTGAAAAAGGTGCTGGAATATTAGAATACATATATGGTTCTTCTAACAACGAAATTAATAATAGAAGTTATTATGTATTAATTTCGTCACTTGCTTATTATTCTGGATTTCAATATTCTAAATCATTTATTTTAATTCAAAAAGCCGAAGGCGATACACTAATTTCCAGTTTGATTTCATTTTTTCTAAAAAGAGACTTCACTAGATTACAAAACCTAATAAGCGAAATCATAGTCATAAAAGACTATGCTTCTGTGACTCAAAGCAAAAAAGTAAATAGAATCAATTTACCTATTCGTATTTATGAATTAGTTATTGCAAAGTCATTAGGTAAACTTGTTGGGTATTTAAATTTTGGAACACAGAGTTTATTAAGAGAAGCTAAAGAAGATTTACGCTTACTAAAAGACATAGCCGAAGCACGTAAGGAGCCAGATATGTGGTGGGTTATTAGATTATTATTACTAATTATTGATGGAGTTGAAAAAGCATCATTTTGGAATGTTATAGGAGGATATTATAGTGATTTCCCATTGCTTGCTCAAAAATACATTTACTCTCATGTATTTTCAAGATATACAAAGATTCATGAATTTTTTTCTACCCAACGAAAAGCATTAGAACAAGTTATTAATAAAGATGATGGGCTTATTGTTAGTATGCCAACAAGTAGCGGTAAAACTAGAATTGCAGAAGTTGGAATACTGGATTGTAAAATTAAATATCCCGATTCTAAAATTCTTTTTATTGCGCCATATAGGTCACTAGCTTTTGAAATAGAAAATGATTTAGAAAGAATTTTTACATCAACAGGAATAATGGTTTCTCAATTATATGGAGGGAGTTTATTTAATAAACTCGATGAAAAAATAATTGAAGAAACAGATGTTATTATTGCTACTCAAGAAAAAACAAAAGCATTATTAAGAAGTGATTCTGAAATAAAAAAATCTATAAAGTTAATAATTTTAGATGAAGGTCATTTGCTTGGTGATAATGATAGGTATATTAGAAGCGAACTTCTAATAGAAGAATTAAAATATAATATTGAAAAAAATGAAGGCAAATTCATTTTATTATCTGCGGTATTACCAAATCCAGAGGAGCTATCTAATTGGTTAACTTTCTCAAGTGAGAATGTATATAAAAGCAACTGGAGACCATCCGAGGAACGATTAGGTGTTTTAGAGTGGACAGGAAAAAGAGTTAATTTGAACTGGCAAAGTGCTGATGATGAAAGAGATTCTTTTAATAGGAATTTTGTTGTTTCTGAAAAACTATCAAGGCAAAAACGCCAGAGAAAGGACAGATTTTTCCCTAGTGATAAAAATGAAGCAATTGCTATGACAGCTCATAAGTTATTTACTTTTGGTCCCGTTTTAGTTTTTGTAGGAGTTAAAAAGTCATGCTTTACGATAGCGAGAGCATACCTCAAGGTACTTGGAGATGATGCAAAAGACTTTATATGGAAAAGCCAAAATAATTGGAAAGCATTTGAATTATCTTGTATTGAATTTGATGGAGAACATTCCCACTGGTTAATGTATGCAAAAAAAGGAATTATTTGCCATAATGCTGATTTACCAGAAAATACAAGAATAGCTTTAGAAAGGTTAATGCGTACTGAAAAACCATATATCATAATTGCTACATCTACACTTGGTCAAGGTGTAAACCTAGGAGTTTCATCAGTTATATTTTCTACATTATTTCAACCTCATGGTACAAAGCAAATTCCAATTGAGCATGGAGATTTTTGGAATATTGCAGGAAGAGCTGGTAGAGCTTTTGTTGACCATGAAGGTAAAATATTAATTTCTCTTGACAAAACAAGAAGTTCTTGGCAAGTTAGAAGAGACACAAGATTAATTGATGGTTATTTTAATAAATCAAATATTAATCGTGTACAAAGTGGTTTGTTGGCAACTATAAAATATTTAAAAATTGTTTCAACTCGACTTTCAGGTTTAGATTTTAATCAATTTTTACAACTTATATCTGAAAACTCATTTGATTCAGTTACTGATGAAGTTGAAGATTTTCTTGTTGAAAGATTAGACTTAATAGATGACACTTTGCTTACACTTCACAAATATTTAGGAAGCGAAGATTCATTAGATGTGACCTGGGTTGAAGATTACTTAAGAAAGTCTTTGGCCTATCTCCAGATTTCAAAGGATGATGAGGAAATAACTAAAAAGGAGTTTATTAAAATTATTAAACATAGGGTAAAGGGAATAGTTAAATCGGTTGGAGAAGATAAGGTTAATTGGCAAAAACATATTGGCTCAGGAATTCCCTTACAAAGCGATTTAAAAATAGAAGATAAACTCAATGAAATTATTGAATTGATTTCAGTTTTTATTGACTCAGATGATTATTCTATTAATAACAAAATAATTCTGTTGACCAAAATTGAAGATCTTATCAATCACGTTCCTGTATTACGTGAAGCTTACCTTGAAAATGATGATTTGCATTTGATTAGAACACATTGGATAGGGGGAGATTCAATGACAGAAATTAATAGAATAGAAGGTGCTTCAAGAATAATAAAAGAGCATTTTTCTTTTAAACTTCCATGGGTTCTTAATGGAATTGCAAGAAAATTAGACGACAAAGGTCATGAAGTAGCCTCAGAAATTCTACAAGAATTATCTATTTTGGTTGAAACTGGATTACCAAATTTAACAGCAGTTAAAATCTATCAAGCAGGAATTAGGTCTCGTTCAGCATCTATAGAAATTGCTGCATTATTTACTGATGACTCTTGGCAATTAAGTATTAATTTTTATAAGAATAAAATATTACGAAATGCTGAAAAAATTAAATCAAAGGTTTCTGAAAATACTATTAAATGGATAGATTTATTTCATACTTACAATTTAAAACATACAAGAACAATTAATAAAATTGAACCATTTGCCATTAATAGCATAGACGATTGGGATGGGCAATTAATTCCTAAAAACATAAATGGAAAAGGATATCTTATTAGTACAGATTTCAGTATAATTTATCCCATAGACAATATAAAAGACAGAGATTTTTCTGAGGTTTTAAATATTGATGGAATATCTTTTTATAAACACCCAGAAAATAAAGTTTGGATGTTAGATAATAAAAACCCGAATTTTGAAATTCAAAATCCAGAAGGATTTTTCTTTGGAATTACATAAAAATTAAAGTAAAAAACCCACCTAATCGAGTGGATGGTTCCACCATAATATTACGCCAAAAAAAAGATAACCTTTCCCAAAATCTATTTCTTTAGTAGTACAAAATAAATATCTTTACAAAAACAACAGTAACAATGACCGGTACCCTTACCATCCTCCTTCTCAGCATCCTCTTTCTCGCCATTGGCATCGCCCTGGGGGTTTTTATCAGCAACCTCAAACAAAAAGCGGGGGTGTCCTCGCTGGAAGAACGGCTGCGTTCGCAAGCAGAGAATGAAAGCAAACTTCAGGGACGCATCAACGAACTGGAGCAAGACCGGGAGGGCATCCGGTCAGAAAAAGACCAACTCGCCCTGGAGCTCACCCGCCGCAATGCCGATTTTGACAACCTCAAACAACGCAACGACGAGCAAAAAGCCGAAGTCGAAAAACTGCAGGAACGCTTTCAAAAGGAATTTGAAAACCTCGCCAACAAAATACTGGATGAAAAGTCCACCAAGTTCACCACCCAGAACAAAGAAAACATTGATGCCATCTTAAAGCCACTACAGGAAAAAATACAGCATTTTGAAAAACGGGTGGAGGAAACCAATAAGGAAGATATCAACCGCACGGCAGACCTGCGTCAGCAGATCATTGGGTTAAAGGAGCTCAACGAGCAGATGAGCAAAGAAACCACCAACCTCACCAAAGCCCTAAAAGGCGACACTAAAATGCAGGGTAACTGGGGCGAACTCGTCCTGGAGCGTGTCCTGGAACGCAGCGGGCTCAAAAAAGACAGTGAGTATTTTGTACAACAAAGCTTCACTACCGAAGAAGGACGGCGCGTGATGCCTGATGTGATTATTCATCTACCGGGCGACAAAAAACTGGTGGTGGATTCCAAGGTTTCGTTGGTGGCTTATGAGCGCTATATCAATGAACCGGAAGAAACCGAAAGACCCCAGCATTTAAAAAACCACCTGCTTTCCGTCAGGAAACGGGTAAGCGAACTGGGCGAAAAAAACTACCATCAGATCTATGAAATGGAAAGCCCTGATTTTGTGTTGCTGTTTATCCCCATCGAGTCTGCTTTTGCGATTGCTTCTATGGAATACCCGGCTTTGTACAGTGATGCCTTTGAAAAGAACATCATCATCGTGACCCCCACGACCCTGCTGGCGGTGTTGAAAACCATCGACAGTATGTGGCAGAATGAAAAGCAGAAAGAAAACGCCATCGAGATTGCCACGCAGGCGGGACGTTTATATGACTCTTTTGTAAACTTGACCGATGAACTCATCAAAGTGGGCAACCAGATTGGCACCGTGCAAAAGTCCTATGAAAACGCCATGGTCAAACTCACCGGAAAAGGCAACCTCATCAAACGGGTGGAGAACCTGAAAAAACTGGGCGCCAAAGCCAGCAAGCAGCAGAATGAGAAGTTGTTGAAAAGGGCTTCTGAAGACGAGGATGAAGAAATGGTATCCTTAGAGTAACCCTCTCAGGGTTCAAAACCCTGAGAGGGTTGATATCCTACATTCGATTCACTTTTATTTCCTCCACCACTTCAGGATTCAGCAAGGTGGAAATATCGCCAAAGTTCGAGAAATCACCTTCCGCTATCTTTCGTAAGATGCGCCGCATAATCTTCCCGGAGCGGGTTTTGGGCAAGCCGGGAACAAACTGAATTTTATCGAGTTTGGCGATGGGCCCAATCTGGTCGGTAATCAGGTCGTTGATTTCTTTGCGCAGGTTGTTTTGATCCCTTCCGGCACCGGTTTCTTTTAAGATGACAAACCCGTACAAGGCATTGCCTTTAATATCGTGCGGAAAACCAACGATAGCGCTTTCGGCAACCGCGGGATGCTCGTTGATGGCATCTTCAATGGGTGCCGTGCCCAGGTTGTGTCCCGAAACGATGACCACGTCATCCATACGCCCCGTGATGCGGTAGTAGCCCACCTCATCGCGCAAGGCTCCGTCACCCGTGAAGTACTTTCCGGGAAAGGCTGAAAAATAAGTTTGCCTGAAGCGCTCGTGGTCACCCCAGATGGTGCGTGCCATGCCCGGCCAGGGAAACTTCATGCACAAACTCCCCACCACCTGATTGTCTTCAATCTCATTGCGCAATTCGTCCATCAGCACCGGTTGTACCCCGGTCAATGGTAAAGATGCATAAGTAGGTTTTGTAGGTGTAACAAACGGTAAAGGCGAAATAAGGATTCCTCCGGTTTCTGTCTGCCACCAGGTATCCACCAGCGGGCAGCGCTTTTTACCCACGTGATCATTATACCAGTGCCAGGCCTCTTCGTTAATGGGCTCACCCACAGAACCGATGACCTTCAAAGAGGATAAATCATATTTTTCCACATAGTCCAGGTTTTCTTTCGCCAAAGCGCGTATCGCCGTGGGGGCTGTATAAAACTGAGTGATTTTATGCTTTTCCACGATTTCCCAAAAACGGCCATGGTCAGGATAAGAAGGTACGCCTTCAAACATCACGGTGGTTGCCCCGTTTAAGAGCGGACCATAAACGATATACGAATGCCCGGTAATCCAGCCGATATCGGCCGTACACCAATAGACATCGTTTTCTTCATAGCGAAAGACGTTTTTAAACGTATAGGCCGCATACACCATATAGCCGGCGGTGGTGTGCAGCATGCCTTTGGGTTTCCCGGTGGAGCCGGAAGTGTAGAGGATAAACAACGGGTCTTCGGCTTTCATGATTTCGGCCACGTGGTTGACTGAGGCTTTGTCCAGCAAGGGTTGCAGCCAATGGTCGCGGCCTTCTTTCATGGTGATTTCGGTTTTCGTGCGCTTGACCACCAGCACGCTTTTTACATCGGGGCAGTTTTTTAAGGCTTCATCCACGATGCCTTTGAGGTCGATGGTTTTGTTTCCGCGAAAGCCACCGTCTGCAGTGATCACGATGCTACAATCTGAATCGTTGATACGGGTTTCCAAAGCTTTCGCTGAAAAGCCTGCAAACACAACTGAATGCACGGCACCAATGCGGGCACACGCCAAAACGGAAACAGCCAGCTCTGGAATCATGGGTAAATAAATGCAAACCCTGTCCCCTTTTTGGATGCCTTGCTCCTGCAGGACATTGGCCATTTTGGCAACGCGTTCATACAATTGGGTATAGGTAATATATTGTGCTTCCTCTTTGGGGTTGTTGGGTTCAAAGAGGATGGCGGTTTTATCGCCACGCTTGGCCAAATGGCGGTCGATGCAGTTTTTGGTGATGTTGAGTTTGGCCCCGTCAAACCAAGTAAACTCGGCTTCCTGCATATCATACTCCAGCACATTATCCCACTTGCGGTACCAGGTGAAGTTTTCATCGGCTATTTTGTCCCAGAATCCTTTGGGGTCTTTAACCGATTTTTTATAGGCTTTGAAGTAATGCTCGAGGTTTTTGATGGTGTAGTAACTCATAGAAATAAATTTTTCGTTTTAAAGTTACTAATTATTCTATCAATCTTACACTTCCAAACTTCTTAGTGATTAATTAAATTTTTTAAGAATATTTTAAAATTTATGCTTTGTATTTATTTTTATTCTTTGCTAGTTTTAACCTGAAAAAGAGTATGCCGTATTTAAACTTTTATAAAATGTATTACTTTTTAGGAACACTTTTAATTTTACTTTCATTATTCCTACTTATTTGGGCTATTGTTGATATTATTAAAAATAATGAAAATAAAAGCCAAATTTTATTATTGCTTTTAACTCCAATAATAGGACCTCTTATCTATTTTCAAAATAAAAAAAGGTAGATAGAATTAATACACACAGAAAACTTTTATCTTAAAAAAAAGTACCCTTTCAGTTATTTACATGACTGGAAGGGTAAATTATTTACTCAAAATATACCTTTCTTCTTGTTATAAAAAAGAGAATGTGGGCATCCTTGACCGATTTTTTATAGGCTTTAAAGTAATGCTCAAGATCTTTTATTTTATAAAAACTCATATGCTTCGATTTTAAATAGTGTACCCCTAATGTTTCACAGCTTTACCTGCACCGGAGGGAATTCTGATTTTTTCAACCATTCTTTGAACCTTTTTAGGAGGTTCTTTGGTAAATGTATTAACTATCAATGCAAAAGCAAAATTTACAAGCATGGCAATGGTTCCAAAACCTTCAGGCGAAATTCCAAACCACCAGCTTTCTTGTAGTGCTGCTACAGCTTCTTTCCCTCCGTCAAAAACACCAAATTTGAATTTCATAATATAGAAAAGCATCAAAAGCATTCCCACAATCATACCACCCACTGCGCCTTCTTTGTTCATTTTTTTATAAAATATTCCCAAGATTATTGCCGGAAAAAAGGAAGCAGCTGCAAAGCCAAAAGCCAGGGCAACAACTGCTGCCACAAACCCCGGCGGATTAATTCCAAAGTATCCGGCGACACAAACCGCACCAATAGCCGAAACTCTTGCGATTGCTAATTCTGTTTTTTCTGAAATGTTGGGTTTAATCATTTTCTTGATTAAATCATGAGATATTGAGGAAGAGATAACTAACAAGAGTCCGGCAGCTGTAGAAAGAGCCGCGGCTAAACCTCCTGCTGCCAGCAATGCAACTACCCAATTTGGCAGCTTTGCAATTTCGGGGTTTGCCAGCACCATAATATCATTGTCAATAGTCAATTCATTAACAGAAGCATCTGCTACATACTGAATAGCACCATCCTCGTTTTTATCATTGAATTTCAGTAAACCGGTTTCTTCCCATTTTGAAAACCATTCCGGCATATCTGCATATTCTTTATTGCTTACGGTTTCAATCAAATTTGTACGGGCAAAAACGGCAACCGCAGGGGCCGTTGTATAAAGTATCGCAATGAACAGCAATGCTAAACCGGCAGACTTTCTGGCATCTCTCACTTTTTTTACCGTAAAAAACCGAATAATCACATGAGGTAAACCGGCAGTACCCACCATAAGGGCCAACGTAATTGCAAATACATCTGTCATGGATTTGCTGCCGCTGGTATACTCAGAAAAGCCCAGTTCTGTTGACAAGCCATTCAGCTTATCTATCAGATAGGTTTCCGAGCCGTCTGCAAGGGTGCTTCCCATACCAATTTGAGGTATGGGATTTCCGGTCATTTGTATCGAGATAAAAATAGCCGGTACCATAAAAGCAAAAATCAAAACACAGTATTGTGCCACTTGCGTATAGGTAATGCCTTTCATACCCCCAAGAACTGCATAAAACAAGACAATGATCATTCCGATAAGAACACCTGTATTGATATCTACCTCCAGAAACCTGGAAAAAACAACACCCACACCCCGCATTTGTCCGGCAACATAGGTAAAGGAAACAATCAAAGCACAAACCACGGCAACAGACCTGGCTGTTTTTGAATAATATCTGTCACCAATAAAGTCGGGTACAGTAAACTTACCGAATTTCCTAAGATAAGGAGCCAGTAACAGGGCCAATAAGACATAACCACCGGTCCATCCCATTAAATAAACCGTACCATCATATCCCATAAATGATATCAATCCTGCCATAGAGATAAATGAGGCAGCACTCATCCAGTCTGCAGCGGTTGCCATACCATTTGCCAGCGGGCCCACACCTCCACCGGCCACGTAAAAGTCTTTTGTTGAACCTGCCCGTGACCAGATTGCTATGCCAATATAAAGTGCAAATGTGATACCCACGATTATATATGTCCATATTTGTACCGTCATTCTTTTGTGGCTTTAAGTTGTTGAACCTTATTCATTAAATCCGTATTTTTTGTCCAGTTTGTTCATCAAGCGTACATAGACAAATATCAGAATGACAAAGACATAGATGGATCCCTGTTGCGCAAACCAAAAACCAAGAGGAAACCCACCAATTTGAAATGCATCCAAAGCATCTTTAAATAAAATTCCGGCACCATAAGAAACAGCAAACCAAACAAAAAGGAGAATGGCGACATATTTGATATTTTCCTTCCAGTATGCTGTGGCATGTTTTTGTTTATCAGTCATAATTTTGGGTTATGAGGGTTGGATTATAAATATATCATTTTTGAAAATTAAAATGAATAACATCTGCACATATTTCAAAACAAAAAAACCTCGACTAATGCCGAGGTTTAAAATAAAATAATGTTTAAAATTTACTTGCTCAAATACATCTTTCTTCTGCTGTACAACTCATAAAAGGCGTCGTCCTTCAAATCGTCGATAAAGAGAATGCTCTCGCCTGTACTCTTCATTTCGGGTCCCAGCTGTTTGTTGACATTCGGGAACTTGTTAAAAGAGAAGACCGGTTGCTTGATGGCAAAGCCATTCAGTTGCGGGTTGAAATCAAAGTCGGTTACTTTCTTTTCGCCCAGCATCACTTTGGTGGCGTAATTGACATACGGTTCACCATACGCCTTGGCGATAAAGGGTACTGTTCTTGAAGCGCGCGGGTTGGCTTCAATAATGTAAACGATATCGTCTTTAATGGCAAACTGCACGTTGATCAATCCAACGGTGTTGAGTGACAAAGCAATCTTCTTGGTATGGTCTTTAATCTGTTGCATTACAAATTCACCTAAATTAAAAGGTGGCAGCGTTGCATTAGAATCTCCTGAATGAATACCGCAAGGCTCTATATGCTCCATAATCCCGATGATGTAGACATTCTCACCGTCACAAATGGCATCGGCTTCGGCTTCAATAGCCCCGTCGAGATAATGGTCTAAAAGGAGTTTGTTGTTTGGAATTTTACGCAGCAAATCGACCACGTGTTCTTCCAGTTCTTTTTTATTGATGACAATTTTCATTCCTTGACCACCCAATACATAGGAAGGCCTCACCAAAATGGGGAAATCCAATTCATCTGCGATAGCCAGTGCCTCTTCAGCAGTTTCAGCTACACCAAATTCAGGATACGGAATGCTGTTTTCTTTCAATAAGGTTGAAAAGCTTCCGCGGTCTTCAGCAAGGTCTAAGGATTCAAAGGTTGTACCGATGATTTTTATACCGTAGCGGTCTAACTTTTCCGCTAGTTTAAGGGCTGTTTGCCCGCCTAACTGAACGATGACGCCTTCGGGCTTTTCGTGGCGAATGATATCATAGATATGTTCCCAGAACACAGGCTCAAAATAGAGTTTGTCTGATATATCAAAGTCTGTGGAGACGGTTTCAGGATTGCAGTTGATCATGATGGTTTCATAACCGCATTCAGATGCAGCCAAAACCCCGTGAACACAACAGTAGTCAAATTCGATTCCCTGACCGATGCGGTTTGGACCGGAGCCCAGTACAATGATTTTTTTCTTATCGGAAACCACACTATCATTGGCGGCATAACTTTCGCCGCCGTTGGCGGGTTCCACTTCATTTTCAAAAGTGGAATAATAGTAAGGGGTTTCTGCTTTAAATTCGGCAGCACAGGTATCAACTAGTTTATAGACGCGTTTGATGTTCATTTCCTCGCGTTTCTTGTACACTTCGCTTTCAAGGCAATCCAGCATATGGGCAATCTGGCGGTCACCATAGCCTTTTTGTTTTGCCTCTAAAACGAGTTCGCGCGGCACCGTGTCAATTTCATATTTTGAAATTTCTTTTTCAAGATGGTACAGTTCTTCATATTGCTTGAGGAACCACATATCAATTTTGGTAATTTCGTGAATGCGGCTTAAGGGGATTCCCATTTGAATGGCGTCATATATTACAAACACCCGGTCCCAGCTGGCATAGGTAAGTTTTTCGATGATTTGATCATAATCCTTGTAGCCTTTTCCATCGGCTCCCAACCCATTTCTCTTGATTTCCAGGGATTGGGTGGCTTTATGAAGCGCTTCCTGAAAGGAACGGCCAATACCCATCACTTCACCCACTGACTTCATTTGAAGTCCTAATGTACGGTCACTGCCTTCAAATTTGTCAAAGTTCCAGCGTGGTATTTTTACAATCACATAATCCAAAGTAGGCTCAAAAAGTGCCGAAGTGGATTTGGTTATTTGGTTGCTTAATTCGTCAAGGTTGTAGCCAATAGCCAGTTTAGCAGCTATTTTTGCAATGGGGTAACCTGTTGCTTTGGATGCCAAGGCGGAAGAACGCGATACACGCGGATTGATTTCCACGGCGATAATATCTTCTTTTTCATCAGGGCTTACGGCAAACTGCACGTTACATCCACCGGCAAAATCGCCAATGCTGCGCATCATTTTGATGGCCATATCGCGCATACGCTGATAGGTACGGTCAGATAACGTCATTGCCGGTGCTACTGTTATTGAGTCTCCTGTGTGGATTCCCATCGGGTCCATATTTTCTATGGAACAGATAATGACTACATTGTCATTTTTATCACGAAGTAATTCCAATTCATATTCCTTCCAACCGATAAGGGCTTTATCGATCATCACTTCGTGTATAGGTGATATCTCCAGACCGTGTTCCAGGAGTCTGTCAAAATCTTCGGCTTTGTAAACGATGGAGGCACCCGCACCGCCCAGGGTGTATGATGCGCGAATCACCAATGGAAAACCAAATTGTTGTGCAATTTCTTTTCCTTTCAGGAAAGATGTTGCCGTTGCCTGAGGTGCCATTCCCACACCAATTTGTTCCATCAGGTTACGGAATTGCTCCCGGTCTTCGGTTATATTGATGGCGTTGATATCCACCCCAATGATTTTTACACCAAAGTCTTGCCAGATACCCTTTTCATCTGCTTCAATACACAGGTTCAAAGCCGTTTGACCTCCCATTGTGGGAAGTACGGCATCGATTTGAGGATGTTCTTTTAAAATCTGAATGATTGATTTTGTGGTGAGCGGCAACAAATAAATGTGATCTGCCATGGCAGGATCGGTCATAATGGTTGCCGGGTTTGAATTGATAAGGATGGTTTCAATCCCGTCTTCACGAAGGGAGCGCAAAGCCTGGCTTCCCGAATAATCAAATTCACAAGCTTGCCCGATGACGATGGGTCCCGAGCCAATAATCAAAATGGATTTAAGGTCTTTATTTCTTGGCATTTACAATAACTTTATATGGAACACTGATGTTAAGGTATAAAAAAAGGTGTTACTTAAAAAAGTAACACCTTGTATTTTAAATAATGAAAGCATTATTTTTTGTGTCGTGTTTCAGAAGATACAGACAATTTCTTTCTGCCCTTAGCTCTGCGAGCTGCAAGCACTTTTCTTCCGTTTACAGAAGCCATACGCTCTCTAAAACCGTGTTTGTTTCTTCTTTTTCTTTTCGATGGCTGAAATGTTCTTTTGCTCATGATTGTAAATCTTTATCTTCTGTAAAAATTGTTTCTTTTTGATTTTTTTGAGAAATACTCTAAAAAGTCAAGCCTTTAGTATTCTGCGGGCTTGCCCGCCGAAGCGCCGATTCCTATCGGTGCGTAGGCGGGTGCAAATATACAAACCTTTTTCAGTTTGACAAATGGATTTATTAAATAATTTTTATTTGTTTTTACTACCTTTGGCAACTCAAATAAAACCCGAAATATGTTTCACAAAAATATAAAATTAATCCTTGCAGCTTTGATCATTGGCCTTGCTGTATGGCAGTTCACAGAAGGTAATATCGGCAATGGTATCATGTATATCCTATTGTCTTCCATTTTCATCTTTTTATATTATAAAAACGAAATTATACTGCTTGCATTTTTACGTTTGCGGAAACAGGATTTTGCCGGTGCAAAAAAATGGCTCGATAAAATTAAAAACCCGGAAGCTTCTCTTGTGAGAAAACAACAAGGATATTACAATTACCTCCATGGCCTGATGGTTTCTCAAACCAATATGAACCAGGCAGAAAAGTATTTTAAAAAAGCAATACAACTGGGCCTTTCCATGAATGCCGACCTGGCGATGGCCAAATTGAACCTTGCCGGGATTGCGATGACCAAACGCAGAAAAAGGGAAGCGCAGATGCTTCTCACCGAAGCTAAAAAACTGGACAAGCACAATATGCTGGGTGAACAAATAAAAATGATGAAAGAGCAAATGAAACGCATTTAGGCTTTTTTAATTCCAAAAAACCTCTCAAAAACCACCATTTAACCTGATTTTCAGGTAGTTTGTCTTACTTTTTATTTAAATCAGCACAGATACAGTAAATAATTCTTACTTTTATTGTGTCGTTTTAAATGAATTGTATGGTAAGATTTTTACTTTGTATCTTCTTATCGGTTTCTTTTTCTCTCAGTAGTCAGGAACTTCATGAGCAGTATTTCTCTGACGTTATTTCAAAAAACATACGACCTTACAATAAGAAAGTAAAAATGGCATATCGGGCCAAGGATTTTGATCGTGCTGAGTTTTTATTTGACTCCCTTGTAAAACACGTTATTAATGGCAGCTACTTTGATGATTTTACGGTAAAAAAAACCAGTGGGAGAAAAGTACAGTTCAGTAAATTTGAAAAGCCTGTTTTTTTAATGACATATGCATCGTGGTGTACTCCCGGCTCCGGTGAAATTCCGGCACTTAATGAGATTGCAAAACAACATAAAGACGAGATTGATTTTGTTATTTTGTTTTGGGACAAGAAAAAAGAAGTTAAAAAAGTGGCCCGTGAATATGACAGAAGTGTTACTATATTATATGTTGATGAACTGGACAATAAAAACTGTCACATTATCAGAACATTAAAACACAGCCTGGGCTTTCCCACATCTTTTTTTCTCGACAGCAATAAAAAAATTCTTGACGTGCGCAGGGGGGTTTTGCATCATTACAACGAGTCTTATTCCACTTCATACTCATTGAACTATGAGTCCTTCAGAAACGGGATTTCGTTATTGTTGAATTATGATGAGAAAGAAGAAGGCCTTGTGGACGCTAACAAATAGCTTATTTCCAGAAAATCAACCGCAGAGCAACAATAATCAGGATAATTCCAAATATTTTTTTAAGCATCCCCTGATCGATTGAAATCGCAATCTTAGATCCAAAATAAGCTCCCACCACAAATGTCACGGCAATCACGGCAGCATACTTCCAATTAACATGTCCGGCATTGTAATAACTATAGGCAGCTATGAGGGTTACAGGTACTGCTAACACGGCAAGGCTTGTGCCCTGTGCTTCGTGTTGTGTAAAACCCAATGCAAAAACCATAAGGGGAATCATCACGATACCTCCACCCACACCAAGTAAACCACTAAATAATCCGGCTAAAAGCCCTATGATGATAAGTAAAATAATCAATGTCATATACTTCATTTTCTGTTACTAATAAAAATTAAAGCCCGGTAAGATAATACCCTTTGTTCGGGATTTCAATATAATACATCTTTCTTGATTTGTTGTTGAGCTTTGGTTCTCTTAACCAGGGATTGTGAATTTTTAAAACCTTATAGTTGATATCAAACTTTTTAGCAAAAGCAGCGAGGTCTGTCACCGGTGTATCTACTTCAACTTTAAATGAAGGTACCAAATTGTAAAGGTCTTTCTCCCTGAAATTAAATCCATATTTTTTGGGGTTGCTCATAATCTCTTTTAGAGCAAGAATCCTGAAAATATAGCGTCCGGTTTCCTCCCCAAGCAAAAGGTTATAATAATCTTCAACTTCCTGACCATCCAATCTTCTGTTGATTCCGGCATTGCCGGCATTGTATGCTGCAGCAGCCAGTGTCCAGCTTCCAAAACGTTCTTTTGAAGCGAGGAGATACTTACAGGCAGCTATTGTGGATTTTTCAAGATCATACCGTTCGTCAACATTATCATTGACTTCCAGACCTAACTCCCTTGCGGTTGAGGGCATAATCTGCCATATACCCCTGGCTCCCGCAGGAGAAACCACGTTTTGCAAACCGCTTTCTATTACGGCCAGATATTTAAAATCATCGGGAATTCCATATTCTTTCAGGATGGGTTCAATAACAGGAAAAGCTTTGCCTGCCCTTTTAAACATTAATAAACCGTTGGATTGCCAGTACGTGTTGACCAATAGTTCCCGGTCAAGGCGTTCCCTCACATCCGGGTCGTTAATGGGGGCCGGTTCTCCGGCAAAATCTATATATTCAGGAAGTGGTAATGCATACACATTGTAATCATTCAAACGCTTTGATTCAAATATTTCATCTGTGGGTGCTTCCTGTACTGCAAATATCAGGAGGCCGCTCACACAAATCAGGAGACACACAAACGCAATTTTATATACTATTTTCATCTTTGAGGTTACTATTAGAGGTTAAATACAGTAAAATCTAAATTTCATGAAAGATACATAATTTAAAAAAAACAAGAAGCATATTAACAAACATTTACCCAAGAATGATTTTTGGCAATTCCTTATTAAACCACCTGAATTTATTGAGAATCATTATGTGGGTGCCCCCCTCCAGTACAATACAGTTTTTGATCTTTTCAATAGGAAAAACAATGTCATCACTGCCGTGAATGTGAATGACATTTTCATCAGGTGTGTCGCGGTCCCAGCACACCATTTTTTCAATCGCCCAATCCAGGTACCCCGCATCACGAACAGACAGGTATTCCTGATATATTTGAAGCCTTTTTTTGGTTTTTGGCCCGATGGCAAATTTGGTTAAGTCATCAGTGCTTAAAACCAACCGCGTGGGTAGCAGTTTATAAGCGAGGGTTTTTCTGGCAATGATCAAGCGCAATGGTAACTCGTGTTTAGACTTTACGCTGGATATGATGATCATTTTTTTTAACTTAAGAAAAGCACTCATTTCCTGCACCATCACACCTCCGAAAGAAACCCCTATCAGCACAGCATCATCATGTTCCACAAGGTTTGCCATTCGTTTGGCATAATGGGAAATGCTTTCTTTTTCTTCAGGTATTAACCATTCCAGATAGTGAATGATAAAATGCTCTTCAGGCAATTCTATATTCCTGAAAATTTCTTTACCTGCAGCAAGTCCGGGAACAAAATATATGTGGGTTTTATTTGGATCCATTTTTTTAATTAACAAGTCCTACAGGAGATAATCAACTATTTTTCGTAAATTTGTAAGGCAAAATTAAGGATTAATTCTTCAGCATAAGAAATCCTGAAAAGAATAAAATTTTCCCCAGCAGTATTTTACCATAGGTAAACTGTTTATTTAATAGATTTTCTATATACAGCCTACTCTGAAAACAATTTTGTAGCGTTTTAGCAATAGTAAGTAATATAGGTTATTAAATTATGACAAGCGAAGTAGAAATAAAAGACAATGACTTCTTAAGACAATTTGAGTTTCACCTGGATAACCAAATGGCGCGTATCGAATACAGCCTTCAAGAACGAAAAATTTTCCTTACCAAATTTGAAATGCCCGATGAGATGATAGAAAAGGGCTATGCAGATCCTTTTTTGGAAGCTGTTTTTGAAGAAGTTAAAAACCGCAATATCAGCCTGGTTCCCACCTGTGTTGAGGTAACATCCTTCATCAGAAGGAATCGCAGAAAGTATAAAGGTTTACTTCCTGTGGGAATCAATATTTAAAGTACGAAATTAGAAGTACAACGTTAGAAGTATATGGTTAGGCTTACCTTTTTTGGTATGCCTTTTTTTATGCACTCAAAACCTTTTCATTCACAAATTCAAACCTTACCAGTCCGTCTGCATCAATTTCAGTGAGTCTTACTTGATGGAGGGTATTGACCAGATCCGGATTCCAGGGGTATTTTACTTTTACATAATTCTCTGTAAACCCGTGAATATATCCTTCTTTGTTTTCACCTTCAAACAGCACGGTCCTTATAGTGCCCAATTGCGACTCATAAAAAGCCCTTCTTTTTTTTGCAGACAAACCACGCAGCATTTTACTGCGTTTGGCCCTTCTTTTTTGAGGCACTACGCCATCCATTGCTGCAGCCTCGGTATTATCCCTTTCAGAATAGGTAAATACGTGCAAATATGAAATATCCAGCTCATTTAAAAAATGATAGGTCTCCAGAAATTCATCCTCGGTTTCACCGGGAAAGCCTACAATCACATCAACGCCAATACAGGCATGAGGCATCACATCTTTGATTTTTTCTACACGATCTGTGTAAAGTTCCCGCATATAGCGGCGCTTCATCTTCTTTAAGATAACATTACTTCCCGATTGCAACGGGATGTGAAAATGCGGCACAAAGGTATTTGAATCAGCCACAAACTCAATGGTCTCGTTTTTCAACAAATTGGGCTCGATGGAAGAAATGCGCAAACGTTCAATACCTTCAACATCATCCAAAGCTTCTACCAAATCAAGAAACGTGTTTTCATGACGCTTGTTGCCAAATTCTCCTTTTCCATAATCACCAATATTCACCCCTGTCAATACAATTTCCTTGATTCCCTGATCTGAAATTTCTTTGGCGTTTTCCACTACATTATCAAGTTTGTCACTACGCGAAATTCCGCGTGCAAGGGGTATGGTGCAATAGGTACATTTATAATCACAACCGTCCTGGACTTTTAAAAATGCACGGGTGCGGTCACCAATGGAGTAAGCTCCCACATAAAAATCAGCATCGCTGATTTCACAGGAATGGACTTCGCCAAAATCATTCTTTGACAGATCGTTCAGGTAATCTGTTATTTTAAATTTTTCGGTAGCACCCAGCACAAGGTCTACTCCATCAATTTCGGCAAGTTCCTCGGGTTTTAATTGGGCATAGCAGCCCACTGCAGCCACAAAGGCATCAGGATTTGTGCTCTGTGCCTTTTTCACAATTGATTTAAAACGCTTATCTGCATTTTCTGTAACAGAACAGGTGTTAATCACATAAATATCAGCGGGTTCAGAAAAATCAACACGGTCAAATCCTTCATCGGTAAAATTGCGCGCAATGGTAGAGGTTTCTGAAAAATTCAATTTACAGCCTAAAGTATAAAAAGCGACTTTTTTTCTACGGTTCATTCTTGTATTTTTGGAAAATTGCCGGGAGGGCAAAAGTACAAAATAATTAAGTAACGGGCTTTTGCCTTCGCATTCAAAAAACAACATCACCTTATGAAATTTATTTTCAAAACTAAACACCTGCTTTTCATAAGTCTTGTTTTTTCAATCCTTTCCTGTACAGACTCTGAGAACCGTGAAAGGGATCATCTGGTCTTTCGTTATAACGAGCACCAAAACATCGCTTCGCTCGATCCTGCGTTTGCCCGTAATGCCTCAACCATATGGGCAACCAATCAGCTGTTTAACGGCCTGGTGCAACTGGATGACGCTTTAAACATCCAACCGGATATCGCCAAACGCTGGGAAATCAATGACAGCACACTCACCTATTCTTTTTATCTCAGGGATGATGTTTTTTTTCACAAACACGCACTTTTTGGGAACGACTCCACCCGCAAGGTGGTTGCGCAGGATTTTGTGTACAGCTTTGACCGATTGAAAGACCCCACAATAGCCTCACCCGGAAGCTGGGTATTGCAAAATGTAGCCGATTATTACGCAGTAAATGACACGCTCTTTGAAATCCGGTTGAAAGAGGCGTTTCCACCCTTTATGGGCCTTATGGCTATGCGCTATAGCTCTGTGGTACCCCACGAGGTTGTGGATCATTACGGGACTAATTTTCGCTCAAACCCCATTGGAACAGGTCCGTTTTACTTTAAACTTTGGGAAGAAAATATCAAGCTTGTGTTCAGAAAGAACAATGCTTATTTTGAAAAAGATGCTTCAGGAAATAGCTTGCCCTATCTGGAAGCCGTTGCCGTTACTTTTTTGCCTGATAAGCAAAGTGAGTTTTTACAGTTTACCCAGGGGAAAATAGATTTTATTTCAGGACTTGACGCTTCTTATAAAGACGAACTCTTAACAGCAGATGGAAAACTTAAACCCCGGTACTCCGACGAGGTATCTATGATTAAAGGACCTTACCTCAATACCGAATTTATTGCATTACAAACAAAATCCAATAATCCCGCATTGCAATCCCCGCTTTTTAGAAAAGCGCTAAACTATGGTTTTGATCGAAAGAAATTGATCCAATATTTGCGCAACGGCATTGGTTTTCCTGCTGAGAACGGAATCATTCCCAGAGGACTGGCAGGCTTTGACTTTGTGGAAGGATATACTTACCAGCCTGAATTGGCTCGAGATTATCTGGAGCAATACATAGCCGAAAGCGGTGATAAAAGTCCCGAGATTACCTTTACGACAGATAGTAATTATCAAGACATTTATGAATACCTGCAACGCGAACTTGAAAAAACAGGTATTAAAGTCACTATTGACATTGTACCGTCATCATCGATACGGCAGGCCAGGGCGAATGGCTCGCTGGATGCTTTTCGCTCCAGCTGGATTGCAGATTATCCCGATGCCGAAAGCTATTTATCCCTTTTTTATAGCCCAAACCATACCCCCCGGGGACCCAATTATACGTTTTATGAAAATAAAGTATATGACAGTTTGTATATACACGCCAAAACTTTGACTGACATTAATAACCGAAAGGAAATCTACAGAAAAATGGACTCCATTATGATTCAGGATGCTCCCATTGTTCCTTTATACTATGACGAGGCCGTCAGGTTTACCGGTAAAAATGTACAAGGTCTGGGAATCAATCCACAGAATTTTCTAAATTTAAAAAAGGTTAGAAAAGTAAAGTAATTTTTATGGCATTTTTAAGCAACTTTCAACCTTTTCTCGTTTCTCTTAAAAGTAATAAGAGAAAACGGACAAGTATATTTGAAAAAGACGTCATTGAAAACAACGGTGCCTATTCAAAATTTACCGACACTAAAAAAATGTCACCCCTTGAATTTAAGAGGTTTCAGGAAAAACTTCTGGATGAAAGAAAACAAAGCCGAAAGCGGTTTTTAATTGTTTTTGGGTGTGCAACGGTACTGGTGCTTGCCATACTTGCTTATTTTTTATTCTATTTTAACCTTCCTGAGCAATAGGTTATTTTTGTGGCTCATACTTTTCAAAAACAATATTTCCTTCCCCATCAATTACTTTATACGTTCCTGTAGGGGCGCCTTCTTTAATCTCAATATAACTGGCATCATCCTGAGTTTCTTCAATCAGCGTATAATCTTCAGATAAATGAGCAAAGAGATTTATAAACAGGTTTACAGAGCTTTTAAATTGAAGCCTTTCATCAGGGATGTCGTTCCCGGGCCATTTAATCGCTAAAGCTGAAGAAAAACCCGAATAGATAAGGTCCCTGTCCTGAGATTTAATATGAGATTGCCGGGTATATTCCAGACCCACATAACCCCCGTGATCTGCAACAATAACAATCATAGCTTCAGGATCATGTGTTGATATCTTAGTGATTATTTCTTTTAACCATTCGTTTGCTTTCCTGAGGTTATCCAGATATTCTTCACGTTCTATTTCTTTTGGTTTTGCCAGGTCCTTAAAAGTTGTTATATGCCCCGGGAGTATCTTTTCGAAAAAATAGAAATTAGCTTCTTCCTCCTGCTCCAAAGCTAAAGGCAGGTCTTCAAGAATATCCCTATTTGACTTAAGTCCTTTGCTGAGATAAGGAATATCCTCAATATCAAAATTCATATAGTCAAAACTGATGTTGGGCCTGTTGACAATCAAATAAGGTTTTTCTGCAAAAAAGTGGGTTTTGTATCCATTGGCATTTAAGATTTTCACCACAGGATTCACATCCATAATCACTTTGCGTTCATCCCTCAAATCAAGATAATGGTGTTTCATGGCAAACATGGAACTGTTTGAAGTCAATGTACTAAAATAGTTGCTTCTGAAATTTTCATACAAAACAAAATCCTGATCATATAACCACTGTTCAAAATGTGAATTGTCAAAATTATAATGTCCTTTGTTTAATTCCGAAAAATTTACATACCCATCCGGTTGAATGACGTAGATATTGGGTTTCTTTTTAAACGCTACGTTCTGAATAACCTCAGGTTGATTCAGCCATTGATCAGAACTGAAAATATAAGGTTTAATATGATAATACAGAGTAAAAAAAGTGGTGAGCACCAGTAAAAACTGTACAACTAGAATTTTTGCATATAAATTCATTACATAAGCACAGACCCCGGCGACAACAACTGCTAAAAAAAGAGCCAATGCAATTTTTTTATAACCCACCTGAGCATATAAAGCGATCATCGATAAATAAAAAAACACAAAGGAACTCACAAAAGGCAAAACCACTCTTTTAAAGAGGAGCAGAGAATTTCTCCTCATCAAAAAATAAATCAGATAATATGAAATGATGGGAAGAACAATAAAGAAAATCAGAAAAAAATAAATATGCTCAAGGGAATTGACAAATTTAAAATTGTTTGAATAATAAAACGCCCAGGGATATAAACCCGATGCCAATCCTGCGAGAAGAGGTAAAACGGAATCTTTACTGAGAAATGCGATGAACTTTTTCAAAGATTATTTCCTTTTTAATACGTATAAAATGCGTTCAGAGGCCTTGATGGGCTCTTTTTTTACAATGTCAAAATAGTGCGAATACCCAGATTCAAAATTTTCTTCATTGTAAAAATCAAAGTGATTTATAAACTCCCTTTTTCTGATTAAAAGGGATTGAACCCAGGAATCCTCGCGTGTGGGGAATTCCAAAATCAGGTTTTCTGAAAAACGGGCAAAAAATTCAGCCGATTTTAGAAAGGGTACATTGCCTGATAACGTAATGTGATGAATCAATGCCAAAGCCATGGTCACATCAGGTTGAAACTCCTGTAAGCGTTGTATCAATGAAGACCGTTCTGTATTACTAAAACCAATAGCCGGGGCAGGTTGCAAGACATCACACACAAAAGGCAATATGTTTGACTCTTTGTTTTTTTGAATCTGATGATAGTTAAAATCCACGGCATTTGCATCAATATCACTGACCAAAATCAAATCTGCAGTGTCAATGATTTCCCTGCCAATAGTTCCGTCATTACCTCCCACATCAATTACGGTCTTAGCCTTGAGCGCATTTGTCCATTCTTTTATAAGACTTGCTTTTTGTTGAAATGAAACATCGTTGTAATTGGTTTTGTTATAATAATCGCCCCATTCGGTTTTTTCGTTGACCTTTAGTTTTTTGATATAGTCATACAGGCTTTCAATAATATTGTTCTGGGCTTTTTTTGAGAGTTTGGCAATCTTGCTTTCGGCTTTATAATCTTCACTGTAGCGGTCTTCCAGTTTTGCCAGGAGGTGGATGTTTGTATAGAGTATGGAATTGAATTTCGTTCGGTAAGGAAGCAGGGAAGCAATAGTTTTTACAGGAATTCCGTCAATATGGGTTTGCATCATTTTCAACATATCCACCCCGTGGTATTTTGCCAGTAACAACGGACCAAAAAAGTGCGTGATAAATTGTTTAAAGGCCCGCCAGGGTGTATCGTCTTCATAAAAATCAAAGGAAAGCGTGTCTATAAATATGGGTTTTCCTTTGTGGAAAGTAATATTGTAAGCTGATGCATCTTTCAGGATAAATCCATTTGCCAGTGCAAACCTGTGCAGTTTGAGGGTATGCAATGCAGCGTGTTTGTACATCTCAAAACTCCACTCATACGGATGGGTAATGAAAGGGATTACCTCAGGACGGATGATTATTTTTTCATCAGTATTCTCAATCTCCTGATGCGGAATAAGCAGACCCGCTTTAATCACTTTATCAAAAAAGCCTGAAGAAGTTAACTTATTATATTGGGGGAAATAAATCGGGTTAATGACCCTTTTAATCTCGTCGGCCTCTTGTATGATGTATCCGGAAGGATCCCTAAAAGAAGCCCCGTGGGAATTACTTGCTCGTGTTGTTTTTGTCATTGTCCTTATCGTTGTCTTCCAGATCAATGTTGTCGTAACTGTCTTGTTCTTCATCTTTGTGAAGCCCCAGCATCGATTTGATTTTGTACATGACCGTTTTTGAAAATAACGCGACAGCGGCAACAGCAGCAATAGCTGCCTGGGCAATCATGGCCCCCAAACCCGGATCAAAATATAGAAAAAACATAGGTTTTTATTTTAGGGATTAAAAATAAGGATTTATTAACGTAAAAATTACACAATGCGCGTGTTTTTTCTTATAAACAAATAATAGGTGTTTGCTCCAAGGATAAATGCATTGGTAATGATAATGGGCCACGCCATTCCCAGCATCACACCATACACAATAAAAGCACTGCAGCCAAATGAATTAATAATGCGCAATGTGCTTACGTTTTTCATCAGAAATGAAATCACAAGCAGTAATGACGCCAGGTATCCTATATAATCTGTGAGGGTAATTCCGAATAGTTCCATAATAAAGTAAAAAAACCTCAATCGTTAGAAACAATTGAGGCTTAAATGTATTAAAAAATGTGATTATGCTATTTTATTACGCTTACGATCGTTTTCGTTTAAGTAAATTTTACGTAAACGGATGCTCTTTGGCGTTACCTCAACATATTCATCTTTTTGAATGTATTCCAAAGCTTCTTCCAGTGAAAACTTTATTGCAGGAACAATTTTAGCCTTATCATCTGCTCCTGAAGAACGCACGTTTGAAAGTTTCTTGGTCTTGGTAATATTGATTACCATATCATCACCACGCGAATTCTCTCCAATCACCTGTCCTTCATATATATCCTCTCCCGGGTCAACAAAAAACTTTCCGCGATCCTGCAGTTTGTCAATTGAATACGGAATCGCCTTTCCATTTTCCATGGAAATCAAAGAACCGTTTTGACGCTCGGGAATGCCTCCTTTAAAAGGTTGGTATTCGAGAAAACGGTGGGTCATAATGGCTTCACCGGCTGTAGCAGTAAGCAATTGGTTCCGCATACCGATTATTCCGCGTGAAGGTATCTGAAATTTACATATCATACGTTCACCTTTTCCTTCCATGCTCAGCATTTCACCTTTTCTGATGGTAACCATATCAATAGCCCTTCCGGAAACATCCTCAGGTAAATCGATGGTCAACTCTTCTATAGGCTCACACTTTACTCCGTCAATTTCTTTGATGATTACCTGTGGTTGCCCGATTTGTAATTCATATCCTTCACGACGCATGGTTTCAATCAAGACTGAAAGGTGCAATACCCCACGGCCAAAGACCATAAATTTATCAGCACTGTCTGTGGGTTGCATACGCAACGCCAGGTTTTTTTCAAGCTCTCTTTCCAAACGTTCCTTGATGTGACGTGATGTCACAAATTTACCGTCTTTACCAAAAAAGGGCGAATCGTTTATGGTAAACAGCATACTCATCGTGGGCTCATCAATGGCGATGGTTTTTAAACCTTCGGGGTTTTCTATATCGGCTACTGTGTCGCCAATATCAAAACCTTCCAAACCAACGAGAGCACATATATCACCTGCATGAACTTCACTTACCTTTTTTCTTCCCAGTCCTTCAAACGTATGTAATTCCTTAATACGGGATTTTACTTTGCTTCCGTCGCGTTTGACTAAGGTGATGGGCATATTTTCTTTCAATGTACCACGTTGTAAGCGACCAATGGCAATTCTTCCCGTAAAAGAAGAGAAATCCAGTGAGGTAATGAGCATTTGAACAGTACCTTCTTCCACTTTTGGAGAAGGAATGTGTTCAATAACCATATCCAGTAAAGGCTCTATATTTTCTGTAGGTTTTCTCCAATCGTCACTCATCCAGTTGTGCTTTGCAGAACCGTACACCGATGGAAAATCCAACTGCCACTCCTCTGCTCCGAGTTCAAACATGAGGTCAAAAACGGCCTCATGCACTTCTTCAGGGGTACAATTTTCTTTATCTACTTTATTGATAACCACACAAGGCTTCAAACCAAGATCCAATGCCTTTTGAAGTACGAAACGCGTTTGCGGCATAGGGCCTTCAAAGGCATCTACCAGCAATAACACGCCGTCTGCCATATTGAGCACACGCTCCACTTCACCACCAAAATCGGCGTGACCGGGGGTATCTATGATATTGATTTTTGTGTCTTTATAAACCACTGAAACGTTTTTTGAAGTAATGGTGATACCGCGCTCGCGTTCCAGGTCGTTGTTGTCCAGGATCAAATCACCTGTGTTTTCGTTGGAACGAAACAGGTTACAGTGATACATAATTTTATCAACCAGGGTTGTCTTACCGTGGTCAACGTGGGCAATAATAGCAATGTTTTTAATTTGCGTCATAATAACGTATTCTTTTTGAGGGCGCAAAGGTACTGTTTATTTCAATTGGTTTTACCTCAGCGCCTAAAATACAATATGTTAAATTTTTCATTAGAAAACCTTATAAATCAATCCCTTTTTATTTTTGATTAACTTTGCGCCTTAAAAATACTCCCATGCAACTCGACCGTATACCCAAAATAAAACACACACAATCAAACAACTTTTTTCTCCTTGCCGGGCCGTGTGCCATAGAAGGCGAAGATATGGCACTGCGCATTGCTGAACAGGTTGTGAAGATTACTGACAAACTGGAAATCCCCTATATTTTCAAGGGGAGTTTTAAAAAAGCAAACCGTAGCCGTATCGACAGCTTTACCGGAATTGGTGATGAAAAGGCATTGAAAATACTTAAAAAAGTTTCTGAAACCTTTGATATTCCCACGGTGACTGACATACACGAAGTAAATGACGCGGCAATGGCTGCCGAATATGTTGACGTATTGCAAATTCCCGCTTTTTTGGTGCGCCAGACAGATCTGGTCGTGGCAGCAGCCAATACCGGCAAAGTAGTCAACCTGAAAAAAGGCCAGTTTATGAGCCCTGAAAGCATGAAGCACGCCGTGACCAAAGTAACTGACTGTGGAAATGCTCAGGTAATGGTTACTGACCGTGGGACGATGTTTGGCTATCAGGATATGATTGTAGACTTCAGGGGCATCCCCACAATGCGACAATTTGCACCCACCATACTTGATGTGACCCATAGTTTACAACAACCCAACCAGAGCAGCGGCGTAACCGGCGGTCGTCCCGATATGATTGCCACTATAGCCAAGGCCGGAATTGCAGTGGGCGCAGATGGCATTTTTATCGAGACCCATTTTGATCCTGCCAACGCAAAAAGTGATGCTTCCAATATGCTGGATTTACAATATTTGGAAAAATTATTGAGTGATTTGACAGCAATCAGGAAAGTTATTAAAACTCTTTAGTTTACCCCGAAACTGATAAATATCATTTTTTAAGTTGAGGGCGAAAAGTATTTTTGATTCGTTCTAAAATACCTTTATATGACTAATTTCCTGAACATCAGTTTGTATTCATGGCAAAATGGTGCCTTCATCATGACCATTATTTTCGGGCTGGTCATCATTGCACTTGTCCTTGCAGTAATTTTAATGATGAATGCAGAAAAAAAGAAAAACAATCCGGAATAAGACAAAACAAAAAGGTTGCTACCCCCAAGTAACAACCTGTTTGAAATAAAAGCCGCTTTTATTAACTCCCCAATTAATAAAAGTTTCCACAAAGATGCCCTAAAAGACATATACAAAACAAGGGGGTTTTTCCTGTTTTTAACGGGGGTTTTTCCTGTATTCTTACTTTTTATCGTCTACATAGCCCTGCAGATAGGAAAATCGTTCTGTGAGTTTTCCGTCTTCTGTTACTTTAGCCCTTGCTAATACCCCGTCTCGGTCACCATTGAAAAATGCCGGAATCACATTTTCCATGAACATCTCACCAAATCCTTCACTGGCGTCCTTGGGTAACTCACACGGCAAATTATCTACGGCCATAACCGTAATGGCCCCGGGAGCATCAAAAGCAACCTCACTTTCTGTTGCGGGATCATAGACGTAAAAAGGATCAGCAATGGTAGAAGGCCGTATAGTACTCGCAACAGGCCCGTCAATATCACAGGAAATATCAGCCACAAGATTGATTTTAAAATCAGGATGCGCAGCATCCCTGCGTGTAAAAAGAAACGGAGCACCTGCTCCATAAAAATGACCGGTTATGAGCATATCTGACACTTTGGCAAAACGCATAAAATCACTTTCATATCCCGAAGGATCTGTGAAAAAAGCTTGTTTATCACCCGGTTTCCCGTCACTACGTTTGTTGTAGTCGAGCACATCAATCATACAATAAACAGGCCTATCAAAATTTGAATTCAGGTATTCCTCAACAGTCACCTCTTGTATTTGCATGTGGTCTAAAATTTCTTTAGCCCCAAAGGCCACCTTACCATTTCCGGTCAAAACTATTTTGATAGCAGGCAGTTGAATGCTGTCGAGTTCTGTTTTCATGGCCTCAAGGTCTGAAAATGTTTCTACTTTCGGCAAAGTAAAGAGTTTATCGCGCAATCCCAAGGCCCTAAAACCATTGTAGGCACCCACCAAACCGGCATAACGCCCAAAACCAATGAGTCGATGACCGCTTTCGGTAACGATGGTTTCATGGTCATAGAGTTCGATGTTCTTCTCCAAAATTGCCCTTAGCAAATCCCTGTTATAAGGTTGTTTCTTGATGGTATGGCTGAAGAAAAAATATTTTTTATTAGGTATCAATTCCGGGATGGGCACTTCCTTTACACCCAGCATCACATCACAGTCTGTAACATTATCACGCACCTCAATGCCGTTTTCCTCATATTCCTGATCAGGGAAGATGCGAATATCTGAAGATTCTACTTTAATCTGCGCTTTCGGAAAGTTTTGAAGGACTTCCATGCATTTATCCGGTGAAAGGACCACACGCCTGTCAGGCGGATTTTTACGTTCTTTAATGAGTGCAAACTTAACAGCCATTTTGGTATGTTTTTTGTATTATATAATATAGGTTTGCAAAGATATAATTTTAAGTCGTATCTTTGCAGCTCGCTTAAAGCGAAAACATTTTCTTGGGGTCGACTGGTTTTGACAGCAAGACGAATGGAATAGTAAGCACGTCGAGCGCCGGATTACAGCTCGTAAATCTCATGATTCAGACTTTTTTAAACGGCGAAGATAACTACGCCCTAGCTGCATAACCCGAATTATAGTAAGGTAATGCCTCGTCCGACTAGGTCGGAAAGCAGGATGTCTCTCAACGGCCTTGGTTTGCGGCAATTGATCAAGAGACATCGTAAAAGTAAACCTAGAAATCACAGGGTCTCGATGTGATTTCGAAACTTAATTGAGAATACGGGTAACTTTGGTTGTTTTTGACCGGTGTTACCTCGAAAACCAAACAAAAACTAAACGTGTAGAAAGCTGTTGTATTCCTTGTTTGGACGAGGGTTCGAATCCCTCCGACTCCACATGAAGCGCAGACAGACTGCGGATTAAAACATAAAAAACCTGCCAAGTTTACTTGAGCAGGTTTTTTATGTTTTAAGACGCCCGGCCCGATAGGGACGGTTTGCTGCATTTCCTAATCCGGCTTCAAAGGGATCATCATTTGATAATCCCAATTATAACCTGCATACTTGAGCAGGTTTTGTTGTTTTAAGACACCCGGTCCGACAGCAACGGCTAGATTAAAAAACTTATTAGACTTTCTTACGGGCAGTAAGCACCACCCCAACAAGCAAAATCACCACACTTATGATGACCGGTGTCCAGTTTGCCGTACTCACAGCAATATCCATCCCCAGAAAACTGAAACTTTCTGAATCTTCCATAGCCTGTAATCCAAAAACAATGGTACCCAGGGCACCCAATAGCAATAAAATAATTCCAAGTGTTTTCATATTGATTTCATTAGTTGTTTATAGTTAAAGATAGTAAAAATTAAAATAGGGCTTCAACAACAATAAAAATATATTATTTTAAATATAAACTAAATTTTATTTATATTTGCTTTAACTTTATTTAATTATGATACCAAAGTTACCCATACAATGTCCCTCATGCTCAGATACCCTTCAGGTAGCACAATTGCATTGTGATGCCTGTGGGACTTCAGTAAATGGAAATTTCTCCCTTCCCTTATTCTTGCAACTTTCGCAAGAGGAACAGGACTTTGTAATGCAGTTTTTGATGAACAGTGGCAGCCTGAAAGAAATGGCAAAACAAATGAACAACAGTTACCCCACCATAAGAAACAAATTGGATGATATCATTGAAAAAACAAAACGCTTGAAAGACAATGAAAACACTGCTCTTTAATCCGTTTAAAAAATACAGTGAGCGGCAATTGCTCGTCTTTGGTCTTATTACGACTCTTGCCGGAGTTGTTTTTGCAACCTTGACAAACATTCATTTTGACGGGGTGCTGGACACACATTTCGGAAAGCAGGTTGCTTTAAAAACAGCTGCTTTACAAAGCCTAATCAATATCGTGAGTATCGTTGTGGTGTTTTATCCGTTGGGGAAATGGATCAACCCAAAAACCCGGCTCATTGATATTTTTAATATTTCACTGATTGTAAAGATACCGGCTTACTTGATGATGCCTTTGAACATCAATAACTGGGCATATTCACAAACAGAACCGCTGTTAGGAGCGATGGCAAATCCTTTTAACCTGCAGCTTACACAGGAAATGATACTATTTTTAATAATATCATCCTTTTTAGCCATACTGGTTTTTGTGTGGCTCATAATATTACTCTATAACGGCTTTAAAGTGGCCACAAACCTAAAAGAAACCAAACACATCATTATGTTTATACTCGCCATTATTGTCGCAGAAATCGTTTCTAAAGTCCTTTTAATAATTTTATAGTATGGACTTTACAAATGACTTGTTTTTAATAGGGGTAAGCTTCGGACTTATATCTATAATTGCAGGATTTATTTTATTAAAATACCCACCCAAAAGCATCAACTATTTGTATGGTTACCGTACAAAAAACTCAATGAAATCACAAAAGGTCTGGGACTTTGCTCAAGTCTATTCAGCAAAGCTAATGATTAAGGGAGGGCTTGTTTTTGTTTTACTGGGCGGGTTGGGTCTTGTTGTTCCTCTTTCTCAAACAATCAATGTCATGATTGGTCTGGGAACACTTTTATTGTTTTGTTTCTATTTGTTTTATAAAACCGAAAAAAAACTCAAACAAAAATTCAACAATGACAAAAACCACATTTAAAGAAACCCAACGCTTTGACCAATGGTGGCTGAGACTATTGCTACTTGCAGTACTCTTGATTCCACTGGTTCCGTTTGCCATTGACTGGACAGAAAACGGTATCTCAAATGACTATTTCTGGACGCAGTTTGCTATCCTTGCTACTACATTTTTGGTAGTATTTCTTTTGTTTGCTCTCAAACTTGAAACAACCATAGACAGGCAGGGAATACACTACCGGTTTTTTCCTTTGATAAACAAACAAAAAAACATTCTCTGGTCTGAAATTTCAAAATGTTATGTAACCACATACAACCCCATTACAGATTTTGGAGGCTGGGGATTCCGCATTTCACATAAAGGAAAGGCATACAATGTCAAAGGCAATAAGGGGATTCAACTCGAACTGAAATCAGGCAAGAACATTCTTTTTGGTACCCAAAAAGAAAACGAGGCAAAAAACGTTATAAACCATTACTTTGAAAACTAAAAGAAATATGAGGTTTGTCTTATTTGCAGTGGCAGCAGTCATTTTGAGTTCATGCTACACGGCTACTTACAGATTCAGCCCTGAAAGCAGTAATTACGGTATCGAATTCCGAAAAGGAACGTGGTTACTCAACGAAATTGAAAGCCCCCCTTATGTAAAAGAGGAGTTGACTGCATTAGCAATTGAAAATTTCAGGAGCTATCTAAAGGATGATCTTGTTTATATAAGAGACACCCCTGCACTTTTGGGCACAAGAAAGATCCCCTTAAACCCTGACAGGGAAGCTTTAAAAGCCCTTAAAAGCGGCACGGGATTTGACTATATTATAAACATCAAGGCACAAGAAATCAAAGACGAGTTAGGAGGTCTTCAGGCTTCACAAACCGATTATCCGGGAACCAACCTTGCAACGGTTACCCTTGAGATATACGACCTTGAAAACCTGGAAATCATATACCTTCAGCATGTAAGGGGTAGCGTGAGTCCTAACAGAATTAAAGAAGACGTTAGCTTTATCACAACAAACGAACAGATTTTAAAAAAATCATTCAAGAAAATCTTCAAAAAAATAGAAAAGAATCACACCATTAAAAGAGACTGACATGAAATATACAACACTTACACTCGCATTGCTTTTTTCAGCACTGGCCTTTGGGCAAAAAAATTACACTGCCGAAGAAGTAACCATCAACCCGCTTGTTGAGGGCCTCTTGCTCCTTCCGGAAAATAATGACCCACACACCCTGGCCATCATCATTCAGGGCTCCGGGCCCACAGACCGCAACGGTAACCAGCCCAATATGCAAAACAACTCCCTGAAATACCTCGCTGAGCACCTTGCTGATGAGGGTATCGCCTCGTTCCGCTATGATAAAAGACTGGTTAAACTCGCCCGCCGCGGAGACCTGAAAGAAGAAGATATAAAGTTTGACGATTTTATTAAAGATGCGGGGGACATACTCGAGAAATTTAAACAAGACAAACGCTTTGACACCTTTGTCATCATCGGTCACAGCCAAGGTTCTTTAGTAGGTATGGTAGCGGCAAACAACCACGGTGCAGATGGTTTTGTCTCAATTGCCGGTGCCGGACAAGAGATTGATGATGTGATAGTTGACCAGTTGCAACGGCAGGCCCCTGCGCTGGTAGATGATGCGCGTCAGAGCTTTGATGACCTCAGGGTAAATGGTGTAGCTGTTAAGTATGGCATCGGGCTGGCTTCTATATTCAGACCTGCCATACAACCTTTTATGCGCACGTGGATGGCATACAACCCGCAAACTGAAATAGCAAAACTCGATATTCCGGTGCTTATCCTTAACGGAACCGAAGATGTACAGGTAGATGAAAATGAAGCCGCATTATTACACAAAGCAAAACTCGGTGCCGAGATGTACCTTATTGAAGGCATGAACCATGTCCTGAAAGAAATAGAAGCAGGCGACACTATAGACAACAGCAAGTCCTATAACGAACCCAACCGCCCCGTCATGCCCGAACTCCTTGAAAAAATAACAACCTTTATAAAACAGCTGAATAACTAAGCTTAGATAAGCTTCTAAAAATCTTAATACTTTGTACTTAATACTTAATACTAATTACCACCTCACAATCACACTTCCCCAGGTAAACCCGCTGCCAAAAGCAGCCAGCACCACAAGGTCTCCTTCTTTGATCTTTCCGTTTTCCCAGGCTTCGGTGAGGGCAATGGGCACAGAAGCTGCCGTGGTATTGCCCAAACGCATAATGTTGTTATACACCTGCTCATCAGAGAGGCCAAACTTCTTTTGAACAAACTGTGAGATACGCAGGTTGGCCTGATGCGGAATCAGCATATCAATATCCTCTTTCCCAAGTTTGTTGGCTGCCAGTCCTTCCATGATTACTTCCGAAAAGCGCACCACAGCATTCTTGAACACAAACTGCCCGTTCATATGAGGATAATAAGACTCGTCATTGGGATCATTATCTGCGAGGATATCATTGATCCAGCGTTTGCCCATCCCGGGAGCTATGAGCGAAAGTTCCTCGGCATGTTCTCCTTGTGAGTGTAAGTGTGTGGATAAAATACCTTTATCAGGGTTCTCTTCACGGGTCAGGACTGCTGCACCGGCACCGTCACCAAAGATAACGGTAACCCCTCTGCCCCGTGTGGTTTTGTCAAGTCCATGCGAATGCAACTCTGAACCAATCACCAGAATATTTTTATACATCCCGGTTTTGATAAACTGGTCGGCTACAGAGATCGCATATACAAAGCCTGAGCATTGATTGCGCACATCAAGGGCACCCACGGTTTTGATATCCAGGGCATGCTGCACCTGCACCCCGGGACCCGGAAAGTAATAGTCCGGACTTAGGGTGGCAAATATGATGAAGTCAATATCGTCTTTTGAAATTCCGGCACGCTCTATGGCAACTTTGGCGGCTTTGACTCCCATCGTGGAGGTGGTCTCCCCGCTTCCCGGTACCACCCATCTGCGTTCCTGAATACCCGTACGCTCCTGGATCCACTCGTCACTGGTTTCCATAAAGGCGGTCAAATCATTGTTTGTTACCACATTTTCAGGAACAAAGCTTCCCAAACCGGCTATTCTTGAATTGTATAATGTTCTCATGTGAAGTGCAGTTTAAATGCCCGCGCAAGATAAAGATTAAAAAGCTACCGTAAAATTGTTTCACAGCCGTTTTGTATGCACGCATAGGAGATAAGGCAAGCACAACAAAAGAGGCATACTCCTTTGAAGAACGTGAGCATGCCTCTTTAAAAACAACCTAACCAATAAATAAAAAATTCTCTGTTTTTTAACGAAGTTTCTCTTTCATAGCGATAATCTTCCCACAGTGTTTTTTCTATGATGTAAATATAGTAATGTTTAGTATTTCTGCCAAATATTTAAACACTCTGCTGTGTTAATATTTTGCTAAATAACAGTGTCAACGCTGGATGTATTTCTTGTAATCGTTGATATTCACACGGGCACCCAGGTCATTCATCAGGTTGTACAAACCAAAAAACGTCCTGTTAATATACAAAAAATGTTTTGAACCCCTGTTCCCGTTCATCTTTCTGATTTCAGTATCCTTGGAATACTTCTCACTCAGTTCTGCAATTCTACCAAAGAATACCGGGTCTGAAAAATCAAAGGTTTCACTGTGGAACGGCTGCGTAAACAAACTCAGCATCTCGTGAAACAGTTCTGAAAAAAACTTCAGCTCTTCAGCGGTGTCTTCTTTCCTGAGGATTTCAAGGGCCAACATCTTTTCCGTAAAGATTTCAGGGTTGTTGATATTCTCAGGTTTTGCCAGTTCAAAATAGGGGTCATAAAACTCCTGTGGCACCCGTTTGATACATCCAAAGTCAATGGCAATCAATTCCCCTTCAGGGCTGACAAGGAAGTTCCCGGGATGCGGATCTGCATGCACGCTTTTCAGCACGTGCATCTGGTACATATAAAAGTCCCATAGGGTCTGTCCCACTTTGTCGGCAAGGACCCTGTCTGTGTTGTGTCTGGTAAATTCTGAAAGGTGCTCGCCCACCATCCAGTCCATCGTGAGGATGCGTTCACTGGACAGGTTTTCATAATACTGCGGAAACCTCAGGTTGGGAATATGTGCACAGGCCTCGGTAATCTCACGGCTTTGTTTTAACTCCAGATTATAATCTGTCTCTTCCAGCAACTTGTCTTCTATCTCCTTGAAGTACTTTTCAGAATCTTTAGCCTTCATATTGAACATCTTCAAGGCCACCGGCTTCACCAAAGCCAGATCACTGCTGATGCTCTCTGCCACACCGGGATATTGTATCTTCACCGCCAGCTTTTGCCCGTCACGGGTAGCGCGATGCACCTGACCAATACTCGCTGCGTTAACAGAATCTGCTTCAAAAGTGTCAAACAAGGCTTCGGGCTCCTGACCCAGATACTTCTTAAAGGTCTTGCGCACCAAGGCAGCAGACAAAGGCGGTACCTGAAACTGTGCCAGCGAGAACTTCTCGACATAAGCCTTGGGCATAATGTTCTTTTCCATACTGAGCATCTGCGCCACTTTCAAGGCACTGCCTTTCATGCTCTTCAGGCTGTCATAGATGTCCTCGGCATTGTCTTCATTGAGCTTGTCCCTGGTCAACTCAGGGTTGACAAGTTTCCCGCCATAATATTTTAAATAATTACCACCCACTTTTACGCCGGTTTTCACCAGTTTGGAAGCACGTTGTATCTTTCCTGTGGGGATGTGGTCTAATGTCTTCATTCGTTACACGGTTTTAGATTTTGGGGCGTACAACGCACAGTCTTAATACTTTGTACTCAATACTTAATACTACTTTTTAAGCCATTTTCTCCTTCCACAAAAACTTGCCGAAGTCAATCACGCTTTCCAGCGGGGTGGTGGCAAATACATCAAAGATGGCACGCACAGATTTTTCTATGACCAGATCTGTTTTTTCAAAGGCCGGCGAATTGTCATCCATCCAGAATTTCAGGATAAAGACAAACTGAAGCCAGGCACCTTCTGAAAAGATGGTCGCAGGTTGCTTGAGGATTTTGAGTTGCTTCTCATCGTTTTTATCTTCAATGAGTTCAGAAGCAAATACTTTTATCTTTTTGCGCAGGCCGCTGAGCTGTTGCATATTTTTCATAACCTCACGGTGTTCCTTCAGGGCAAACAATACATAACTGCGGTTAGCGGTAAGCAATTCAAAAAAGGTATAAAAGAAGGTGAGCATCTTTTCCTGGTTCTCATAAGACTCATAGTCTTTGTTCTTGTGCGCCAGGTCCATGGTCATGGTAAAGAAAGTATTCCAGATTTCAGCCTTGAGCCCGTCAAAGGAGCCAAAGTGCTTGTAGAACTCCGCTTCGGTGAAGCCGTTGTCTTTGGCAAATTTATAGACCGAAACCGGTGCCTTTTCGTGCTCCAGTACATAGTGCATATAAGTATCGATAATCTGTTGTTTGGTAACTTTTTTTGCTGCTGTTGTCTTTTTTGCGGGTGCCATAAAGAAGTGATTTTTGATGTTGTACAAAGATACGAAATGTTCAACCTATTCTAAACATTGGTTAAACAGAAAGTTTTGTTAAATATAGGGCGTTCAGTCTGTTAAAATTAGTTGCGACCCATAAAAACCCTTTCAAAACACAGCCCATATCCTCACCCGAAAAACATCACACATCCCTCCCATTCATTTTGGATATGTGAACCCGTTTTATTGAAACGAAATGCTTTGTGGTTTCTGTGAAAACACCTAAGTTTGATTTGGCAAACAGCAGGGCAGCCCCAACAGCTATTCTCCTGTAAACATTGATGCCGCGACGGGCAGCCTTCCTTTAAAACAACCGGGAAGCACACCTAAAAACAGCAACACGCCACCAACACCCTATGAAAAACATCAACAAAGAACTGCTCTCTTTAATCCTCATCATCGCTTCAGGTTCCATCATTCTGGGCCTGGCGGGACTTCTGGCCTATGGTGTGCGCGGTTTTGTGAAGATGGAGCACAGCGGCTGGTACTTTCTCGCCTATATCCTGGGGTGCATTGTTGCCTTTATAGTTCATAAAAGAAAACAAACCTATACCTCCAAAGCGGTATACCGTGCATTTTTGTTTCCCGTGCGCTTGCTCAAGGGATTTATAGCCGTTTCGGCACCTTATCTGGTCCTGCAAACCCATCTGCTGATGTACCTTGCCTTTGCCTGTGCCATCCCCATCGGGTTTTACCTGTTTGACCGCGTTTCAGACCTCATCAACCTCAACTTTACCACGCACATCTATATCATTGTCACCTTTAGTGTGGTGATAGCCACTTTGCTCAACAACCAGCTCAAGCAGCTCATTTACCTCCTGTCCCCCTTCCGGATATCACATTTGCAAAAGCTGAAAAAAATTGATTTTAAGGAACTCACAGATTACCTGCTCTCAGAAAGCAACATCAAATTTATTATTTACTCCATTTACTTTGTGTATTTGCTCATCATCAACTTTTTTAACTTTCAGCAGAATAGTTTCTATTCAGACCCCGAAACAGACAAAGCGGTCCTGCAATCGTTCATCACCTTTATCGCCCTGGAACGCCTGGTCACCAACTTAAAAGAACTGGAATTCAAACCCTCAGAAATGATCAGGCGCCTCCTCGACTCCATGACCGGTGGCGGTAAAACGAAGTAAGGAAGACCATCAAACAGTCAACCCACTGTCATGTCGAGTGATTTTTATGTAGCGCGGCGAAAGCAAGCGGAATAAAAATTGTATCGTGACACCTCGCCAAAGCGAAAACCGTAAAGGTAACTGTCCCAGGTCAACCTTGAATAGAGACCTTTATACATTAGGGCTTTTAAAGACGGCTTAGGTCAAGAACCTCTTCACGACCTGTCGCCCGAATCCATTTTACGATTCCATGGTCAAGACTCAACCATACAGTTGTGTGATATGGCTCTTTTAATCGATCATATACCAACAAATTAAGTTTGAGACATCCTTTAAGAATAGTGTCACCCACAGAAAGATCTTCAAATTGATAATCTTTTATGAAGACTTCCTTAACGAAACCATTCCATTTCAATTTAGCCAATTCAAAAGGCTTGGAAAAAGTCAAGTTTGGTGGCAAAACATAATTAAAGTTTTTTTGTGTTAGTTGATTTGGACTCTCATTAAAGGTAAGAGGTGCTAACCATACTGAATCATTTCTAAAGATCATTGCAGAACCTAGGAAACTTGCTGATTGTGCTCCACTGCCATCTGAATCCGTTACATTTGAAATGTAATAAGCAGTCTCACTCCCAATTGAAACTTTTCTGTAAACCAATTTTACTGTCTCCTGAAGAGCCTTTGCATGGAAAGAATCATAAATGCTATTATAGACTAAAGTGTCCTTTCTGGGTTTCAAATATTCAGAGAGGTTAATACCCACTGCTTGTCCATGTAGGAACGTAGAGAAACTCATTGTTAATAAAATTATTGATACTATTCTCATAGTTGGATTCTCTGGTGTATTGCCTTTAACATTTAGTATATCAATAGCCCCTATTACTAATATACATCCAATTTTGAACAGAATATCAATAAAATAGGCTTGTATCAAATATACTCTTTTTATTAAAACCCTCACAGGTCAAAATAACCTAAAGCCGCAAAGCTTTCCATCATCGGTCACCCGTCATCGGTCATCAACCACCCGTAAAAAAAAAGCAATCCCATAAAGAGATTGCTTCTTTCAAATCAGTAAAACGTATGGATTACTTCTTCACATCAAACCGATCCAGGTCCATCACCTTGGTCCAGGCTTTTACAAAATCACTGACAAACCTTTCTTCAGAGTCACTGCAGGCATACACCTCAGCTAGGGCCCTCAGTTCAGAATTGGAGCCAAAGATCAAATCAGTGCGGGTGCCTGTCCACTTGACGTCACCGGTTTTGCGGTCGCGGCCTTCAAACACTTCCTGAGCATCTGAAGCTGCTTTCCAGGTCGTGCCAAAATCAAGCAGGTTCACAAAAAAGTCGTTGGTGAGCGTCTCCTTGCGGTCTGTAAAGATACCGTGTTTTGAGCCGTCATAGTTGGCGTTCAGCACGCGCATACCGCCTACCAGCACGGTCATTTCAGGCGCGGTAAGGGATAGTAATTGTGCCTTGTCAACCAGCATTTCTTCGGTAGAGGCAGAACCTTTTCGCCTACGGTTTACATAGTTGCGGAATCCATCTGCGGCGGGCTCCAAAGGTTCAAATGCCTCAACATCGGTTTTTTCCTGGGTCGTGTCTGTGCGGCCCGGGGTGAAGGGAACGGTGATATTGTGGCCGGCATTTTTGGCTGCTTTTTCGATGGCTGCACAGCCACCCAATACAATCAGGTCTGCAAGGGATACTTTTTTGTTACCGGATTGGTTTGAATCAAAGTCCTCTTTGATGCCTTCCAGGGTGCTGATGACCTTCTGCAATTCCATAGGATTGTTCACTTCCCAGTGACGCTGGGGTGCCAGGCGCAGGCGTGCCCCGTTGGCACCGCCACGTTTGTCTGAATTCCGGAAGGTACTCGCCGAAGCCCAGGCCGTTCTCACCAACTGCGAAACCGATAAACCGGAGTCCAGCAAGGTTTGTTTCAACACATTGATATCGTTGTCGTTAATAAGTTTGTGGTCAACGGCGGGAACCGGATCTTGCCAGATCAATTCTTCTTGTGGCACTTCGGGACCGAGGTACCGGTCAATGGGGCCCATATCACGGTGTGTAAGCTTGAACCATGCACGTGCAAACGCATCTGCAAAGTCATCAGGGTTTTCAAGAAAGCGTCTTGATATTTTTTCGTAAGCAGGGTCTACCTTCAGCGCCAGGTCTGTAGTCAGCATAAAGGGTGCATGCCTTTTGTTGGGGTCATGCGCATCCGGTATCATACCCGCACCGGCATCACCTTTGGGTTTCCACTGGTGAGCACCTGCGGGACTTTTGGTGAGTTCCCAGTCAAAGTTAAAGAGGTTCTCAAAAAAGTTATTACTCCACTTGGTGGGGGTTTTGGTCCAGGCACCTTCAATACCACTGGTAATGGTATCAGCACCGTGACCGCTGCCAAAGGTATTCTTCCAGCCCAGTCCCATTTCTTCCAGACTTGCCCCGGCGGGTTCAACATCTACATACTTTTCAGGATCGGCGGCACCGTGTGTTTTTCCGAAGGAGTGCCCCCCGGCAATCAATGCCACGGTTTCTTCATCGTTCATCGCCATACGACCAAAGGTCTCCCTGATGTCACGGGCGGCCCCTACTGGGTCGGGGTTTCCGTTAGGTCCTTCGGGGTTTACATAGATAAGCCCCATATGGGTTGCCCCCAGGGGATTTTCCAACTGATCTTCTTTGGCATAGCGTTCCTTATTGCCCAGCCACTCACCTTCAGAACCCCAGTAAATGTCTTGTTCGGGTTCCCAGACATCCTCACGGCCACCGGCAAAACCAAAGGTCTTAAAGTCCATGGACTCCAGTGCACAGTTTCCGGCAAGGATCATCAAATCTGCCCAGGATATTTTTCTGCCATATTTCTTCTTAATGGGCCACAACAACAGGCGTGCCTTGTCAAGGTTGGCATTATCAGGCCAGCTGTTCAACGGTGCAAAACGCTGCGAACCCGAGCCTGCACCCCCGCGACCGTCACCAATCCGGTATGTACCCGCACTGTGCCATGCCATCCTGATAAAAAACGGACCGTAGTGCCCGTAATCTGCCGGCCACCAGTCCTGCGAATCTGTCATCAGGTCATATAAATCTTTCTTTACTGCGTCTAGGTCAAGGCTTTTAAAGGCCTCTGCATAATCAAAGTCATCGCCCATAGGGTCAGACAGGGAGGAGTGTTGTCTTAGAATGCTTAGGTTTAACTGATTGGGCCACCAATCGCGGTTTGAGGTACCTGTTCCGGCCGTGAATTCAACGGCACCGCCCATAAAAGGGCACTTGCTCGATTCATTGACCTCCCAGACTTTGTGGTTATCAGGATTGTTTGAGTTGTTTTTGTTGTCCATAATGAAGATATTTTTGTGTGTGATTTCTTATCCCTGCTAAGATACCAAAAAGAAACCACGTTTATTTTGCTTTTGCATAAATAAAAACTATAGTACATTCTAATTTTTAATGCATAGAAAGAAGGATTCCGGCGGGTGTCTTCGACGATGTGTTTGGGAATTGTAAGTTGGTGATTGGAGAAGTTGGTAGTAAAAAAGAATAAAAGGGTATATTTGGGTATGTATAATGAAGTTCAGCCCATCAAAAAACAAAAGTCGAATAGAAGTATATATAAAGTTCTCGGAATTTTACAAGCCGGATTATCTGTATATTGGATATATGGAATGATATCAGTGTATTACAATTATCATTATACGGCTCTTCTTTTCGGGTTTACCTATCCGGATTGGGTTGTTTTTACAAATGTAATCCTTAGTTTGATTAATTTATTTTTTGGGTTTAAACTTATTAAATCTGAGGTTTCAATTAAAAAAAGCTATTTGATAATGACTTTATTAATTGCAATTGGTGTTCTGGTTAACAATTTTTATTATCTGATTTAAAACTATTCAAACATAAAACCTATGAAAAAACACTCCCCCCCGCTCTCCGAAGTTTGCAACTTCGGAGCTAACAAAAAAGACTTACAATTTCTAACCCCTAATAAATGGTTAAAACCATTTTAAATAGCATGAATTGACTCCATAGCCGTTTTATCGGTTTACAAGGTGCTACCACAACAATGGATACCACTCAAAAATTGTTTTCAATCAAGAAAAATATTTCTATCTTTAAAACAGGAATCACCGGCAGGCGTATTGGGTATATGTTTGTTATGAGGTTGGTAAACAAAAAAACCTACAACCATATAAATTAATATACATGAAAAAAATCTACACCACTTTAGTATTGATTATTGGTTTAAATATAGTCTCGCCTTTTGGGTTTAGTCAAAACAACCAAATTAAAATAGAGTTCATAGGCAATGCCAGCCTTTATATGACAGATGGAAACTTACATGTTTATGTTGATTTCCCTTATAAGTCAGGCGCACATAATTATATGGAGTATGATGAGTCCCAAGTAGACCGCATACAAGAAGACGCAATAGTGATTTTCACACACCGGCATACAGACCATTATTCAAAAAAGCTGTTGAATAATATAAAAGGTAAGGTCTATGGAAATTGGAATACCGAAACGTTAAACGAATTAAACAATTCAGTAGAAGGTTTTTCTGTTAAGGCTATAAAAACCCCACATAAATTTACCACAAAGCACTATTCTTATGTAATTACCTGGCACAATAAAAAGATATACATTTCAGGCGACACCGGTGATTTAGAAGAAGTAAGTAAAATAAAGGATATTGATTGGGCATTTATAAACCCGTGGTTGTTTATGAATGCCCAGAATGAAAAAGTCACTATTGATGCTAAAATGTTTGGGATTTACCATCTCTATCCTGACCAAAAGGTTCCGGAAGAGAGACCTGACAATATTGTTTTTTTAAAAGAGCAGAATAAAATACTATTACTACCTTACTAAATATAATCCAGACAACAGGGAAGTGTGTATCTATGCCGCTATATAAGCTACCCCCCGCTCTCCGAAGTTTGCAACTTCGGAGCTAAAACAACAGCCTTACAATTCCTAACCCGAGATAAATGGTTAAAACCATTTTATATAAAACACATTGACTCCATAGCCCACGAATTCATTCGTGGGATGTGCGGGATCGTATGTTGATTGGCTAACCGTTTTAACGGTTTAAAGAGGCGGTGACTCAAAACGGTTGTTTAAAAAAATAAATGGGTATATTTGAGTATATATAATGCGTTAAAAGATTAAAAGTGAATAAAATACTCCTCTATACCCTGCTTCTTGTGTTGTTCTCCCTCAACCCGTCAATGGCCCAACTCGGGGATGTTTATATAAAAGCCGGACACTTATACGATAGTGAACAAAAAGTCCTTATAAAAAACAAAACCATACAGCTGCGGGGCACGACCATAGTCTCAATAAGTGACTGGAACAGCATCCCCCAAAACGCCAAAATTATTGACCTCTCAGACTACACAGTCCTGCCGGGACTCATAGATGCCCATACCCATGTACTGTTTTCGCAAACACCCGTTGATGATTTTGCTGAGCACAGCATACAAACACTGGTGATGGAGGGTGACGCTTTGCGGGCTCTCCGCGGTGCCAAAAGAGCGAAAGCTTATCTGGATGTTGGGATTACCAGTATAAAAGATCTGGGCAATTCAGGGCTCTTTCTGGATGTGGCGCTTAGGGATGCAATTGACGAAGGCAGTATTGCCGGTCCGCGTATATTTGCCTCAGGCCCTATTATGGCCGCTGCAGGCGGGCAGATTTATGGGGTGCCTTCAAAGCAGCAACATATCATTGAGCAGGAATACCGCATCATAAAAAATGTGGAGGATGCCCGAAATGCCGTGCGCGAACACGTCAATCAAAACGTGGACCTTATAAAAATATGTGCAGACAACCTCCCCAACAGGACGCTTCTCTCCTTTGATGAAATGAAAGCAATCGTCCAAACAGCCCATGAATACAATCTTACGGTAACGGCTCATGCAGTGACCAATCAATCTGCCTGGAACGCCATTACAGCGGGTGTGGATGGTATTGAACACGGTTTTAACATTGCAGACACCACCCTGGCTCTGATGGCTCAAAAGAAGGTATTCCTCGTGCCCACGGAAAACAGCAGGGCGTATATGGAGAACTACGCTAAAATGGTAGGTATGGGTGATGATGAGGTTGACTGGATAGATTATTATATGGAGAATATGACAAAACGGCTACAAAGCGCCCTGGACAAAGGTGTCCCTGTTCTTGCCGGTTCTGATAATTATATGGATGTGGGTGTATCGCGTGGAGTGTCCTCGCGGGATATGTTTCGTTTCTATTTTGAAGCCGGAATGAAACCCCTGGATATATTACACGCTGCAACCTATCTTTCTGCAGTGCATTTAAATAAAGAAAAAGAAATTGGCAACCTCATCCCGCGAGCAAAAGCAGACATCATTGCCGTAAAAGGGGATCTTGAAGGTAACTTCCTCAATACACTGGAGAACCTTGTTTTTGTAATGAAAGATGGAGAAATTTACCTTGATAAAACGGAGTGAGGGTTGGTTGTATGTTGCTAGTATAAACTCACTGGCAATCAAACAAATGGTTAAAACCATTTTATACAAAATATATGGCTTCCTTAACCCACGAATGAATTCGTGGGCTTTATGGGATTCTATGTGAACCAAAATTGTTGGTGGTTTTTCTATAAATCAAATGGGTTAAAAAATATTTATATAATGAACTCAAGGGTGGTGTATGGATAGGTTTCGTAAGCTAAAAAGGATGTTGTTTGTAATTTAGTTAAAAGGTTAAAACCATTATATTTATAACGTATCAATGATAGCCCACGAATGAATTTGTGTTTTACATGAATTGCTATGTCAACCACAACCGGCATGGTTGTACTATATATTAAATGAATAAAACCAATAAATTTATACAAAGAACTGATTATATAGCCCACGAATTCATTCGTGGGATACAAAGAATGTTTTATAAACCCAAACCGTTTTAACGGTTTAAACACGTACTACTATGTCACATTCATATCATAAAGTATGGATTCACGCCATATGGTCTACCAAGGACTGGCAACCCTTACTTAAACTATCTATTGAAAAAAAAGTACATCAATATATCATTCAACAATTGCGGGAAATAGGGTGCCCGGTAAGTACTATAAATGGAATGCCTAATCATATCCATTGTTTATTTTTACTCAACCCACAGAAGTCCTTAGCGGAAGTAATCAAACAGGTTAAAGGCAGTAGCTCTCATTACATAAATCAAAACAACCTGATTCCTGAGAAATTTGCCTGGCAAACAGGATATGCTGCCTATTCAGTTTCTGAGTCCGGAGTTGAAAAGGTGTTTCTTTACATTAAGAATCAAAAAGACCACCATATAAAGAAATCTTTCAAAGAGGAATTTGATGCATTTATTAAATTGTATGGTTTACAAAATGAAAAATAGAAAAGTATAAGGCTATGTAAAATCGTATTTTGTTTTGCTGACCGCTATATCGGTTTGAATTCAGAAGTTAAAAAATGGAATATTATAAATAAGTACATTTAACCAAGTATGAAAGAAAGCATCCTAACCCTCTGCTGCCTGCTCCTGATGGCAACCGCTTCTTTTGCACAAAAAGAGGTACCCGCAGACAGCAGCTACCACCTTGAGAACCATTTGGTAATCCCCACCAAAAGCGGGGTGGGCATTTCGGCAATCATCGCACGAAAGAAGATGAACACAAAACCGCTGCCGGTAGTACTCTTTTACACCACTTACGATCAAGGGGAAGGTGATGCGCAATTCGCCAAATGGCCTGCAGACCGTGATTATGTGGGGGTGGTGGCATACACACGGGGCATCCGTACCGATGTTGAGGAGTACACTCCCTATGAGCACGAACAGGAAGACATCTATGACATCCTGGAGTGGATAAGCAAACAGGAATGGTGCAACGGGAGCATTGGGATGTTTGGGGGCAGCTATACGGGCTTTTCGCAATGGTCAGCTGTAAAGAATATCCACCCTGCCCTCAAAACCATTGTACCCCAGGTAGCGGTTATGCCGGGCTTTGACTTTCCGATGCAGAACAACGTCCCATTGGGCTTTGAATTAAACTGGGCACATACCAATATTTTAGGGAAAGAACCCATCCCCGGTGGGCATCTCTGGGAGTGGTATGAAAAGGGCTATGCCTATGCTAAAATGGACAGTGCCCTGGGATATACCAATGTCTATTTCCAAAAATGGCTGCAGCACCCTGCTTATGATACCTATTGGAAATCGCTGGTGCCCACAGCTGAGGAATATGCTGCTATCGATATCCCGGTTCTCACCACCACAGGCTATTTTGACGGGCCGCAAATATCGGCGGTGGAGTATTTTAAACAGCACAACAAGCACAACCAAAATGCCGAGCACTATCTTGTAATAGGTCCTTATGACCACTGGGGCGGGCAGGCCAATCCGGCGCCTACCCTGCGGGGGTATGCTATAGATTCTGTGGCAAACATAAGCATGAGAGGCCTGGCCTTTGAGTGGTTGGACTGGGTCCTCAAAGGAGCCCCAAAGCCGGCATTGCTTAAAGACAAAGTAAACTTTCAGGTAATGGGAACCAACACCTGGCAGCAAGCACCTTCCATAGAAGCGATGAGCAATCGCACCTTGCGTTTGTACCTCAAAGATGAAAAGCTCACGCCGGAAAAACCTGAAGCACACAGTTTCCAAAAACAAACCATTGACTTTAAAGACCGTGAGACGATGAACAATTATTTCCATCCGGATCTGATGATTGACAGCTTGGATGCCAGCAACGGAAGGGTCTTTACAAGCGCTGTCTTTGAAGAAAGCATCACAATAAACGGTGCCTTTACCGGACAAATGGTCGTGGAAACCAACAAGCGGGATATGGATGTTTCCCTTTCGTTTTACCAGCAAACCCCTCAAGGGGACTATTTTTTACTCTCACGCTACCTGGGGCGGGCGAGCTACGCAAAAGACCCGGAGCAAAGGTCGCTTTTAACACCGGGAAAAAAAGAACAAATCCCGTTGAATGCTTCCCATATCATCAGTAAAAAAATGGAGAAAGGCAGCCGGCTTGTAGTGGTGGTCAATGTAAACAAACATCCCTTTGAAATCCTGAACTACGGCTCAGGAAAAGAACCCTCACAGGAAACAATGGACGACGCCGGCGAACCTATGATGATAAAATGGTGGAGCGACAGCTATATTGAAGTTCCTGTTGGGAAGGAGTGATGATAAATACTATCAACTCATAAATGATTCTAAAACGATTTCATATAAAAAAAATTGACCGCTTGGCCACGAATTCATTAGTGGGTTATTTGAGATAGCGTTGATTGGCAAACTGTTTTAACGGTTTAAACAGGCATAGTAATAACAATGAATACCACATTGGAATTAATTTTCAAAACAGCAAAATATTTCTATCTTTAAATCGGCAATAAGAGGCTGGGTATAAGTGTATATGTTTGCCGGTTGCCTCACCAATAGCTGTTGCGTGTAAGTATAGAAAATGACAATAACCAAGGCAATTCTCCTAACCCTTTTACTCTTAATACTATTTGCCTTGGTGCAGATTGGGATATTAGTGCCCCTTAAATATATTTATCATACAGAATCCCTGGTATTTAAACATTTAGAAGGTATAAGCACCATACTTGCCTTCTTGATTGGGTATGCAATATTGTTCCTCTTCTTTTGGAAAGCAAAGCCCGGGGATTTTAAAAGAGATAAATTCAGCAAACCTAATGTTTTAACCGTTACCTGTTTGTTCGTTATAGCAGTAGGGTTAAAGCTATTCTATCAACCTTTTTTTGATATGGAAAAAATATTGAATTACTTTAGAAATGGCGATTTTTTCATTGATTATCCGGGCTATTATGACATAGGCATTTTTACATATTACCATATAATATCAGCCATTTTTATTGCTCCTGTATGTGAAGAGTTGTTTTTTAGAAAATATATGCTCTCCGGTCTCTTGAAAAAATACAATACCGTGATTGCTTTAAGCGTATCAGCTATTTGTTTCTCAATAATTCATATCGAAACGCCTGCTAATTTAATTCCAACATTCTTTTTTGGGATAATAAGTGGTCTGGTTTTTATTAAAACAAAGAATATTATATATTCTATTGCTTTACATTTAATTATGAATATTTTTTGGGCAGTATCTTTACTGTTGGGAGGGGATTACTATCAATGGCTTTATACGTTAAATTTCAATTATGTGTATTGGGTTTTATTTGGATTTGGAGGCCTGTTCATTACTATAGGCATTCAAAAAATAAATACCGCAAGTGATAAGCCCCATCATTGAACGTGTCAAAATGGGGCTTTTGTATACGAGTAAGCCTACAAAATCAGTACTACGGCTTACGTATCTTAATTCGTGATTAATAAATTCCTAATTAAAGTACTCCGTAATATATTCCACAAGCTTTTCATCACTCATTTTATTGGTCGTACTTTCAGTAGACACGACGTTTTTATATTGAGCGGTGTCTGCCAGAAAGTGCATAAACTGCTCCTGTGCCTGACCGGTACCCGTAATATGGATTTCATCGATATTGGGCATAAGCGTGGCAATCTCCTTAAAGAACTTTTGTGTTAGAGTAATTTCGTGGTTGTTGGCCGTTTTCTCATTAGAATGAGTATCAGTACCTTCTTTTTCTTTGTAGCCCAGAACAATAAATTCACCTGTATCCAGACCTTTTCTACCTACCATGGTGGCGTGTTGTGTATCCATCCACACCCCAAACTGTTTTTTTGTATTATTTGACATATCATGTTTTTTATAAAGGTAAAACATCTGCTATGGGGACAGTCACTTTTGTGCTAAGATTGTGATTTAAGACCTCAGCAAGAGTATTATAAGAATAACTCTACATCTTGCAACTCTTAATAAAATTGCATGGGTGGACGAGGTTGCCCCACAGCCGTTGCCAAAGGCAAAACTGCTCGCAACGACTCCACTTTTAAATACTATTTGAAATGCCCGGGTTTCGTTAAAGACAAAAAGAAATTAATTTTAGATTCCCGCCTTTGCGGGAATAATGCCATCTTGTCACCCCCGCCTCCATTGGTACTTTTTTTGCCATACCCACACCAAACATCTATTAAACAGAACATATTATGGCAACAGGAAACATTAATGTATCGGTAGAGAATATCTTTCCGTTAATTAAAAAGTTTTTATACAGCGATCACGAGATCTTTCTGCGTGAGCTCATCTCAAACGCGACAGACGCGACCCTAAAACTCAAACACCTCACCTCCATTGGCGAAGCCAAGGTTGACTATGGCAATCCGTTGATTGAAGTGAAGATTGACAAAGACAACGAAACCCTGCACATCATCGATCAGGGTGTGGGTATGACTGCTGAAGAAGTGGAAAAATACATCAACCAGATTGCCTTTTCAGGCGCTGAGGAGTTTCTGGAAAAATATAAGGACAAGAATGGTAAGGATGCCGGGATCATTGGGCATTTCGGACTTGGGTTCTACTCTGCCTTTATGGTGGCCAAAAAAGTAGAGATCATCACAAAGTCTTATACTGACGCCCCTGCAGCCCATTGGACCTGCGACGGTTCGCCGGAGTTTACCCTCGAGGAAGCCGATAAAAAAGAACGCGGCACTGAAATCATCCTTCACATTGCAGATGACAGTACCGAGTTTCTCGAAGAAAACCGCATTAACGAACTCCTTAACAAGTACAACAAGTTTATGCCCGTGCCCATCAAGTTTGGCACCCGCACAGAAACTTTACCCAAGCCGGAAGACGCTAAAGAAGACGACCCCGCCCCTACTCAGGAAGTGGACAACATCGTCAACAACCCATACCCGGCCTGGACCAAAACGCCTACAGACCTCAAGGAAGAAGACTACAAGTCGTTTTACCGCGAGCTCTACCCGATGCAGTTTGAAGAGCCGCTCTTTAACATCCACCTCAACGTGGATTACCCCTTCAACCTGACAGGGATTTTATATTTCCCCAAACTGGGTCAGGATATGAACATTCAAAAAGACCGTATCCAGCTCTATCAAAACCAGGTATTTGTCACAGACAATGTGGAAGGCATCGTACCCGACTTTTTAACGATGTTGCGCGGGGTCATTGACTCACCGGACATTCCGTTGAACGTTTCGCGCAGCTACCTGCAGGCAGACGGGGCCGTGAAAAAGATATCCAGCTACATCAGCCGTAAAGTGGCAGACAAGCTCAACAGTCTGTTTAATGACAACCGTGAAGACTTTGAAAAGAAATGGGACGACATCAAGATTGTCATAGAATATGGAATGCTTTCTGAAGACAAGTTCTTTGAAAAGGCACAGAAGTTCGCTTTATACCCCACAGTAGAGGGTAACTACTTCACCTATGACGAGCTGGTGGAAAAAATAAAAGCCAACCAGACTGACAAGGATGATAAGTTGGTGATCCTGTATGCGGGTAATAAAGATGCGCAGCATGCCTATATCGCTTCCGCGAAAGAAAAAGGCTATGAAGTGCTTCTGCTGGACTCACCCATTGTGCCGCACCTTATCCAAAAGCTGGAAAGCGAAAAGGAAAACGTGAGCTTTGTGCGTGTGGACGGTGACCATATTGACAACCTCATCAAAAAAGACGATGCGGTTGTATCAAAGCTAAATGATGACGAAAAGGAAAAACTCAAAACCACACTGGAAGAGATTGTACCCAAGCAAAAGTTCACGGTACAATTGGAAGCAATGGACAGTACCGCAAGCCCTTTCATCATCACCCAACCCGAGTTTATGCGAAGAATGAAAGAAATGAGCCAGACCGGTGGCGGTGGAATGTTCGGAATGGGCAATATGCCGGAAATGTACAACCTTGTGGTCAACACAAACCACGACCTCGTAAGCGAAATCCTGAACACCAAGACCAAGAAAAAACAGGAACGCCTCATCAATCAGGCACTTGACCTTGCAAGGTTGTCACAAAACCTGCTGAAAGGCGAAGAACTCACAGCCTTCATCAAACGCAGCTATGAGATGATTAAGTAAAGTATCATTCTTTATAAAGTAAAAAGCTCCTGCATCAAAGCAGGAGCTTTTTTTGTGCTTCTTTGCGCTCTTTGCACTTTACCTTTGCGTGAACCCGCGTATGAGTAAGCAGTAAGCAGTAATATTTCTGGCAAAGAACTTGATAAGGTATTGGAAGTAAAACACAAAAAACACCACACCATGAAACCACTACTACTCTCCTTTATGTTCTTGTTAGCCTTTCAGGCTGTCACTTCACAAACCATTCAAAACAGCAGCTACAGTACCACCGGCTATGTAAAAACAGATGGCACCATTCAAAACTCGAGTTACAGTACCGTGGGCTATATCAAAGAAGACGGCCGCATCCAGAACAGCAGTTACAGCACCATAGGCTATATCAAAAGCAACGGCACCATCCAGAATTCTTCTTACAGCACTGTGGGCTATGTAAAAGAAGACGGCAGGGTACAAAACAGCAGCTACTCCACTATTGGGTATATCAAGGAAGACGGGCGTGTTCAAAACAGCAGTTACAGCACCCTAGGCTATGCCAAAGGCGTTAAAAAAGAATGGGCCGCCGTAGTATTTTTCTTCTTTGATTTCAATTAACTAAAGAAGGATATTAAGCACTTCATGTACATTGATAAAAAGTATTTTTTTTTATCTACAGATGATTTGGTATTTTAGGCAGCCGTTAAACCCTTTTATACCCTGTGTAATTGAAAAAACTACCCCAACTCAAGGATTTTGTAAACCGCAAACAATTTGAAGATGTCCACCGCCCAATGTTCTCCCGTCTGGACAAAGACATACCGGCAGGTATTGTCGTATTCCTTGTAGCACTACCTTTATGTCTGGGCATCGCGCTGGCAAGTGGCGCACCTCTCATATCAGGATTGATTTCAGGGATTGTTGGTGGTGTGGTCGTGGGGTATATCAGCAAGTCGAGTACCAGTGTGACCGGCCCTGCAGCAAGCGTGTCGGCAGTTATTTACCTGGCCATTCAGGATCTGGAACGCTTTGAGTTGTTTTTGGTAGCACTCATAATAGCAGGTATCATTCAACTGGTTTTAGGGGCTATCAAAGCAGGAATCATTGCAGATTATATGCCCACCAGTATCATTAAAGGGCTTTTGGCAGGGATTGGTGTAATCCTCATTCTCTCACAACTACCCTATATTTTTGGCATTGATATAGATGAAAGCAAGCTTATAGCTATGTCTGATGATTATATAGGAAATGCCGGGGAAGTGATAGGGTTGTTCTTTAGCTCCTTCTCACCCGGGTCTATACTGCTGTCGGCACTCTCCCTCTTTATTTTGATTTACTGGGACAAAACACCGCTTAAAAACTTCAAGCTGTTACCTCCGGCATTGTTTGTTGTAATCTTTGGCGTGGCAATAAACCTCTTGTTCAAATATACCGTTCCTTATTTCTATTTGGATGGCATCCACCTGGTGAACATTCCCAAAGTAGATAGTGTTTTTTCCTTTTTTACCTTTCCTGACATGGGTGGGTTTACCAACGGAAAAGTATGGACCACAGGGCTTACCGTTGCCATCATTGCCTCCATTTCTTCCTTACTGAACATTGAAGCGACTGATAATTTAGATACTTTAAAACGAAAGACACCCCCTAACAGGGAACTGATTGCGCAGGGAATCGGTAACACTTTATGCGGATTACTTGGTGGTATTGCGGTAACATCAGTTATTGTCCGTAGCTCGGTAAACATAGAAGCCGGCGCACAAACAAAACTAAGTACCATCATACACGGTTTTCTGCTATTAACCAGTGTCTTGTTCCTCAGCAGCGTGATTAACCTGATTCCACTGGCAACACTCGCCGCCATTTTACTGGTCGTGGGATACAAACTGGCATCTGTAACCGTATTTAAAGAATTATTTAAGCGGGGCTGGGATCAGTTTATTCCCTTTATCGCCACAGTCTTTTTTATTGTTGTCATCGACGTGCTTACCGGGGTACTCATCGGTACCGCTATAAGTTTGTTCTTCCTGTTGCGTAACAACTATTACAATCCATTTTTTGTGGTCAATACAAAATACATCCAGGACGAGGTTATCAAACTGGAGCTGGCAAATGAAGTTTCCTTCTTCAACAAGGCATCCATTAAAAACACACTCTGGAGCATTCCTGACAACAGCAAAGTACTTATCGATGCTACATTCACAAGCTATATCGATCAGGATGTTATTGATATTTTAAAGGACTTTCAAAACACGGTCGCCGCCGAAAACAATATCCGGCTCAACATCATTGGACTCAAAGACACATATGATGTGGGTGAAGAAATCAATTTCTTTGAAAAAATAAAAGAACGGAAAAAGCAAACCACCACCCCTCAGGAAATACTGAGCTATCTCAAAGCGGGGCACCAGGTGTATGCCAGTGGAAGTGACAATATGCAGCGATACAGGAACAAGGAGTTGCAAGAATACCGTGACACCATACCCCTTGCAGCAGTAATCAGCTGCCTGGACCTTAAGGAACCCTTACACATTGTTATGAATGCGGAAGTGGGTGATTTAATCAACATCCGTTCTGCAGGTTACATAATCAATAAACACGTGATCAGGAATGCCGAGTTCGCCTGCAGACAACAAGGTGCCAAACTCATTCTGCTGTTTGGAAACACCGATAACAGTATCGTTGCCGAAGCCCTTGAAGATTACCTTGCAGACAGGAAAAACAACAACAAGACACTCATTAAAGAGATTTTAAAGTTGCCACAGTTCACAGAGGAATACCTGCGTTCAAAAAAACCACAGGAATTGGTCAATGAGATTGTTGAAATACAACTCGAGCTTGCCAAAGAAAAAATATATGAAAACAGTAACTTTTTCAAAAAAAACATACCCATAGGCAATGTAGGTATAGCTTCAGCAACTTTTGATCGTGCCTCCAAAAAAATTACATTTTCAAAACTTTACAATCCGCAATAACTATGAAACCATTTTTCTATCTACTCACTGCACTATTATGTATCAACTCAGGCTTGGTTTTTGGTCAAACTGACAAGGAACTGGCAGCATCACTTATTACCAAGGAAAAAATTGAAGCCCATATTTACTTTCTGGCAAGTGACGAACTCAAAGGAAGGGCCACCGGTAGCAATGAAAAAGAAATTGCGGCACAATACCTCGCAAACACGCTACACTCTTATGGGGTAAAAAAAGTTCCCGGAGCAGATGGTTACTTTCAAAACATCCCGTTAACCAAAACAAAAGCACCTTCAAACAGAACCATTATTATTAACGGTGAGGCAGCAGACTTTGCCCCGGCACCCCTGCAGGGTGATAACATAAATTATGACGGTCCGGCGGTATTCCTCAACTATGGTATGGAAGAAGACTATGAGGGGCAAGATGTCAAGGGCAAACTCGTTTTTGTTAAAGCAGGGAGCGAGACCGTTAAAACACCTCAGGAAATGTTTCAACTGATAGAGAAAAAAAGTGAACTAGCACAAAAGAACGGTGCAAAAGCGGTAGTTGAACTCGCTGCTATCAACCCGATGATTTGGAACTTTATTGACCGTGCCTATGCAGAAGACCGCATCGGCGCAAAAGAAACAGAGGGGTCTGAAGACGAAGAACTGCATTACCTCTGGTTACTGGATCCTGAAAACAAAATTGCTGGTTCGCTGGCCACAAAACGAAGTAATTTTGCTGCAGTAAACATTGCAGGAATAGAAGAAGAAACCATTTACACACGCAATGTTGTGGCAATGCTGGAAGGAACAGACCCAAAGCTGAAAGAAGAGTTTATCATCTACTCAGGACATTATGACCATATGGGTATCGGTCAGCCTGATGCGACGGGTGACTCCATCTACAACGGGGCAAGGGATAATGTTGTGGGCGTGACCACGGTGCTGAGTATGGCCGAAAACCTTGCAAAGCACCCCACAAAGCGAAGTGCCTTGTTTATCTTGTTTGCTGCTGAAGAAATCGGTCTTGTGGGAAGTAAGTATTATGTAGACAACCCCCTCCTTCCGCTTGATAAAATGGTATACTGCTTCAACAGTGATAATGCAGGTTACAATGACACCTCAAAAGTGACAATCATTGGCTTGTCCCGCACCACTGCGGGTGAGGATTTAAAAGTAGCTGTCTCTGCATTCGGGCTGGAAGCCATTGACGACCCTGCACCGGAACAAAACCTCTTTGACCGAAGTGATAATGTACACTTTGCGGCAGCAGGCATACCCTCACCCACCTTTTCAATGGGCTTTACCTCCTTTTCAGGGAAGTTGACAGAAACATACCATCAACCCTCTGACAACCCGGATACAATTGATTATGATTATTTGGTAGACTTTTTTAAATCATACGTCCTTGCCGGAAGGCTGATAGCAAACAACCCTAAAACACCATTTTGGGTAAGCGGTGATAAATATGAAGAAGCCGGAAAAGAACTTTATAAAAAGTAAGAAGTTAAAAGTACAAAAGTAGAAATTAAAGGGTCAGCTATTTTCAAACATTCTCAAACCTGAAACACTACACAAACCTGAAACCTTGAACCTTGAACCAAAACTATGACCAACAACGACATCCTGAAAAAACTGCGTGTAGCCTTAAAGCTTACAAACGATGACATCATCACCATTATGAAGCTTGTCGATTTTAATGTTTCCAAATCAGAGCTGGGGGCATTATTTCGTCGTGAAGACCATCCAAAATATATGGAATGTGGCGATCAGTTTTTGCGCAATTTTCTCAATGGTTTAATTATATACCTGCGGGGACCCCTGGAACAAAAGCCGGATAAAAATAAAAACAGCCCGAATCAATGATCCGGGCAGTTTTAACTAACATTAATTGGGGATAAAAAAAGGGAATTGCTAATTCTTGGTAAAAACAAGATTGTCAGTACCGCCATTGCCACCACTTATATCTATTAGTTCTATAGTTGTGTTGTTCATTGACACGATATCCCAGTCATCTGTTAAATCCTCAAAATTAGGTGGTGAAGCAAAAAAAATATTAAAATCAGTATCATCATCACTGCTACTGTCATCGTCATCAGATGAATTACTATCATCAGTGATAGACCAGGTTCCGGTTACTTCAACTTCACCCTTGGTAGCTGTTAAGTTTCCATTAGGGTTAAAAACAAAAGTATACCCTGTAAAATCAGAGGTTTCATCCTGACCGGAATCTATATAACTGGAAATTCGCCAGCTGCCGGTTTCTGCAACATCTTCTAATTGTGAGACATCTGTGTTGTTATTGTTAACGCCATCATCATCGTTGGAACAAGTTGAAGACATTAAACTCATTGATACTAGGGCAATTATGCCCAGAATTACATTTTTTCTCATAAGATTTGGATTAATTATTTATTGGTTTTAGAATTTTTCAAAAGTTAATATATCAGCATCACTGTCATCGTCATCCCGCAGTTGCACCTGGGAATCAGTAAAGGAAATAACATCCCAGTCATCATCAAGGTCATCAAGGGGATAAACATCATTAAAGTTTATAATAAGTTTCAGGTTATCACCAGATCCGGTCACAAACCACGTTCCGTTAAAGTTACCGGAAGAATTTGAAGCCACTACGGTGCCGCTTTCCTGAAAATCAAAACTAAAAGAATTGAAATCTGATGTTTCATCGTCTTCACCGTCGTCGAGATACAAGGCTACAAACCACGCACCATCTTCAAGCGCATCACGCAGTTCCTGGCCTTGGGTGCCCCCGCCCCCTGTAGAGGGTGTTCTGGAAAAAGTGAGGTAATCTGTACTGCCATCACCTCCGCTTACATCAAACAAACGTATAAGTTCCTGGGAGAATTCGATTACCTTCCAGTCTTCTTCCAACTCTTCAAATGGATCATCATCACCAAAGTCTAGATTAAGCTTCAATTGTCCGCCACTTGAAGTCGTTACTGACCAGTTTCCGTTTTCAGTTTCATCATCATTAGTTGCAAACGCGCTTCCGTCTGTATTAAAGAAAAACTCATACCCTTCAAATTCATAGGTTTCATCCTCATCGTCAAAGAAGAAAGAAATAAACCAACTGTCTGTGGTTAATACTTCTTCAAGATCAAGAGGAGAAGGAGGATTTGTTACCACATCTTCACAACTTTCTATAAGTCCTTGTAATTGTGCATTACTGGTGACAGTAACATTACTGCCGTCTGCAAGAACTACCGTTATGGGAAAATCCAAAGCGATATAAGTGTCCTCCTCAAGACTTGATAGAAATGCAAAAAGGGCTGCATCATCATTAATTACAACCGTTCCTGTTTGTTCATTATCTGCATTATAAGTAAAGAAGGTTACCGGGTACACAAGGCTTATACAATTTATGGCCTCATCAATGCTGTCACATACATCACCCAAACCATTTAACTCTTGTTGGGTATTGACAACAGCTGTGGAAAAATCCTCAAATACAACGGTAATGGGAAATACAATGGTGATTTCAGCACTGGTATTGGAAAGGGCTGTAACATCTTCTTCATTTTCTAAAGTAATGGTCTGCCCGTTTACAATCACCTGATAGGGAAATTGAATCGAAGAACAGGAGGTTCCGTCAATAAAATCATCAAAACTTCCGCTGTTTTGTGACGTGTTGAGTAAAAGTTTGGCAAGCACAGAACTTGCGGTAAGGGTCTCATCAGGAGTGTCATTTATAAATTCTGATTCCTCCTTTTGACATGATGTAAACAGAAAACTCATAAAGAGTAAAAAGACACACATAAAGAGAAACAGAACGATAGAAAATTTTTGGTTTTTCATGGCTATAGGTTTATACATAAATATAACAAGTTGTATCAAAAATACCCTACCTTCATATATTAGATTTTTTTAAATATATTTACAAAAAAGTTAAATAGGAAACTTTATGCCCCACGAAGATAACGTTTGTAAGGAGTCTGTTTATCAAAAAATTTTTAATTCACTCTCCCCTGCTATTTACAACTTTATCTATTTTAAGTGTGGAAATTCCGCACAGGCAGAAGATCTGGTGCAGGAAGCCTTCATCAAACTATGGGAAAATTGTGAAAAAGTAACTCAGGCTAAAGCCAAATCATTTCTCTACACAGTTTGCAACAATGCTTTTTTAAATGAAGTGGCTCACAATAAAGTGGTGTTGAAATTTATTAAAAAAACAGGACCCGCAATCAATGAACAATCCCCGCAGTATGTCCTGGAAGAAAAAGAATTTGAACAAAAACTGCAAAAGGCCCTTTCTAATTTAACCGAAGCCCAGCGCACCGCTTTTTTAATGAACCGCATTGAGGGCAAAAAATACCGTGAAATAGCCGAAATTCTTGACATTTCAGTAAAAGCAGTGGAAAAACGTATGAGCCAGGCTCTGGAATCCTTGCGAAAGGATATAAAGAATATTTAAAAAAAAGTAGGGTATATTAAAGTATAACTGTTTTATATATAATATAAAGAAAACCCAATGAGTGAAAAATTACTACATAAATTTCTAAATCACGAAATCACTGAAGCAGAGCTTGAAACACTCAAGGCCACTGATGTCTATCGTGAGTATATAAAAATTGCCTCTCATACTGCTGAAATGAAAACCCCGGGCTTTGACAAAGAACAAGTCTGGGCAAAACTCGCTGAAAAGAAAAGCGCAAAAGAAAAGAAAACCCTGCAATTATTCAATTACAGGAACCTGCTCAAATATGCAGCCGTTTTTGTGTTGTTGCTTGCAGGTTACTTTTATGTGACAAATCTGGACACGAGTATAAGTGCTGATCTTGCCGAAAAGAGATCCTTCAACCTTCCCGATAATTCTGAAGTGGTGCTCAATGCCGGTTCAAAAGTCAATTACAACAAAAATTCGTGGAACAAAGAGAGAGTACTTTCTCTGGAAGGGGAAGCCTTTTTCAACGTGGCCAATGGTAAAAAATTTGCTGTTGAAACCGCTCAGGGAATTGTAAGTGTTCTGGGTACCGAATTTAATGTGCAAAGCCGCAACAATCATTTTCACGTGAGTTGCTATGAAGGTTTGGTGCGTGTCTCATTTAATGGTGAAGACATACAACTTCCTGCAGGGAACAGCGTTATCATAGAAGACGGCAGGATTGTCGCCCGTCAGGAAATAAGTGGCACAAAACCCGGCTGGATGCTGAATGAGAGTTCCTTTGAAAACATGACACTTGAAAATGTGGTCGCAGAAATGGAACGCCAGTATGGTGTTACCATAAGCCTTGAAAACGTTGATGAAAAGATGAGATTTTCAGGTGCCTTCACACACAAAGACCTTGAAGCAGCTCTAAAAACTGTCTGTGTGCCGTTACAACTCAAATACACGATTGACAAACAAAGGGGCATAATAATATATGGGGATTAAAAAAAGGGGGCTAATCATCTTATGTAGTATTTTATTGATGTTCCCATTCGGGAATCACACAGCTATTGCACAGGAAAATAACCAATCCTTATTAACGGTCATCACTCAATTGGAAGAGCTCTTTGAGGTCCGTTTCTCATATGCAAGTCGTGATATTGAGAATGTAACCGTTAACCGACCTGACTATGACAAACCACTACCGGAAATCCTCGAAACTTTAAACAAAAGCAGTTCCCTCTATTTTAAGTTTATCGATGAGCGCTACATTGCCATTACCCAAAACCCCGATGCTTTTATAACCCTGTGCGGGCAATTGATAAATGGAGACAGCGGTTTTCCGCTGGAAGGAGCGTCCATACAAGTTCAAGGTAGCGGGCAGGCGACCGTCTCAGATACAAACGGAGCTTTCACACTTCAAAACGTTCAAAATACCGCCCTGCTGGAAATAAGGTACATAGGTTTTGAAACCCTCACGGTCAACGCCGGTACATTGCAGGAAGCAGAACCCTGCCCCTCTATTACTGTGCAGCCCATAGTAAGTCAATTGGAAGACGTGGTACTAAAGGATATCTTTACCCGTGGCATAAACAAAAATAAAGACGGTTCTGTGACGATGCAGGTGGAAGTATTTGGCAACCTTCCCGGACTCACAGAGCCCGATGTACTTCACATGATACAGGCACTGCCTGGTGTGGTAAGTGCAGACGAAACCATCTCAAACATCAACATCCGCGGGGGAACTACAGATGAAAACCTCATCCTTTGGGATGACATCAAAATGTATCAAAACGGGCATTTCTTTGGAATGATTTCAGGTTTTAACCCATACCTGACCAACAAAGTGACTTTTTTTAAAAACGGAACTCCTGCACGCTTTGGCGAAAGTGTTTCAGGCGTAGTGGCCATGCACGCCTCTGATGAAATTCACGAAAAAACGACCATGGGCTTTCAACTCAATATGATCAATTTTGGGGCCTTTGCCAAAATACCCGTAAACGATAAACTAGCCATTCACGTCTCAGGAAGGCGTTCTTTTACAGACCTTTTTGAAAGCCCAGCATACACCCGCCTTTTTGATAAAGTGTTTCAGGATACTGAAATCACAAACCTGCAAAACACCTCAGGCACAGGTGATTTAACCTCTGAAGAAGATTTTTCATTCTATGACTTTAGCCTGAAAACCATTTACAAAGCCTCTGAAAAAGACCGTTTTCGTGTCAATTTTCTAACCATCGACAACAAACTTGATTTTACCGAAACCTTTACTACACAAGCTTTAGAAAACTCTGAAACCAGCGAACTCAATCAAAGGAGCATCGCCGGCGGCATTTCCTGGAACCGTCAATGGAAAAGCAATGTTTCTACCAATGCACTCGTGTATGGCTCATACTATTTACTGGACGCCTCCAACCTGGACATATTTTCCACCCAACAGTTTGACCAGACAAACGAGGTGCTGGAAACCGGAACCAAACTCGATGTAAAATGGAAATGGATAGAAGACAATGAACTCACCGCCGGCTATCATTTTAATGAAACTGGAATCACAAACAGCCAGGAAGTGAACATCCCTCAATTTCGCAACTATGTAAAAGAAGTGTTGCGCAACCACGCATTATTTCTAAGCAACTTTTTGGAAATACCCACCACCCACACAAGCATTAACGCCGGGCTGCGGCTCAATCATTTGACAAAGTTCAAAAGGACACTTGTAGAGCCCAGATTGAACGTTCACCAGAAGCTGGGCAACGGCTTTGCCGTTGAAGGGGCGTATGAACAAAAAAGCCAGACCGTCACACAACGCATCGATTTTCAAAGCGACTTTTTGGGTGTTGAAAAGAGAAGATGGGTCCTGGCAAATGATGAATCTGTACCTGTATTAACAAGCCGGCAATATTCATTGACCCTCATATATCAGAAGAACAACTGGTTGCTGCAGGCAGAGGGATACTCTAAAGATGTTGAGGGTATTACCACCGCCAACCAGGGGTTCCAGAACCAGCTGCAGTTTATTAGAACCACCGGCAGTTACAATTCTAACGGTCTCGAATTCATCATCAATAAAAAGACTAAAAACTGGAGCACCTGGTTCAGCTATACCTATGCCAATACCGAATATACTTTTGAAAACCTGGACCCGGAAACCTTTCCGCATAATTTTGACATCACCCATCAGGCATCACTCGCCACTTCATACACCATTCAAAACTTCAAACTGGCAGGAGGCATCAACTGGCATAGCGGGAGGCCCTTGACCCTGCCCCTGGGAGAGAATGCAGTGGAAATCAATAACGGCGAACCGGTAATTCAATACAACACACCAAATGAAGTCAGAAATGATGACTTCTTCAGGGTAGACCTCTCTGCGGAATATGACTTTAAAATCGGGCCGGCAGTAAACGGCAAGCTCAATGCTGCCGTGCTCAATGTGACCAACCGTAAAAATGTCTTAAATACCTATTTCGTTACAGAAACCAATGCCGAAGGAGAACCCGAAATCAACCGTGTGGAACAGCTTTCCCTGGGGCTAACACCCAATGTATCCCTGCAGGTGGTCTTTTGATTTACATGCGCTCAGGCACATCAACACCCAGCAACCCACAGGCAGATTGAATCACCTCACCCACTTTTCGCGAAAGCTGAACACGAAACTGTCGCTTTCCTTCCTCTATCTCTGCCAGTATGGGAACACTCTGATAGAATGAATTATAGGCTTTTACAAGATCATAAGTGTAATTGGCTACCAATGCCGGACTGAAACCGGCTGCAGCATTGTTGATGACTTCAGGATACAACGCTAATTGTTTGATGAGCTCTTTTTCTTTTTCGTGCATTTCCACCGATGCCGGCAAACTGTAAGTGGAATTGCTGTCCTTTCGTAGAATGGATTGAATGCGGGCATAGGTATACTGTATAAAAGGACCGGTATTCCCCTGAAAATCAACACTTTCTTCAGGGTTGAAAAGTATGCGCTTTTTGGGGTCTACTTTTAGGATATAGTATTTCAATGCACCAAGCCCGATGGTTTTGTAAAGGGATTCTTTTTCTGTTACCGTATAACCGTCCAGTTTACCCAATTCTTCAGAAAGGTCTTTGGCGGTTTGCGCCATATCTGCAACCAGGTCGTCGGCATCTACCACGGTGCCTTCGCGGCTTTTCATTTTGCCGCTCGGCAAATCAACCATACCATAACTCAGGTGAAAGAGGTTCTCTGCCCACGCATACCCCAGTTTTTTCAGGATTAGAAACAAAACCTTAAAGTGATAGTCCTGCTCATTCCCCACGGTATAAACCATACCGCCCACATCAGGGTGGTCTTTTACCCGCTGTATGGCAGTGCCGATATCCTGGGTCATATAAACGGCAGTACCGTCACTGCGCAAAACAATTTTTTCGTCCAGACCTTCATCGGTCAGGTCAATCCAGACGCTGCCGTCATCTTTCCGGTAAAAAACTCCTTTTTCAAGGCCTTCGGCCACCACGTCTTTCCCTAAGAGGTAGGTGTCGCTTTCGTAGTAATTTTTATCAAAATCAACGCCTATTTCTTTATACGTCACATCAAAACCTTCATAGACCCAACCGTTCATCATCTTCCACAAGGCCACGGTTTCAGCATCACCGTTTTCCCATTTCTGGAGCATCAACTGGGCCTCCAGTAAGAGCGGGGCCTTCTTTTTAGCCTCTTCTATGGTCTTGCCCTGCGACAGCAATACTGCAACCTCTTTTTTGTATTCCTGATCAAATTTTACATAATACTTCCCCACCAGCTTATCACCTTTTAATCCCGTGCTCTCAGGGGTTTCACCGCCACCAAATTTCTTCCACGCAAGCATGCTTTTGCAAATATGAATGCCGCGATCATTGATTATCTGGGTTTTGTAAACTTTTTTACCGGCAGCCTTTAAAATTTCGGCCACGGAATAACCCAGCAAGACATTTCTTATATGCCCTAAATGCAAAGGTTTGTTGGTATTGGGCGATGCATATTCAACCATCATGGCGGGAGCATCGGCGGTTATGGGCTGAAAACCATAACGCGTATCATCTTTGATGTGGTTAAAGAAATCAAAGTAAAAAGCATCTGAAATCACAATATTTAAAAAGCCTTTGACCACATTAAAGCTTGAAACCTCAGCAACATTTGCAACAAGGTAAGCCCCCAGCTCCTGTCCCAGTTGCTCCGGATTGGTTTTTACCTGGCGCAGCATAGGAAAGGTAACCACCGTGATATCGCCTTCAAAATCCTTGCGCGTTGCCTGAAATTCAACAGCAGGGAGTTCTGTGTGATACAACGAAAGAAAAGCTTCTTTGATTTTGGTTTCCAGGGTTTGCTGTAAGCTCATGGGTGTGGGTTTTTAAACATTTTTTTCAGTGCGCAAAGATAGGGAGAAAAATTATTTATGCAGGCGTTTAATTCCGTTTCCGGATAGAAAACAAAACCTGCGGTTGATTAAAATTTTGTAACTTTAAAACAAAAAATGCTGGTTAACGTCTCATATAACAATCCGGAAATCAAACGGAAAATCGACACCGAAGTGGGCAAACCCTTTCCCTTAAGGGAACGCATCAAAATGAATGGTGTGGGGTCACCCAAGCTCTTTATTACATCTACCAGCCTGGAGGTTCACAACCTGCTTGTGCTGGATAACAACCGCAACGTGTGCAACATTGAAATGAGGCCGGGAGGCATTATCGTGGGGTTTCGCTCTCTGCTGGAGAGTTTTGCCCTTGTAATCCCCTATTACAAATTGAATGTTTACAAAGGCAAAGCCGAAGAATATGGCATCTACAAAGACCATTATTTTATCAAAGTGAGTGCAACAGACAAAGCCACACACCGGTTTTTTCAAAAACTCATCAATTACAAAACTGACAATGCACCCCCGCAGATTGAGGATTTGTAAAACTTAATTTTTTGTAAGGGTTGCCGTCACTACAGTAGGGCCCTCTTCACAAGCGCTATCTTGATTGTCAGTGAATATAAGGGTGATTTCTGTGTCATCGGTAGTATTATAAGTGGCTGTTTCACCCGTGGGTGCAGGTCCGTAAAGAAGAGCATTTGGAGGACAGGCAATTCCTGTATTTTGATTTGGAGGAATTATCACTTCTCCACTATTTAATACAAAACTAAAATCTGTTGGGGGATTACTAACACCGGCTTCCGGAAGATATTTTATTTCAAACATGCGCTGTGTGGGACTGCCGTCTAAGGTTATTTCTATAACGGTACCCACTTCCCACACAGAAAAACCTAAAACCCCGGTACCAACTTGAGTTACAGTATAACTGCCCAGATAAAGGGAATCAATTCCCGGGTTTACTACAACTTCAATTAAGCATTCTGCTCCACCAATTTCCAGGTTAAATATTGCAGTTCCCTCAGAATCGGGTGTTCCTGTAATTTGATAAACCAATGTGCCGCTACCAATTTCAAAAGTACCGGACGCAATAGTAGCAGTTAAACCAATAACACCTGTAGAGGGAACCGATTGTTCATTATAACTTCCTCCATTTCCACCGCCATAGGGAACACTAAACATCGCATCTGAAACAGAACCGGCAGTAAGTGTACCCTCAACGGTTACTTCATCACAGTCTAGGGTATTAAATCCGGCTTCAGTTATTGTAAAAGTTTCTTCATTTCCATACCCGGTTCCATTTTCATTGGTGGCATAGGCACGAACATAATAAGTAGTTTCATATAGCAAATCTGGCATCATTTCACTAAAGTCGGCTGTTCCGGCACCCGATTCAGTGATACCGGTATGTGTGGCCAAAGTGGGGCTTGGCGTGTCACTCCAAACAATCCCTTTAGACAACACAGGTGAGTCAGATTCAATCATTGTACCTCCCGACAACGCTGAAGTGGCAGTAATATCAGTAACTTCAAGGGTTAATAATGAAGGAATTAAAGTCTCTTCTGTTGTAAAACTAACGGTTTCACCATAAGCTACACCCGCATCGCTTTTTGCATAAGCTTTTAAATGATAAACGGTACCCGGGCTAAGTTCTGTAAGGGTACTTGTGAAAGAACCAACACCCCCGCCTTCATTTGTTTTTGTAGGGAGGGAGATAGTAATATCGGTCGCTGTACTCCAAATGACTCCCTTTTCAGTAACCGGGGCGCTGCCTTGTGACAGAACCTCACCGTTTGCTGTTACTGAAGTAGTATTTACAAGAGTTATTTCGTTAGTGATTACCTGTGGTAAAACAACCTGGTTTCCTTCACCTGCATCATCGTCAGAACTGCAATTCACAAAAACAAAACAAAGACATAAAAGAAAGTAAAATGGGTAGGATTTCATAGTAACTTGGGGTATATCAAAATTTGATAGCAAAAATAAATTTTTTATGATAATATCCAATTAAAAAAGGGAATACAAGTTAATGTACTCCCTTTAACCCAATAAATTCTTGTAATATAATTAAGAAGAGGTTAAACAGCTTCTTATAAAAGGATAATCAACAAAAGAATGATGATAATCGCACCTGCAGAAAGGTAAATTCCATAACCTTTGGCACGCACTTCTTTCTTCATTTCCCGCAATTCTTTGCGCAGTTCCTTCTTCTCAGCCCGGCTTAGTGCTGAGCGGTCCATTTCTTTAATCTCTTCAATGCGATCCAGCATTTCCTGTACTTCTGCAGGAATTTCAGTGGGTTCAGGATCGGGTCCTTTTGCTCGGGGTTCTGTAGCCGAAGCGGCCAGTGGAATACTTGTAAAAAGTAAAACAGTCGTCATAAAAACAAATACCATATTTCTCATCTGTTCAAAATTTAAGGTTAGTACCACCAAGATACAAGTTTTAAAACGTTCAAAATCTTAAAGAAATGAGAAAGTTTCAAGAGCACTTTTAATTTGCAACGTTTCTATGAGCTGTGGCATGGATAAGCAACTAATATAGCAAACAAAACCCAAAGCTGAGGAAAATCAGCGAAATACGAGTTTCTCCTTTGAAGTTTTACTACGGAAAAGAAGCGCAGCGAATTTTAACCCTAGGAAGGCTGGCTGGGCATCGACAATTTTAGTAAGTAAGCTGACACTAAAAATGAATTACAGAAGGTGTTAGCAATTCTATCTTCAATTGTTTTTTAATTCTTAGTCAATTCAAAACCACATCTCGAACAATATTTAGAGTCACTGCTATTTTCAGAGTCACATTTATTACAAATTATTTTTGTGACTATAGAGTGAGTTTGTTCTTTGGTATGAATCGTTTTATTCTCTTTCTTATTCTTTTTCAATAAATATCTAATTAATAGAAAAATCCCAATCAATAATGCAATAAGAAGTACATAGAAAATAATTTGCCCAATAATAAATCCGATTTCGTATTCTAAATTAAATTCATCACTAGTATCATTTTGAATTGTAGAAACATTTTTAACTTCTTTTAAATTGATTAAAAATGAATTGAAATATTCTATTTTCTTTTCATTTGCTATATCCTTTTGATCAGTCAAAGTCCAAAAATCAATATTAATAATATGTTTATTTACATAGATTATTCTTTTAAATATCTGACTTGGTAAATTTGGATTGGCTGGGGCATAATATTCTAACTCTAATGCTGGAATATTTTGCAATATGATTTCATTCATTGAAACTATTTCAGCATTTGAAGCATCCAAAGTTCCTTGAACTACACCTTGATATATATCAGTTAATTCTTTTTGAGTAATTTTAGAACTTTGCTGGTCAGAAAGTTTTCGTATGGTTACTATATAAAAAGCAAATTCATCTTCAGCAAAATAGATTGTCTCTCCTTGTGTTTTAGTTAATTCACTCTCAACAGGAAAATTAATGCTTGCAAAATCAGTTATATCCGTTTTAACCCAATCTTGAGCATTTGTTATATTCACTATAAAAATGAATAGTATTAAAATTCTAGTGGTTAGTTTCATAGATGGCAGATTTTTTTTTATACTTACTCACGTTTCTTTTTTAATCTGTGGCATGCTTTTAGCAATATTATCACAGATTTAAACTCCAATTAGCGATTAATTTTATAGTGTTGGTATAACTATTAGATATGTTAGCAACTTCTGTATCTCCAATATCGGTAATCCCAAAATCATCTCTAATTTCGAATGTTAAATTATTTTTCTCGTTTAATTTAAAAGTCATTCCAATGCCAAGTGATATTCCGTATTCCTTATCTTTGTATATATAATTGAAGTCTATAAAACTAAGATCTTCACCTGTTTCAGTATTTATCATTTCATTTGAAACATCAAAAATATGATTGTAAAAGAATCCTCCATTTATATAGAATTCTTTTTCAAAGCCAAATTTATACTTCAAAAGAATAGGTATATTTATATTCTTAATGTTAGTTTCATCTTCGACTTTGTAGGTGTCCCACCAGACCAGATTAGACCCATTATATTCAGCTTTATATGATCTATTTTCGTAGTTCAAGTTGGTTAGAATTGAAAAGTCCTCATTCATGTGGTATTCAAAAGATAAACCAAAAAAATAATTGAATTGGGAATCATATTTGTCGGCCCAGGAATCTCCTCTAAAACTGTTATAATTGGGTCCAACATTTATTCCAATATTAAAATTATTTGTATGTTTTTTTTCCTTTTCTTGTCCAATTAAGGAAGTTGTAACTAGTAAAATGGTACATATCAAAAAGAAATTTTTGTTCATGGGTTAATTTGAATTATTGCTAATTTGTTATAAATCGCAAATATACTTTTATATCAATTAAAATTATGGGATAAATCACTTTCTGTGCTTCTTTTTTGCTTTTTGTAAATGAAGCTGATTCTTCATCCAGTGGCCTAAACTCCTTCATTAATTTTTTTTGGCAATTTTTCTTCTATGAGCTGTGGCGAGCTCATATAATATACCCTTCGAATCAGTCTTTGCTGAGTATTCCAAGGTCTGAAATAAACGTGCAGGAGCAACCTTCACAATCACATAACAATCCCATGACCATTACAACACAAGAGCGCTGTTCCTTTGCGGCAAAAAACAATGGACCTATTTCTATATGCATTTGCAGCCCTGTTCTCCATCATGAACCCTTTGGGTACCGTACCCATATTTGTGGGACTCACCCAGGAAGAAGACACCGCTGAGCGTAAAAAAACCGCCCTGCTCACATCCATCAATGTGCTGGTAATTCTCCTGATTTCTTTCTTCCTCGGAAAGTATTTACTGCATTTTTTTGGCATCAGCCTCAATTCGCTGCGCATCGCCGGCGGGCTGATTATCATCTCGTCAGGTTTTGCCCTCCTCACCGGCAGCTTTGCCAAACACAAAGGGATGAAAAACAAACGGGTACAAAAAGATTTGTCACAACGCGAACGCTTTTCGCTCACACCGCTGGCCATACCCATGCTGGCAGGTCCGGGTTCCATCTCCATGCTCATCACATTTCAGCAGGAATACAAAATCACATCACAAATCCTGTTCATCATCCTAGCAGTGTTCCTGGCGTGTCTCATAACCTACCTCATCCTGCGAAGCTCCTACTTCATTGCAAAAGCTCTGGGCGCATCAGGCATCAATGCCATTTCCAGAATTATCGGGTTTATTGTGATTGCAATCGGGATTGAATACATCAGCGGGGCGGTTATTGATTTAATGAAGACCTTCCTCTAACCACCATGTATGGGTTAACGCCTCTTTAACGCTTTAAACCAAAAGGATTCCGTATTTTTAAAAGAAAATACTGTGAAGATATTACTCACCGGTGCCACCGGATATATCGGCAAACGCCTCCTGCCGCAATTGCTTGAACTGGGACACGAAGTGGTGTGCTGTGTGCGGGACAAAAACAGGATGGATGTTGACAAATCATTTTCTCAAAACATCAGTTTTGTGGAAGTAGACTTTCTGAAGGATGTAACCCTCGAAAATTTTCCGAAAGATATCGACATAGCTTATTATCTCATCCACTCCATGAGTTCGTCTACAGGCAATTTTGATGAAAAGGAGGCACTTTCCGCAGAAAATTTCAACAAATACATGGCGGCTACAGCTGTAAAACAGGTAATATACCTCAGCGGTATTATCAATCAGGAAGAACTGTCAAAACATCTTTCATCACGAAAAAAAGTAGAAGAAATCCTGTTTCAGGGCAACTATAAGCTCACCGTTTTACGTGCCGGCATTGTGGTGGGTTCCGGGAGTTCCTCTTTTGAAATCATCAGGGACTTGTGTGAAAAGCTACCCATTATGATCGCCCCAAAATGGTTACAAACACGCACCCAACCCATTGCGGTGCGCGATGTGATTTCGCTCTTGACAGGCGTCATCGGCAACGAGCAGTGTTACAATCAATCCTTTGACATTGGTGGGCCTGACATTCTCACATACAAAGAAATGCTGCAGCGCTACTCAAAAATCAGGCAATTAAAATTATGGATCATACAAGTGCCGGTGATGACACCCCGCTTATCGTCATACTGGCTATATTTTGTAACTTCTACTACTTATTCGCTGGCCGTCAATCTCGTGGAGAGCATGAAAACCGAAGTAGTGGCAAAAGATAATAAGCTCATTAATATTTTAAACCTGAAGCCCATCACCTATGAAGAAGCCATCCAAAAGGCATTCCAGAAAATTGAGCAAAACCTGGTGGTTTCGAGCTGGAAAGATGCGCTGGTTTCCGGAAGGTTTACAGATTTGAAAGAATACATACGCGTGCCCGAACACGGTTGCCTGAAAGACGTCAAGACGATGAAAGTTAAGGATGTGGACCAGACAATGAAAAACATCTGGTCCATTGGCGGTTACCGCGGCTGGTACTACGGTGACCTTTTGTGGAAAATACGCGGCTTTATGGACCTTGCAGTAGGTGGTGTAGGACTGCGACGCGGTCGCACACACCCCGATAAAATTTATGCCGGTGATTCCCTCGATTTCTGGCGTGTACTCTATGCCGATAAAGAAGAAAAAAGATTGCTGCTGTTTGCCGAAATGAAATTGCCGGGGGAAGCCTGGCTCGAATTTGAAATTGACGAAGACAACACACTCACACAAACCGCCACCTTCAGACCTAAGGGTTTATGGGGCCGATTGTACTGGTATAGTGTTTTACCGTTTCATTATTTTATTTTTGGTGGAATGATTCGTAATATTGTGAACTACAAACCTGACTGATATGAAAAAAATAATTCTCTTGTTCGTGGGCATCGCTTTCTTTGCCTGCAAGGATAAAGCACCCGAAACCCCTAAAGAAGTTCAGGTAATCGATGAAGACCTGCAGCAAGTCAACAACTATATGACCGGAAGCTTTGACAATAGCAGCCAGGCAGCTTCAGACACCGTATACTACAATGTCACGTTACACATGTATCCCATCTGGCAGGAAAAAGAAGACTACTGGCTGTATGTGGAACAGGCTTTTTCTGAAAATCAGGAAAAACCATACAGGCAACGCATTTACAAACTGAGCCGGGAAAATGACAGTGTCCTGAAAAGTGAAATCTTCACCCTACCCAATGCATCGTTGTGGAAAAATAAATGGAAAACCCCTGAACAGTTTGAAAAGCTTCTTGCTGAAAGCCTTGTGCTGCTTGAAGGCTGCGAAGTATTTCTAAAGAAAACCAGTGAAGGCACTTACAAAGGAAGCACCAAAGACAAAAACTGCCTGAATGATCTGAATGGCGCAAGCTATGCCATTTCAGAAGTAGAAATCAACGAAAAAAGCATTACCGCCTGGGACAGGGGTTTTAGTGATAGAGACAGCCTCGTCTGGGGCCCAGAAAAAGGAGGATATATTTTTGATAAAATAAATGAACAACCCTGAACTTTGAACCTGAAACCCGCAACCCTATCCCTTCGGCAAAAACACCTCTGCCATCATACAACGGGCACTACCACCCCCCAGTGTTTCAATCGTGCTGATATCACTGCTCAGAATAGTACTGTGTTTTTCAATCGCAGCTATTTGTTGCTTGTTTAGGCTGGAGTAGGCAGATTGTGACATCACCGTGATGGAGGCTCCTTCTGCATTGATTACTTCAAGCATATTCCCTGCAAATTGTTCAACCTGTGCTTCGGTAATGGAAATCACTTCTTTTTTATCTTCTTTGAGGTGATTCAACACATTCTTACGCTCCTTGGTGTCGTCTATACAATCCAGGCAAACCACGGCAAAATCTTTTGCCACACACATCATCACATTGGTGTGATAAATGGGCAGTCGTTTTCCTTTTACGGTTTGATAAGCCGTAAATATAACCGGGGTATATTCAAAGTCTTCACAGAACTCGATGAGCAGTTCTTCCTCAGCTCTGGGCGAAAGGGCACAATAGGCTTTTCTGTTCACACGGTCCAGTACCAAACTTCCGGTACCTTCAAGAAACAATTCTTCATCTTCGGCAGCTGTATAATCCACCACATTTTGAATCTTGAAACCTTGCTCCTCCAGTGTTCCAATAACCTCTCCCCTGCGTTCACGTCTTCGGTTAACGGCAAACATGGGATATAACGCCATATCACCGTTTTCGTGAAACGAAACCCAGTTGTTGGGAAAAAGGGAATCAGGTGTATCCTGCGAACCGTCATCGTGAAAAACAACAACATTCACGCCGGCTTCCTTTAATTTTGTGACCAAAGCATCAAACTCCTCCTGAGCGAGAGCATTACTGTCTTTAAGTTTTAAAGTATCTGAAGTGCTTTGATAATAATTGTTTACTGCGGTTTCTTCATTCAAACGGAAAGCCGCCGGACGGACCATTAATATTGTATTTGTGGCTTGTTGCATAGCATGGGTTTGTTTTCGTTTGCAAAAATAGGGAAATGTTCTTCAATTTATCTTAAACAAAAATCAAAAAACTACTTGACAGAAAAATCATAAACCAGCCCGATGCCATAGCTCGCTCCCTGAAAAACATTCCTTCCTGAAATAACATAGGAAAAGCTGGCATACATACCGAATTGTGGATGCAACGGACGGTAGACAGTAACTCCGGCTTTGTGGTAATCAACACCAAATTCCCTGAAATTCTGCGGGCGCGGTGTCCCTCTGTAATCAATGCCCCCAAAAGCTTTTTGATAATCATACCAGACATCATAATACCAGTTTGAAAGGGCTCTGCCGGCTTTAAACGTAAATGGCAAGCTATTGGGTACTTCTTCAAATTTAAAGGAATAACCGCTTTGCAAGGTTAAAAACCATCCTGTGTCCCTTTGATAATGAACCATACCACGCGTTTCCAGGACGGTAGCCTGCTGCCCGATATCATTTAAACCACCTGTTTCATAAGCACTCAAAGGTGTAGAAAATCCCAGTCCTGTACTTATTTCTAATTTGCTATTCTCAAAATCAATTGTATAGAGCCGGTATTTTAAAAACAATGTAATGTCCTGAACCCTTAGTTTTTCATTACTCACAAAGAAAGGCAGCGATGCATTTACATCAAAGTCCTTTGTAATTCCATATGCTGTAAAAACAGAACCATAATAAAGTGTCCTGCCAATATCAGATCTTTCCGTGCCGATAAAATAATTGGGAGTATCTTCATAACCCAGGCCCAAAACTGCTGTTCCATTGCCGGAACCTCTGTAAAACCCGTCAATTTTCCCCTGGGTGTAACCCTCTGAGAGGAAGAAAAAGAAAAAGAATAAAATAAGAGAATGTTTCATAACCGGTATTTGATATAAAAATTTCCGGCTTGGTCGAAAAAGGTATAAAAAAATTACATCAATCCCTGATCAACGGCAACGTACTGCAGCGCAACAAACCTTCCTGCTTGGCAATTTCGGCATAAGGAATCTCTTCAACGGTAAAACCATTTTCACGCAGCCAGTTGTTGAGTCGTGTAAAATTGCGTTCAGAAACTACCACATCTGGGGCAATGGAAAAAATATTGCTGTACATATGGTACATTTCGTCACGGGTAATGTGAAACAAATTTTCCTTCCCGAAAAGGTTTACCAGAAACATATAATCTGCCTCTTCACGAAAGCCTTGCTTGTAAATAATCGCCTTGTTTTCGCCCACAGGCTGAAAGCAACAGTCCAGGTGCAAAGCATTGTCACGGGCTTCCATTTTGGATTTCACCAAATCAAATTCCCTGACAATCTTATTGGGAAATAAGTCTTTGATATACTGAACCCCTTCCATATTGGTGCGTGCAGTCATATATTCTTTATAATCACTCCCTTTATAAGTGCCAATAAAAATATAATCATTCCACAGCATCACGTCCCCACCTTCAATGTGAACTTCTTCAGGGGGACGCACCACTTTATTGGAATCAACCTGATCAATGATATACTGAATGGCATCTAGCTCCCGTTCCCTGTCCGGCAGTATGTTTGCCTTCACAAAAACATCATCAATGACAAAAGCGATATCGCGGGAAAAAATCTGATTGTAATCCTTAATTTCCTCCGGCCGGTATACTTTGACATCATATTTTTTTAATACCGCAGCAAAAGCCTCCATCTCAGGAATCATATCTTCATTTTTGGGATACGTTCCTGCAAGGATATGCTCCAGCGATTTTGGATCATAAGCATCTTCTGCAGCAGGAGTGGGACCGTTACTGTTTGCGGTGCCCAGTACCACTGCCCTGAGTCTGGAAGTTTCATTTTTAATGTTGAGCTGTAACATAGGAGCGGGTTTGTTTCAAAGATATAAAAAACTCCATCATGAGGAATCACAACGGAGTTTTTGTTATAATGAATTATAAATTTATCGGTCGTTACGCGACTTGAAAGGCCTGTGGTTGTAACCGGTATAGACTTGTCTTGGACGACCAATGGGCTCTTTGCGCAAGCGCATTTCCCTCCACTGTGCAATCCATCCGGGAAGCCTTCCCAGCGCAAACATCACGGTAAACATATCGGTTGGGATTCCAAGCCCGCGGTAAATAATACCGGAATAAAAGTCAACGTTTGGATACAGGTTTCTCGATTTGAAATACTCGTCTTCCAGCGCTACTTTTTCCAGTCCTTTGGCAATATCCAGTACGGGGTCATCAATGCCCAGTTCACCAAGAACTTCATCAGCTGCTTTTTTGATGATTTTTGCCCTTGGGTCAAAGTTTTTATACACACGGTGTCCAAAGCCCATCAAACGGAACGGATCATCTTTATCTTTTGCTTTATCAATATATTTTGAAGTGTCACCGCCGTCTGCCTTGATAGCTTCAAGCATTTCAATTACTGCCTGATTGGCACCTCCGTGCAAAGGCCCCCAAAGGGCTGCAATACCTGCAGATAACGAAGCAAACAGTCCGCTGTGAGAAGAGCCCACAATACGAACGGTTGACGTTGAACAGTTTTGTTCATGGTCCGCATGAAGAATTAATAATTTATCAAGGGCTTCAATAACCGCCCTGTCAACTTTGTATTCTTCATGGGGTTTTTGAAACATCATTTTGTGGATGTTTTCAACATACCCCAAAGAGGTATCACCATAATTTAACGGTAAACTCATTTTCTTACGCATGGTCCAGGCAACCAATACCGGGAATTTACCCAGTATTTTTACAATCGCCTTGTACATGTCTTCTTCAGAATCAACATTTACTGAAGATGGGTTAAAGGCAACCAATGCATTGGTAAGCGATGCAAGTACACCCATCGGGTGTGCTGACTTTGGAAACCCATCCAGGATGCGCTTCATGTCTTCATCAACAATGGATTGCTCTTTAATGTCTTTATGAAACTTTGAAAGTTGTTCTTGTGTAGGAAGTTCTCCAAATATCAGGAGGTAACACACTTCCAGGAATGATGCCTTTTCAGCAAGGTCTTCAATCGCATAACCGCGATATCTCAGAATTCCTTTTTCACCGTCCAGAAAGGTGATGGCACTTTCACAAGAACCGGTATTTTTATACCCCGGGTCTAAGGTGATTACGTTTGTTGCGGCCCGTAATGTTTTTATATCAATGGCCAATTCATTTTCTGTGCCCTCGACTATTGGAAACTCATATTTTTTTCCATCGATTTCTAAAGTAGCTGTTTTCGACATGCGCGTATGTAATTTTTTATTTTTTGAACTTGACGCGAAGATACAAAATATAAGGTGATTTTTCTAATGAAAACCCACCCCGGTTGGTTAAAAAATCCTTAAATGGAAATAGGGTTTGCCCACGGGCAGTAACCTTTATTTAACTTTAAAAGCTTTTCCCTGTGGAAAATATCCCACACTTCCCAATTCTTCTTCAATGCGAAGCAATTGGTTGTATTTTGCCATACGGTCACTTCTTGAAGCAGAACCGGTTTTGATTTGTCCGCAATTTAACGCAACAGCCAGATCTGCAATGGTAGTATCTTCAGTCTCACCGGAACGGTGTGACATCACAGAAGTATATCCTGCGTTGTGAGCCATATTGACTGCTGCTATGGTTTCCGTTAAGGTGCCAATCTGGTTTACTTTAATCAAAATAGAATTTGCGATCCCTTCCTGAATTCCGCGTGAAAGACGTTCTACATTGGTCACAAACAAATCGTCACCCACAAGCTGGACCGAATCACCTATTTTTTCGGTAAGGTATTTCCATCCTTCCCAGTCGTTTTCATCCATACCGTCTTCAATGGAAATAATGGGGTATTTTGATACCAGCTCTGCCAGATAATCAGCTTGTTGCTTTGAACTCCTTACTTTCCCCGATTTGCCTTCAAATTTGGTATAATCATATTTTCCTTTTATGTAAAATTCAGCAGCGGCACAGTCCAGGGCTATTTTAATGTCTTTACCCATTTTGTATCCTGCATTTTTTACGGCAATTGCTATGGTATCGAGGGCGTCTTCGGTGCCTTCCAAAGTGGGTGCAAAACCACCTTCATCACCCACGGCAGTACTGAGTTTTCTGTCGTGCAATACTTTTTTCAAATGGTGGAATATTTCAGAACCCATTTGCATAGCATGAGCAAAATTTTGTGCATTTACGGGCATCACCATAAACTCCTGAAAGGCGATGGGTGCATCGCTGTGAGACCCGCCGTTGATAATATTCATCATCGGTACCGGAAGCGTGTTAGCACTCACACCACCCACATAACGGTACAAAGGCAAACCAAGTTCCATAGCAGCTGCTTTTGCAACAGCCAGGGAAACACCCAAGATCGCATTGGCTCCTAATTTAGATTTGTTGTCACTACCGTCCAACTGAATCATGGTTTGATCAATCAGGTTTTGATCAAAAACCACGGCTCCCAACAATTCAGGAGCAATTACTTCATTGACGTTTTTAACAGCTTTGGTAACACCTTTACCCATATAGGCCTTTCCGCCGTCCCTGAGCTCGACGGCTTCGTGTTCTCCGGTTGATGCTCCTGAAGGCACGGCTGCGCGCCCCAGGATACCGCTCTCGGTCATAACATCTACTTCAATGGTGGGGTTTCCTCTGGAATCAAATATTTGACGGGCACGTATGTCAACGATTATACTCATACTAATTTATTTAAGGTTTAATAATCAAGGTTCAAGGCTAACTTTGAACCTGAAACCTTGAACTTTGAATCATTTATAATTACTTTCTTTAACTTCACTCAAACTTTAAAATCTTAGGCATCCTTTTAACTTTGAACCTGAAACTTTGAACTTTGAATATTTTCTATAAACTGATCAAACAAATAACGTGCATCATGCGGTCCCGGACTGGCTTCCGGATGGTATTGCACAGAGAAACAGTTCTTGCTTTTCATTTTGATTCCCGCCACAGTATGGTCATTTAAATGCACATGGGTGATTTCAATATCAGCGTGGCTTTCAGTTTCTTCCCGGTTGATAGAAAAACCGTGGTTTTGAGAGGTGATTTCTCCTTTTCCGGTAATGAGGTTCATAATGGGATGGTTGATACCGCGGTGCCCGTGGTGCATTTTGTATGTGGATATACCGTTTGCAAGGGCAAGAATCTGGTGCCCTAAACATATCCCGAACAAAGGAAGGTCTTTTGCAATGATTTGTTGTGTCACTTCAATGGCATTTGTCAAGGGCTGCGGATCACCGGGGCCGTTTGATATAAAGTATCCGTCAGGTTCAAAAGCACTTATTTCTTCAAAACTGCTGTCGTAAGGAAAGACTTTAATATAGCAGTCATTGTCGGCTAGAATCCTTAGAATATTTTTCTTGATGCCAAGATCAAGTGCAGAAATTTTATAGGTCGCATTTTCGTTACCGAAAAAGTAGGGTTCTTTCGTTGATACTTGTGATGCCAATTCAAGGCCATCCATATCAGGCACTTCAGCGAGTTGTTTTTTCAATCCCTCGATATTGTCAACATCTGTGGAGATAACGGCATTCATCGCTCCGTTGTCACGAATGTAGCTAACCAGCGCCCGTGTATCAACATCAGAAATAGCAAGTAAATTGTTTGCCTCCAAAAATTCTTCCAAAGAAGCATCAGCAACATCGCGTGAATAGTTGTAACTGAAATTGCGACAGATCAATCCGGCAATTTTGATACCTTCAGATTCTACTTCGTCTTTGTTGGTTCCGTAGTTACCAATATGTGCATTGGTGGTAACCATTAACTGACCATAGTAAGAGGGGTCTGTAAAAATTTCCTGATAGCCGGTCATACCGGTGTTGAAACAAACTTCCCCAAAGGCACTTCCTTCCTTTCCTCCCACGGCTTTTCCGTGAAAAATCGTTCCGTCTGCAAGTAAAATGATGGCTTTTTTTCTAGTGTGGTACTTCATGTAGATTACAAGTTGTGTTGTTTATACTAGGATGCAAAAATATATAAAAAAAGGGATAAACCGTAAAAGTTTATCCCTTGTGTATTTATAAAGAATTCAAAACGTTATTCCTTATCATTTTTTGGTTCATCCTGATTGGTTTCAGGAGCTTCATTTTTAACTTCCGGAGCCGTAGCTTCCGGAGCTTCTTTTGGAGCTGTTTCTTCCGTTTTTTCAGCAGGAACGGCTTTTGCAGTTGTTTCATCTGCTTTTTTACCTTTTCCGGCACGACGTGTTGATTTTTTCTTGGCAGGTTTGTTTGCGTTGTAAACTTCGTTGAAGTCAACCAACTCAATCATAGCCATATCAGCGTTATCACCCAAACGGTTACCCAATTTGATAATGCGGGTATATCCACCGGGGCGGTCACCCACTTTTACGGCAACTTCCCTGAAAAGTTCTGCTACTGCTTCCTTTTGACGCAGTCTGCTATAAACAATACGTCTGTTGTGTGTGGTGTCTTCTTTGGACTTTGTCACCAAAGGCTCTACAAATTGCTTAAGGGCTTTCGCTTTAGCTACTGTAGTGTTGATTCTCTTATGCTCAATTAGGGAGCAGGCCATATTTGCCAGCATAGAACGTCTGTGTGCTGTCTTTCTTCCTAAGTGATTTATTTTTTTTCCGTGTCTCATTTTCTTAGTTATTAGAGGTGAGTGGTGAGTGGTGAGTAAAGTCTCTTATCTCACGTCTCATATCTCAAGTCTTTTTTTAATCTCTGTCTAATTTATATTTTGAAAGATCCATTCCAAAGGTCAGGCCTTTAACATTTACCAACTCTTCCAGTTCAGTCAATGATTTTTTACCAAAGTTTCTGAACTTCATCAGGTCGTTCTTGTTATAAGAAACCAAATCTCCTAAGGTATCAACCTCTGCAGCTTTCAGGCAGTTTAATGCTCTTACTGAAAGGTCCATATCAACCAGTTTGGTTTTTAACAACTGACGCATGTGCAGGGATTCCTCATCATAGGTTTCTGTTTGAGCAATCTCATCTGCCTCAAGGGTGATGCGCTCGTCACTGAACAACATAAAGTGATGAATCAAGGTTTTTGCCGCTTCGGTCAATGCATCTTTGGGATGGATAGAACCGTCTGAAACGATTTCAAAAATCAGTTTTTCGTAATCTGTTTTTTGCTCTACACGAAAGTTCTCAATGCTGTACTTAACATTCTTGATGGGTGTGTAGATAGAATCTGTAAAGATGGTTCCAAGAGGTGCGTTTGCCTTTTTGTTTTCTTCAGCAGGCACATACCCTCTACCCTTTTCTATGGTCATTTCCATATTGAGGTTTACTTTGGATTCCATATTACAAATAACCAAATCAGGGTTCAATATTTGAAAACCTGAGATGAACTTCTGGAAATCACCGGCTACAAGTTGATCTTTTCCGGTGATGGACATTGTTACGGTTTCATTATCTATTTCATCAATCTGACGCTTGAAACGCACTTGTTTTAAACCAAGGATAATTTCAGTTACATCTTCTACTATTCCCGGGATTGTAGAAAATTCGTGATCAACGCCTTCAATTCTGATGGAGGTGATAGCAAAGCCTTCCAGGGAGGATAATAGTACTCTTCTAAGCGCGTTACCAACGGTCAATCCATAGCCGGGTTCCAAGGGACGAAACTCGAATCTCCCCTCAAAATCGGTTGAATTGATCATTATAACTTTATCGGGCTTTTGAAAATTTAGTATTGCCATGTTGTGATTCCTAAGGTTTATTATTTAGAATATAATTCTACGATGAATTGTGTATTGATGTTTTCAGGAATTTGAATCCTTGATGGAACAGAAACAAAGGTCCCTTCCATTTTATCATTGTTCCAGGAAATCCACTCATACACATGATTTGAGTTTGAAAGTGAATTTGTGATGGCTTCCAGTGATTTTGATTTTTCTCTTACTGCAACAACATCACCCGGCTTCACGTGGTAAGAAGCAATATTTACTTTCTCACCGTTCACAAGGATGTGTCTGTGGGATACAAGTTGACGTGCTGCACTTCTTGAAGGGGCGATACCCATTCTGAATACAACATTGTCTAATCTTGACTCACACAATTGAAGAAGTACATCACCTGTAATTCCTTCAGCAGCGGTTGCTTTTTTAAACATATTCCTGAATTGACGCTCTAACACACCATAGGTGTATTTTGCCTTTTGCTTTTCCATTAACTGGGTAGCATATTCAGATTTTTTACCTCTTCTGCGTGCATTTCCATGCTGCCCCGGAGGGTAATTTCTTTTTTCAAATGCTTTGTCGTCACCAAAGATAGCTTCACCGAATTTACGGGCTATTTTAGTTTTTGGACCGGTATATCTTGCCATATTAAAATTTGTTTTGGAAGGGATGATGAATTAAGGTCTGTCCTCCATCTATCGTATTCCTTCCCGTGTTTATAATTATTTGTTGATTTAATTGTTCAAAGTTTAAAGTTCAATGTTGAACTTCTACCTTCTAAGTTTTAACTTCTAATGTACTTAGACTCTTCTTCTTTTAGGAGGTCTGCATCCGTTGTGTGGAATTGGAGTAATGTCAATAATTTCAGTTACTTCAATACCGGCATTGTGAATTGAGCGTATTGCAGATTCTCTTCCGTTTCCGGGTCCTTTTACATATACTTTTACTTTGCGCAAACCTGCATCATGAGCTACTTTGGTAGCATCTTCAGCGGCAAGTTGAGCAGCATAAGGTGTGTTTTTCTTGGATCCTCTAAAGCCCATTTTTCCGGCTGAAGACCAGGAAATTACATCGCCGTTTTTGTTTGTCAACGAAATGATGATATTGTTAAAGGAAGCTGTAACGTGTGCTTCACCTACAGATTCAACATTAACTTTACGTTTTTTTGCGGTTGTTTTTGCCATATCTCTAGGGATTATTTAGTTGCTTTTTTCTTGTTAGCAACAGTTTTACGTTTTCCTTTTCGGGTTCTTGAGTTATTCTTGGTGCGCTGACCTCTTAAAGGCAACCCTGATCTGTGACGAATACCTCTGTAACATCCAATGTCCATTAAGCGTTTGATACTTACCTGAACTTCTGAACGCAATTCACCTTCAATTTTAAAATTTCCTACAGCATCACGAATGCGACCGATTTCATCATCGTCCCACTCATTTACTTTTTTGTCTTCACTTACTTCAGCTTTTGCCAAAATGTCTTTGGCACGGCTTTTACCGATACCAAATATGTAAGTTAACGCGATTACACCCCTTTTTTGTTTCGGGATATCTACACCTGCTATTCTTGCCATATCTTAACCTTGTCTTTGTTTGAACTTTGGGTTCTTTTTGTTAATAACATATAATCTGCCTTTGCGACGCACAATCTTGCACTCGGCACTTCTTTTCTTAATGGAAGTTCTTACTTTCATTCCTCTGTTTTTAAATAATTAATGATTTTTGAATTATACAAAAATCTAATATCTATAAGTTATACGAGCCTTGGTTAAATCATAAGGACTCATTTCTAATTTCACTTTATCTCCGGGCAGCAATTTAATGTAATGCATACGCATTTTGCCCGAAATATGTGCTGTAACAATGTGACCGTTTTCTAACTCTACACGAAACATAGCGTTAGAAAGCGCTTCTACAATCGTTCCGTCTTGTTCTATTGCCGGTTGTTTTGCCATAATTATGCTACTGCTTTTCTGTTTTTTCCGGTTTTCATTAATCCATCATAATGCCTGTTCAACAAATACGCATTGATTTGCTGCATCGTGTCTATAGCAACACCCACCATAATGAGTAGTGAAGTTCCACCGTAGAACAATGCCCATCCTGCCTGCAAACCTAATAGTTTCACAGCAAATGCAGGAAATATAGCTATCAATGCAAGGAATATAGATCCCGGCAATGTTATCTGAGACATTATTTTATCCAAATACTCAGCAGTTTCTGAACCGGGTTTGATTCCGGGCACAAAACCACCGCTGCGTTTTAAGTCGTCAGCCATTTTGTTTGTGGGTACGGTTACTGCGGTATAGAAATAGGTAAACACAATAATCAATAGTGCAAATACCACATTATACCAGAACCCAAATATATCACTGAAGGCTGCTGTAAATGACTGTGCCATTTCTGAAGCAGACAATCCTGCTACCGCTGCCGGTACAAACATAATCGCCTGGGCAAAGATAATGGGCATTACCCCTGAAGCATTAAGCTTTAAAGGAATGTATTGTCTTGACCCCATAATATTTTTCTCATAACCTCCTGAAGCTGTTCTTCTGGCATACTGCACCGGAATTTGACGTACTGCCATTACCAGTAATACAGAGAGTAAAATAATCACAAACCAGATAACGAGTTCAATAAGGATGAATATTAATCCACCGTTTGATTCAAATACCCTGGAAGCAAATTCCTGAACAAATGATTGTGGCAATGTAGCAATGATACCCACCATAATCAATATGGAAATACCGTTACCAATACCTTTATCAGTGATTTTTTCACCCAGCCACATTGCAAAGATACAACCTGTAGTAAGAATAATCACTGCAGATGAGATAAATGCAAAACTGTTACCTAATAAAAAGGCTTCTCCCGGAAGGATATTAAACAGGTTATAGATATAACCGGGTCCTTGAACCAGGGTGATCGCAATGGTTAACCAACGGGTAATCTGGTTGATTTTCTTTCTTCCGCTTTCTCCTTCTTTTTGAAGCTTTTGCAGATAAGGAACCGCAATACCCATTAACTGAACCACAATAGAAGCAGAAATATAAGGCATAATACCCAAAGCAAAAACAGAAGCATTAGAAAATGCCCCTCCGGTAAATGCATTTAAAAGACCCAGGATCCCACCATCGGTTTGATCTGCAAGTCCTTGTAATTGTGATGCGTCAATACCGGGTAATACTACTTGTGCACCAAAACGATACACGGCCAGTAAACCTAGAGTAATTAAGATTCTGTTTCTTAACTCTTCTATTTTCCAAATATTCTTTAGGGTATCTATAAATTTCATTCTATTCTTAGTATTATAAAATTACCACTTCACCCCCTGCTGCTTCAATTGCTTTCTGTGCAGTTGCAGTAAATTTGTGGGCAGATATTTTCACCTTCGCTTTCAATTCTCCTCTTCCTAATATCTTTACTGATTCATTTTTGGTTGCTAATCTTAAAGACACCAATGTCTCAAAATCCAGGGTATCTTTAATTTTCTTGTCATCTACCAATTTTTGGATCGTGTCAAGATTGATGCCCTGATATTCTTTTCTGTTGATGTTTGTGAATCCAAACTTGGGAACACGTCTTTGAAGCGGCATTTGACCACCTTCAAAACCAATTTTTCTGGAATATCCTGAACGAGACTTTGCACCTTTGTGACCTCTGGAGGCGGTTCCACCTTTTCCTGAACCTTCACCGCGGCCTAATCTCTTGTTGTTTTGAACTGAACCTTCTGCAGGTTTTAAGTTACTTAAATCCATAGTTTATATGTCTTATTTGGTTTCTTCTACAGAAACCAGGTGTTTTACTTTATTAACCATACCAAGTATGCTTGGCGTGTTTTCGTGAACGATCGTCTGACCAATTCTCTTAAGTCCTAATGATTCAAGCGTTCTCTTTTGTGTTTGAGTACGGTTGATAGCACTTTTTACCTTTGTTACTTTAATTTTTCCCATAACTCTTTTTTTATCCTTTGAATACTTTTTCAAGCGATACACCACGTTGTCTTGCAACAGTATGAGCACTACGCAATTGTAGTAAAGCATCAAAAGTAGCTTTCACCACGTTATGTGGATTTGATGAACCTTGAGATTTTGATAATACATCGTGAACGCCAACTGCTTCAAGTACGGCACGCACAGCACCACCGGCAATAAGACCGGTACCCGCAGCAGCAGGTAATAAGTTTACTTTTGCTCCACCGTATTTTCCTTTTTGCTCGTGCGGAAGTGTAGCTTTGTTCAATGGAATGCGAACAAGGTTTTTCTTAGCGTCTTCAATTGCTTTTGCAATAGCGGTAGCAACATCTTTAGATTTTCCTAAGCCCTGACCAACAACTCCATTTTCATCACCCACAACTACAATTGCAGAAAAGCCAAATGCTCTACCACCCTTGGTTACTTTAGTAACACGTTGCACGCCCACTAAACGGTCTTTTAATTCAAGTCCACTAGGTTTTACTAGCTCTACGTTTTTATAATCTTGATACATAATATTTTAGAATTTAAGTCCGCCTTCTCTAGCGCCTTCTGCTAATGATTTAACTCTTCCGTGATATAAATAACCTCCTCTGTCAAAAGAGATTGTTTCCACACCGGCTTTGATCGCTCTTTCGGCAAGTGCTTTACCTACAAGTTTTGCTGCTTCAACTTTGTTTGCTTTAGAAACATCGATATCTTTATCTCTTGATGATGCCGCAGTGATTGTTTTACCACTCAGATCGTCAATTAATTGAGCATAGATCTCTTTGTTGCTTCTGAAAACAGCAAGTCTGGGTCGTTGTTCAGAACCGGAAACAATTTTCCTGACCCTGAATTTAATTCTATTTCTTCTATCGTTTTTAGATAATGCCATAACGTTTATGCTTATGCAGATTTTCCTGCTTTTCTTCTTAATTGTTCACCTACAAACTTGATACCTTTACCTTTGTATGGTTCCGGTCTGCGGAAACCACGTATTTTGGCAGCTACCTGACCCACAAGCTGTTTGTCATGTGAGGTCAATTTTATAACCGGATTTTTACCTTTTTCAGTAATGGTTTCTACTTTTACTTCTGGAGCAATTTCAAGTACAATGTTGTGAGAATACCCTACCGCTATATCCAATCTCTGGCCCTGGTTGCTGGCTCTGTAACCAACACCAACTAATTCTAGTTGTTTTGTCCATCCATTAGAAACACCTTCTATCATATTGTCGACCAAAGAACGATAAAGACCGTGTTTTGCACGGTGTGCCTTTGAGTCTGACGGGCGCTCTACATATACATTGTTTTCTTCTACCTTAACGGCAACTTCAGAAAACTCTTGATTCAATTCTCCTAATTTTCCTTTTACCGAAATGATGCCGTCTTGAACATTGACTGTTACACCATCTGGAATTGCTACTGGATTATTACCTATTCTAGACATTTTTTTTGTCGTTTTTTAGTAAACGTAACACAATACTTCTCCACCCACATTCTCAGCTTTGGCTTGCTTTCCCGTCATCACACCGTGAGATGTAGAGACAATAGCAACACCTAAACCATTTAAGATTCTGGGAAGTTCGGTTGAACTTGCGTATTTACGTAAACCAGGTTTACTTATTCGTTGTATTTTTCTGATTACAGGCTCTTTGGTCACTTTATCATATTTTAAAGCAATCTTAATGGAACCTTGTGGACCGTTGTCATCTTCAAATTTATAACTCAGGATATAACCTTGGTCAAAGAGGATTTTTGTAATCTCTTTTTTTAGATTTGATGCCGGTATTTCAACCACCCTGTGGTTGGCACTTACTGCATTTCTAATTCTTGTTAGAAAATCTGCGATAGGATCTGTTGTCATTGTTTTGATTTTGCGGATGTGGTTTTTCAGTTGTTCACTGAAACCTTCATCCAGTTAAAATTATATTACCAACTTGCTTTTCTAACACCGGGGATTAAACCCTGGTTTGCCATTTCACGAAAAGTAACACGCGATAATCCAAAGGTTCTCATATACCCTCTTGGTCTTCCGGTTAATTTACAACGATTGTGCAAACGAACAGGCGAAGCATTTTTTGGAAGTTTCTGTAGTGCTTCATAATCGCCGGCTTCTTTTAAAGCTTTGCGTTTTTCAGCATACTTGTCTACCAGTTTTTGTCTCTTAACCTCACGGGCTTTCATTGATTCTTTAGCCATCTCTTAATTCTTTTTAAAAGGTAATCCTAGTTCTGTTAATAATGATTTTGCTTCCTTATCTGTCTCAGCAGTGGTAACAAATGTGATATCCATACCTTGGATTTTGTTTACTTTATCAATATCAATTTCAGGGAAAATGATTTGCTCAGTAACACCCAGGTTGTAGTTTCCTCTTCCGTCAAATCCTGATGCTTTAATACCATTAAAGTCACGAACCCGTGGCAGCGCAGAAGTTACCAAACGATCTAAGAATTCATACATTCTCTCACCGCGCAAGGTAACTTTCACCCCAATGGGCATTCCTTTACGAAGTTTGAAAGATGCAACGTCTTTCTTAGAAATGGTAGCAACAGCTTTTTGCCCTGCAATTCTTGAAATTTCATCAACAGAGTAGTCAATAAGTTTCTTGTCTGCAACAGCTGCACCCACGCCTCTTGAGATAACTATTTTTTGTAATCTCGGAACTTGCATTACATTTTTGTAACCAAATTCATCTGTAAGGGCCTTTGTTACTTTGCCCTTATATTCTTCCTTAAGTCTTGGTGTATATCCCATAACTATATTACTTCATTAGATTTTTTTGAAAAACGAACTTTCTTGTCGCCTTCCATTTTAAAACCAACTCGTGTTGCTTTTTTTGATTTTGGATCAATCAAAGCAAGGTTGGAGATATGTATAGGAGCTTCTTTTTTCACAATTCCACCCTGAGGGTTTTTTGTGCTTGGCTTCTCGTGTTTTGAAACCGTGTTGACTCCTTCTACTATGGCTTTATTTTTTTCAGAATAAACACGCATCACTTTCCCTTCAGACCCTTTGTGGTCTCCGGCGATTACAACTACGTTGTCTCCTGATTTAATTTTAAGCTTTGTCATTGTTTTTAAATTAAAGCACCTCTGGTGCTAATGATACAATTTTCATAAATTGTCTATCACGCAATTCTCTGGCAACAGGGCCAAAAACACGTGTTCCTCTCATTTCTCCGGCAGGATTCAAAAGAACGCAAGCATTATCATCAAAACGAATGTAAGATCCGTCTGGACGTCTTACTTCTTTTGTAGTACGCACAACAACTGCTGTAGATACTGCACCTTTTTTGATATTACCATTAGGTGTAGCTTCTTTTACAGTAACCACAATCTTGTCTCCAATGGAAGCGTAACGTTTTTTGGTACCTCCCAATACACGGATGGTAAGCACTTCTTTTGCTCCCGTGTTATCTGCAACTTTAAGTCTTGATTCTTGTTGTAACATGATTATTTAGCTCTTTCTATGATTTCTACTAGTCTCCAGCACTTAGATTTACTTAAAGGTCGTGTTTCCATGATTCTTACAGTATCTCCTTCGTTGCAGTCGTTTGTTTCATCGTGTGCGACATATTTCTTAGTCTTTAACACGAACTTTCCGTACATAGGGTGTTTTACTTTTTTAACTTCGGCAACGACAATGGATTTCTCCATTTTGTTACTGGTTACTACCCCGATACGCTCTTTTCTTAAATTTCTTTTTTCCATCTTTCAGCTTCGTACAGTTATTGTACTTCTCTTTTAGTTAGTTCAGTCTCAATTCTTGCTATAGATCTTCTTTGATCTCTTAGTTGAATTGGATTTTCCAACGGTGAAATAGCATGTGCCATTTTTAGCTCTGTGTATGCTTTTCTAGACTCTGCAAGTTTTTCTTGTAACTTGGCTACAGATGATTCATTAATTTCTGCTTGTTTCATAATGTAAATGGTTTAAGCTTGAAAATCTCTAGCGGTTATAAACTTAGTTCTTACAGGTAGTTTCTGAGCGGCAAGACGCAAAGCTTCCTTTGCAACTTCTGCCGGAACTCCTGAAACTTCAAAAAGTATCCTGCCAGGCTTCACTACAGCTGCCCAATATTCTACAGCACCTTTACCTTTACCCATACGTACTTCAAGAGGTTTCTTTGTGATAGGCTTGTCCGGAAAAATCTTAATCCAGAGAGACCCTTCTCTTTTCATAAAACGGGTAGCGGCAATACGCGCTGCTTCAATTTGACGTGCAGTTAAAAAACTGGAGTCTAATGATTTTATACCAAAAGTACCGTTTGAGAGTTGATTTCCACGCTGGGAAATTCCTTTCATACGTCCTTTTTGTTGCTTACGGTATTTTGTTCTTTTAGGTTGTAACATTTTTTTTAGTTTAAAAAATTACTTTCTGCGACGTTGTTTTCCTTTTTGTGCTCCTCCACCTTCTGATTTTCCTTGTTTTTTGGATAAACCAACCAACGGAGAAAGCTCTCTCTTTCCAAAAACTTCGCCTTTCATAATCCATACTTTAACTCCCAGTCTACCATAAGTAGTATGAGATTCAACTAAAGCATAGTCTATATCTGCTCTAAAAGTAGATAATGGAATACGACCTTCTTTGTAAGCTTCTGAACGCGCCATCTCTGCACCGTTTAAACGGCCTGAGATTTGCACTTTAATTCCTTCTGCATTCATTCGCATTGCCGCGGTGATAGCCATTTTGATGGCACGTCTGTATGAAATTCTGCTTTCAATTTGACGCGCTATACTTGTTGCTACTAAGAATGCATCCAGCTCAGGTCTTTTGATTTCAAAGATATTGATCTGTACTTCCTTGCCGGTAATCTTCTTAAGCTCTTCTTTTAACTTGTCTACCTCCTGGCCGCCTTTTCCGATAATGATACCGGGTCTTGCAGTGGTGATAGTAACGGTTACAAGTTTAAGAGTGCGCTCAATAATCACCCTTGACACACTAGCTTTTGCCAAACGAGCGTGAACATATTTTCTAATCTTGTCGTCTTCAGCGATTTTGTCGCCATAGTCGTTGCCTCCATACCAGTTAGATTCCCATCCTCTGATGATTCCAAGGCGATTTCCGATTGGATTTGTTTTTTGTCCCATTTAATTAATTGCTTTGTGTGTTATCTTTAGCTCCTAAAACCACGGTAACGTGATTGGAACGTTTTCTAATTCTGTGTGCGCGACCTTGAGGTGCCGGACGGAGACGTTTTAACATGGCTCCACCATCAACACGAATTTCCTGTACAAAAAGATTTGCATCTTCAATGCTGGCATCTTCATTCTTTGCTTGCCAGTTTGCAATGGCAGAAAGCAAAAGCTTTTCAAGTCTGCGTGAAGATTCTTTTGAACTGAACTTCAAAATATTAAGCGCTTTATCAACATTTTCACCTCTTACTAAATCTGCCATAAGGCGCATTTTTCTTGGTGATGTTGGGCAGTTATTCAACTTTGCAAAGGCGATGTTTTTCTTCGCTTCTTTGATTTGCTCTGCTCTTTCTCTTTTACGAACTCCCATAGCTTATTATTTTTTTCCTTTGTTTTTTGCACCTGAGTGACCTCTAAAAGATCGGGTGGGTGAAAATTCTCCTAGTTTATGTCCTACCATATTCTCAGTAACATACACGGGAACAAATTGTTTCCCGTTGTGAACTGCAATGGTTTGTCCAACAAAATCGGGTGTAATCATAGAGGCTCTAGACCAGGTCTTGATGACACTCTTCTTATTTGAATCCACATTTTGTTGTACTTTCTTTTCTAACTTATAGTGAACGTAAGGTCCTTTTTTTAACGATCTTGCCATAGCTTATTTCTTTCTACGTTCTATGATATATTTATTACTCGATTTTGTTTTAGTACGGGTTCTGTAACCTTTAGCAGGTATTCCCTTTCTAGAACGTGGGTGACCTCCTGAGGCACGACCTTCCCCACCACCCATTGGGTGATCTACAGGGTTCATCGCTACCGGTCTTGTTCTTGGCCTTCTGCCCAACCATCTGCTTCTACCGGCTTTACCGGAAACAAGCAACTGGTGATCACTGTTTGAAACAGCACCAATGGTAGCCATACAAGTAACCAAAATCAATCTGGTTTCACCTGAAGGTAATTTTATAGTAGCAAATTTCCCGTCTCTTGCCATTAACTGAGCAAATGAACCGGCACTGCGAGCCATAATAGCTCCTTGACCGGGACGAAGCTCGATGCAGGAAATAATGGTACCTAATGGTATCTCAGAAAGTAGCATTGCATTTCCAATTTCAGGAGCAACATTGGGTCCTGAAACGATGTTTTGCCCTACTTGCAATCCGTTTTGAGCAATAACATATCGCTTTTCACCATCCTGATAATTAAGCAATGCGATAAATGCTGTTCTGTTGGGATCATATTGAATTGATTGAACAGTCGCGGGAATTCCGGTTTTGTTCCTTTTAAAATCAATAATACGATACTTCTGTTTGTGACCTCCACCAACCTGGCGTATGGTCATCTTTCCTCTGTTGTTTCTACCACCTGATCTCTTTTTCGGAGCAAGCAAGCTTTTCTCCGGCTTATCAGTAGTGATGGCATCAAAACCATTTACTACTCTAAAACGCTGACCCGGGGTAATGGGTTTTAATTTTCTTACTGACATTGTTGTCTAAATTCTAGATGTTGTTATAAAAATCTATTGTGTCTCCCTCTGCCACCTGTACAATTGCTTTTTTATAAGCAGTTGTTTTACCAGTTATGACACCCGTTTTTGTGTAGCGGGTCTTACGATCAGGACGAACATTTATCGTGCGAACTTTAGTAATAGAAACTCCGTAAGCAGCTTCAATAGCAGCTTTGATTTCAATCTTATTCGCCTCATTTGCAACTACAAAGCCATAACGGTTTTTCTCCTCGGCATCGCGTGTTGCTTTTTCTGTAATGATGGGTTTAATTAAGATATTCATAATTTCTATTTACTTAAGTTTTGTTCAATTCCTTCTAAAGAACCCTCTAACAGTATTACACTGTTTGCATTTAATATTTTATAAGTACTTAATTCTGAGCTTGTTACAACTTCTGTACCTTTTAAATTGCGCGAGGACAAATATACATTATTATTTAACTCTCCCAACACAAACAAAGATTTTTTGTTTTCCAGACCCAATGCATTCAGAAGGTTTGTAAAATTCTTTGTTTTTGGTGCGTCAAAATTGATGTCTTCCAAAATGAATATTTGCTTGTCATTTGCTTTCATCGATAGGGCAGATTTTCTTGCCAAACGCTTTAAGCTTTTATTAAGTTTGAAAGAATAGCTTCTTGGCCGTGGACCAAAAACTCTTCCCCCTCCTTTGAACAATGGGTTTTTAATATTACCTGCACGTGCTGTACCGGTTCCCTTTTGTTTTTTAATCTTTCTGGTACTACCAACAATCTCGGCACGCTCTTTAGACTTGTGTGTCCCCTGACGTTGATTTGCCAAATACTGTTTTACATCTAAGTATACAGCGTGATTGTTTGGCTCTATAGCAAAAACATCCTTAGAAAGGTTTACCTCTCTACCTGTTTTTTTTCCGTTGATATCTAATACTGCTACTTTCATTATTTCTGAATAATTACATAAGCGTTTTTATGGCCGGGAACACATCCCTTAACCACAAGCAGGTTCTTTTCAGGAACTACTTTTAAAACTCTTAAATTTTCAACTTTTACTTTATCACCACCCATTCTTCCGGCCATGCGCATTCCTTTGAATACACGTGCTGGATAAGATGCAGCTCCAATAGATCCCGGAGCTCTTAAGCGGTTATGTTGTCCGTGAGTAGCTTGACCTACACCACCAAAGCCGTGTCTCTTAACAACACCCTGAAAACCTTTACCTTTTGAAATTCCGGAAATATCCACAAACTCCCCTTCAGTAAAATGATCTACAGTGATTGCATCACCTAAATTATACTCTTTCTCAAATCCTTGGAATTCTACGACTTTACGTTTTGCAACGGTTCCTGCTTTTTTAGCGTGGCCTTCGGCAGCTTTAATGGCAGTCTTTTTGTCATCGAAACCAAGCTGAAGAGCTTCATACCCGTCAACCTCTTTGGTTCTGACTTGGGTAACAACACATGGTCCTGCCTCTATAACAGTACAGGGAATGTTCTTCCCGTTCTCGTCAAAGATGCTGGTCATGCCTATCTTTTTTCCAATTAACCCAGACATAGTTTATTTAATTATTAATTAATACTTGTTTATTCAATCTATTTTAAAAAATTCAGGGTCAAAAATACTTCCAACCCTGAATGTATTCTTTCCGTTTTTCCTTCGCTCGCAGCTCCGGACATGTATACCCACGCAGGTGGGTATCTCGTCATTTATCTGCCAAATTGAACATTTTATTGACGAGATTTCCGCCTTCGCGGAAATTTGAATTTATCACACCTTAATCTCAACTTCAACACCACTTGGTAACTCTAATTTCATTAAAGCATCAATGGTTTTTGAAGATGAACTGTAGATGTCCAGCAAACGTTTGTAAGAACTCAATTGAAACTGTTCTCTTGATTTCTTGTTAACGTGTGGAGAGCGCAACACAGTAAAGATTTTTTTGTTTGTTGGCAATGGAATCGGACCCGTTACCACAGCACCTGTACTCTTTACTGTTTTCACGATTTTCTCAGCAGATTTATCTACAAGATTGTAATCGTATGATTTAAGTTTTATTCTGATTTTTTGACTCATCTCTGTTAAAATTAATCGTTAGCTCCTTTTGCTTTTTTAATGACTTCTTCTGAAATATTTGAAGGTGTTTCTGCATAATGAGAAAATTCCATTGTTGAAGTTGCTCTACCTGATGACAATGTTCTTAATGTAGTTACATAACCAAACATTTCAGATAAAGGAACAGTCGCCTTAATGGTTTTTGCTCCCGCACGGTCACCCATATTGCTCACTTGACCGCGACGACGGTTAAGGTCACCAACGATATCACCCATATTCTCTTCAGGAGTGATAACCTCTATTTTCATAATAGGCTCAAGTATCACAGCCCCTGATGCTTTTGAAGCGGCTTTATAGCCCATTCTTGCAGCAAGCTCAAAAGAAAGTGAGTCAGAATCCACAGGGTGGAAAGACCCGTCTTTAAGCGTGATTTTCATACTGTCCATTTCAAACCCGGCAAGGGGGCCATTTTTCATAGCTTCCCTGAAACCTTTTTCAATGGCAGGAACATATTCCTTAGGAACGTTTCCACCTTTAATGGAGTTAACAAATTCCAAACCTATTTTTCCTTCTTCAGCAGGCTCCATGGTGAACACAATATCAGCAAATTTACCACGACCACCTGATTGTTTTTTGTAAACCTCTCTGTGGTCTGCAGCTCTGGTGATTGCTTCTTTATATTCTACCTGAGGCTCTCCCTGATTAACTTCCACTTTGAACTCGCGACGCAAACGGTCAACGATAATATCAAGGTGAAGCTCTCCCATTCCTGAGATGATGGTTTGTCCTGATGCTTCATCAGTTCTTACGGTAAACGTAGGATCTTCTTCAGCTAGTTTTGACAAAGCCATACCCAATTTATCAACATCAGCTTTGGTTTTTGGTTCCACTGCAATACCGATAACGGGATCAGGGAAATTCATACTTTCCAAAACGATAGGGTGCTTTTCAGCAGTTAGGGTATCGCCTGTTTTAATATCTTTAAAACCAACTGCCGCTCCAATATCTCCTGCCTCAATATAATCGATGGCATTTTGCTTGTTGGCGTGCATTTGGTAAATTCTTGAAATACGCTCTTTATTACCTGAACGGTTGTTTAAAACATAAGAACCGGCATCAAGCCTTCCTGAATACGCACGGAAAAATGCCAAACGACCCACAAAAGGATCTGTAGCAATTTTAAATGCCAATGCAGCAAAAGGTTCAGTAACATCCGGCTTTCTTATTTCTTCTTTTTCAGTATCAGGATTAATCCCGATGATACCTTCTTTATCTACCGGTGAAGGCAAATAACGACATACAGCATCTAGAAGAAACTGAACACCTTTGTTCTTGAATGCAGAACCACAAATCATAGGTATGATACTCATATCCATAACAGCAGCTCTCAAAGCAGCGTGTACTTCATCTTCTGTAATAGAGTCTTCATCTTCCATGAATTTCTCCAACAGGTTTTCATCATAAGCCGCTACCTCTTCAATAAGCAAAGCACGGTATTGAGCCGTTTCTGCTTTTAATTCTTCAGGAATCGCAATCACATCAAATGTAGCTCCCTGAGTGTCCTCATGCCAAATAATAGCACGATTTTTAACCAGGTCAACAATACCTTTGAAGTCCATTTCTTCACCAATAGGCAAAACGATAGGCACCGCATTTGAGCCCAACATTTCTTTTACCTGCTTACAAACATTCAGGAAATCTGAACCTTGACGGTCCATCTTGTTAACAAAGCCCATTCTTGGTACTTTATAATTATCAGCAAGTCTCCAGTTTGTTTCAGATTGAGGCTCTACACCATCAACTGCACTAAATAAAAACACCAACCCGTCAAGCACACGCAATGAACGGTTTACCTCTACGGTAAAATCAACGTGGCCGGGAGTATCTATAATATTAAAGTGGTAGTCTTTTGCTTCAGGAGTGGGCTGTGCATTTTCCATCGGGAAAACCCACTTACACGTTGTAGCAGCAGAAGTAATGGTAATACCTCTTTCCTGCTCCTGCTCCATCCAGTCCATAGTTGCCGCTCCGTCGTGAACTTCTCCAATCTTGTGACTTACACCAGTATAGAAAAGAATACGTTCGGTAGTGGTTGTTTTTCCTGCGTCAATATGCGCAGCAATTCCTATGTTTCTTGTATATTTTAAATCTCTTTGTGCCATTATATTTTATTAAAATCTAAAGTGTGAGAATGCTTTATTTGCTTCAGCCATTTTGTGCGTATCCATACGTTTTTTAACAGCTGCTCCTTCTTCTTTTGAAGCTGCAAGAACTTCTGCAGCCAATCTTTGCGCCATTGACTTTTCATTTCTCTTTCTTGAATAAGAAATCAACCACTTCATAGCGGTGGAAATTTTTCGGTCAGGTCTGATTTGCATTGGAATCTGGAAGGTAGCTCCACCCACTCTTCGGCTTCTTACTTCAACGTGAGGCATCACGTTTGATAAAGCGTCTTTCCAGGTTTCTAAAGCTGACTTCTCGTCATCTTGTTTCTTTTCTTCTACAATGTCAATTGCATCGTAAAAAACTTTAAAGGCAACCGATTTTTTACCATCGTGCATCATCATGTTCACAAAACGTGTAACAAGTTGATCGTTAAATTTTGGATCCGGTAAAAGCGGTCTTTTTTTGGCCTGTCTTTTTCTCATGTCTTCTTTTTAAAAGTTGTTAATTACTTCTTAGGGCGTTTTGCACCGTATTTAGACCTGCGTTGTGTTCTTCCTGCAACACCTGCGGTGTCTAAGGCTCCACGAACGATGTGGTATCTAACTCCCGGTAAATCTTTTACCCTTCCACCTCTAACCAATACTATCGAGTGCTCTTGTAAATTGTGACCCTCACCCGGGATGTATGCGTTTACTTCCTTTCCGTTTGTCAACCTTACCCTTGCAACTTTACGCATTGCAGAGTTTGGTTTCTTAGGAGTAGTAGTATATACACGCGTACACACACCTCTTCTTTGAGGACACGAATCTAAAGCAGCCGATTTACTCTTCTTGGTAATTTTGGTTCTTCCTTTTCGTACTAATTGTGAAATTGTTGGCATATATAATATTTGTTATATAAAATAAAAAAATTATCCCCTGTTTTTAGGGTTGGCAAAGGTAGAAATAAATCTTAATTAATCAAACGTTAATAGATTAATTTTTATAGAACTTATTTTTTCTTTTGTTTGCAGCACGAAAAGACCAATCCAAACGTTAGATTTAAACCATTTAGACATACAAATTGAAAACCTATTTATACGTTTTTTTACTCCTTTATATATATACCTCTTTTTCAGGTTCTATATACAGCCAGAAATTATACCTGGAAATCAAAGGGAAAGATTCTTTGGAAACCAAACAAATCAAGGCATTGAATTATACTGATTCGTTTGATACTTTCAACGCATTAAACAGGGAGCTAGATTCGGTGAAAAACCAACTTTTTAAAAACGGATACATCGCTGTTGAACAGATTGCATTTTCAAAAATAACCGACACCAGCTACCAAAGTGTTTTTCATTTAAACGAACAATTTAAAAAAGTAAAAATTTTCAATACCGGGATCCTGAAAACCTTTGGCATTACAAAAAGAAATATTGAAGCTATTGCAACAGAGGTTTCAGAGGATCACCTCATCCTGGATTTTGTAAACATAGAAGCGTCGCTTCAGTATTTGAACCTAAAGCTGAGTGAAACCGGCGACCCATTTATCACACTTCAGCTCACCTCCATCAAACCATCGACGGAAGAAACCAATCTTTTGGAAACCACTCTTAAAATCGAAACTCAAAAAAAGCGGTATGTCACCGATATTAAAATAAGGGGATATGAAAAATTCCCGAAAGCTTTCTTAACCTACTCATTGGGAATCAAAAAAGGAATAGTGTTCCAAAAACAAAAAATAATTGACAAAACCGAATTGTTGGACAATCTTGGGTTTGTTAAAAACATAAAAGCCCCTGAAGTTCTTTTCACAGAAGACAAAACAGAACTTTACTTATATCTTGAAAAAGTACCCAACAATCTTTTTGACGGCATTATTGGTTTTGCCACCAATGAAGAAACAAACAACCTGGAGTTTAACGGATATATAAATTTGGCTTTGAACAACAATTTGAATTTTGGTGAATCTTTGCTTCTTGAATACAAAAATGACGGCAATGAACAGGAGCATTTTAAAATTAACACAGAACTGCCATATTTATTTCAGTCACCGGTGGGGCTTGAACTGGGTTTGGATTTTTTCAAAAGAGACAGTACATTTTTAACAGTTGAAAAGCAAGCCCTTGCAAATTACCGCTTTGATCCCAGAACAAAGGTGTATGCCGGGTATAAAGATTATGAATCCACTTATTTACTGGATGAGCAAATTGCCGGTATTGATGTTTCAGATTATGAGTCAAAATTCCTGGTGCTGGGCGCAACTTACGCCATCTCTCAACGCAGCAGCATTTTTCCCTTCAAGACATTTATCAATCTAAGCAGTGAAATTGGCTCAAGGAAAAAAGGAACTATGGATACTGGTCAATACAGACTTCATTTAAGAGCAAACCACAGCTTCAGCCTTAATGATGTAAACAGTATATTTCTAAGCAATCAAACCGGATACTTGTCATCAGAAAACTACTTAACAAATGAATTGTTTCGGTTTGGCGGAATTAACAGCATCAGAGGCTTTGATGAAAACAGTATAGACGCATCATTGTTCTCAGTAATAAATACCGAGTACAGATATCTGTTAAGTCAAAATACATACATTCACTCAATAACAGATATCGCCTATTTTGAAAACAAAAACACAGATATAAAAAGCAGCATCTACAGCTTTGGTCTGGGGTTTGGGCTGCAAACCAATGCAGGATTACTGAAACTCAACATCGCCAATGGCACCCTTGAAGGACAGGACTTTAAATTTTCAAATACTAAAATTCATATCAGCTTAAATACCAAATTTTGATTTGAGGTAACAATTACATAACGTTATCTTAAAAAAAAAACTAAATTTTAAGTACAAAAAGTTGTTTTATTAAGTTTTTATTAAGACTTTTGGCACTGGCTAATTCAAATAAATTATAAAAATGAGAACAAAGTTTAGTGGAATTTTAACGCTATTACTGGCGTTTGTAGTGCAACTTACGTTTGCACAAGAAAAAACAATCTCAGGTACGGTGACTGATGACACAGGTCTGCCTTTACCCGGGGTTAACATTGTAATTAAAGGTACAAGTACTGGTACACAGTCTGATTTTGATGGGAACTACTCCCTCAATGCCAGTGTGGGTCAAACACTTGTTTATACCTATGTAGGTTTTGCAACTCAGGAAAGAGCTGTAACTGCTGCAACCACAACAATCGATCTTCAAATGCAGGCGGGTGAAGAACTCTCGCAGGTAGTTGTTACCGGTTTTGCGGTCAAAAGAGAAAAGAAAGCACTTGGTTATGCCGTTAGTGAAATCGCCGCTGAAAACATAGAGCAACGCTCTGAGGGTGATTTGGCCAGGGTATTATCCGGTAAGAGTTCAGGGGTTGTTATTACCAACTCCAGTGGTCTTTCAGGATCTGCAACCAACATTAACATTAGAGGGTACCTTTCTATTAGTGGAAGTAACCAGCCTCTTTTCATTGTTGATGGTGTGCCACTTTCAAACGACACGAATTCAATTGGTAACTTCGTAGACGGTAACAGTGGATCTTCAAGATCACTGGATATCGATCCAAACAACATTGCCAATGTATCTGTACTTAAAGGTTTTGCTGCGGCAACCCTTTATGGTTCTGAAGGTAGAAACGGGGTAATCCTTATTACTACAAAATCAGGTAGTGCAGGATCCAGTGTTAAGAAAAATGAAATTACTGTAACCCAAGGTTTGTTTTTCAATGATATCGCTTCTTTGCCTGATTACCAGAATACCTTTGGTAATGGTTTTGACGGTGCCTTTGGAAACTTCTTTTCAAACTGGGGTCCCGGTTTTTATGCTGAAGGATTTGGCGGATGGATGCAAGCAGGTAGTGGTGTAAACCCTGACGGGACAATTCCACACCCTTACAACAGACCAAACCTTGCTGACGTGTTTCCTCAATTTCAAGGGGTAGATATTCCTTGGCAAGCAGAACCTGATAATGTTAAAGACTTTTTCAGAACAGGTATTGCCAGAAACACTTCGGTAAACATTGCAAGTGGTTCTGATGATGGAAAATATGCTTACAACCTTAGTTTTGGTCACCTCGATGATGAAGGGTTTACTCCCGGAAACAAAACAAACAGAACTACTTTTTCTGTGGGTGGTAAAGCTGAGTTGAGCAATAAGTTTACAGTAAACGGTAGCATTAACTTTGTGCGTACTGATTTTGACACGCCTCCTGTTGCTTTAAGTACAGGTTCAGGTACTATTGGTACAGGTCTTTCTGTTTTTGCAGATATATTCTACACACCCAGAAACGTGCCTTTGATGGACTTACCATTCCAAAACCCTTTTACCGGGGCTAGTGTATATTACAGAGGTGATGAAGCTATTGTGAATCCAAACTGGACAGTAAGAAACAGTTTCATCAACCAGGTTACTTCACGTGCCTTTGGTGCTAATTCACTTAGCTATCAAATTAACGATAACCTGAGCGCTATGTACCGTGTGGGTTATGATGTGTATTCTGAAAGAACAGAAGGTGGTACAAATGTGGGAGCTACTTCAGGTCCTGTATTAGGAGAATACTACACTTGGACTTCCCTCAACACTATTTGGGATCATAATATGATGTTGAACGGTTCTTATTCCTTGACTGATAATCTAGGAATGAACTTTACTGTGGGTGCTACAAGTCGTTATGAAAAGTTTCAAAGAGATGGAGTATATAGCTCTCAACAAATTGTATTTGATGTGTTCAGACACTTCAACTTTAGACAGCAATCAAACACAAGGGGAGACGGAGGTAATATCCAGGCTGAATTTGCACAAAACATTGTAGGTGCTTATGGACAGATTGATTTAGATTATAATAATTACTTATTCCTAAACTTGTCTGCAAGAAATGACTGGGTTTCAAACCAAATCGAAAACAGTCAGTTCTACCCGAGTGCAAGTATTTCTTTCATTCCAACAACAGCGTTTGAAGGTTTGGGCTCAACTAATGGAATTAACTATTTAAAATTAAGAGCCGGTTACGGTACTTCTGCAGGTTTTGCAGGAGGTTATCCAACAGCTACGAATTTAATCTTAACACCTAGATACTTCACACCTCAGGGAAGTAGTGATCCTGTTGCTTCAAACGTGTTCTCAACAACACTGGCAAACCCAGCTTTGAGACCGGAGCTTTTTGAAGAAATTGAGGTAGGTTTGGAAACAAGATTTTTAGACAACAGGGTTTCTTTGGATTTCTCTTACTATACCAGAACAACTACAGACTTGATCGTGTCACGACCACTTGCCCCTTCAACAGGGTATACTTCTACTCAATTTAACTTGGGTGAATTGGATGGATATGGTTTTGAAGCTGATTTAGGCCTTGAATTGGTTAGAAATGAAGGAAACGGCTTTAACTGGAATGTGAATACAAACTATACTAAATACAGATCAACAGTTGTTGATTTAGGTTTGGGTGAGTCAGAAAATCCTGAAGATCAACTGGTACCTTATGCTGGATTTACCAACTTGGGTAATGCTGCTATCGCAGGTGAAGCCTTTAGTACGATGATTGGTTCAACAATCGCAAGAAATGATGATGGTGAGCCTATTGTAAACAGCCAGGGTCTTTATGTTGTAGATCAGGGTCCAAACATTATTGGCGATGCAACTCCAGATTTCTTGGTAAACGTTGCAAACGCTATGTCTTACAGAAACATTAAGTTTAACTTCTTGTTAAGCTACCAGCACGGTGGGGATATTTATTCTGAAACCATTGGTACTTTACTAGGTAGAGGTTTAACCACAGATACTGAAGACAGATTGGATACTTATGTTTTACCGGGTGTAAAAGAAGATGGTACACCAAACGACATTCAAATCAACAACTCAGCATACTACTTTGACGTAGTGGGTCTTCAAGGTCCGGATGAGTTGCGTGTATATGACGGTTCAGTAATCCGTTTAAATGAAATTTCTTTAGGGTATGATTTCCCTAAAAAATGGTTAGACAGATCACCATTTGGAAGTGTATCACTATCTGTAGCAGGTTACAACCTGTACTACCATTCACTTAATACACCTGAAGGTGTAAATTTTGACCCTAACATTGTGGGTACAGGTGTAGGTAACGGTAGAGGATTTGATTTCTTGAATGGTCCTAGTGGAAAGAGATATGGTTTCACCGTTAAAGCAACATTTTAAAAATATAAATGATTATGAAAAAAATAAAAGTAATATTTATTCTAGCCTTAGGCTTGTTATCGCTCAACTCGTGTGAAACAACCGATCTAGATTTATTGGATAACCCAAACGCGCTTAACCCGACACAAGCTGATATTGACTTGTACATGAATGCAATTCAAGCCAGAACAGCTACTTTCACAAACACGTTGGGTAACACGGGTGCACAAATGACCCGTATTCACTATATGTTTGGCAGAAATTACGAAAACGTATATAGCCCTGCTACTTTTAGTGCTGTATGGTCAACTGCTTATGCAGGTATTTTAAACGACATCAAAGAGATGAATATCTTGGTTGATGATATAGGAGAAGGTTTTGAAAAGCACTCTGCAGTTGGAGATGTTGTTGAAGCTTACTTGTTAATCACGCTTGTAGATTATTTTGGAGACATTCCTTATTCTGAAGCATTGGATCTAGAGATTCTTAACCCGTCTGTTGACGGTGGTGCTGCTGTTTATGCTTCCGCTTTGGATTTGCTTGATTCTGCAATTGCTAAATTTCAAGTAGAAGGAAGTGTTGCAATCGCAAATGACTTCTTTTATGGAAATAACTATGATACCTGGATAAAGTTGGCAAACACGCTTAAAATGAAAGTGTATATTCAATCACGTCTGGTTGATAGTGGTGCCATTTCAAACTTTGAGACAATCGCTTCTTCAGGCAACTATATTGGTGCCGGTGAAGACTGGGTTTTCAACTGGGGGTCAAATATCGAGAACCCTAACTCAAGACACCCGTTTTACAATAACAGTTATGGTCCCGGTGGTGTGCCCGTTATAGGCCTTTACCAGTCAAACTGGTTCATGGATTTGATGAAAAACGACAAGCCTATTCAAGATCCTAGAATGCGCTACTATTTCTACAGACAAGTAAGTGATGTAGAAAGCAACGTAAACGATGCAGGTGATGAAATGCGTTGTACCATTGAGCCTATTCCTCCTCACTATGACGCTATCGATGCTGTTTACTGTATCATAGATAATGATGAAGGATACTGGGGTAGAGACCACGGTGACGGTGCCGGTATTCCACCTGATGGTTCATTGAGAACAGTTTATGGTATATACCCTGTGGGTGGTCGTTTTGATGATAACTCATTTGAAGAACTTGACGGATTAAACTTTGGTGCTGAAGGAAATGGTATTACTCCAATCCTACTTGCTTCTACAGTTGATTTCTGGAGAGCAGAAGCGTCGCTTTTTGGCGGATCTGGTAACACAGCTACACACGTTGCAAACGGTATAACCAAGTCAATCAACCTTGTAAGAGGATTCACAGACAGAAGTGTAAATGACTTTGATGCTTCTTTCATTCCTGACGCTGCAGATGATGCTGATTATATAGCTATTGTTACTAATAGAGTAAACAATGCTGCATCAGATGCTGAAAGACTGGATTTGATTGCTAAAGAATTATTCATTACCTTATTGGGGAATGGAACAGATGCTTATAACTTCTACAGAAGAACAGGAGCTCCTAGAGATATCCAGCCTAATCTTGAACCCAACCCGGGTCCATTCATTAGATCACACTGGTATCCTGCTAATGAAGTTACTGCTAACTCAAGCCTGAACCAAAAACCAAATGTATCAGTTAAAGTATTCTGGGATAACAATCCTGACAGTACTGGTGCACCGGGTAGTGGATTCCCAAACAATAATTAAAACATTTTAAACTATGAAAAATATATTTAAAAAAGTAACCCTATTAGGTCTTGTCGCTTTCTTTGTCTCTTGTAGCGACACAGACAGACCAATAGATGATTTAAACGAAGGCACTACAAGAGGTGCTGTTCTTAAGACAGTTAGAGATATGACTTCTACTGATATCCGTATCGGTGTTGAAGGAGAGCAAGTAGCTGTTGTTGTAGACGTTATTGACAGAGAATTTGGTGATTTAACTGAGAAGATCGATGTCTATATGCGTTTCCAGGATAACAATAACGAAGGTGATGAAAATAATAGTACAGAAGAGCAATTTGTGACTTCTATACCTGCAAGTTCATTTGACTTTAGTGGTCAATACCCGCGTGCTTCATACACCGTTACACCTGAGGAAATTCAGGGGTTATTTTCACTTACTGAAGATGACTACACCGGTGGTGACCGTTTCATCATTCGTTTTGAATTAGTTCTAACAGATGGTAGGGTGTTTACAAACACCAATGCTAACAACGTTATATTAGGGGGTCCATTCTATGATTCACCTTTTGTATACAATGTTAACATCACCTGTCCGGTACCTGATGGTGCATATACTGGGGCATATACTGTAACTGCTGTAGATCTTGGCGTATTAGGTATTCCTGTTTGGGGAGTTGGTGATGTTGTTACAATAGAACTAGGAAACAGCTTAACATCTAGAGTTTTTGAAGTTCAGCATATTCCGGCTGCAGGTGTGGGTCAACCGCCTACTCCTTTTGCATTTGATTTACTATGTAACAATGTTATTGTATTCAGTGGTCAAGGTACAGGACTAACCTGTGGTAGCGGTGGTCTTTTCTATGGCCCGGCACCAGACGGTTCTGTTGCTACTTACAATCCTGATGATGACAGTACCTTAACAATTACATTTACTGACAACGAAGTGAGTGACTGTGGTGAAGGTCCAAGAGTAATTAATGCTACTCTTACCAAAAACTAAGATACATTATCTTATATATTAAAATGAACCACCCGCCAAAAGCGGGTGGTTTTTTTGTATATTTAAGCTAAATCTTTATTAAAGGTGAATAATGAATATATCCTCTGACAAATTATTGGCATTTCTCTTTATACCATTCATCATTTTTTCATGCAGTGATTCACAAAATACTTCTGAGCAAATTGAAGAAACACCCTGCGATGCCCATTTCATAACAGATGAAAGTTTAACATCCACAAACATATATCCCGGTCAAACAAATGAGAACACAACAATTGCGGTGTATATCATCGATGGAGATGCTGGCAACCTTACAGAAAAAATAAATATTTATGTAAGCTATATGGATAACACCCCTTCAGATGGCAATAACAGCATACAAGAACAATTTTTTAAATCCATCTCATCAAGTGAATTTCAAACAAATGAACAAGACCCGAAAGCCGTTATAACTGTTGAGCTTCAGGAAATCGAAGATTTCTTAAATATATCCCAGCCTGTTTATACACCCGGCGATGCTTTTGTTTTTCGTCTGGAGTTAGTCATGACAGATGGAAGAATTTTTACCAACAACTCAGAAAGCAGCGAAGCTGCCTGCGGCTCCTTGGAAAACTCAGATTTTATTTTTGAAATTGATATTTTTTGCCCTATTGATGAGAACATTTATACCGGGCAATATACTGTTACATCTGTTGAGCCGGGAGTTCTTGGTATTCCCGTTTGGGTGGTAGGCAGAGTTGTTGAAATTGAAATCGAAAACTCTCCAATATCAAGGGTATTTAATATTGATCATTTACCATTTGCAGGAACTCCAATATTTTATTCTTTTACTTTTAACTTACTTTGTGATAACATCATTGTCAATAGCGGCCAACCCACAGGATTAACGTGTCCCGATGGGAATCTTTTTTATGGACCCGCTCCCAATGGCTCTGTTGCAGCATTTGACCCCAATGACGACAGCATCCTGACAATCACGTTTACTGATAACGAGTTAGGCGTTTGTGAAGATGCCCCCAGGGTGATTACGTGTACACTTACAAAGAATTAACAATACCCCTCTTTTTCAGTAAACTTTAAATTGTGCAAGACGGTAATGCGACGGGTTTTTAATACCTTTACACCATGCAAAAAGAAAACCTTATTTACGGTATCAGGGCAATCCTGGAAGCAATACAGGCCGACACAACTATAGACAAAGTCTTTATCCAAAAAAATGTCCAGGGGGCATTGATGCAGGAGTTGCTGGGCACGCTCAAGAAACAGCAAATCAACTTTAGTTATGTTCCCTTGGAAAAAATGAACAAACTCACCCAGGGAAACCACCAGGGCGCTGTTGCCACCATTTCACCAATAGGTTTTTCCACTCTGGAACAACTGGTCGAGAATGCTTTGCAAAAAGAATCCGCACCTTTCTTTCTCATCCTTGATGCCATCTCAGATGCAAGGAATTTTGGTGCTATCATAAGAACGGCTTCCTGTACCGGTGTAGATGGAATTATTATCCAAAAACACGGTGCTGCCCCGGTAAATGCAGATACAATCAAAACCTCAGCCGGCGGAGTCTTTCAGGTGCCCATCTGTAAGGTAGATCACATCAAGGATGCGGTCTATTTTTTGCAGGCTTCAGGTATACAAACCATCGCAGCAACAGAAAAAGCACATGCTACCATATATGAGACTGACCTCTCCACTCCCCTGGCGGTTTTAATGGGTTCAGAAGATAAAGGGGTAAACCCTTCAGTATTAAAAATAGTGGATTTGAAAGCCAAACTTCCCATGCAGGGTGAAATAGCGTCCTTGAATGTTTCTGTGGCCTGTGGTGCTATATTATATGAAGTGGTTCGGCAAAGATTAAAAACCTAAAAAAGAAACCTTAAAACTAGAGCGTTAATCGTCCTTTTTCTTGAAAGTATATTTTATGGTAATTTTGGGTCTCTGTTTGTATGAGACGTCTCCGGTATTTTCAGGTGAGACTTCTGGCTTTTCTTCTTTAGGGGTTCCTATAAAATTTCCGTTTTCATCAAACTGTTTCATAAATTCATCTTCCTCTTCAATATAATCATCGTGTTCCCAGGCATAAATTTTAGGCTTTTCAATTTTCGATTTAAATAAGAAAGCAAAAAGAAAACCTACAAGCAAACCCGATAAATGTCCCTCCCAGGAAATTCCTTTTTCGATAGGAAAAACATACCACAACAATCCGCCATATAAAAAAACGATAATCAAAGACAAAGCTATAAGGCGGTAATACTTAGAAAAAACACCTTTAAAAAACAAAAAAGAAACCAGCATATAAACAATACCGCTGGCACCAATGTGATTAGCCGGCCGGCCAATGAGCCACGTGAGCAAGCCTGTAAGCAACAAACCATACAACAAGACACGCCAGCTGTCTTTTCGATAAAAGTAAAACAAGGCGGTAGTTAAAACCAACAAGGGAATACTGTTATTAAAAAGATGTTTGAGACTTCCGTGAATAAACGGACTAAAGAGTATACCACGCAGCCCCTCAACAGTCCTTGGGTAGACTCCATAATCATTAAAAATAACGTGAAAACGGATTTCAAACCAATAAACCACCCATAAAACCATGACAAATAAAATGGGATACCCAATGGTAGCCGGTGTAAACGTAAAAGGATTGTCAATTTTTCTCATAAATGCCCACGAAAGCGTGTATCTCGTATAGTCTACCCACTTATATCTTTTAAAGTAGTATTCCAATAACTCTGCCGTTTTAAAGATACTGAAAATGTGACATACTGTTATTTTAATAGCAGCAATTAAGTTATGGATGTAGTAATCATAAAAACAACCTAAATCATAAAACTTTGAACTTTGAATCTTTTTTTGGAACGCTTAAAAACAATAACTTTACACCATGAGCACACCACTGGCAGAACGCATACGCCCAAAAACTTTGGATGACTACATCAGTCAGCGCCACCTTGTGGGTGAAACCGGCGTGCTTACAGCACAAATCAAACAAGGCATAGTGCCGTCCATGATTTTCTGGGGCCCTCCCGGAACCGGAAAAACAACGCTTGCCAACATTATTGCCATTGAAAGCGGCAGACCGTTTCACACACTCAGTGCCATAAGCAGCGGCGTAAAAGATGTGCGGGAAGTCATCGAAAAAGCCAAAAAAGGTGACGGACTTTTCACCACTAAAAACCCCATTCTTTTTATAGATGAGATTCACCGGTTCAGCAAATCACAACAGGATTCGCTTTTGGCAGCTGTTGAAAAAGGATGGATTACCCTAATTGGTGCCACCACTGAAAACCCAAGCTTTGAGGTGATTGCAGCACTTTTATCCCGCTGTCAGGTATATGTCTTAAAGGCTTTTGAAAAAAGCGATTTAGAGGCACTTTTAAAGCGGGCAATTGAAAAAGATGAATACCTTGCTCAAAAAAAGATAAACCTCCGGGAAACCGAAGCTTTAATAAGGCTTTCAGGGGGCGATGCGAGAAAGTTGCTCAATATGTTTGAACTTGTCATTCAATCTGAACCAGGAGACAAAATTACCATTACCAACGATATGGTTATGCAAAAAGTGCAGCAGAAAACCGTGCGCTATGACAAAACGGGTGAGCAGCATTATGATATCATTTCGGCATTTATCAAATCCATTCGTGGCAGCGACCCCAATGCAGCAGTTTACTGGCTTGCCCGAATGATCGCCGGGGGTGAAGATGTAAAGTTTATTGCCCGCAGATTGCTTATCTTAGCATCTGAGGATGTTGGAAACGCAAATCCCACGGCATTGGTGATTGCAAACAACACCTTTCAGGCGGTAACAACCATTGGTTATCCGGAGTCGCGCATTATTTTAAGTCAGTGTGCTATTTATCTGGCAAACTCACCAAAAAGCAATGCGAGTTACAAAGCCATCAATGAAGCTTTGGAAACCGTTCAGAAAACCGGTGACCTGGAAGTGCCGCTTTCGATAAGAAATGCGCCAACCAAATTGATGAAAGAACTGGGCTATGGAGACAATTATCAATATGCCCACAACTATGAAGGCAATTTTGTGCCTCATGAGTTTTTGCCTGAAGAGATCTCAGGTAAAACATTTTATGAACCCGGTAACAATGCAAAAGAAAATGTGTATCGCAACTATTTGAAATCACTTTGGAAAAATAAATATAAATATTAATGCTGCGTAAATCTGCGAAATCTGCGGGAAGCTTATAAGCTATAACACAGAGGTACACAGAGAAGGCACAGAGATTCACAGAGAAAAAATGAAAGGTAAATTAGTAAAAGACAAAGCTACCCCCAGAGGAAAATATCCGCACGTTAAACGTGTAGGTGATTTTATATTTGTTTCGGGAACGAGTTCGCGTAAAGCCGATAACACTTTTGCCGGTGTGGAACAAGTGGACGAAATGGGAAGTATGAAGCTCGACATCGAAGCCCAAACCCGGGCGGTCATTGAAAACATTCGTGATTTTCTGGCAGAAGAAGGTGCCGGCTTAGAAGACATAGTCGATGTAACCAGTTTCCTTGTAAATATGAATGATTTTGCAGGTTACAACAAAGCTTATGGTGAGTATTTCACCTCAGACGGACCCACACGCACAACTGTGGCAGTGCATCAATTGCCGCACCCCCATTTGCTGGTGGAAATTAAGGTAATGGCATATAAGCCGGTGTAGTTAAAGGTTAAAGGTTCAAAGTTTAATGTTCAGGTTATGAATGAGATAAAGAATTATATTAACGGTAAAATGCGGCCTCCCCTTTCAGGAGATTGGGTTGACAATTACGATCCTTCTTGTGGTGAAGTATATGGAAAAATACCCAATTCTTCGGCTGTTGATGTTGAGGAGGCAGTTAACGCTTCCGCGAAAGCATTTCAGGCCTGGTCCAAAACCTCTGTGGATGAACGCAGTAAAATATTGCTTAAAATCGCTGACCTGATTGAAGAAAAGCTGGATATGCTTGCAGCTGCCGAATCCAAAGACAACGGGAAACCTGTCACGCTGGCCACAAAAGTGGATATTCCCAGGGCCTCAGCCAACTTTCGGTTTTTTGCACACGCCATTACTCAGTTTGCAAGTGAAGCCCACGAAAGCGTTGGCTACAATGCTGTGAATTTCACTTTACGGAAACCATTGGGGATTGTGGGATGTATTTCCCCGTGGAACCTTCCACTCTACTTATTTACCTGGAAAATCGCTCCGGCGCTCGCTGCGGGAAATTGCGTAGTGGCCAAACCCAGCGAAGTCACACCGATGACTGCTTTTTTACTTAGTGAAATCTGTATGGAAGCCGGTCTCCCTCCGGGAGTGCTTAATATTGTTCATGGCTTGGGACATACTACCGGTCAAGCCATCGTGGAGCATCCGGAAATCAAAGCCATTTCTTTTACAGGAGGCACAGCCACCGGTGAACACATTGCCCGAACAGCTGCTCCTATGTTTAAAAAACTTTCACTGGAACTGGGTGGTAAAAACCCCAATCTCATTTTTGCCGATTGCGATTATGAGAAAATGCTGGACACAACTGTGCGCTCCTCATTTGCCAACCAAGGACAAATCTGTTTATGCGGTTCGCGTATCTTTGTGGAAGAAAGTATCTACCAAAAATTTAAAACGGACTTTGTATCGCGGGTTAAAGCCCTGAAAGTGGGTCATCCCTCTGAAAAAGACAGCAATCTGGGGGCATTGGTTTCCAAAGCGCACCTGGAAAAAGTATTTTCTTACATTGAAGATGCACCCAATCAGGATGCAAAAATTCTTTGTGGCGGAAAACGGGTTACCGTTCCGGGTTATGAAAGCGGCTATTATCTTGAGCCCACTGTTATCGAAGTGAAAACCAATCAATGCAAACTCAACCAGGAAGAGATTTTTGGCCCGATTGTCACGATAATGCCTTTTAAAACCGAAGAAGAAGCCTTAGCCATGGCCAATGATGTGCGTTATGGTTTGTCAGCGACGCTATGGACCAATGACCTGAACCGAACGATGCGCCTGAGTAATGACATAGAAGCCGGAATTATTTGGGTCAACACCTGGCTAATGCGCGATTTGCGCACGCCTTTCGGCGGAATGAAAGACAGTGGCGTGGGGCGTGAAGGCGGCTGGGAGGCATTACGCTTTTTTACGGAGCCTAAGAATGTATGTATTCAATACGCTTAAAAATTAAATTCATTAAATTTGAAATGAATTCTTCAAATTAAATAAAAAAATCCCCGCTTAAACGGGAAAAGTATATGAAAAAACTAAGAATAAACGGCCACTCCCACCTGCTTCCTTATCCTGAGGAGATTCCGCAGTTTATGAAAGACAAAGGTATCTTTTGGGTGGATAAAGACCGAAAGTTTATGCTTCAAAAAAACTGGAGCCGCCCGGTGACAGATTCCAGTTTCTTCCTCAATGAAAAACTGGAGTGGATGGAACGCAATAAAATTGACCACGCTGTGGTGCTCAACCTTTCACAGTTGTATGGAAACGGCCTGCGTGTGGAAGAAATGAAACAAGCATTGCGCTTTCAAAATGATTTTAATGCAAAGATTCAGCACGAAAATCCCTCAAAGTTTACCACAGGTTTTGTCGTACATCCGGGACTTTTAAAGGGTGCTATGTGGGAAGTAGAACGCTGTGTGGAGGAATTGGGGATGCAGTTGTTATGCCTGCCAACTCATTACATGGATACCATAGGCACCTGGCGTTGTATTTTTGATGAAGAAAACGAAGAACTTTTTGCACTTGCCAGCAAATACAACCTGGCTGTAGAAATTCACCCTTATGATGGTGAGAAATTTATCCTTTTGGAAAACACTTCGTGGCGATTTCACCTCATCTGGATGCTGGCACAATGTGCAGATGCTTATCACTTTCTTACACTGAATGGGTACCAGGATAAATTTCCCGGAATGCGCACCTGTTTTGCCCATGGTGGGCAACTTGCTCAAATTAATCTGGGAAGACGCATACAAGGCTTTGATGGCCGCCCTGACCTTTTTGAAGGGAAGCATCACCCGAGAAAAGCAGTGGCACATAAAAATATCTTTTTTGATACTTTGGTTCATGATACCGGCTCGCTTGGGTTATTGGTTAAAAACCAAACTTCTAAGCAAGTTATTATGGGTCTTGACGACCCCTACCCGCTTGGCGAAATGGAAAGTGAACAACAATCTTCTTATCCCGGTAAAATCCTGGATTTAGCTAAAGAACAAAAAATTTTAACAGAAGCTGAATGTGATTCTATTTGGAGTGATAATGTCATTCAATGGTTGTGTGGCGATAATGAGGATGCGAAACAAAAATTAATAAAAAGGATTAGCGGATAATGGAATTTATTTCTGAAGAACTTGACACTTATGTTGTTGAACATACTCAGCCTGAACCGGAATTACTACAACAATTAAACCGGGAAACCCAGGCTAAAGTACTCCAGCCAAGAATGTTGAGCGGTCATTATCAAGGCCGGGTGTTGAGTATGATTTCAAAGATACTGGCACCAAAAACCATCCTTGAAATTGGCACTTATACCGGTTATTCCGCACTTTGTATGATGGAAGGCATTCAAAAAGCGGGTGTTCTTCACACCATTGACCATAATGAAGAGTTGTTTTCGCTACAGCGAAAATATTTTGATAAATCGGATTTTGGTGAGCAAATCATTCAGCATACCGGGGATGCCTTGGATATCATCCCAAAACTCAACGAAACATTTGACCTGCTCTTTATCGATGCCGATAAAGAGAATTACAGCAATTACTTTGAGTTGGTGCTTCCAAAAATGAAAAGTGGTGGCGTGATTTTATCAGACAATGTGTTGTGGAGTGGTAAAGTTCTGGAAAAACCAAAAAAAGAAGATGTAGACACACCGGCCTTGATTGCTTATAACAAACTAATCAACGCACACCCAAAAGTTGAAAGTGTTATGCTTCCCATAAGGGATGGGTTGACAATAACCCGGGTAAAATAATCAGTGGTTCTTGATGGAAGTGCGCCTCAGCGAAAGTTCACAGCGCTTATAAAATATGTAAGCCAAGAAAGTTCCTATCATCGCCCCAATAAGCAAATCACTGGGGTAATGTACGCCCACAAATATCCTGCTTAATGTAAACAGCAGCGGAAAAAGAAAAAAGAGATACACCCACTTATAAGCCCTGCGAAGAGCCAGGACTGCAAATGTCGCTATCACAAAGGAGCTTGAAGCGTGCCCGGAATAAAAACTAAAACTGTCCGGTCTTTGTAGTGCCCTGATAAGCTGTGTAAGCTCGGGAACACTGCTGGGTCTTATTCTGGCCACAAAATACTTTGTTGTAATCATTAAGGCAAGACTGATTGCCACAACTCCTAAAAAATAAAGCAACACCACGACCCCTTTTTTAATGCCATATACTTTAAATATCAAAAAAAACATCAAAAGGAAAAGTGGGATCCAAAAAAGTGTGTTGGTCACTAAAAGCCAAAAACCGTCCCAGGACTCTATACCTAAATTATTCAGATATATAAAAAGTTCAGCATCCCAGCGTTTTAATGTTTCAAGCATTTAAAATTGGCGTTTTACAGGACCCGTGATATCGTCTATATCTTCCTTGACTTTGTCAATCTCCTTTTGCACATCTTGCGTAATGTCAACATCTACCCCGCGATCTTTTGCACTTTTGGTGATTTCATGTTTAATATCGTTAGTGGCATTTTTTATTTGCCGCATCCCTTTACCAAGGCCACGGGCAATCTCAGGTACTTTGTCTGCACCAAAAACCATAATGACAATAAAGATTATAAAACCAATCTCAGCGCCACTGATGAATAAAAAATGTGATAGTAAAGCCATAGTGCAAATATAGCGAAGTTTCCTTGCGCTAAAAAAAGTATTTTAAACTAACGTCTGAGATAAAGCTGACTCTGCTTTTCTAAAAAATCCATAAGCTTGAGTTCATTATTTTCCCTTAGCAAGTCTGTTGTAAAATCTTGATCGAGAACAAAATAAATAAAATTAACCTGCTCTCCTTCCGGTATATTTAAAATTTCTGAATAATAAGCCTCCGGGAACCTTTGTTGGAGTGCAACAAAAGAGGCGTCTTTTAATTGCAATTCTTGTAAAGGGGTCAAGTCAGGTTGCGATGAACGATTTTTGGATTTAAAAATTAAATCAGCTAAGAACCCAAACGGTGCGAGAATGTTAAGACCCGCAGAAGGCACCTCTTGTAAAGCGCTATTTTCTACCCCACTGCTTTTATCTTCACTAAACTCAAAATCAAATTCCATTTCTTCCCAGCTAAGGTTAAACCCGGAAGCTATATCAACTGTTTTTATACGGCTTACATCCACTCTTATATTCCCTGTAAGGTCATGTGGCCTGACAATTACTTCATCAAGTTGTGTAATTGCAGGATTCACATATACTTTCATTTGTCGGGTATCAACAATTCCCTCATCAATAATCACCGTAAATTTTTGAAACTGCAAGGCTGTGAACAAAACACGGTCATTCACTCCCACTTCAAGGGTAAATTTCCCTTCAGAATCTGTAATAGTTCCTTTTTGAGATGATGTATTGTAAATAGAAATTCCTTCAAGGTCTTCACCGGGAACAGATGATGTAATACTTCCGTTGACGGAAACTCTTTCAATTTGTTGTGCAAATAATAAAAATGGCACTAGTAATAAAATAAAGGATATCGTATTTCTCATACCTAAATTTAAGACTTAATTAATAAATCAAAAACCAAACATATGTTAAATATATAAACTCATGTTAACGCTGTAGCCTTCTGTCAAAATATTTGTAATTTTAAAATCTCACACATTTATTTTAAGCTTTTAAATTCAAAGAAATGAACGCATCTTGCCTTTTTTGATTGAAGTGAAAATTAGCTGTTTTGAGCATGATTGAAGGCTTTTTTGAGTTGCATAGCAGAGCTAAGTAAGGAGAAAAAGACAAGAAGCAGGCTCAAAAGAGCAATTTTTTAACCAATTTGAAAAAGTCAAGATGAGTTCAATAACTAAAACCGCTGTTTCTTCAGCAATAGCCTATGAAAAAATGTATTATTGCAAGCACATCAACACTCTATGATGGAGCATACCTGGAATACCTGCTTCCAGAATTGGAAGTACTTTTTAATAATGTAAACGAAATTTTATTCATCCCATATGCACAACCCGGCGGAATCTCTTGTGATGCATACACTGAAAAGGCCGCAGAAGCCTTTCAAAAAATAAATAAAAATGTGGTAGGGCTTCATTCATTTGAAAACCCTGCACAAGCAATTGAAAAAGCGAAGGGAATTTTTACAGGTGGCGGAAACACCTTCAGATTGGTAAATCAACTTTATAAGCAGGAATGTATGGGTCCTTTAAGGGAAGCTGTTTTGAATGGTGTTCCTTACCTCGGCACCAGCGCAGGAAGTAACATCTGTGGCGTCACAATGCAAACCACCAATGATATGCCCATCGTCTATCCACCGAGTTTTAAAACACTGGGAATTATTCCATTTAACCTAAACCCCCATTACCTTGAGCCGGATATGCAATCAAAACATATGGGCGAAACGCGGGAAACACGAATAAAAGAATTCCACAGCATGAATTCAATCCCTGTATTGGGACTTCGTGAAGGTAGCTGGCTAGAGGTCAACAGTGAAAACATCTTCTTAAAAGGGCAACACAGGGCCATTGTTTTCAAACAGGGGAAGCCACCCTATGAGGCAGAACCCGATACTGATTTCAAAAAATTGAAATAATGGATTATACAAAAATATTAAATGACATAAAACAAGAACTCTCTGATTTTCCAAACGATGGCGAAGTGGCAAGTTATATTCCTGAACTTTCAAAAGTTGACGGCTCAAAATTTGGCGTTCATCTTTATTCCATTGACGGCTCACATCATTCTTTTGGAGATGCTCGAGAGCGATTCTCCATTCAAAGTATTTCAAAGGTATTTACGCTTACATTGGCAATGAGAGTAGTGGGTGATGAACTTTGGGACCGCATGGATGTTGAACCGTCTGGCAATTCTTTTAACTCACTTTTTCAATTGGAGCAGGAAAACGGCATCCCCAGAAACCCCTTTATAAATTCAGGGGCCCTGGTACTTTCAGATATTTTAATTTCGGAGTATGAAAACCCCAAAGATGAAATTCTCAAATTTGTAAGAAAAATTTCAGGTGTGGAATCCATTGATTTTGATGAGAAGGTTGCGCATTCAGAAAAACATCATGGGCATCGCAACGCCGCTCTCGTAAACCTTATGAAATCTTTTGGAAACATCCAAAATGATGTCTATGACGTCTTGGATGTCTATTTTTATCAATGCTCTATTGCAATGAGTTGTGAGGAACTTGCAAATGCTTTTATGGTGTATGCTAATGAAGGAGAGTTTTTGCAAACCGGCGAAGAAATCTTAGCTCCCATAAAAGTTCAGCGTATCAACGCTTTGATGCAAACATGTGGCTTTTATGATGAAGCCGGCGAATTTGCCTTCAGGGTAGGCCTCCCCGGAAAAAGCGGTGTGGGTGGTGGCATCGTTACCATCCATCCCGAAAAATACAGTGCAGCTGTCTGGAGTCCAAAATTGAATGAAAGAGGAAACTCCCTGTTGGGAATGGAAACGCTGGAGCGGCTTACCAACAAAACAGGGCTTTCAATTTTTTAAACTATAACTCATTTATTTTTGGTATTTTTAAATACACATTGAAAAAATGGAAAACACGATTTTACATAAAGAAACAGATACAAATGGCTTGTTTTATATAGAAAACAAAGGGAAAATTATCGCAGAAATGCATTATACATTCCTTGAAGATGACCCCTCAATCATAGTCGTCAAGCACACCGATGTTAAACCGGATCTTAAAGGTCAGGGTATTGGCACAAAACTACTGGATGCATTAGCGGAATATGCACGTAAAAAAAACTTAAAAGTCACACCCCTTTGCCCGTTTGTAGAAGTGCAATTCAACCGAAACAAGAAATACAACGACATTGAAGCCCAATGAATATCATTATTGAAACCCCCAGATTGTATTTGCGAGAATTCACAAACAAAGATGCAGATGATTTTTTTGACATGAACAATGATCCTGAGGTAATCAAATATACCGGTGATGCCCCCTTTGTTTCTGCGGAAGCAGCAAAAGAGTTTATTGATCATTATGATCACTATAAAGTATATGGCTTTGGCAGGTGGGCGCTGTGTGATAAAACATCACATTCCTTTCTGGGTTTTTGTGGTTTAAAATACCATCCCAATCAAAACCTTGTTGAGGTGGGGTATCGCTTAAAGAGAAAATACTGGGGCAATGGATATGCTACCGAAAGTACAGCTGCCTGTCTTGATTACGGTTTTAAGAAACTGAATCTAAAAGCAATATATGCGCACGCAGATCCTGAGAACAAGGCATCTGCCAATGTATTAACCCGCTGCGGAATGGAATACCTCTTTGATATAAATCACGACAATGCACTTGTAAACTTTTATAGAAAAATATCTGAAAAAATAGAAATAAAAGTTATAGACACTGAAGAAACAATAGCAATTCGGCAACAGGTACTCAGGGAAGGAAGTCCCCGGGAAGAATGTTATTTTCCGGGTGATAATTTGAGTACAACTGTTCACTATGGCATTTATGAAGAAAATAAGCTTGCCGGAATTGCTACTTTTTTAGAACAAAACCACCCCGATTTTGAAGGAGCACACCTGCAATTACGCGGAATGGCGATTTTGGATCAATTCAAAGGGAAAGGCTATGGCAAACTCTTGGTTGAAACCGGTGAACAACTCGCACAAACCAAGCAAAAGCAGTATATATGGTGCAATGCCCGCATTATTGCAAAACCGTTCTATGAAAAGCTGGGCTATAAAACTTTTGGTGATTCTTTTGAAATTTCCAAAGTTGGCACTCACTTTGTTATGTATAAGAAAACCTAAAACCATCACAGTTAATGTTACAAAAATTCCTATTCATATTAATTCTCACTATCTTCTTTATATCTTGTAAGGACAAAGTTCAAGTGGTCCCGGAAGTAACGATTGAAGAGTCAGATTTAGACTCCCTTAATAAAATAAAAACAGTTTCTATAGACACGCTGTCACTTCTGTCAATCAGCGACTCGCTTGTTCAAACCTTTTACAGGGAAAACCAATTCAAAACCTTTTGGGTGTCTGATCAGTCACGGGGGGATCTTATCAATGCATTATTAAATGTTAAAAAAGAAGGGCTGTTTGAAGATCATTTTGACCTTGACAGCATTCAAAAGAAAGAAATCATTCTTGAAAACCTTTCTGAAAAAGAACTCATATCCTATGATTTTTTACTTACTGAAAACTTAATGCGCTATATCTATAAGCTCGGTAAAGGAACTGTAAACCCAAAGGAAATGTATGGAGATTATGATTTAAAGGCTGATTTATTTGATTTTAAAACCATATTATTCAGGTTTCAGGAAGAAGATTTTGACAAAGTAATCAATGATATAAAACCCCAACATATCGTTTATAAAAAATTAAAAACAGCCCTAACACTTATTGATGAATATCCAAATGAGAATTTATCTAAAATTGAAATCGAAGATAAACTGGAAATCAATGATACCACAGAAGCTGTTATTTCTATTAAAGAAAGATTGATATTCTGGAAAGATTTAAAAGCACAGGATAGTATTACTCCTGTTTTTGATGAAGAAACAGAACTGGCAGTAAAGAAATTTCAAATGCGTCACGGCCTTGCTACAGATGGTGTTGTGGGAGTGGGAACTGTATATGCCCTAAACAAAACCCCGGAACAAAGAAAACAGCAGATTATAGCAAATATGGAACGATGGCGTTGGTATCCCAGAAATCTCGGCGAAGAATACCTTATCATAAATATTCCTGATTATACCTTGCATGCCGTTAAAAAAAATGACACAACTAAGACAAACAGGGTAATTGTGGGTAAAAGCTCAAGAAGAACCCCTGTTCTGTCTTCCACATTCAGCCATTTGGTTTTCAATCCCACCTGGACCATACCACCCACCATTAAGAAAAATGATATTGTTCCCTCTGTAAAAAGGGACAGGGGCTATCTGGCTTCAAAAAACATGACCGTTTACGACAGGCAGGGAAACAGAATACACCCTGATGACTGGAAAGAAAAAGATGCACTTTCTTATCGTTATGTCCAAAGTCCGGGAGCATACAATTCGCTGGGATTGGTAAAATTTATGTTTCCCAACCGTTTTATGGTGTACCTTCATGACACCAATTCCAGAAGCTTTTTTGACAAGGCAAACCGTTCCTTAAGTTCGGGGTGCGTGCGGGTACAAGATCCTTTTGATCTCGCTGCATATTTATTGGATGATCAGGAAAAGTGGAGTTTGGAAACCATCAATAAATTGGTTAAAACAAATAATACAAAAGAAGCAAAAATGACAAAAGACGTCAATGTCCACCTCTTCTACTGGACTGCGTGGAGTGAAGACGGAACGTTACAATTCCGGGACGACCTTTACAATAAGGATGATGCTTTGTATAAAGCCTTATCAGATTAACCGGGATTTTGAAAGATAATCATCTGAAGGAAAATAAATAAACAAACACGACTTCTCTTTAATCAAATCGATTATTAGTTTACTTTCTTCCCTAGGCAATGAAGGACAACCCAGACTTCTGCCAAGCCTGCCGTGCCGGGTGATAAAGTTTTCAGACACATAATCTGCACCGTGGATGACAATGGCTCGTTCCCGGGCTTTATCATTAATACCCTTTTCCAACCCATCCAACCTTAGTGAATATCCATGCTTGCCAAAATAAGTTTCGGCTGTAGCATAAAACCCTAAACTGCTCTGAAAGGATTCAGGAATGTTTGAGAAGGCACGGGCAAATTCATTGCCGGTATTCCTGCCGTGGGCCACATACGTTTGATGAATAACCTCGTTTTTCTTTAAATCAATTACCCAAAGACGTTTTTCATTAGCTGACATGCTAAAATCAACAACAGTGAGTAAGTTCTTTTTTATTTTTCCGGATTCTTGAAGTCGGTAATAGCCATCAAGGGCATAAGTAAAACTTTCTTTGGTAGGTAAGTCAAAATGACTTGTATTTAAACTTTCGTAAACAATTTCTGACTTTGAAAGTTCAGTGGTTGCTGGTTCTGGTGTATGGAGATTTGTGCTGCTGGAGTTTGTTGAATAGGAAATAAATCCAAATAACAAAATGGGGAGAATCTTGTATATCATTCGTAATCTTTAGGTTAAACTTTTATTTGGGCTTTCCAAAAATAGAAATTAAATTGGAAAATCAAAATAAAAGAATCTCAATTGTACTTATTTTATGGTGTTTCTTAGCTTTTTAACGAAGCAAAATAGTATTTGGTATACTCAAAGTCTTAAAGTTTTGAGAGAATAAACACTCAGGGGAAATGAAAAGAAAATACTTAGTACATTTGTACCATATCCAAAATTATGCATAAAAAAGTCCTCTTGATGATTTTAGATGGTTGGGGCATTACCCAAGACCCCAACGTTTCTGCCATTGCAAAAGCAAATACGCCGTTTATAGACTCTTTATATTCAAAATACGCACACGCACAACTGCGCACAGACGGCCTGAATGTGGGACTTCCCCGGGGGCAAATGGGCAACAGCGAGGTGGGCCACATCAATCTGGGTGCCGGGCGTATCATCTATCAGGAACTCGCAAAAATAAATCTGGCAGTAAGGAACAACTCTTTAATCAAAGAAGAAACCATACAAAATGCTTTCGCTTACGCTAAAAAAAACAACAAAAATATCCATCTTATAGGTTTGGTCTCAGATGGAGGGGTGCACTCACACATTAATCACCTTAAGGGACTGCTCAATGCAGCAAAAGAAGCAAATCTTGAAAATGTGTTTGTTCATGCCTTTACCGATGGTCGTGACGTTGACCCGCATTCCGGTAAAGGTTTTATCAGTGACCTGCAAAACCACCTAAATAAAACCACCGGAAAACTGGCCTCTGTAATCGGAAGATATTATGCCATGGATCGTGACCAGCGCTGGGAACGCACCAAAAAAGCGTATGACCTGCTGGTCAACGGCGTGGGAACCCCGTCAAAAAATATATTGGAAAGCATTGAAGACAGTTATCGTGCAGGCATTAGCGATGAATTTATAGAGCCCATATTTTTAACAGATTATAATGAGCCCATCGCAACAATCGGGGAAAACGATGTGGTTATATTTTTCAACTTCAGAACAGACCGGGGTAGACAGCTCACACACGTACTTTCACAAAATCATTTGCACGAATTCAACATGGCTGCATTACCCTTACACTTTGTGACCATGACAAATTATGATGACAGTTTCCAAAACATTCACGTGGTGTACAACAAGGAAAATATAACAGAGACTTTGGGTGAGGTGATTTCAAAAGCGGGCAAGAAGCAAATCCGCATCGCTGAAACAGAAAAATACCCTCACGTCACCTTTTTCTTTTCAGGAGGAAGGGAAATGCCCTTTGAAGGGGAAAAACGCATTCTGTGCCCTTCTCCAAAAGTAGCAACATATGATTTACTGCCGGAAATGAGTGCGTTTGAAATAAGGGATAAAATCATCCCCGAAATTGAACATGAAACCGCAGATTTTATCTGTTTAAATTTTGCAAACCCGGACATGGTTGGTCATACCGGTGTTTTTGAAGCAGCGGTAAAGGCATGTGAAACCATCGATATCTGTACAAAAAGTATTGTAGAAAAAGCGATACAACAAGACTATACCACAATTATAATAGCAGACCATGGCAACAGTGAAATGATGATAAACCCTGACGGTTCACCAAACACAGCACATACCACAAACCCGGTGCCTGTAATTGTGGTTGACAAAACAATAAATACCGTTAAAAATGGTATTTTAGCAAACATTGCTCCCACTGTATTAAAACTTATGGGGATTGAAAAACCCTTTATAATGAATGAAGAACCACTCATCTAAACAACTAATATTTATGAAAAAAACATTTTTGATACTCGCCTCTATTTTAGTCCTTGTTTCCTGTGAAAACAATAAAAAAGAAAAAGAATCTGAAACCACCACCGTGGAAGCTCAGAATGAAAATTATGATGATTTGCCTGTGCTTACTGGAAAACAAGAAATCAATACCATTAAGGAAGCACCTTATAACAAATGGTTTATGGAAAACTATCGCTACAGTCCTAATCAACGTTCTTTAGGCCCTTTAAAAACAGCCCTTACAGATATTGAAATGACCATCTTTATGGGTACCTGGTGTGAAGACAGCCGCAAACAAGTGCCGGCTCTGTTAAACATCCTGGTCGCCATACAATATGACCAGAGTAACATCACACTCATTACCGTCGATGAAAATAAAGTAACCCCGGAGGGTCTCGAGGAAGGATATAATATTGAATATGTACCCACAATTATCCTCTATAAAGACGGAGAAGAACTGGGCAGGATCGTTGAATATCCCATTGAAACCCTGGAGGCAGACCTTTTGGCTATTGCCTCAGGTGAAGATTACCATCACGCATATTCAGATGTGGAAGAAACATCAGAGAGTACTGAAGAGAACAAATAACTGTTCCATTAATTCTTTGTAATTTTGCCAGCGTTATGAGGCACAAATCACTTACAATTGCGATAGATTTTGATGGGACTATAGTAGAAAACCAGTATCCAAAAATTGGAAAACCCGTTATTTTTGCTTTCGAAACATTAAAACAACTTCAGGAGGAGGGCCACCGGTTAATTCTCTGGACCTATCGCCACGGCAGTGAACTCGAAGATGCCATAACATTTTGCGAAGAACGCGGCATTACCTTTTATGCCATCAACAAAAGCTTTCCCGAAGAAGAATTTGACGACACACAAAGCCGTAAAATATTGGCAGACATCTACATAGACGACAGGAATATTGGCGGTTTGATGGAATGGGGCGAAATTTACCATTTACTCGTCAACAACAAAGGCATGCTAAAGAAGAAAGAAAAAAAGAAAAAAGGACTCTTTTCCATTTTTAAAAAATAACCACGAATTTCTACCCATGATTATACCAAAAACCAGAGATGAAATTGAATTAATGCGTCAAAGTGCAATGGTCGTTTCACGCACCCTGGGAATGCTCGCCGGGGAGTTAAAGCCGGGAGTAAAACTCAATTATCTTGACAAACTGGCAGAAGCTTACATCCGCGAGGAAGAAAATGCTATCCCCGGGTTTTTGGGTTTATATGATTGCCCCTCTACCCTCTTGATTAGTGCAAACGATCAGGTGGTTCACGGTTTACCAAAAGATGTTGAAATTCACGAAGGCGATATTTTATCGATTGATTGCGGTGCCATCAAAAACGGTTTCTATGGTGACCATGCATATACATTCACAGTGGGCGAAGTCTCACCTGAGGTGGAGCAATTGCTGAAAGTAACTAAGGAATCACTATACATTGGCATTCGTGAATTCAAGGCAAACAACCGTGTGGGCGATGTGGGCTATGCCATTCAAAACTACTGTGAAAGTTTTGGCTATGGTGTGGTCAGAGAACTTGTGGGACACGGTCTGGGAAGGACCATGCATGAAGACCCCGAAATGCCCAATTACGGAAAACGCGGTCGTGGCAAAAAATTTATTGAAGGCATGACCATAGCGATTGAACCGATGATCAATATGGGCACCCACAGAATAAAACAACTCAAGGACGGCTGGACAATCGTTACCGCAGATGGGAGACCCAGTGCCCATTTTGAACACAATGTGGCTCTGGTAGACGGCAAACCCGAATTGCTCTCAACATTTGCATACATTTATAAAGCACTGGGGATTGAAAGTGATGAAGAAAATGAATTCAGGCAACACGCTTTGGTGCTTTAGTTTTGAATGAGCGGTTTTGAATGGTGAGAAATAAATTATTTCACTGAGATACACAGAGGTTCCCTGAGACACACAGAGATGGTTGAGAAAGAATTGACAGACAAAATCATGAATGCTTTACAGAAGTTCATACTGCTCAGGTATTAACCTATTTAAAACTTGGTGGATATCCGGTGGGCCTCTTAATGAATTTTCATACAAAGCTTTTAAAAAATGGAATCAAAAGATTTATCAACACTTCCTAAACTCTCCGTGAAAACTCCGCGAACCTCCGTGTAACAACCTCCAAGCATGAAATCCATATTTAAATTCTTTTTAAACCTTTTCCCAAGGCAAACTTTAATCAGGTTTAGCTATGTTGTAAGACCGTTACTGGCACTCTGGTATCGTGGAAAGAAGTTCGAAGACCCCATCGATGGAAAGAGCTATCGCAGTTTTTTACCCTACGGATATGAAACCCAACGGGAGAATGTACTTGCACCCGGTACCCTGTCACTGGAAAGGCACCGCTTGCTGTGGCTGTATTTAAAAAACGAAACCAATTTTTTTACCGCTCCGCTAAAAGTGCTCCACTTCGCTCCGGAACAAGCTTTCTACAAACGTTTTAAAAAATTAAAAAACCTTGATTACACCACGACAGACCTCAACTCGCCCCTGGCAGATGTAAAAGCGGATATTTGCAACCTGCCTTTTGACAATGACAGTTTTGATTTCATTTTATGCAACCATGTACTGGAACACATCCCGGACGATACTAAAGCCATGCAGGAATTATATCGCATTTTAAAACCCGACGGCACGGGTATTTTTCAAATCCCGCAAGACCTTTCCCGGGCCAAGACCTTTGAAGATGACTCCATCACAGATGCTCGTGAACGGGCACAAATATTTGGACAATATGACCACGTGCGGGTATATGGACGGGATTATTTTGACAAACTTCGCGCTGTGGGGTTTGCTGTTGAAGAAGTTGACTACACCCAAAAACTTTCTGAAAAAGAACAAAACCGCTTTCGTCTTGCCAAAGGAGAAATCATCCCGGTTTGCAGGAAAAAAACGGATATTACATAATACAGAAAAAAATTCTATGTTAGCTCATCTTTTCACAACCAGCTTCTTCACCACCCGCCTGCCTTCAACCTCCATGGTTATAAAATAAACCCCGCTTGCAAGTTCGCTTACATCAAACCGAGGCGTGTAAACTTCCTCTTGCTCAAAAGTTTTAACCTGCTTGCCTTGAAGGTCATAAAGTACCACGTTTTGTATGGTGTGATAGGGGCTTGCAAGTATAAAAAAGGACGTTGCAGGATTGGGAAAAACTTTAATATCCCGTTTTAAAACCACGTCATTTAGGGACAAGGCATCACAGGCCGCTTCTGTTTCAACAAAAGTAGTGGTGGCATCTATATCGGGCCAGTTAGCAGTGCTGTAAGCCGCATCGTCAACCAAGATACATTGCAAATCAGGATTGTTGGTGGCAATAAAATCTGTAATAAGGGAATTGTTACCATTGCGTATGTCCAGACTCGTTAATTGATTTGAGTCAATAAATAGATTCTCTAAACTTGTATTTTGAGTAAGATCCAATTCTGTGAGTAAATTATCATTACATCCCAAACCTATCAAATTTACAAGTCCAGTTACATCTATATCAATAATAAGATTTTCATTTAATACTAAATCATTTAAATTATGATTCACGCCCAAGTTTATAATTGATATTTGGTTTTGATATGCTTCTAAAGTAGTTAGTTGTTGATTTGATGATACATCCAAACTCAATAAATTATTATTAAAAATATAAGCATTTATCAGGTTATCTGCCCCATTAAAATTAATGTGTTCCAATTGGGGATTTAATGCACATACCAAATCTACAAGGTTATTATTGGCACTCAAATTTAGACTAACCAATCCTGTAAGCCCGATTGCTAAATACTCTAGAGAGTCAAAATCCTCTATTCCTGTTAAATCAGTGATATTGGGCACTGGATCCACAATTTCAAACTGTATTATTCCATTAATATTACCGGTTAATACCTGTCCATCCATTACATCATCATATCCTTCATTTATCAAAAACTGCTCAAATGCAGGATCAGGTATTTGAGTGAATTGCCCTTGAAGCAAGCCAAAATTAAAACAACAAAATGCTATTAAATAAAACCTTTTCATCATCAATCGTTTTTATAAACTGCCGTTTGTTCTTGGGTACCATCACAAAAGTCTTTATTGATCACGTACAAGCCGCTGTCAAGATTGTCAATTAAATAGGGATCGTTGATTTGAAGGGAGTCTTTTAAGGTGGTGGTTGTATTGGTATTGTAAACCCCGTCATTAAATCGTATCACACTGCCCCCGCCCGGGCTTCGGTTGTAATTGTTATAGCAAACTTCAGGGGTATTGCTTAGCTGGTCTATGACAATGGCACTGTGATTGGGGTGGTAAATATCCTCTAAGTCAAGTGAATATTTGTCAACCTGCTTAATGAGGTTGAGGCTTTGATAACTAAAGGAAGTTTCACAAGCAGTTGGCTCGTTATAAATTTCCGTACCACTGCCACATGCTATAAAACGATAGTCAAAACCGGGTTGAAATAGAGGTGTGTGCAACGTGGTATTGTAAGGTCCTGCAAAATAATATCCACCTGCATAGGGCTCATATAATGAACAAATTGTAGTTGTCCTGTCTAAAAGGTCTTGTTCATTCAAAATGGTTTCCCGCATCCTTACGCCCTGCCCGGGGGTAAAATGATCTAAGTGTGGAAAAAAGCTTAGTGCTGTGTTCATAAAATTGGTGACATCAATATTTACATAGGGGTCGCCCTCATTATCTATAACCTCTGCACTGTACAAATATTCAATGGTTTGTGTATTATAACATACGTTCATTTCTTGACCAGTACCAACGCCATAAGCAGCAGGGGTGTCATGTATTAAATCTCCTTTGGTGGGAGCATTATACTTTGGACTGGTTTCGTCACGTGTGACATTTTCTGAGTTGGAAGTAAAACTAGGGAACCATCCTTCAAGAAGTGTATCACCATTGCAAACCAATGGAGTGTTAAACGTTGATTCAAAACCGAAAGTACCTGTATTAGTATGAAGAAGACCGAAAATATGACCGGTTTCATGGGCAAACATAAATTTGTTGTCTATAAAAGCTGTATAACTCATTAATATATAATCAGGTGACAACGCTGTACTCCCTAAATTATTAACAATTTGATAATTTAACATATTACTTTGAATATTTACCGATCCTCCTTGTGGTACAAATTCAAACCCACGGTACTTAAAAAAAATGTTGTATTGGTTAAACTCAATATTCAAGTAAGCTATTATCTCCAGAAAATCCGCTTCTGTGAGTGTGAGTTGTGTTTGGTTATCGTGAAAATAGGTGTTAAAAACCAATGGGTCCTGAGTTGCAAAATCCATATCAACTTTTCCGGTATGGTATGATTTTTTACCTATCGGGATCGTGTCGACCAGACAGGCAGCTCCGGCTTGTCCCTGACTTTTAAAGGTGAAAGCAAGCATCAGGAAACAAAGTAAAATTACAGCAATGCTGCTAAGAGGTTGCGATGTGTGTGTGTGTGTTTCATAAGAAAAGGTTTTTGTTGGTTGTTAATTTTCTTCAAGATAGTAAAAAATATTTTATATGTTAATTTTTTTAACATATTAAGAATATTCCAAGAAGAATTTCAATCGGGAATTGTAAAGAAGTTTAAGAAAAACCCTCCATAGCAACCAATGTACTTACCCAGATAATCACAGACGAAAAAAAGATCCCAATACTGTTGGCAAGAAAGGCTTGCTTGCGCTCAATTTTAAAAATATAGGCAGCAAGGGTTCCGGCATAAACCCCGGTTCCCGGCAAGGGTACCATCACAAAAATCATCAGTCCCCAAAAGCCATACTTTTGAATGCCTTTTTGTGCTCCCGTTTTTGCCCGCCGGGCAATAAAAACAGATGACTTTTTATAAAATCGCCATTTAAAAAAATACCTGTTTATAGACTCTAAAAAAAAGTTCATTAACGGGAAAACAAGAATATTGGCAATGACACAAAAAATAAAGGCGATATAAATATTGACATCGTTGACGACGGCATAAGGAATACCCACCTTAGCCTCCCCAAAAGGGGAAATGCTAATCAACATCGAAATGATAAGGATTATAAAAGTTTCCATTTGAAAATGCGAAACTAATCCAATTCATCACAATTTTTTACTACTCAAATGCTAAATTTTAGATAAATATTTTAAATTGTTTTTCTCAGCTAACCCTCCCTATGGGACATACCAAGTATAAATTACTCTTATACTAATAAACCAACAATCATTTTATTTTTTACTATTTTTAGGGAAAATATACATCCATTCAAATTCAATAATTTTATGCGTTTAAAAAATCTATTTTTCCTCATTGTTTTTTTTATATCTCTCGGCACCTATGCCCAAATTGATATTAATTACCAAAAGCCCCACGAAGACATCCTCTCACTTGCTGATGCCACCTTACCCCCCATCATGAGCATCAATCACGATGGCACCAAAGCTATTTTGCTGTACCGCGATCAATACAAATCGATTGATGAGCTTTCAGAAAAGGAAATGAGATTGGGCGGTCTCAGAATCAACCCCGTCACAAACAGCTCCAGCAGGGCACGATATTATACCAAGGTGAGCATCTTTGACCCGGCCTCCAAAAAAGAAATACCCATCTCGGGAATGCCCGAAAATGTAAAAATCGGAAACCTAAGCTGGTCCAATGCACAAAACCATATCGCCTTTACCGTGACCTCAAATACAGGGCTCTCCTTATGGGTTATTGATTACAATGAGCAAACAGCTGTAAAACTTACTGATGCCAACTTAAACGCAAACATGGGCAACCCGGCTTCCTGGCTGGCAGATGATTCCGGCTTTTTGTTAACGGTGTTGCCGGCCGACAGGAAAGCACTTATTGATACAGAAAGTGCCGTGCCCACGGGACCCATTATTTCCGTTAATGATGCCGGACAAAAAGCACAAAACAGGACCTATCAGGATTTATTGAAAAACACCAGTGATGAAGAAAATTTTGAAACGCTTGCCCGCTCAGAAATCTGGAAAGTTTCCCTTAACGGAAACAAATCAAAATGGAAAGAGGCCGCCCTCTACCGAAACATCTCCCCTTCCCCGGACGGCAATTACTTCCTCATTTCCGAAATAAAAAGGCCTTTTTCCTACATCGTGCCTTATTACCGTTTTCCTACTTCCTATAATGTCTATGACAAACAAGGAAACCTGATAAAAACCATTGTTGATGTTCCTTTAATTGAAGAACTCCCGCAGGGGTTTATGGCAGTGCAAACAGGCCCCAGAAGCATTTCATGGCGCGATGACCACGCCGCGACACTCGTTTGGGCAGAAGCTTTGGACGGAGGAGACCCTGAAAAGGAAGTTGACTTTCGTGACAAAGTAATGCAATTGCAAGCTCCTTTTAATGCTAATCCTTCAGAATTGATAAAAACAAAGTTGCGCTATTCGGGTATTGAATGGGGGGATGCAAACACCGCCCTGGTAAACAATTACTGGTGGAACACGAGAACCACACGTTCTGAATTTTTCAACCCTTCAAAACCTTCACAAAAACCAACCTTGTTTATAGAACGCAACTATCAAGACCGCTACAGTGACCCGGGAAGTTTTGTCACCACAAAAAACCAATATGGCAGAAATGTCCTGGAAATTAAAAAAGGCAACTTGTTTCTTCTGGGCGATGGCTATTCCGAAGAAGGAAAATTACCCTTTGTAGATACATACAACTTACGCGAAAACAAAACAGAGCGCCTCTACCATGCTGAAAAAGGGGAAATGCTGGAAAGCCTTACACGAATGATCGATCCCGAAAATGGAATTGTTCTTACCCGTCTGGAAAGCAGCAATCAATTCCCGAACTACTACCTGAGAAACATCAACACCGGCGAACTCACCAAACTTTCAGATTTTGAAAACCCGTTTAAAGCCCTTCAGGATATTCACAAAGAAGTCATCACTTATAAAAGGGAAGACGGTCTGGAACTTTCGGCAACCTTGTATTTGCCGGTGGGCTATGATAAAGCCCAAAAAGAAAAAATGCCCATGTTGATGTGGGCTTACCCGCGTGAATTTAAAGATGCCGCCAGTGCTGCACAGGTTACCTCGAGCAGCAATGAATTCACCTATCCATATTACGGCTCACCCTTATATTGGGTAAACCGTGGCTATGTTGTTTTGGATGATGCGGCATTTCCCATTATTGGTGAAGGCGAAGAAGAACCCAATGATACCTTTAAAGAACAATTGGTCGCCAATGCAAAAGCAGCTATAGACGCTGTGGACCAACTGGGTTATATTGACAGAAACCGTGTAGCCGTGGGTGGACACAGTTATGGGGCCTTTATGACCGCAAACCTCTTGTCGCACTCAAATTTATTTGCGGCCGGCATCGCCAGAAGCGGTGCTTACAACAGGACGTTGACGCCTTTTGGTTTTCAGGCTGAAGAACGCAACTATTGGGAAGCTCCGGAGATTTATTATGAAATGTCCCCCTTTATGCACGCTGAAAAGATGAAAACACCTATGCTGTTGATTCACGGGGAAGCTGATAATAACTCTGGTACTTACCCCATGCAAAGTGAGCGCTATTTCAACGCGCTAAAAGGCCTTGGGGCTCCGGTAAGGCTCGTGATGCTTCCCAAAGAAAGTCACGGCTATGCTGCACGCGAAAGCATTATGCATATGCTGTGGGAGCAAGACCAATGGCTTGAAAAATATGTAAAAAATAAAGGAAAATAAATTTTACAGAATAAAGCAAAAAAACCTCCCGTGTATTGCTACATCGGGAGGTTTTAATTTATTCTAGAATCACTTATTTAAACTCTTGCCGGGTAATGGCATTACTTCACCACCAGCTTCTTCACCACCCTCTTGCCTTCAACCTCCATGGCAATAAAATAAACCCCGCCTGCAAGTTCGCTTAAATCAAATCGTGGTGTGTTCACTTCCTGTGGCTCAAAAGTTTTAACCTCCTTGCCTTGAAGGTCATAAAGGGCCACGTTTTGCAAGCTGGCAAAAGGGCTTTCAATAAAAAACGCTTTTGCTGTTGGGTTGGGGTAAATGCTTATTTCTTTCTCAGGGTGGCCAAAATTAGGTACATTTAAAACTACCTCATCTTCCAGGGGAGCACTAAATGTAAGGGTTGCGCTGTCTGTCATATCTTCATTTAAATATTCACAAACTGGGGGAAAATTTGTGCCTTCATAATAAATTTCACAAATCAACGTATAGTTTTCAGGTATAATTGGTAATACGATATCTCTTTCAGTAGTCACATAAGATACTCCAGTGGCAACATTCCCAAATACACATATTTTTAATGTTATTGTATTATTATCCAAATCGTAAACTTCTTCTTCATAAAAGTGTCCATGATTATGAACTGTTGTAACAAGAACATTAATAGTACTTTCTTCAGATGTTGGCGAAATAACAAGTTCAGTTATATAAACTTGAGAGTAACCATCACTAATAATAAATGCAAAAAAAATGTATATAAGCTTTTTAATAATTTTTAGTTTTTAATTAAGTTTTTAGTGTCCACAATCTCACCATTACATACCAAAGCAACGATATAATAGCCACTGCTGTATGATGAAACATCAAGAAAGGTGTTGTGGGATCGCTCACCTTTTCACAACCAGCTTCTTCACCATCTGCCTGCCTTCAACCTCCATCGCTATAAAATAAACCCCGCCGGGCAACTCACTCACATCAAACCGTGGTGTATCAACCTCCTCTTGCTCAAAAGTTTTAACCTGTTTGCCTTGAAGGTCATAAAGGGCAACATTTTGTATGGTGTGATAGGGGCTTGCAAGCACAAAAAAGGACGTTGCCGGATTGGGAAAAACTCTAATATCCTGTTTTAAAACCGCATCGTTTACTGACAAAGCATCACAGGCTGCCTCTGTTTCAACAAAAGTAGTGGTGGCGTCTATATCGGGCCAGTTGGCAGTGCTGTATGCCGCATCGTCAACCAAGATACATTGCAAATCAGGATTGTTGGTGGCAATAAAGTCTGTAATAAGGGTATTGTTGCCATTGCGTATATCCAGACTCGTTAATTGATTTGAATTCATCAACAATCTTTCTAAACTTGAATTTTGTGTTAAATCTAATTCTGTAATCAAATTATCATTGCCACCAAAACCAATCAAATTTACCAGTCCAGTTACATCTATATCATTAATAAGATTTTCATCTAAGACTAAATCAATCAAATTTTCATTTTCGCCAAGATTTATATCCGATATTTGATTTTGGTATGCCCATAAGTCCACTAATTGATGATTAGTAGATACATCTAGACTAGTTAAACTATTTTGGAAAATATAAGCAAGCTCTAGGGCTTCTGTACCATTGAAATTGATGTGTTCCAATTCAGGATTTAAAATACAAAAGATAGCCGCTAAATTTGTATTTTCACTTAAATTTAAACTAGTCAATTCGGTAAAACCAATGAATAATTCCTCTAAAGACACAAAATCTTCTATTCCCGTTAAATCGGCGAAATTAGGCTCCGGCTCGACAATTTCAAGTTGCGCAATGGTATTTATGTCACTTGTTAAAACCTGTCCATCCAGTACTTGCTCAGTATCAATACCTTCATTTATCAAAAACTGCTCAAAGCCGGGGTCAGGGATTTGCGTGTATTGGGCATGAAGGAAACCCATCCCCATAAAGAAAATAACAATTATAAAAACCTTTTTCATTCTTTCTAATGTTTCACAACCAGCTTCTTCACCACCCGCCTGCCTTCAACCTCGATGGTTATAAAATAAACCCCGCCGGGCAACTCACTCACATCAAACTGTGGTGTATCAACCTCCTGTGGTTCAAAAGTTTTAACCTGCTTGCCTTGAAGGTCATAAAGTACCACGTTTTCTATGGTGTGATTGGGGCTTGCAAGCACAAAAAAGGAGGTTGCAGGGTTGGGAAAAACTTTAATATCGCGTGTTAAAACCACGTCATTTAGGGACAAGGCATCACAGGCTGCCTCTGTTTCAACAAAAGTAGTGGTGGCATCTATATCGGGCCAGTTGGCAGTGCTGTATGCCGCATCATCAACCAAGATACATTGCAAATCAGGATTATTGGTGGCAATAAAAATATTAATGAGGCTATTGTTGCCATTGCGTACATCCAAACTCGTTAATTGATTTGAGTCAATAAATAGATTCTCTAAACTTGTATTTTGTGTTAAATCCAATTCAGTAAGTAAATTATCATTACAACCCAAGCCTATCAAATTTACAGCTCCAGTTACATCTATATCAATAATAAGATTTTCATCTAAGACTAAATCAATCAAATTTTCATTTTCGCCAAGATTTATATCCGATATTTGATTTTGGTATGCCCATAAGTCCACTAATTGATGATTAGTAGATACATCTAGACTAGTTAAACTATTTTGGAAAATATAAGCAAGCTCTAGGGCTTCTGTACCATTGAAATTGATGTGTTCCAATTCAGGATTTAAAATACAAAAGATAGCCGATAAATTTGTATTCTCACTTAAATTTAAACTAGTCAATCCTGTAAGCCCGATTACTAAAAATTCCAATGATTCAAAATCCTCTATTCCCGTTAAATCTGTGATATTAGGCTCCGGCTCGAAAATCTCAAGTTGTACAATGGAATTTATCTGACTTGTTAATACTTGTCCATCCAACACATCATCTAAACTCTCGTTAATCAAAAACTGCTCAAAGCCGGGGTCAGGTATTTGTGTGTATTGCCCTTGAAGCAAGCCAAAATTAAAACAACAAAATGCTATTAAATAAAACCTTTTCATCATCAATCGTTTTTATAAACTGCCGTTTGTTCTTGGGTACCATCACAAAAGTCTTTATTGATCACGTACAAGCCGCTGTCAAGATTGTCAATCAAATTAAAATACATTAATACCGCTATTAAATCACGCCCTGTGTATGTCAAAAGAATGGGTTTTTGGTTGGTTATTTATTCTCTTCAAGATAGTAAAAATAGCTTATATGTTATTTTTTTTAACATTTAATACGCTATAGGATAAGACATCTATTGTCAATTCAATAAGAATGGAAAGGATGCATTGCTTTACAAAAAAAGCGAAATAGCGCACGCTTCAACGCAATCTGCTTTGAAAGCTGTTACCGCTAGGGCAAGTCTATTTAACGTGCTGTTAAGTAAATAAATATACCGTATATATAGCATATTTATAGCGTATATATAGCGAATGTATAGCGTATGTATAACGTATTTAAGATATAGCATAAATAGGAAAAATGTATTGTAATAATCCTGGAAAGCCATCAAAAGAGTATGTATGCATACGGCTTCGCACCTTGAAATCAATACAAAGCTATTTACACCACAAAGGATGAGTGATATATTTTACTTACTTGCTAGAAAATTTTTAAGAAAAATTAAGAAGATGTAGGGTGTAATATAGATTTACAGTACTACCTTTTCAAACCCTTCTGTCATCCACTCTTGTAGGTTGCCTTCATCATCTGTGAAAATGATAAAGACATCGAGTTGTGAGTTGTTGTTCAGGAAGTTTTGGGTCTCTTCCAGTTCCATCACCATAAAAGAAGTGGCATAAGCGTCTGCAAGCATACAGTTTTCTGCCAGTACAGTAACACTTAACACATTGCTTTTTTGAGGCCATCCGGTTTCAGGATTGATGGTGTGTACAAATTTCTGTCCGGTTTCAGGGTCCTCAATAAATTTTCTGTAATTGCCCGAGCTAGCCATCGCCCGGTCTTCGAGTGTGATTACTTTAAATATTTCAATTCCGTCAGATACCGTGGGGTTATCGATTCCCACAGCCCAGGGCTCTTTTTTATCAGGGTTGACACCTTTGGCAACCACTTCACCGCCCAACTCAATAAGAAAATTTGAAATGCCTTTTTCATCAAGTACTTTTGCCAAAAGATCTAAAGTATAGCCTTTTGCTATGGCATTAAAATCCAGATAAACCTCTGGATATTGCTTTCTGATTTTATCATTGGAAGTAATTTCAACCCGTTCCATACCCACAAAATTCATCAGGCTGTCAACTTTTGTACTGTCAATATTTTTGAGGTTTGCTGTGGGTCCAAATCCATAGGCATTGACCAAAGACCCCACCGTGGGATCAAAGGCTCCCTTTGTTTTTGCCCAGATATCCTTCGAAGTTAAAAAAACTTCTTTGAACATTTCATCCACCACAACGGTGGTGTCTCCCTGATTGATTCTGGAGATATCTGATTTGGGCATGTAGGTGGACATAGATTGATTTACCCGCTCAAAAACACGGTTAAATTCATCGTGAAAATCCTTTTTGCTTTCATACTGAATGTTATAAGTCGTGCCAAAAGCATCTCCGGTATTTTTTATAAGAAGGGTATTGGTCTCTTTATCCTGGCAGGATATAAACAACAGTGCTAAAAAAACAATCAGGACTTTTTTCATTCTTTTTCTTTTAGGTAAAAACTTTTTAAATTTCTTGCAATCCATTATAAATAACGGTGTATTCCTCATCTTTAACGATGGCTTCTTTATAATCGTCTCCACGGCCCAAACCTACTCTGGCAAAATAGGTTTTGGCTTCAAACTTCTCGGCGTGATCCTTCATTTTTTTCATCAGCTTCTTGTCAAATTCCTGTACAGCATCAGGATAGGTAACAGCCCGCACCACTACAAAATGCAGTATCTTTTCTTTTAAAACTACAAACTGCGGGTCTTTTTTAAATTTTGAGTTTACAGCCAAAAATTCAAACCCTTGTTCTTCAAGGTCTTTTCCCACAATATTCATAGCGAGATTGTGCAATTCCTGTTCGGTGAGTGTATTTGCCATAAGATTACAGCGTTTAAAGAATGTTGACTTCCGGTTCTACAAAGATACCAAATTGTTCTTCAACAGTTTCCTGAATGCGTTTTGCCAGTTCTAATATTTCAGCCCCTGTAGCATTTCCATAATTGACCAAAACCAACGCCTGATTTTTATGAACCCCTGCATCACCAAATCGTTTTCCCTTAAAACCGGCTTGTTCTATAAGCCATCCTGCAGGAATTTTAAATTGGTTTTCAGACATTTTGTAATAAGGGGCCTCCGGAAACCGGCTTATAAAATGGTCAAATGTTTTTTGATCTACCACCGGGTTTTTAAAAAAACTACCACTGTTGCCCAACTCTTGGGGATCAGGGAGTTTCGATTGCCGAATCACTATCACGGCTTTTGAAATATCCTGTATGGAGGGCTCATCAACCTGCATCTTTTCCAGCTCCTGTTTGATGGCACCGTATTCAATGTTTTTTTTGTGGTCTTTCTTTGTGAGTTTCAAGGTCACACCGGTGATGATGTAATTTCCTTTCTCGGTGGTTTTAAAAATGGACTCGCGATATCCAAAATTACATTCGCCTTTTGTAAATGTACGAAGTTGTTTTGTGTGAATATTGAGCGCTTCACAGGAAACAAAAACATCTTTGAGTTCCACTCCATAGGCGCCAATGTTTTGCATGGGTGCGGTTCCGGTATTACCGGGAATTAATGAGAGGTTTTCAATGCCTCCGTAATTTTTTTCGAGACAGTAAAGCACGAAGTCATGCCAGTTTTCACCGGCCATGGCTTTTAAATGGATTTCCTTTTCGTCTTCAAAGGCTACTGATATGCCTTTTAAGTTCACATGAATCACCAACGCATCGATATCTTGGGTAAGCAACATATTGCTTCCACCGCCAAGAATAAAGGTGTTATCAGAGCTTTTTTCATTTAAAGTATCCTGTAACTCTTTTACAGATGAAACTGCAACAAAATGCTTTGCCTTTACATCAATGCCAAAGGTATTGAAATGCTTAAGTGATTTGTTGGTTTCTATTTGCATCAATCAGTATAGGCTTCAAGTGCTGCTTTTAAGATCAATACCGCTTTTTGTAAATTCTCTTTTTTCAAAACATAAGCAATACGCACCTGGTTTTTGCCTGCACCGGGAGTTGAATAAAAACCGGCGGCAGGTGCTACCATTACCGTTTCATTATCCAAATGGAAATCCTCAAGCAACCAGCGTGCAAAGGCATCAGCATCTTTTACGGGAAGTTCTGCGATACAATAAAACGCACCTCCGGGATTTGCTACTTTTACATTCGGAATTTTCCTGAGTTCGGAAACCAATAAGTCCCTGCGGTCTTTATATTCTGTAATAACATCATCAAAATAAGCCTGGGGTGTTTCTAGTGCAGCCTCACTTGCAATCTGGGCAAAAGTGGGCGGACTCAACCGGGCCTGGGCAAATTTCATTGCCGTGTCCATAATTTCCTTGTTTTTGGAAACCAGACAACCTATCCTAGCCCCACACATACTATAGCGTTTGGAAACCGAATCAATCACAATCGCATTGTCTTCAATTCCGGGAACAGAGAGAATGGAGTGATGTTGCAGTCCGTCATAAGCAAACTCACGGTAGACCTCATCTGCAAGTAAAAACAAATCGTGTTTTTTTACGAGCGCTGCAAGTTGGTCAATTTCTTCTTTGGAATACAGATAACCGGTAGGGTTCCCCGGATTGCAAATGAGGATGGCTTTGGTTTTATCTGAAATAAGCTTTTCAAATTCAGAAATAGGTGGCAGTGCAAAGTTATTATCAATCCCAGAAATTACAGGAACTACTTTCACCCCTGAAGCAGTGGCGAAACCATTATAATTTGCATAAAACGGCTCCGGAATGATGATTTCATCATCTGCATCTGCAATACTTCCCATGGCAAAAAGCAAGGCCTCAGACCCACCCGTCGTTACAATGATATTATCACTGTTTATTGACGGGTTTATTGTTTTGTAATACGTGGCCAGTTTTTTTCTGTAACTCTCAAAACCGGCAGAGTGACTGTAAGACAGAACCTCAATATCATTATTCTTGATCGCATCAAGGGCAATTTGGGGTGTTTTTATATCAGGCTGACCGATGTTTAAATAATATATTTTCCGACCTCTTTGTTGCGCTAAATCAGCATAAGGGACTAACTTTCTTATGGGTGATTCGGGCATTGATTTTCCTTTGTTTGAAATCTTTGGCATTTTTTGTACATTTAGATTACAAAGTTGCGAAATATTCTTCAGAATTCCTCAAAGATTGCTCAATATAGCACAATTTTTGTGGCATTTAAATAAACCGAAATGCTTGAAGCAAACAGTTAAAATACTCCTCATTTTCTGTCTCATTTTGCAGGCAGCATTCACCTACAGTCAGGATCATTTTAAATTGCCCGAAAATAAGAAAAGGGATAAAGTTGTTTTTAAGCTCATCAACAACCTTATTTTAATGCCGATTGAGGTGAATAATGTCCCTCTTACATTTTTACTGGATACAGGGGCGGCATCAACTGTAATTTTCAGTTTTGAGGAAATTGACACCATCGAACTGAAAAACTCGTCACTAATAAAACTGCGCGGACTCGGAAAAGGGGAACCTGTAGATGCCTTAAAATCTGAAGGTAATACCATTAAAATTGGAAAATCAATAAGCTCAAACCAAACCATTTATGTGGTTTTTGATGGTGCTTTGAATTTTTCTTCCCGCCTGGGTGTACCCGTTCACGGTATCATCGGCAAAGATTTTATGAAAGATTTTGTCGTTGAAATCAACAATCAACTGGAGCGCATTCGTTTTTTCAAACCTGAACTTTACAAAAAGAAAAAATGCCGTGGTTGCCTGGAAAAAGAGTTGCTTTTTAAAAACGGTAAACCACACCTTACGGCAAGTTTTAGAGAAGGCAATATAGAGAAGGAAGTAAATTTACTCATTGATTCCGGTTCCGGTGATGCATTATGGCTGTTTGAAAACAGTGATGAAAACATAGTTATCCCTGAAAATGCCTTTGAAGATTATCTGGGTCTGGGAATCAATGGAAGCATTTACGGTAAACGTTCAAAAGTTGAGGAGTTTACTTTGGCAAGCTTTAATTTCACCAATGTAAATACTGCATATCCTGATGTTGAATTTATTGATATCCTTGACAATCAAAAAACCAGGAATGGAAGTATTGGCGGGGAGCTTTTAAAGCGTTTCAACTGGACTATAAGTTATCAGGATCAATATATTCAGCTAAAGCGAAATAAATATTTCAACGAGCCCTTTTACTATAATATGAGCGGGTTGACACTGCAGCAAGGTGGTTTCACCTTGGTCAAAGAGCAAAAAAATATTGCGCCAGACAGTTACAGACTCAATCAAAACGAGAACTTTTCAGTCTTTAATTTAAACCTTTCTCCAAAAATGGAACTAAGGGTTGAACAGGTTTTTGAAGTTGTTGAGATTAGAAAAGGTTCACCTGCTGAAATTGCAGGAATCAAGGTGGGTGATGAAATTTTAGAAGTGAACAGCACTCCGGCTTATAAATTTCAACTTCAAGAACTTAATCAAATGTTTTATACCCGGGAAGGAAGAACCATAAGAATGACCATTTCCAGAAACGGCTATGAACAAAAAGTAAAATTTGACCTGAAAGATATATAAAAAAGCCTCCCTGAAATCAGAGAGGCTATGAATTATAATATTCTGAAGTAAATTATCCTTTTACAGTTCCCTTTATTTTTAGGGTAACAATAGGCTCCTGAGCGTTTGAAAAAACACTGATTGACCTTCTGATGGGTCCTACACGATTGGTGTCATATTTAACCTCAATAACATCTGACGCTCCGGGGGCTATGGGTCCTGAAGGTTTTTTAGGGATTGTACAGCCACAGGTTGACTTGATATCCTCAATAACCAAAGGTGCATCACCTGTATTTGTAAATTTAAAGGTACGCACACCATCGCTTCCTTTTTCAATTTCACCATAATCTATAGTGTCCTCTTCAAAACTGATTTCAGCAGTTTGTGCCTGTGTTGCAAAACTTATTAGTCCTACAAATAATATCAAAACTAATTTTTTCATAATTTCTAAATTTTAAGAATTGTAAATGTAATTACTTTTTATACTTCAAGCAAATTAAATTATTCACTTTTATTATCTTGAAGTTATAACTACTTTTGCTTTCTATTTCAAAAATCAGACCATAAAAATGAGTATCTCTTCAAACTATGATGCCAAAGCAGTTGAAAACAAATGGTATAACTACTGGATGGAACATAATTTCTTCCATTCTACCCCCAATGAGAAAAAACCATATACCATTGTAATACCACCACCCAACGTTACCGGCGTCTTACACATGGGGCATATGCTCAACAACACCATACAAGATGTACTCATAAGAAGGGCACGTCTCAAAGGCTATAATGCCTGCTGGGTTCCCGGTACAGACCACGCATCTATTGCAACAGAGGCAAAAGTGGTTGCAAAACTAAAAAGTGAAGGCATCAACAAAGCTGATTTAACCCGGGAAGAGTTTTTAAAACACGCCTGGGACTGGACTGACAAACATGGCGGAATCATCCTGGAACAATTAAAAAAACTGGGATGCTCCTGTGACTGGGAACGCACAAAATTCACACTCGATGACGATATGTCTGCTTCGGTTATCAAATCATTTGTCGATTTGTATAACAAAGGACTCATTTACCGCGGCTACCGCATGGTCAATTGGGATCCCGAAGCACAAACCACGCTTTCTGACGAAGAAGTAATTTTTGAAGAGCAACAAGGCAAGCTCTACTATATTAAATATAAAATAGAAGACAGTAAAGACACCCTCACGATAGCCACTACAAGGCCTGAAACCATTTTAGGGGACACCGCTATCTGTATCAACCCAAATGATGAACGCTTTGTACACTTAAGAGGAAAAAAAGCCATTGTCCCGATTGCAAACAGGGTGATTCCTATTATTGAGGACGAATATGTCGATATGGAATTTGGAACCGGGTGTTTAAAAGTAACGCCCGCCCACGATGAAAATGACAAAAACTTAGGCGACAAACACAATCTGGAAATTGTTGATATCTTAAATCCGGACGGCTCCTTAAACTCTTTCGGTCTGCATTATGAAGGCAAGGACCGCTTTGTGGTCAGAAAAGAAATTGCTAAAGAACTTGAAGAAAATGGACATTTGCTCAAAATTGAAGACTATCTAAACAAAGTAGGCACCAGTGAGCGCACCAAAGCGGTTATTGAGCCACGCCTCAGCGACCAGTGGTTTTTAAAGATGGAAGAACTGGCAAAACCGGCCATTAAAGCTGTACTGGAAACCGAAGAAGTAAAACTATTCCCCAAAAAGTTTGAAAATACATACCGTCATTGGATGGAAAACATCCGCGACTGGAATATTTCCCGTCAATTGTGGTGGGGACAGCAAATACCGGCATTTTATTTTGGTGACGGAAAAGATGATTTTGTAGTTGCAGAAACCAAAGAAGAAGCTCTTACGCTTGCGCGAAAAAAATCAGGAAACCCACAACTTGCGGTTTCTGATTTAAAACAGGATCCTGATGCTTTGGACACCTGGTTTTCTTCATGGCTTTGGCCTATGAGCGTTTTTGACGGCATACGCAACCCTGAAAATAAAGAATTTCAATATTATTACCCAACAAACGATCTGGTTACCGGTCCCGATATTTTATTCTTCTGGGTTGCCAGAATGATTATTGCCGGCTATGAATACACCGGAAAACGCCCTTTTGAAAACGTTTTCCTTACAGGGCTGGTAAGAGACAAACAAGGCCGTAAAATGTCAAAACAACTGGGTAATTCACCCGATGCCTTGGGCCTTATTGATAAATATGGCGCAGATGGAGTGCGTGTGGGACTGTTGTTAAGTGCTTCAGCAGGAAATGATTTGTTGTTTGATGAGCAATTGTGCAACCAGGGTAAAGGCTTTGCAAACAAAATCTGGAATGCCTTCCGCCTTATTAAAGGATGGGAAGTAAAAGATATCGACCAACCCGACTATGCCACAACAGCCATTGAATGGTATAATGCCAAATTGGATAGCACGCTACTTGAAATTGAAGACCATTTCAGTAAATACCGCATCAGCGATGCCCTGATGGCAACTTATAAACTGGTATGGGACGATTTCTGCTCGTGGCTGCTCGAGATGGTTAAGCCCGCTTACGGGCAACCCATTGACAAAAAGACCTATGAGGCTGTTATTGATGCTTTGGAAAATAATTTAAAAATATTACATCCCTTTATGCCTTTCCTGTCTGAAGAACTTTGGCAAAATTTAACCGAAAGAAGCCCTGAGAAAGCCTTGATAGTATCTCAGTGGCCTGAGCAAAAAACACCCAATACTGCTTTGGTTTCCGGATTTGAATTTGCTTCTGAAATTATTTCCGGGATCAGGAACATCAGGAAGGAGAAAAATATCTCCTTTAAGGACACCATAAAGCTTTCCGTGATGAATGCTGAAAATTTCACAAATAAATTTGATTCCATTATCGTGAAGCTTGGCAATGTCGAAACGCTGTCTTACGTAACCGATAAAGTAGACGGAGCATTAAGCTTCAGGGTAAAATCAAATGAATATTTCATACCGATGGCAGGTGCCATAAACATTGAGGAGGAACTGGAAAAACTCAAAGAAGAACTTAAATATACAGAAGGCTTCTTAAAGTCTGTTCAAGGCAAACTTGCAAATGAGCGTTTTGTCAACAATGCCCCGGAAGCTGTGGTCGCATCAGAAAAAAGCAAAGAGGCAGACGCACTTGCAAAAATAAAAATGCTCAAAGAGAGTATTTCAGGGCTTCAATAATAATCCATTTCTAAATAAAAAAACCGGTGAAGTCAATTTCACCGGTTTTTTTTTATAACTATAAACTACTACTCTCCTAAAAATGGGTAACGGTAGTCTGTGGGTGTTACAAATGTTTCCTTTACCATTCTTGGCGAAACCCAGCGCAACAAGTTCAATTTAGAACCTGCTTTATCATTGGTTCCTGATGCTCTCGCTCCACCAAACGGCTGCTGGCCAACGACTGCCCCTGTGGGCTTATCATTGATATAGAAGTTTCCTGCAGCATTTTCAAGGATATCAACGGCCGTTTCCAATGCATAACGGTCTTCACTGAAGACAGCTCCTGTAAGGGCATATTCTGATGTTCCGTCAACAAGGTGTAAGGTTTCTTCCCATTTTTTATCGTCATAAACATAGACGGTAACCACGGGACCAAACAATTCTGTACACATTGTACTGTATTTGGGATCTGAAGTTTCTATCACGGTGGGTGCGATGAAGTATCCTTTGGATTTATCATACGTTCCGCCTACCACAATTTCAGCATTTTTGTCTTTTTTTGCCTGGTCGATATAACTAGCCAGTTTATCAAAAGAACCTTCGTGGATTACAGCTGTAATAAAATTGCTCATATCTTCAGGAGAACCCATTTTGAAAGATTTTACGTCTTCGATTACGTATTTTTTTACTTCAGGCCATAGACTTTTCGGGATATAGCAACGGGAAGCTGCTGAACACTTTTGCCCCTGAAACTCAAATGCCCCTCTTGAAATGGCTGTTGCAATTTGCTTCGGGTTTGAGGACTTGTGAGCAACTATAAAATCCTTCCCTCCTGTTTCCCCAACAATGCGGGGATATGTTTTATAAGTATTGATATTTTCACCTATTTGCTTCCACAGCATCTTAAACACATCTGTAGAACCGGTAAAGTGCAAGCCTGAAAAATCAGGGCTGCTTAATATAGTGTCTGTAATCATCTTAGGGTCTCCATAAACGACGTTGATAACGCCATCAGGTACACCGGCTTCCTTGAAGATATCGGTGATTACTTTTGCAGAATACACCTGGCTGTCACTGGGTTTCCAAATGGCAACATTTCCCATCAGGGCTGCGCTTGCAGGCAGGTTTCCGGCGATAGCCGTAAAATTAAAGGGGGTGATGGCATATATAAAACCTTCCAGCGGACGGTATTCAAGACGGTTCCAGGCACCACTTGTTGACTCCGGTTGTTCTGCATAGATTTCGGTCATATACTGCACGTTGAACCTTAAAAAGTCTATTAGCTCACAAGCGGCATCAATTTCAGCCTGATAAATATTTTTTGATTGCCCCAGCATGGTTGCGGCGTTGATTTTAGCGCGATAAGGACCTGCAATTAACTCTGCTGCCCTGAGGAAAATTCCGGCGCGTTGCTGCCACGGCATTTTTGACCAAGGTTTTCTTGCTTCCAGAGCTGTGTCGATAGCTTCCTGAATGTGTTTCTTTTCGGCTTTGTGATACGTTCCTAAAGAGTGTTTATGGTCGTGAGGAGGTGAGATGGTGGCAGTGTTGCCTGTTTTTATTTCTTTTCCGTTAATATACAAGGGAACATCAACTGTCTCCTTATACATTTTTTGGTATGTTTTTAAAACCTCTTCTCTTTCAGGTGTCCCGGGTGCATAGCTATTCACAGGCTCGTTAACAGCTACCGGTACTTTGTAAAATCCTTTTCCCATATTTGTTTGTTTTTATATAAAAATTAATCGTTTGCGAAGGTACAAATTTTTAAAGAGTCTGTTTTAACTCTGCTTTACTTCTTCTTTAGATTTTTGTAAGTTGTAGCACAAATTTATGACATAATATCTATGTGCACAGTAACATTTATTGCAAAAGAACCCAATGACTTTATTTTGACGTCAAACAGGGACGAAGCCATTGACAGAAAAACCCGCTTGCCGGAAGTTTATAACGAAAACGGCATTAAAATGGTATACCCCAAAGACGAAGTTGCCGGGGGAACGTGGATAGGTATAAGTGAAAGAAAACGCTTAGTCTGTCTGCTCAATGGCGGTTTTGTAGCACATGAGCGTAAATCAACCTACAGATTAAGCAGAGGTGTTATCGTGAAAGAACTGCTTGCCGTGAAAGATGGATTAAATTGGATAGTAGATTTTGATTTTACAGATATTGAGCCTTTTACCATTATTATGATAGAATGGAGAGAAATGCTTAACCTCTATGAACTCGTTTGGGACGGGTCAAAGAAGCATTTAAAAAACATGAATGTAAAAACACACATCTGGAGTTCTTCACCGCTTTATACTAAGAGAATGAAGAATATACGTGAAAAATGGTTTTCAGAATTTTTGGAAAATCGTAAACCAGAGCCCGTCAAATTGTTTGATTTTCACTTGAATACCGGAATAGGAAACAAAGATGTGGATTTACAGATTGACCGGGGATTTTTAAAAACGGTGAGTATTACTCAGGCAACCAAAAATGATGATACAATCGCAATGAAATACAGGGACCTCAAAACAGGTAACGAAAAAGAAATAGATGTTGATATTTTTGATTGAATCAATTCAAACCAAAAGTGGCACAAAGTTTAAAGGCAGGCACTTTTACTTTAAAACGTTTTGTAGAAGAAAAATTCACCATATTATAATGACCACTCATCGAGCCAAAAGGTGATTGCAGCAGGCACCCTGAAGTATACTTATAAAATTCACCGGGTTTGAGTACAGGTTTTTTTCCCACGACACCTTCACCTTTTACAATTTCAGTTTCATTTAATGCATCTTTGATTTTCCAAAACCTAGATTGCAACTGAACCACGTCTTTACTTTGGTTGTGAATGGTAATGACATAACGAAAGGAGAAGAACAATTTATAATTCTTATAAAATGTCCCTTCAAAATCTGTAACTACAGATATTTTTATGCCTTGTGTTACTTGTTGAACCATCTAATTAATAAAGTGAAAATGACAAAAATGCATAAACAACTGCTGCAAACATTGCTAAGATAGTAAATAAACCATTTAGAATCATAAATTTAACGAATGTTTTAAACCTACCCTGCTCATAAAACCTTCGCATAGCTTTATAGAGGTATATTACAAAAAGAAGTAATGCTATTGAAGTAAATAATTCAGAGTTAAACAAAAAGTCAAACAATGCCGAGATGATTAACAATACAAATAACAGGCTTTGCACATGAAAAGCAAAAACAAGCTGCTCCATATAAGTATATTTACCTTTTCTAATATACAAGAGCATAATAAAAAAGGTGAAAACCGGAAGGAATAAAAATATTACAATCGGAAGTTTTGAAATAAAGAAGTTATATGCAAATCCCGGGTTTTCTTTGAAAAAATTATAATCAATTACTTTTTTGTACAGCCATTTATTGTACATCCCTGTCTCGTGTTGCAGTTTTGTCAGAGCTTCGTGGGGTCTTTCTTCTTTATTTTTTAGGTGATAATCATTATAAATTTCCAATCTTGTAGAGAGAACGTCACTACCCAAGGAGTCAAGCTGTGCTTCAGTATAATAAGCAACGGGTTTATCTGATTTGGCAATCCTTATCGTATCAACTGAAGAACCAGTTTTAAAAGTTATTATCTTGTCTTCAGCTAACTCCTTTTCAATTTCAGAATCACTTTTCTTTTCAGAATCAGTTTCCTTTACGGAGGTTGAAACGGTATTTCCGGAGGGGCTGTCATCGGCATATTCGCTTATCTTATTGAGGAGTCCGCTTAAAAGGAAAAAAACGATACTTACACTCAAATAAAACCGAAAGGGGTTTGCATACCGCATTCTTTTCCCTTCAACATAATCTTTTGAAATCTTTCCCGGTTTGAAAAGCAGGTTTCGCAAGGTAAGCGCAAGCCGGCTGTCATATGCAAAAAGGCTTGCAAAGAGTTCACTGAATATATCTTTGAAGTGCAGTTTTTTGGTAGAATTCAACTGGGAGCAATTGGGGCAATAGCGATCACTTCGGTCAAGTGGCACTTCACAATTGAGACACTTGTCACCCCGGTACTGAAGCTCTTTTCGACCTTGTTCTGTAGAAGGCAAAATGCTCGAAAGAAAAACAGACAGCCTGTCCAGCATGCAATTTAATTGTTTGTTATATTTACTGAATTGTTACTTCCCACTCCAATTATCCTGTCAAATCTACCCCCAAGATCACGGTAATAGACGATTACAGTATATTCATTTTCGGTTTCATCAAAATCACCACTCACAGCTCCTTCATTTATTGAGCCATCCCTGTTTTTTATAACATATTTATAATTATAAAATCCTTGTTTAAACAGACGCCTGTTCCTAAAGGTGTCACTGGCTGAATCATAATCCATTCTGGTGGATTCATCAAGGGTGTAATTACTAAAATTGCCGTATAAATGAATTTCCTGGCCATCCTGTAGTTCATCATAATATTGCAAGGCAAAATGAATCCATACATATTCAGCATCAATACTGGCTTTTTCACCCCGTACATTTCGGACAACAAAATTTCCATTAATGTCCGGATTGTAAGTATAAGGCCTATCTTTTCGGGTAATATTAGTGTATAAGTAATTTATAAAAGTGTCCTCAAGTTCCACCCTTCTGATGTTGACGGTGGCACCCCGCACATCACTATTGTCAAAATTAAAATATTCATTACCTCCCCAAAAGGCAGATTCCTGATCATATCTGTAAACCAACTCATTCCCCAGGGTATATTGGGGTTCTAAATCAGTAATAGCTGTTTTGAGGTTGTAGTTTTGAAGCACGAGTGTTTTCACATTTTGCTTTGGATTGATCAAAACCTGATTTTGAGAAGTGATAGTAAAGTTTACAACTTGTTTTGTGTGGATAAAATTTAAATCCCTGGAACGTCTAATGCCCACACTCACCCCTGCCTGGTCTTCATAAATCATGAACTTTCTGGAGAAAATCAAATTTCTTCTGTCATCAAAAACTTTAATGAGGTAATTACCACTTTTTGTGAGCCTTCTCACATCCCTGTTAGGGACATTCAGTCTGTAATGAGAGTATATTTGAAGTGTATTGAACGAATTTTCATAATTCTCAATACGCACATCGTCAAAACCATCAATATATTCACCCTTAGACAGCGATGAGGGTGTCCAGTCAAAATTGTAGTGCTCAATGGTATAATAATAATCCCGTTCATCACCAATAATATCATCAAACCTAAGCTGAAATGGCTCCCCTAACTTTAAAATAGGTAATTGTGCCTGATCAGTATTGCCCATAAACTCAATGGTTTTAATGTAATTAGGAGGAGGGGTCTCTTCAACTTGTGCAAATGAAAAAAGAGAAAAAAAAGTAACAAAAACAAAGACACTTATATATTCTTTCATGTATAAATCTTTATACTATTTTTAAAATAACAAGTTCCAAAAATTAATTTTAAGAAACTATTTGCTCACGTTGTAAATATAAACAAATTTTATACCTATTATAACACTGATTTAATTGGTGATTTTTTTTATTTAGAATGAATATAAATAGATAATTTAGCTTATTTATACTTTAAAAATACGTGGTAAAATTTGTAAATTTGCGCTCCTTAAAATCTGTTAATTAAACAGACTAAGGTTTTTAAAGTAAACTTTAATACCAATATCCTATGTCAAAAGACATTAGAATTAAAAACGGGCTGGACATACGCCTTGTAGGTGAATCTGACAAAGCCCTTACAAATGCTCCCAGATCACGCACTTTTGTTATTACCCCATCAGATTTTCATTTAATCACACCTAAAATGGTTGTCAAGGAAGGAGCCAAAGTTCTTGCCGGTGATGATATATTTTATGCCAGGGAAAATGAATCGGTTCGGTTTGTTTCGCCTGTGAGCGGAACACTTACTGAAATAAAAAGGGGGGCAAAAAGGGTCATCACCCATATTGTTATCACTGCAGACAGTGAAGATCAATACAGGGATTTTGGTAAAGCAGACCTTTCAAAAACAAGTGCTGAAGAAATAAAATCAAGATTGCTGGAATCAGGATGCTGGCCTTTCATCATACAACGTCCTTACAATGTTATTGCAAACCCTGATAAGGAGCCTAAAGCCATTTTTATATCGGCACACGCAAGTGCTCCTTTGACTGCAGATTATGACTACACCCTTAACGGAAAAGAAGCTGAACTGCAAGCAGCATTAACTGCTTTGAGCAAATTAACAAAAGGGAAAGTCCACGTAGGCGTTGGTGCAGATTCTGTATCGCCCATTGCAAATTTAAACGATATCACCGTTCATAAAGTTTCCGGTCCACATCCATCAGGAAATGTGGGAACTTTGATTAATAAAATTGACCCAATCAACAAAGGGGAAACCGTTTGGACAGTTACCCCGCAGGATTTGGTTATTATGGGTGAATTACTTCTTACGGGCAAATTCAACTCAGAACGTATCGTAGCGCTTTCAGGCTCTTCTCTGGAAAACCCAAAATATTACAGAACCAAAATAGGTGCTGAAGTATCTACTATGGTTTATGACTCCGGATTAAAAGAAGACAATGTAAGAATCATCAGTGGCGGTGTGCTTACAGGAAAAAAGGTACCTGCTGATGGACACTTAAGCTATTATGCAAATACCATCAGTGTCATTCCCGAAGGTGATGATTATGAATTTTTTGGATGGAACAAACCGGTATTCAACAAAATATCCATAACAAGAGCTTTGACGTTCTCCTGGTTGACACCAAATAAGAAATATGAATTAAACACCAATACCAATGGTGAACACAGGGCCTTTGTCCAAACCGGAATATATGAGCAAGTGTTTCCTTTAGACATTTACCCCTTACAAATTCTAAAAGCATGTATGGTCGAGGACCTTGATGCTATGGAGGAATTGGGAATGTTTGAAGTTGCTCCTGAAGATTTTGCATTAACCGAGTTTGTATGCATTTCAAAACAACCCCACCAAGAGATTATCAGAAAAGGATTAGATCTTATGTACAAAGAAATAGGATAAGCTATGAGTTTGAAAAATAAATTACACACTTTAAAAATGAAGTACAAAGGCACCAAAATGGCGCCGGCGTTTAATGCCCTGCATACGTTTTTGTACTTGCCAAATGAAACAACCCATTCCGGTTCTCACATAAGGGCTGCAGATGATCTGAAGCGCACGATGAATACCGTGATTCTGGCATTGGTTCCATGTTTGATTTTTGGTATATTCAATGCAGGTTATCAACATTATTCTGCTATCAATGGTTTTCCTCAGGATTTTTCACTTTTTGAGCATTTCATCAACTGGGAAAACTTTGTTTTGGGAGCTTGGACAGTTTTACCTTTGGTAATTGTATCTTATGTTGTGGGACTGGCAGCAGAATTTGTATTTGCAGTCATAAAGGGACATGAAGTAGAAGAAGGATACCTGGTAACAGGGATGCTTGTCCCGTTGATCATTCCAGTAGATACTCCCTTATGGATGCTAGCCGTTGCAGTTATCTTTGGGGTAGTAATCGGTAAAGAAGTTTTTGGAGGTACAGGAATGAATATTCTAAACCCCGCATTGACAATCAGGGCCTTTTTATTCTTTGCTTACCCCACCTGGATGAGTGGTGATAAAGTATGGGTGCACGGTGCTGTTGAACGGGATGCAGAAATTGCAGCAGGATCCAATCTTGATGCTATTTCGGGTGAAACCATTTTAGGAAGTTTGGCACAAAACAACCCTCCTGATTTTTCAGTTATGGAAATGTTCTATGGATTCATCCCGGGTTCTGTGGGTGAAACCTCAGCACTTTTAATACTCCTTGGCGGTCTCTTTTTATTATATACAAAAGTTGCCAGCTGGCGCATTATGTTAAGTTCAGTTGTTGGAGCTTTGGTAATGGGCTTGATATTCAACGGTGTTGTTGATGCAGGAATTATTTCAGAAACAAGTAGTTTTTATGGATTGATGAATCTTGAGTTCTGGAAGCACCTTATTGTTGGAGGTCTGGCATTTGGTATCGTTTATATGGCCACAGACCCGGTAACGGGCTCACAAACCAACAAGGGAAAATGGATATATGGCTTCTTTATAGGCCTTATCTCAGTGCTCATCAGGGTATTTAACCCGGCATATCCCGAAGGCGTTTTCCTTGCCATTTTACTAATGAATGTGTTTGCCCCTACTATTGACCATTATGTCCTGAGAGGAAACATCAAGAGAAGAATGAAACGTTTAAAAGTTAAAACCGCATAGCTATGGCTAAGAAAACAGACAGTAATATTTATACCTTCATCTTTGCCATTGTAATGGTATTGGTTGTTGGCTCCTTGCTAGCTTTTGTTGCATCTTCATTGAAACCTACTATTGTAGAAAATCAACGCTATGAAAAACAACAGAACATCCTGTATGCAATGGGTGTTCACAATAACGATGGCCCTAATGACGTAAGTTTTATTTCTACTGAAAATGTGGGTGAACAATTCAACCAGTATATTAAAAGACAACTTGTCGTTCAAGGTGGTGAAGTAACCGAAAATGATGAAGCATACCTCATCGATTTGGCAAAAGAAGAAGCCCTCGCTAAAAGAGCTGATTATGAAAAACGTTTGCCTATTTTCGTTGGAGAAAAAGACGGTGAGACATATTATATCGTACCCATGCGCGGTAAAGGTTTGTGGGATGCAATCTGGGGCTTTATGTCCTTAAATGAAGAATTTGTAGTGCAAGGAGTTTATTTTGACCATAAAGCAGAAACCCCGGGACTTGGAGCCAATATAAAAGAGCGCTTCTTCATGGACGATTTTGAAGGTGAGCACATTCTTGACGAAAACGGCAACTTTCAAGGCATCAATGTTGCCAAAGGTAACAATGACCCCCTTAACGAAAGAAAAACAGATCACAGAGTAGATGCAATCGCAGGTTCTACAATTACAGGTAATGGAGTCACATCAATGATTTCAACATACTTAAGAACATATCTACCTCATTTAAGAAATTTAACCCAATAGAGTTATGGCATTATTATCTAAAAAAGACAAAGCGTTAATACTTGACCCGTTAACTGATAACAACCCCATTACCATTCAGGTTTTGGGTATCTGTTCTGCACTTGCAATTACAGCCCAGTTAAAGGCTTCTATTGTGATGGCGATATCTGTATTGTTTGTAATGGGTGCGGGTAATGTCGTGATTTCGCTAATGCGAAACATAATACCTTCTAAAATAAGAATTATCGTTCAACTGGTTGTAGTAGCGACCCTTGTAATTATTGTTGACCAGGTTCTAAAGGCATTTGCTTATGAGTTAAGTAAAGAGCTTTCCGTTTTCATCGGATTGATTATTACAAACTGTATTATCATGGGACGTTTTGAGGCATTTGCCCTGGGCAACGGTGTTTATCGATCTTTCCTTGATGGTATCGGAAATGCCCTGGGATATAGCGTTATATTGATTATCGTTGGTTTTTTCAGGGAGTTATTAGGCTCCGGAACCCTTTTGGGAATACAGGTGCTGGGAGACCCCATTGCAAAAACGGGCTTATATTCCATTGGCTATGAAAACAACGGGTTTATGTTACTGTCACCAATGGCCCTCATCGTTGTGGGGATCATTATTTGGGTACAACGCAGCAGAAACCCAAATCTAATAGAAGAAAACTAGTAGTTAACCGTTAATCCGCTTTAACTGACAATAAAAAAATTATGGAACATATAGAGTTATTTTTCAAATCTATTTTTATCGACAACATGGTTTTTGCGACATTCCTTGGGATGTGTTCTTACCTTGCTGTTTCAAAAAAAGTTACAACCGCTGTAGGATTAGGTTCTGCTGTAATCTTTGTACTGGGTGTTACAGTACCTCTTAACTGGCTTCTTGACCAATACATCTTACGTGACGGAGCCTTACAATGGCTGGGACCTGAGTATGCATCTTATGATTTGAGCTTCCTGTCCTTTATCCTCTTTATTGCAACCATTGCAACGATGGTGCAATTGGTTGAAATAGTTGTAGAAAAATTCCTTCCTGCATTATACAACTCCCTGGGTATTTTCTTACCGCTTATTGCTGTAAACTGCGCCATACTTGGTGGATCTTTATTTATGCAATCAAGGGAAATTGCAACAATCGATCTGGCATTTAACTATGGTGTGAGTTCCGGTATCGGGTTCTTTCTTGCAATTCTAACGATTGCTGCAATCAGGGAAAAAATTCGTTACTCAAACGTTCCTGCTCCATTGAGAGGACTGGGAATAACATTTATTATCACAGGCCTTATGGCTATAGGGTTTATGAGTTTTGGAGGAATGCTAACCGGAGGTGATGAAGATGTACCCTCTTCAACAACTTCAGACCAAAATGTACACATAGAGACAAATGATTTGGGTGATCCCATCGTTTTAGAAAATAACAAAGAAATAAAATAGCGATATGATTTTAGCAGCAAGCACCCTGGGTGTAGTCATAGCAACCGTAATTGCCTTTTTGGTACTAATTCTGGCCTTGGTTGGGGTTCTCATTTTCGTTAAAGAAAAATTATCCCCATCCGGACCCGTTAAAATTACCGTAAATGGTGAAAAAGTAATGGAAGTAGAATCAGGCAGCAACCTTTTAAACACCCTGAGCAGCGAAAAAATATTCTTGCCTTCTGCCTGTGGTGGTGGTGGAACCTGCATTCAATGTGAGTGTCACGTACTTGAAGGTGGTGGCGAAGCATTACCTACCGAAACTCCTCACTTTTCACGAAAAGAACTAAAAGAAGGTGCACGTCTTGCCTGTCAGGTGAAAGTAAAGCAGGATATGAACATTACAATTCCTGAAGAAGTCTTCGGGATTAAAAAGTGGGATGCCGTTGTTACCCGAAATTATAATGTTGCTTCATTCATTAAAGAATTTGTAGTTGAAATTCCTGAAGATATGAACTATAAAGCAGGAGGATATATTCAGATTGAAATTCCGCCCTGCGAAATAAAATACAAAGATATTGATATTACAGCCCACCCTGAAGAGCATGACACACCTGATAAATTTCAGGAAGAATGGGATAAGTTTGGTTTGTGGCCGCTGGTAATGAAAAATAATGAAACTGTAGAACGTGCCTATTCCATGGCCTCATACCCTGCTGAAGGACGTGAGATTATGTTAAATGTGCGTATTGCAACACCACCATGGGACCGTGCTAAAAACGGATGGATGGACGTAAACCCCGGTATCGCATCTTCATACATTTTTGCTCAAAAACCCGGTGATAAAGTAATCATTTCAGGACCTTATGGTGAGTTTTTCATTAATGAAAGCGAAGCTGAAATGCTATATGTGGGAGGTGGAGCCGGAATGGCACCCATGCGCTCACACTTATACCACCTTTTCCGTACACTTAAGACCGGAAGAAAAGTAACTTACTGGTATGGTGGACGTTCAAAAAGAGAACTATTTTACATAGACCACTTTAAAAACCTTGAAAGAGATTTCCCAAATTTCAAATTCTATATGGCGCTTTCTGAACCTATGGAAGAAGACAACTGGAAAGTAAAAGATGGTATTGATGGTGAAGGTGATGGTTTTGTTGGATTTATCCACCAGGTAGTAATAGACAATTACCTGAGCAAACACGAGGAGCCTGAAGAAATTGAATTATACTTCTGTGGCCCTCCATTGATGAACCAGGCTGTTCAAAAAATGGGAGAAGATTTTGGTATCCCTGATGAACACATTAGATTTGATGACTTTGGAGGTTAATAACTTCCTCTACAAATAATTAAAAACCGGTGCTTTTCATTACAAAAGCTCCGGTTTTTTAATTATAATGAAACCTTAAATGCAGCCTCCCAAAAACAACAATCACAAATCTTTTTGTACCTTTGCAGCAAAGCAAAAACAATGGAACTATTCTTAATTACATTTGTCCTTTTGGCACTGGCCATTGCCGGTATTGCAATTAAAATATGGGGTAAAAAAGACGGAAAATTTGCCGGTACCTGTGCCAGTCAAAGCCCCTTTTTAAATAAAGATGGTGAAGCCTGCGGATTCTGCGGAAAAACACCGGATCAGTTTGAAAATTGCACTGAAGAAACACACTCATAAAACATTTCACACGGCTGTATGGTTTTAGCATTACTCTCTGCATTTGCTATAATTGTTGTTTTAAACTGTGCCTATTTCTTCTTTTTCGCAAACTACGCTTTCTCTAAGCCAACCCCTGCAGTATCGTCTTCCCTACCCGTTTCAGTAATTGTATGTTGCAAAAATGAAGCTGAAAACCTAAAGAATAACATTCCATTGTGGCTGGAGCAGAACCACACTGATTTTGAACTCATTTTAATTAATGACGCCTCCATCGATGACACTCTGGACATTATGGAGACCTTTGCTGCCCAAGACTCACGGATTAAAATTGTCAATGTCGTAAACAATGAAGCTTTTTGGGCAAATAAAAAATATGCACTGACACTCGGTATCAAAAAAGCAAAAAACCACTATTTTATCTTTACTGATGCTGACTGCAAACCTGCTTCAAAGATATGGGTAAACCAGATGGCTTCTCACTTTTCAGAAGAAAAACAATTGATTCTTGGCTATGGTGCTTATGCAAAAGCTTCCGGCCTTCTGAACACCCTCATTCGTTTTGAAACCTTTTTGACAGCCCTGCAATATTTCAGTTTTGCAAAAGCAGGAATTCCATATATGGGCGTGGGAAGAAACCTGGCATACACCAGCAAGCTTTTTTATGACAACAATGGCTTTATGAGCCATATGTACATTCGCTCAGGGGATGATGATTTATTTGTAAATGAAGTCGCGACAAAGCAAAATACTGCCATTTGTGACACTCCGGAAAGCTTCACGATATCAACACCCAAAAAAACGTGGAAAAGCTGGATCAACCAAAAGAAAAGACACATAACAACATCTGCACATTACAAAATTTCCCACAAAATCTTATTGGGACTCTTTTATCTCATAACAATACTATTCTGGACAGGAAGTATTGTCTCATTGTTTTTTGTAAACTGGAAATGGATTGTTGCCCTCGCAGCATTTAGATTTTTAATTCAATATATAATATACCATAAAGCGCTAACTAAACTTCAGGAAACAGGAATACTCATCCTGCTTCCGTTTTTGGAACTTGCACTTATATCTTCACAAATGCTTATCTTTATATCCAACCTCTTTTCAAAACCCAAACATTGGAAGTAAGTAAAAAAAAACTCTGTCAGCAAATTCAAAATGCCAAGTTGGGTAAACAAACTGCTTTTAATTTTTTACTCGATACATTTTGGAACGAAGTCTATTCCTTTCAACTTATCAGGGTTCGGAACGAGGCTGAAGCCGAAGACATCACCATAGAAACTTTCGCAAAAGCGTTTGATAAAATTAATACTTACAAAGAAGAGTATACATTCAGCACCTGGTTAATTACCATTTCAAAAAATATCCATATTGACAAGATTCGCAAAAGCAAATCCTCTCTGAAAACCCAAACCTCAGAAGACTTTCGCACAGAAATCCAGAAAATTGCAGACGACTCCCCCACTCCCGAAGATAATTTAATAACCCAACAAAACCTGGCGGAGCTATTGCGCTATATAAAACAATTAAAACCGCATTATCAGGAAGTAATCAATATGCGCTACTTTCAGGAGATGAGTTATAAAGAAATTGCCGAAAAACTTGAAGAACCGATGAACAATATTAAAGTAAAATTGCTTCGCTCAAAAAAGCTTCTTGCTGAAATAATCACCAAAAACAGAACTGAATAACCCCATTCTTTTATCCTAATAATTTGTACCTTTGAAGTCCAATTTACCTGCTATGGAAACTGAAACTCTTACAAGACCCAAAGCAACACCAAAACCAAAGTGGTTGCGTGTAAAATTACCTACGGGTAAAAAATACACTGAGCTCAGGGGGTTGGTTGATAAATACAACTTACATACCATTTGCACTTCCGGGAGCTGTCCCAATATGGGAGAATGCTGGAGTGAAGGTACTGCGACTTTTATGATTCTGGGTAATGTGTGCACGCGCTCCTGTGGCTTTTGTGGCGTTAAAACCGGCCGCCCGGAAACCATTGACTGGGAAGAGCCTGAAAAAGTTGCACGTTCCATAAAGCTTATGGCAATCAAACATGCTGTCATCACATCAGTTGATCGTGATGATTTAAAAGATATGGGATCCATAATTTGGGGAGAAACAGTGAATGCCATACGCAGAATGAACCCTGAAACCACTCTGGAAACCCTTATTCCCGATTTTCAGGGGGTAGAAAGAAATATTGACCGCATTATTGAAGTGCACCCTGAAGTAGTTTCCCATAATATGGAAACTGTAAAACGACTCACCCGGGAAGTGCGCATTCAGGCAAAATATGAGCGCAGCTTAGGTGTTTTAAAGTATTTAAAGGATCAAGGCATTAAAAGGACTAAAAGCGGTATCATGCTGGGTCTTGGTGAAACAGAAGCCGAAGTTATTCAAACTTTAGAAGACTTACGCAATGTAAATCTTGACATTGTTACAATTGGTCAGTATCTGCAACCTTCAAAAAGACATTTACCTGTTAAGGAATTTATCCTTCCCGAGCAATTTAAAAAATATGAACAAATTGGCCTGGAAATGGGTTTCAGGCACGTGGAAAGCGGCGCTCTTGTCCGCTCCTCATACAAAGCTCAAAAACATCTTACTTAAATAGTAATCCGCTGTGTCTGAAAAAATAAGAATTGGAATTAACGGTTTTGGAAGGATTGGAAGAAATCTTTTCCGTTTACTTCTGGACCATCCCATTATAGAAGTTGTTGCCATTAATGACCTGGCTGATGCCCGAACATTGAGCCATCTCCTAAAGTATGACAGTATTCACGGGGTATTAAAAAGAGATGTTTCAAGCTCAGAGAAAACAATTATCGTTGATTCTAAAAAATTCCCTCTATTTAACGAACCCAAAATTGAAAATATCACTTGGCCTGATGTGGATTTTGTAATTGAAGCCACCGGTAAATTCAAAACCAAAAAAGAACTCGAGGCACATGTGTTTTCCGGTGCAAAAAAGGTGATTTTATCAGTTCCTTCTTCTGATGATGACATTAAAACGGTTGTTTTGGGTGTTAATGAATCCATTTTGGATGGAAGTGAAAAAATTATTTCAAATGCCTCTTGTACTACTAACAATGCCGCACCTATGATAAAAATTATAGATGAGCTTTGTGGCGTGGAACAAGCTTATATTACAACCGTGCATTCTTACACATCAGACCAAAGTTTACACGATCAGCCGCACCGTGATCTGCGCAGGGCAAGAGCTGCAGGACAATCCATTGTACCCACAACCACAGGTGCTGCAAAAGCGCTGACAAAAATTTTCCCACATCTTTCTGAACTCATTGGCGGTTGCGGAATAAGGGTTCCTGTTCCAAATGGTTCCCTGACAGATTTAACGTTGAACGTAAAAGAAGAAACTTCCATAACGATTATTAACGAAGCTTTCAAAAAGGCGTCAACCGGCACTTTAAAGGGCATATTAGAGTACACTGAAGACCCCATTGTATCTGTTGATATTATCGACAATACACATTCCTGCGTCTTTGATTCGCAAATGACATCAGTAATTGGTAAATTTGTAAAAGTGATAGGTTGGTATGACAACGAAATAGGTTACTCCTCAAGATTAATCGATTTAGTCATGCACATTTCAAAGAAATAACTATATTTAGCACCATAAAAGGCATTATGATTAGGAGCTTTTTTCAATGTATTTTAACCTCACTTATACTTTTGTTTTCGTTCATCGGTTTTACACAAACTGATTCGGAAGAAAGAGATACTATTGCCCAAATTAAGGAGCTGAACACAACTGCTTACCAATCCATTTTAACGCAACAATTGGACGAAGTTGTCCCCAGACTTCTTGAAGCCAAAACCTTGGCCGTAAAAATAAATAACCCCAATTATAAATCCCAGACAAGTCTAATCTTAGCTTATTTTTATTATTCCATTCACAGTTATGACCTTGCGCTTGAAGAGTGCGCAAAAGCTATAAGTTATGTAAATGATCAAACCTCATCAAAAGAACTGGCTACCGGGTTTAATATGTATGGGTTGCTTTCAATTCAAACTAAAAACTTTGACCAAGCTGATAAATATTTAGAAAAAGCTGACAAAATTTTTCAGGCTTTAAATGACGATGAAAACCAGGCAAAAGTTAAATATAACAAGGGACTTCTGGCTTTTGAGATGAATCAAACAAAAGTGGCGTTAAATTATTTTGCTGCCTCTCTGCAAACTTTTGAGACTTCAGGTTTAACATATTTTGAAGCACTTGCAAACAAACATATAGCAAAGTGTTTATTACTCTTACCTGTAGAAAATGAAGAGGGAAAAGAAAGCAATATTGCAAACGCACAAACAGCAATTGACAAAGCTTTTTTAATAAGCACGTCTGAAAATTATTTAAAGACAGAGACCTATTGTTACAGGATATTTAGTGACATTGCCATTCTTCAGGACAATCCAATGGAAGCTTATCGTGCTCTGAAAATGTATGATGAAAAGAAAGAAAACCTTGAAGAAATCCACGCAAGCGTACTGAGCAAAAATTTAAACTTTGAATCAAACAATGCAGATTTAAATGCAATTATCGATGCACAACAAAGTGATTTGGACCAGCAGAAAAAATCTATTTCCATGAATAGGTTTACCACAGGCTTGAGTGTCGCATTGATATTAATCCTCTCTTTACTTACCCTCTCCCTCTATAAGAACAATAATTTAAGGGCCAAGGCAAACAGCCTGCTACAAGATAAAAATGACGAATTGCTTATTGCAAAAGAACGAGCAGAAAAAGCCTCATTGGCCAAAGCTCAGTTTTTATCCACCATTACGCACGAGTTGCGCACCCCAATGTATGCTGTTACCGGTTTAACACACTTATTGCTGGAAGAAAACCCCAGAGAAGACCAAAAAGAACATTTAAACTCATTGAAATTTTCAGGAGAATACCTTTTATCACTAATCAATAATATATTAGACCTCAACAAACTGGAGGCTAACAAAGTAGAACTCGAAAAGAAATCTTTTAACCTGAAAAAACGGGTTGAAGATGTATTAATCGCCCTTAAAAATTCTGCCAAAGACAAAAACAATATCCTCGACTTTGAATATGACGAAGGTATCCCTCAGAAACTGGTTGGAGACCCGGTTGTGATTTCACAAATCCTGATCAACCTTGTTGGAAATTCAGTTAAGTTTACTGAAAATGGAAAAATTACCATAAAGGTAAAAAAGTTGAGTCAGACAGACCGAAGTGTCCTTTTACACTTTGAAATACAAGATTCAGGAGTAGGAATTTCACTGAAAAAACAAAAAGCAATTTTCGAGAGTTTCACACAAGGTTCTATTCAAATAAACAGAAAATTTGGAGGCACCGGCCTTGGGCTGTCAATTGTCAAAAACTTACTTAACCTGATGGATAGTAAAATACATCTTGACAGTGAAATCGGGAAAGGTTCAAAATTTTGGTTTGACTTGAAACTGAACATTTCAGAAGAAAAACCTGAAAATCAAAACCCCAACAATATCATCTATGGCGTTGATTATGTCGCTCTTGAAAACTTAAATATACTGGTTGTTGAAGACAATAAAATCAACCAGATGATTACAAAAAAGATTCTTGAAAAGAATAAAATGAAATGCGCTGTGGCAGATAATGGTGAAGATGCTGTTGTACTTGCAAGGGACAATCACTATGATCTTATATTGATGGATATCCATATGCCCGGTATAAGTGGTATTGAAGCGACCCAGCAAATCAGGGAATTTAAAAAAGACATTCCAATCATAGCCTTGACCGCAGTTACTATTGATGAAAACCTTGATGATTTCTACAAAGCAGGGTTCAATGAAATTATTCCAAAACCATTCAAGACTGAAGAATTTTTCGAAAAAATCTATCGCACCTTACAATCTCAAAAAGTCTAGAGAATGACCGGGATGTTATGCCTCCGATGTGATTGGGGTTCCTGTTGCTGCACTTTTTATCCTCTCTATAAAACCCTCTTCTTTGTTTAAAAATGATACTGAAATGGGAAGATAATAAAGCTCTGCATTTTTAATTTTGTCTTTAAGCCGCATAAAATCCTTTTCTGTTGTGAGGATGATTTTATTTTTATCGAGGTTTTCTATTTCCTTATTTGTAAAATTGTGATGGTCTGAATAAGGTTTGTGCTCAAAATTTAATTTCAACTCCTTAAGGTATGACACTAACGGAGTGGGGTTTGCGATTCCGGTAACCAAGGTAAATTCTTTATCTGAAAGATATTCCATATGCTTTATATCAGTGCTTCCCTGAAGTACTGTTGCATATGAAATAGACGAAAAATAAACATTCTGTTCGGTTCCGGGTTTTAAATCATACTGGATTTTCTGTTGTTCTGAGTACGCTAGATTTTCAGGACACTTGGTAACCAAAATTACATCAGCCCTTTTTGCCTCCCTTTTGGATTCTCTTAAGTTTCCTGCCGGAAGAAGCAGGTCATCTATATACAAATCATTATAAGTAGTTAAAAGCACCGTGAAAAAAGGGTTTACCTTTCTGTGTTGAAAAGCATCATCCAACAGAATAACATCAACTTTACCTTCTAAATTTTCAATACCCCTACGACGGTCTGCATCTACGGCAACAACAATGCCTGGAAATTTATGTTTGAATTGCAAAGGCTCATCACCCACATCAGAAACCGTGTGATGTCTTTCAACAAGAAGAAAACCTTTTGTGGAACGCTTGTACCCCCTGCTCAAAACTGCAACCCGGTAGTCCTCTTTTAAAAGGGAGATGATATACTCAATCATCGGTGATTTTCCCGTCCCCCCCACGCTTAGGTTTCCCACACAAATAACAGGTGTTTCATATGAGGTACTCTCAAGAATGTTCCAGTCATAAAAACGGTTTCTCACAAAAGTGACACCATCATATATAACTGATAGCGGGAAAAGTAATTTTCTCAGTTTATCCATTACAACGCAAATATACTTTTTTATCTTTACCCTAAAATAGAAGTCATGAGAATTCAACACGTAATCGATTTTTTTGAAGACCTTGCCCCCTTGCATTATGCTGAAGGCTTTGACAATGTTGGGTTAATTGTAGGTGACAAACAAGCTGAGGTAAAGTCCATTTTGGTTTCACACGATACTCTGGAAGAAGTTGTTGACGAGGCGATTGAAAAAAATTGTAACTTGATTGTGAGTTTTCACCCCATCATTTTTAACGATTTAAAGAAAATTACGGGCAACTCATATGTAGAACGGGTAATAATCAAAGCTATAAAAAACGATATTGCCATCTATGCCATTCATACAGCATTTGACAACTCCAGCAATGGAGTCAATGCCATTTTGTGTAAGAAACTGGGCTTGATAAACCCTAAAATCTTGATTCCTAAAAAGGAAACTATAAAAAAATTAATCACTTTTGTTCCAAATGCAGATGCAGAAAAACTGCGTGAGGCTCTCTTTGAAGCAGGTGCCGGAAGCATTGGCAACTATAATAACTGCAGTTTTAATTTAAAAGGAACAGGGACCTTCAGAGCCAATGAACATGCTAATCCAACCATCGGCAAAAAAGGAGAAACCCATTTTGAAGAAGAAACGCAAATTGGTATCACCTATCCGGCACATCTGGAAAAAAATATTTTAAAATCCTTATTTAAAAACCATCCATACGAAGAAGTGGCTCATGAAGTCACGACCTTGGAAAATACCAATCAAAATATAGGGATGGGAATGATTGCAGAATTGCCGGAAGCACAAGATGAGGTTCCTTTTCTTGAATCAGTAAAAAACACTTTACACGTGGGATGCATAAGATACTCTTCATTGCTCAACAAAAAAATTAAAAAAGTGGCGGTTTTAGGAGGTTCCGGAAGTTTTGCTATTGATGCTGCAAAACAGGCCGGTGCAGATGCCTTTCTTACCGGAGATTTAAAATACCACGACTTTTACAAAGCTGAAAAACAGATTCTTATCGCAGATATAGGACATTATGAAAGTGAACAATTCACAAAATTTGAATTAGTTGAGTTCCTTACCAAAAAAATCACTAATTTTGCACCTGCCTTTCAAGAAGGTAAGGTAATATTATCTGAAGTAAACACCAATCCTATCAAGTATTTATAAGTATGGCAAAGACAACTGAAGCAACAGTAGAAGAAAAATTAAGAGCTTTATATGACTTGCAATTGATCGACTCAAGAATTGATGAAATAAGAAACCTCAGAGGGGAACTTCCTCTTGAAGTAAGAGATCTTGAAGACGAAATTGCCGGATTAACAACAAGAATAGACAAACTTAAAGCTGACCTTCAAGCTACAGAAGATTCTATAAAAGAAAAGAAAAATCAGATTGAAGAGTCTAAAGGACTTATTAAAAAATACACTTCGCAACAAGATAACGTGCGAAACAACAGGGAGTATAATTCTTTAAGCAAAGAAATTGAGTTTCAGGAACTTGAAATTCAATTAGCTGAAAAACACATCAAAGAATTAAAAGCTCAGATGGAGCATAAAAATGACGTTATAGAGCAATCACAAGAGCGTCTTACAGATCGTGAAAATCATTTGGCTCACAAAAAATCTGAATTGGATGATATTTTAGGTGAAACCGAAAAAGAAGAAAATGCCCTTGCCAAAGAGGCTGAAAAATTCAAGACCCAGTTAGAAGAAAGATTGGTAAAAGCCTATGACCGCATTCGCAGAAATGTCAAAAACGGTCAAGCCGTTGTAACCATTGAAAGAGGTGCTTCAGGAGGGTCATTTTTCTCCATTCCGCCTCAGGTTCAGGTTGAAATCGCCTCACGTAAAAAAATCATGACAGATGAGCACAGTGGACGAATATTAGTTGATTCTGAACTTGCTGAAGAAGAAAAGGTAAAAATGGAAAAGTTTTTTAACAAACTGTAATCCCATAACCTTAATATTTAACAAAGCCTTCCCATTTCCCGGAAGGCTTTTTTTGTACTTTTAAAATAAAAATTATGAAAGTGCCATTTCTTATTACTTCCCTGCTATTTTACTGCCTCACTATTTCCTGCCAGAATGCTGCAGAAAAAAATAAAATCCTTGAAACTGAAAAACAAAACAACACAACAGCCGTTGAAGTTCCTGAAGAAGACGGTCTTAAAAAAGCATATTTTGCCAGTGGCTGTTTCTGGTGTGTTGAGGCTATTTATGAAAGCGTCTATGGTATAGAGGAAGCCATTTCAGGCTACTCAGGAGGCCACACTAAAAATCCTACCTATGAGTCTACAAATACAGGCACTACCGGTCACGCAGAAACCGTTGAAGTTATTTATGACCCTGAAATCGTAAGTTTTTCTACGCTAGTAGATGTCTATTTCGGTTCACAAAACGTGACACAAGTCAATGGTCAGGGTCCTGACAGAGGGTCACAATACCGCTCCATCATCTTCTATCAAAACGAAGAACAAAAAAAAGTTATTGAAAAAAAAATTAAATCCTTAAATATAAAACTGGATGATAAAGAAGTTGCTGCAGAAGTATATCCATTTGAAAAGTTTTGGATCGCTGAAGCTTATCATCAGGATTATGAAAAAAACAACCCAAACAATCCTTACATCCAGAACGTTTCTATTCCCAGATTAAACAGGTTCAAAGAGAAGTTTCCTGAACTTTTAAAAGAAAACAATTAGTAACCTTCTCTTGATTTAGTTTAGTTTTTAATAATCTTTTTAGAAATCAGTTCACCGGTTTGCCCATTTTCAAAGACAACAAAATAAAATCCTGAAGCCAGTTTAGATACATCAAACTCAGTTATACCATTAAAAGTTTGTTCATCAAAACTTAATACAGTTCTTCCCTTACTGTCCAGAAAAGTTACAGCATACATTACCTCAACGTTCATTTGAATGTTTAAAACATCCTTTGCAGGAATTGGAAATAATTTGAAAGGTTCCAGCAACGGAACATCTGCTACATTTAATACTTCTCCGCTAATATAAGCAGAGGCAAAAGCAAAAGCATCTTCACCCACTTGCTGTCCTATAACTCTACCCGGGATATCATCTATGGGTGGATGTATCCCTCCCCAAATCCTTGAAAGACTGCATTGATCTGAAGCATCCTGATAAGTGGCCCATTGTAATTGCATTGACACACTGGGGCCGGCTTCAAAAACCAGATAATTATTGGCTTCAAAGTCAAATACCCCCATCCCCCCCGGAAAGAAAGGATCACCGGTCATACTGCTCAGTACAACTGCAGCTGCTCTAGAATAGGTTGAATGGCCGGAAATATAACCCGCAAATGGAGGCGTTACAAACGAAATGCGTTGATAAGGAAACCAATTTTCAGCAAGCATCCAGTCAACACCTGCAATCTGAGTAGTGGGGTCTTCAATTACATTAGGACTCAACCACGCCTTGATTTTTATCTTTCCAATATGTTCTCCCTCATCGCCTTCAAGAGGATCGCCTGCTTCTACTGTTTCAATATAATCTTCAATTAATGGCACTCCATGTGGATTATAGTTTGGCAAGCTCATATCTGTACTTTGTCCCTGATCTGCCATATAACGCAAGGCACTTATGGGTCTTATATAATCATAATAGCCTTTTATTCCCCAGGCCGTAATGGCCACATCATGCATTGCTCCACCTAAAACAAAATAGGTTTTTACATCCCATTCCAGATCGCTTAAAATATCACCTTCACCACCAAATCGTTTTTCTAGCAAAGGGTTATCATTTACATAATTGAGAATCGTAAACCAATGACCCGGCGGGGTTTCTGAATCAGGTCCATCTGCCCAAAATTCAGCTAAAACTCTTGTATAATCGCCTCTTGGTATAACTTGGGGCTCATAGGGTGCTCCTGTTGCCGGATTAAGCGCGTGACCTTCACTTGCATCGCCCCCTTCCAGTAAGTCATAAAATAATTTATATTCTTCAAAAGTTGTGGGAAGCCATTGTATATTTCCTATAGTAGCCGGTGATGTATCAATCATGACACCATCTGTAGGGTCTAGGTGAGATGACCAGGTAGATACCAAACTAAAATTCCACTTGTAGGGGTCGTCAATTCCCAATCCCTCCTGAATATAATGAGGCGCTCCGGGATCGTGGTACACAAAATAGTCATAATCTGATACTCCATATATCGTTAAATCCTCTTCTTTAAGTGCAAATGGAACCACTTGCCCCCATTCCGGACTTAAAAAGTCGGGTGTGCTTAAGGGAATTATGTTTCCACTTTGGTCAATGTATACATCTAAAGTTAAGGGTTGCCAACGGTTTGGAAACTCAATATCGGGATTACCTGGAAATTCAATAACCAAAGGCTCATTAACAGGTTCATAAAATTGGTTTTGGTAACCATCCAATTCATTTGAACCATCCTGAAATCCAAATGCAATAAGTTCCTGAGCAATGAAGTTCCCTAAATCAGCAGCATTTCCTGAACTATAATTCACATTTGTATAATTGATGTCATACCCCAAACTTCCCATCAAAGCATTCACTGAAGGCAAAATTTCATCATCAAAACCTGGCGAATCTGCAAATCGATGTAAAATGAGACGGTATACGGCATAGCTTATCGCTTTTTCACGAGCTTCTTCAACGGGTTCGTTAGGAGAAAATCCATCAAAAGGACATATATATTCACCTACAGTCTTTCCCAGTAAAAAAGTATCTGAAATATCATCCATGGTAGACCACGCCTCATACATCGCAACCGAAGTGTGAAATAAATTCCTTGCATGCACGGTAGGTCTTGCAAAATCATTACGAATTGCATTCAAAACCTCCTCATTCCATTCCCTTGCAACTGATTGACTTTCCGCAGAAAAAGGGGGAAAAAGAATAAGAAGAGAAAGTAAAAGTTTTTTCATAAAAGCTAAATTTAGAATAGTAAATGTATGAAAAAAATAAGACTTTAACTTTTAATTAAGAATATAATTTCTTGAGAATCAAAAGAATGTTTAGTATTTTTATTTTTTATTTAAACAAATGTGTTGCTTTACATAAACCTGATATTTGATTCAAAGCAAAGCCGTTTTTAATGCCACATAAAAAACCCCAACTTCCCGTAAAAATTTGTGCTACTTGTAACCTGTCTTTTTCCTGGCGAAAGAAATGGGAGAAAAACTGGGAAGAAGTCAAGTATTGCAGTGAAAAATGCAGAAGAAATAAATTAATAACAATTCCATGAATCATGTGGCTTGGTTTAGAAATGTTCAAAAACGTTAAACAACAGTTCGCTCACAAAAGCCTGCTCATCGATGATGATGTACATACTAATTGGGGTAATTGAATATACAACATTGGTGAGGCAATGACCCCGGAAGGCAGAAAATCCAATATAAAAAAATAAGCAAAAAAAGTATAATTCCCCCGGGAAGTATCAACACACGTCATTGCACAACTCATAATTTTAAACATGAAAAAACTCAGACTTATTCTTGGCGACCAACTTAACCACAATCACTCCTGGTATAGAGATGTCAATGAAAATACACTTTATTTCATGGCTGAAATGAAGCAGGAAACAGATTATGTGACCCATCATATTCAGAAAATCGTTGCTTTTTTTGAAAGCATGCAAAACTTTGCAAAATATCTGGAGGACAAAGGACACAGGGTCATTTATTATAAAATAAACGATCCTGAAAACACCCAGGACCTCAGTCATAATCTCAAAAAGATTTGTAAAGACAATGACATAACAGCGTTTGAATACCAGTTGCCGGACGAGTACCGGCTTGACAAGCAAATTAAAGATTTTAGTGATAAAAGCTCTTTGGATACTAAATCTTTTGAAACAGAGCATTTCTTTACAAAACGAGATGATTTAACAAATTTCTTTAAAGGAAAAAAACAAATCATCATGGAATATTTCTATCGCGATATGCGGAAGAAACAAAACATCCTGATGCAAACCAACAAAGACCCGGAGGGTGGGAAATGGAACTTTGACCAAAGCAACCGGAAAAAATGGAAGGGAGAACCAGACATCCCCAAAGCACTTTCTTTTAAAAAGGATGTCACCAAAACACTTGAAGAGATAAAAAAGGCAAAAATAAAAACCATCGGTAATATCGATGAAAAAGAGTTTAAATGGCCCACTTCCCGTAAAGAATGCCTCGATTTATTGGACTATTTCTGCAAAAATTTACTTCTTTATTTTGGAGACTTTCAGGATGCACTGCATAGTGATCAACATTACCTGTTTCATTCCCGTTTGTCATTTGCCATGAACAGTAAAATGCTACATCCCAAAGAAGTTATTGAAAAAGTCATTTCGCACTGGCGGGATCACAAAGACTCCATTGACATTTCCCAGGTAGAGGGATTTGTAAGGCAAATTTTGGGTTGGCGCGAATTTATGCGTGGTATTTACTGGAAGGAGATGCCCGGTTATGCCGAAAAAAACAAACTTGAAAACACAAACGACCTCCCCGGCTTTTTCTGGAATGCAGAAACCAAAATGAATTGTATGCACCACGCCATTAAACAAAGTCTGGATAAGGCCTATGCACATCACATACAACGGTTGATGATTACCGGTAATTACGCCCTGCTTACACAAACACACCCTGATGAAGTTGACAAATGGTACCTGGGCATTTATATCGATGCCATTGAATGGGTTGAAATCACAAACACCCGCGGGATGAGTCAATTTGCAGATGGAGGCATTGTCGCCACAAAACCTTATGTATCCAGTGGCAATTATATAAACAAAATGAGCAACTATTGTAAAAGTTGCCATTACAATGTCAAGAATTCAACTCAAAAGGATGCGTGTCCCTTCAATGCTCTGTATTGGAGTTTTTTGGATGATAAAAGAAAGTATTTTAAAAATAACAACCGTATGAAGATGATGCTAAATTTACTGGAAAAAAAATCTGCAAAAGAGTTAAATTTATTAAAAGAAAGGGCTCAAAAGATCATCGAAAACCCCCATTTATTTTAACTTTTTTAAAACAATCTTTGACACAAATCAATTAATCCCGTTAAGAATCAGTTAAATGAAAACCCGTTTTAAAAAAAATATCTATCTTTAAACGACTAACAAATAAATAATTAAATTATGAGAGACTTAATTTGGCTTATTGTAGTGATCCTGATTATAGGATGGCTGGTCGGGTATTTTGGATTTGCAGAATCTGTAGGTAGTTTAATCCACATTCTTTTAGTTTTAGCTGTAATTGGTATTTTATATCGTTTGGCTACAGGCAGAAAACCTTAAAAATTACTAATCACAGAAAGCATTACTAACCACTTAAATTTTTAAATTATGAAACGTAAAATTTTCAGCTTATTATTTGTTGCACTATTTGCATTTGCATACACGGGCTGCCGTGAAAAAACACCTGAAGAAAAAGTAGAAGACGGTATTGAAGAAGTAGGTGAAGGCATTGAAGATGCAGTTGATGATAATTAATTCTGACAAAATTTAGCATTAAAACCCTCTACATACCAGAGGGTTTTTTTATTACTTTTTTTACCAGTATAAAAAATAAGGATTTGAACTTTTGTATATTTACAAAAACTAGAGTCCTATGCAAAAGACAGTATTTCTTTTCCTCGTTTTAACCTTTGTTTTTTCTTGCAATAACGTAAAAAAAGATGAACCTGATTCAGAAAACCAACCCTTAACGCTCAATGAAATGATTGCTTTTGCCCACGGCATCGAGCACTGGGATGAGGTCGAGGAACTTCACTTTACTTTCAATGTTAATCGCGGTGATACCCATTCAGAACGATCCTGGATCTGGAAACCCAAAACTGATGATGTTACCCTCTTTAGAAATGGTGACACCCTGCACTACAACCGTAAAAACCTGGACAGCATTTCACTTCAGGCAGACCCGGGCTTTATCAATGACAAGTACTGGCTCCTTGCCCCTTTCAATCTTGTTTGGGATGAAGGAACCACCTTTTCACAAAAAGACTCTGTAAGGGCACCCATAAGCAATAAAACAATGCAGCAACTCACCGTTACTTATGGTGATGAAGGCGGCTACACCCCCGGTGACGCCTATGATTTCTTCTTTGAAAATGACTTTATGATCAAAGAATGGATTTTTAGAAAAAGTAACGATACCCTTCCTTCTATGATAACTACCTGGGAGGATTACAAAGACTTTGACGGCATCAAAATCGCCACGATGCATCAAAACCCCGAAGGCACTTTTAAACTCTATTTCACAAACATTGAAGTAATTACCTCAAATGAATAATTTTCAAGCAACGCTGGCTTTCGCTAAGGAGCAAGACCGTTTAGATCCGCTTAAACGCTTTCGCGAAAAGTTCCACATTCCAAAAGACAAACAAGGAAATGATATCGTTTATCTATGCGGAAACTCCTTAGGCTTACAACCCAAGAACACCCAAAAATACATTCAGGAAGAGCTCAACGACTGGGCAAAACTGGGTGTGGAAGGACACACCGAAGCCAAACACCCGTGGATGCCCTATCACGAATTTCTCACCAACGCGATAGCAAAAATCGTGGGAGCCAAACCGCAGGAAGTGGTGATGATGAATACCCTTACCACAAACCTGCACTTACTGATGGTTTCCTTTTATCAACCCACCAAAACCAAATACAAAATAGTCATAGAAAGTGATGCCTTCCCCTCAGATAAATATGCGGTGGAGTCACAACTCGATTTTCACGGTTTTGATAAAAAAGAAGGGCTTATACTATGGAAACCCCGAAAAGGAGAAGACCTCTGCCGTTTTGAAGATCTTGAAAGCATCATGGAAAATCAAGGTGATGAAATTGCCATGATCCTTATCGGCACCACAAACTATTACACCGGGCAGTCCTTCCCTATAAAAAAAATAACTGAATTGGGTCACAAACACCAGTGCATTGTAGGGTTTGACCTGGCACACGGAGCAGGAAACATTCAACCGGAACTGCATAAAAACGGCCCTGACTTTGCAGTTTGGTGCAGCTACAAATACCTCAACAGCGGCCCCGGCAGTTTGGGGGGGCTTTTTGTACACGACCGGCATGCAAACAATCCAAAATTAAAACGTTTCACCGGCTGGTGGGGTCACAACAAAAAGACGCGTTTCAATATGCGTCAGGAATTTGATGTCCTTCCCGGAGCAGAAGGATGGCAGTTGAGTAACCCGCCCATTTTATCAATGGCAGCTATTCGTGCTTCTTTAGATATTTTTGAGGAAGCCGGTTTTGAAAATATCCTGGCAAAACAAAAACAACTCACAGGCTATCTTGAGTTTTTACTGCACTATTTAAAAAATGACCGTGTCAGCATTATCACACCTTCTAACCCTGAAGAAAGAGGCTGCCAGTTATCCCTGGCTGTTAAAGATGCAGACAGGAGCCTGCACGACAAACTCACAAAAGCAGGGGTTATCAGTGACTGGCGGGAACCTGATGTGATTCGGGTGGCACCTGCACCGCTCTACAATTCGTTTGAAGATGCGTTTTTGATGGTGGAGCGATTGAAAAAGTGCTTGGAATAATATTAATTAAAAGAGATTCCGCTTTGGCGGAAAATGGATATGAAAGAAGAAACCATACTCATCATCGGAGCCGGTCTTTGTGGCTCACTACTCGCCTTACGAATGGCTCAAAGAGGCTATGATGTACAACTCATTGAGAAACGCCCCGATTTAAGAACCGTTGACCTGGGTGCCGGGCGTTCCATCAACCTTGCATTTTCAGACCGCGGGATGAAAGGAATGAAACTCGTGGGCCTTGAAGAACAAGTGAAAGAACTGTGCATCCCCATGTATGGACGCATGATTCACGATATGGAGGGAAACACCTTTTTAAGCCGTTATAGCGGAAGGGAGCATGAATACATCAACTCTGTCTCAAGAACCGGGCTTAATGCACTACTGCTCGATGAAGCAGAAAAAATGGAAAACATTACGATGATTTTCAATCACAGTTGTCTTGAGGTTAACCTGGAAGAAGGCATTGCAACCTTTTATGATGAGAAAAATGACCGCGAAATCTTACTTAAGGGTGATGTCGTTATTGGTGCCGATGGTGCCGGGTCTGTGTTGAGAAAGAGCATGTTTTTACACAAGAAGTTTTTATTCAGCTTTTCTCAAAACTTCCTCACACACGGTTATAAGGAGCTCACCTTCCCTCCTGCCAAAGATGGCGGTTATTTAACTGAAAAAGGAGCCCTTCATATCTGGCCAAGAGGAGAAAACATGGTTATTGCCCTGCCTAATCTTGACGGAAGTTTTACGGTCACTTTGTTTTTATCTTATAGTGAAGGAGAATATAATTTTGATAACCTCACCACCCCTGAACGGGTGATTGAATATTTTGAAAAATACTATCCTGACGCTCTAGAACTCATGCCTGACCTCGCTGCTGAATATTTTGAAAACCCGGTGGGGGCGCTTGGTACAGTCAAATGCAGCCCCTGGAGCAGTTATGGAAAAACCCTATTGATGGGTGATGCAGCACACGCTATCGTTCCCTTTTACGGTCAGGGTATGAATGCTTCTTTTGAAGATGTTGTGGTGTTTGACGAAATACTAAACCTGCACGAGGGTGATTGGCAAAAAGTCTTCTCAGCGTATGAGAAAGAACGCAAAAAAGATACTGATGCCATAGCAGACCTGGCATTAGATAATTTCCACGAAATGAAAGCCCATACTGCCAGTGCCTTGTTTCAGGAGAAAAGAAAACTGGAAACCGCCTTTGAAAAAGAGTTCCCTATGGAATATTCTTCAAAATATTCCCTGGTAACATTCAATGAAAACATTTCCTATTCTGAAGCTATGAAAAAAGGTCGTGCACAAGACAAGGCAATATTAAACCTGCTTGCTGATGGGAAAATCAATACCAATCAATCTTTAAGAGACCAACTGGAACTCGTAAAGCGAGAAACCGAAGAGGTTTTACACGATGACGCCGTTGCAAAAAATTTAATGTAATGAAACCAGCAACCCTCTCAGAGTGTTAAACCCTGAGAGGGTTAAACAAAACAATTATGAACAAACACGAAATAGCAAAAACCTTAGACCAGGCAGCTTCAAACGCCCAACCGGTATCACAAATGGCCGCAAAAAACAATATATCGCTTGATGATGCTTATCAAATCCAACGTGAATCCATTGCCCTGAGGGTACAACGAGGCGAAATCATCACCGGATTCAAACTGGGCTTTACCAGCAAAGCAAAAATGGAACAAATGGGTGTGCACGACCTCATCTGGGGCATTTTGACAGACACTATGATTATTGAGCATAATGAAACCATCAACATTGACCGCTGGATTCACCCCCGTGCAGAGCCTGAAATCGCCTTCCGTGTAAGCAAAGATATTACCCAAGCCCTCACCTTAGAACAACTCCCGGAATATATCGATGCCATGGCTCCTGCTTTGGAAATAATAGATTCTCGGTATGAGAATTTTAAGTTTTCCCTTGAAGATGTAGTAGCTGATAATTGCTCGTCGACCGGTTATGTGATTAGTGACTGGCTAGACCTTGAGACTGCCATTGCAAACCTTGAAATGGAACTCGTCATTAATGATGAAGTTATTGAAAAAGCCACCTCAGCTTCCATATTGGACAATCCATTACAATCTGTAGTAGAATTGAGCCGTCTTGCCAGTGAGGCAGGCGTTAAGATTCAAAAAGGCCATGTAATTCTGGCAGGTGCTGCAACGGCCGCAAAATTCATTACAAAAGATCAAACGATTACCGCAAGGGTTGAGAATATGGGCAAAGTCACGTTTAAAACTAAATAAACCCTTTACTCCACTTTAGTGTATGTGTGCTGAATGGGGTTGCCTTCCTTATCAAGGGCATCGACAACCAGATTATCATTGCTGTCAAAAGAAGCCAACACACTGGTATCACTTGTTTTAAGGAGGTAAAAACCCTTTCTGGAGGTGGGTGAAATGACCCCAACCTTATTTAAATCCCCGGAAGCTTTTGTTTTTTTGTACAGAAGAAAGTCATTTTCTGCTTTTTCCAAAAAGTAATCTTCATCTTCAAAATTATAATGTATCAAAACCTTATTATCAACTTCGGCTTTTGTCAGTACAGGGATTTCAACTTTTTTCGGGCTCCTTGCTTTTAGGGGTACGTCTGTGATACTTGATTGAAGGCTTTCGCGAAAGCTATCTAAGTCACCCTGATTAACACCCAAAACTTCTATACTCTTAAAAGCTTCCCGCAAGGCTTCATGATAAGCTTTTCTATATTCTTTCTCTTTACTTGTACCGGTGCTTGATTCAAAAACAATAGCATTGTTGCAGTCCCTTAAAACCACCGTAAATCTTGATAGGGTAAAAGAGGGGTCAGAAATTACTGAAGCATACAAACCCTCACATCTGGGCAAACTCCCAAACTCAACATCATAAAGCGGATTGAATCCGGCATTCTTGAACAAGTGCCTGGCCAGGGTATTTAGCTGGTGCTGATCCTCACTCTTTTGAAATTCAAATTGCTGCGGAACCAGTACATAAGCATAATCACTTAATGACTTTTGAGAAAAAACATTCCCTGAAAAAATAAAGAATACGGCAACTAAGTAATATACATTTTTCATTGACTTTCAAACTTTAAATTAAAACCCAATTGCAAAGATACACTATTTGCTTTTGCGATATTTCCATACCGCAACAAATTATCCGCCGCGATATAGACATTAAAAGTATTAAAATCACCCACCAATCCCAAACCTATATTATCTGTTCCATAGGTGTCAACGGTATAGGTTACTTTACCTGAGAGAAAGTCTGCAAACCTCCTGTAATAGAAAAGCGTGGCAGCCATCTGGGGGGCTTTGGGCCTGAAAATACTGTAAAACTTTAAGCCTACAGACTGGCCGCTCCCGCCATCATCTGCCCGGACAAGGCAATCACATTCATCTGAGTTTATCAACTTCCCGAATTTATAAACAAGAGCCGCATTAACTTTAAGGGGCCGCATGGTGCTATAGGAATTGTATAGGGTATCCACCGGCACCTGCTCAGTGATTTCATCTTCCAGGTTTTGATAGTATGGCAGGGTATTTTCACCATCGTTCAACGGTGGGAAAATAAGGTTAATTCCTGTGAGTGTATAACTTCCGGAAGCCCGGTAGTTCTCCACATCATTGCTATGAAAAATAGTCCCGAAATCCAAAACACTGGCGCTTGCCGTCAACCGGTTTGTGATGTCATAGGTGGCGCCCACATCCATTCCGATGCCCAGATTGCCTCCAAAGAACGCCCGACCAAAGGCATGCCGCATCACATCATTGGCATTGTTCACATTTTCATTGTCTATCAAAGAGCCAATCCCCGATGTCTGGACGCTCACATGGGCATCCTCAAGCACATGGTCATAAATATTTTGACTGCCATCGCCCAGGCGGGTGACAAACGTCCCCCGGTTGTCTGTGCTGCGATAATTAAAAATACTGGAATACACCTTTGCCCGAACCCCAAGCGTGAGCCTGTCTGAAATTCTTTTGTTTGCACCAAAGTGATACACGGTCAAAAGATCTCCCGAAGTGTTGATCTCACCTAGGTCAAACTCATAATCGAGATACTCCCGGTTTCCTTCCCAGCCCAGAACGGCCAGGTCTTTGGGAAAATAGGTAATCATATCAAGTTCCTGATAAATTCCGCCGGAAAAGTAATAATCACTTTTTGACCTCCAACCTATATTAATAAGCTCCAACTGCTGCGTTACGGTAAAAAAGTCTGCGTTATCCATTTGGAATATCGCGTCTGTTATGCGGTCATTGATAGAGGTATCAGAGCTTTGAAAGATATCATACACCGTCACTCCTGATGAGCCTGCATTGATATGAAGCTGCGATAAAAACGGAATCCCAATGTGCATATCCTGCGGAACAATACCCCCGGGATTCACCATAAGCGACTGGGGTATCTCAGACATCCCGTAAATGATTTGCTTGTTTTGGGACGTGGCAATACATCCTGTAAACAAGGAGAGTATGATGAGTATGTACCGCATATTAAAACTGTAGGTAATAAGTGGTTTTTGATTGCAGATTGAGGGAACCATCAAGGTCCTGATTGTCAGATTCAATGTTGATTCTCACGGCTACTTTGTCGTTTTGGGTGAGTTGCTCGATTTCCTCCATGGAGACCACCTGGGTAAATTCTGTAACTTCAGGAGAGTTGTTTTCACTTAAGGCAATAGGGAAATTAATCTCATAATAAGGCACATTGTCTTCAGACAAGAACCTAAGGTTTACATCCAGACCTACGGGAAAGGTATTGGTCACCTTAAAAAAGAAATCGGCACGGGTGATGTTTTCTATGGCAAACTCATCATCGAGAAAACGTATTTCGGTGGTATCAATCACGGCCAACTCCTCTTCAGATATTGACTGTGATTCGAAATCATCGATGGTGAGGGTGAAGTACAGAAAGTTAACCTCAGCCTCGGGGGTGAGGGCAATGTCATCTGCTTGTTCAAAATCTGTATCCTTGACACAGGACAAGAGCGTGAAAACAACAGCAACAAGAAGAGCACTATTCAATAAGGTTCTCGGCATAGCTTGGGGATTTGATATATATAACGCTGGTAAAGAGAGCGTATTGTTTATTAATACAAACAATAACAAACAGCTTTACCCTACCTTAAAGATACCTTTTTATCTCCTGTAGCTCCTGTATGGAGAGGATACTCTCTTCCGCTAAAGCTTCAGCACCAAAATAGATCGCCTGCATACCCACGGCCCTTGCGCCGTGAATATCAGCTTCCAGATTGTCACCCACCATCACACTTCTGTCAGGTGTGGTAGCGGCCGTTTCCATTGCTGCGTGAAAGATTCTGGGGTTGGGCTTTTTGACCCCCACCATTTCTGAATTGGTGATCGTTTTAAAATAGCCGTCAATTTTTGAATTCACCAGTTTTTTATGCTGCACTTCATCAAAACCATTGGTGATGATATGCAGGTTGTACTGTGGTTTCAGGTAGTCCAGTATTTCCATCGTTCCGGGAAACAGGAAGTTGTTCAGCGGTAGAAAATCGATATAAGAGATAGCCAGCGCATCAATCACTTCGGTGGAGTGCTTCATCTTCAGCCTGGCAAAAGTATCGTTGAGCCTCCCCCGCCGCAGGGCTTCTTTGGTTACCCTTTCGTCCCGGTACAGCTTCCAATAGTCGAGGTTGATGGGTTCATAGTGCGTGAGAAACTCCTTGACATCAACATCCAGCCGGTGCGTTTCAAAAACCTTGTGAAACGCCAGTGCCGAGTTCTTGTCAAAGTCCCAGAGGGTATGGTCTAAATCAAAAAATATATCGGTAATTCCTTTTTCTTTTAGCATAAGCATTTATAAAATTCCTTCGTCCGCAAAACTGAAATAAGACTTCTCTGTGATGATGATATGATCCAGCACCTTGATGTCAAGGCTCGCTGCCGCGTTCTTCACCTTCTCTGTCAACTGCTTGTCGGGCTGGCTGGGCGTGAGGGTTCCTGACGGGTGATTGTGTGTCAAAATAAGGGACGTCGCCCCGCATTCCAAAGCCGTTTTCATCACCAGCCGCACATCAACCAGCGTTCCGGTGATGCCACCCATGCTCAGTTGCCGTTTTTGAATCACTTTATTGGAGTTGTTGAGATATAATATCCAAAATTCTTCATGGCCCAGCTCCCCTATCACCGGTTGCATCAATTCAAAGACTGAAGCACTGGCTGTTATCTTTTTCTGTTGAACGGCCTCTTCGCCCCTTCTTCTCCTGCCGAGTTCCATCGCTGCCGCGATGGTGATGGCTTTGGCTTCACCAATGCCTTTGTACTGCATCAACTGCTCGATGGACAGTTTTCCCAAAGCATTCAAGCTGCTGCCGGCTTCATTCAAAATGCGCTTGCTCAAGTCAACCGCACTCTCATCCCGGTTGCCCGAACCTATCAAAATAGCAATAAGCTCTGCATCACTCAGGGCAGCACGGCCCTTTTGCAAAAGCTTTTCGCGAGGCCTGTCGTCTTCAGACCAGTTCTTTATAGAGAAGGATGTTGGTTTTTTTTGATTCATATCCATTCGTTGCATAAAGATAAACATGTATCTTTAATTCATGAAAATTATTTATCACTATGAAATCACTTTTTAATGAAGAGGCTTACGCCGAAATCACCTCAAGACTGGACACCCTCAGCCCGCAATCACAAGCCCAATGGGGAAAGATGGATGTTGCCCAAATGCTTGCACACTGCCGGGAACCCCTCAAAGTACCCCTGGGGAAAATCACCCTGGCACCACCCAACCCCGTGATGAAATTCCTCTTTTCCTTCTTTAAAAAGTCATTATATGACGACAAACCATGGAAACACGGCCTGCCCACCTCCAAAGAGTTCAAGATTACAGACCCGTGTGATTTTCAGAAAGAAAAAGAAGGCTTAAAGGCCCTTATCAACGAATTTTATGCCGAAAGAACCAGAACCCAATGGCCACCACACCCCTTTTGCGGCCACTTTACCACCGAACAATGGGGCAAGATGCAATACAAACACCTCGACCATCACTTCAGGCAGTTTGGGGCGTAGGGCGACCCCCTTACACTTCGGCTCCGCTCAGTGACAGGGGGCAAATTATACTTCTAACTTTTAATTTCTTACTTCAAACTTACTATGTATCCACCCAAACACCATCAGGAAAACGACATCCAAAAGATGATTGCCGTCATTGAGGAATACCCTTTGGCGATGCTCGTCTCGGTGCTTGACGGAAAGCCGCTCGTCACCCACATACCCATCATCTACAACCACAAGATTCAAAAGCTGGTTGCCCATATTGACAAATACAACCCGCAGGTGGAAACCTTACAGGACGACGCCAAAGTCACCGTCATCTTCCGGGGCCCCGATGCGTATATCTCGCCAAGCGTTTACACCACCACCCAGCTCCCCACCTGGAATTATATCTATGTGCACCTCACGGGAACCATCACTTTAATCAACGACCCTGAAGCCGCCAAAAGAACCATGATTGCCATGACCGAGTTCCTGGAAGGAGCAGCACAAAAATTTGTATTGACACCCGACAACAAACGTATGGAGGGTGCCGTAAACTACATACAGGCTTTTGAGATAGACATCACAAGCTGGGAAGGCAAATTTAAGCTATCGCAAGACAAAGTAAAACAAGACCAGTTGAACGCCAAAGAGGCTTTAAAGGAAAACGCCCAAAGAAACCGAGATGGTTTTATTGAGGATATGTACCGTTAAGGGGGTTTTGATAGTTTGGGGAAAGGGTGTATGTTTGGGTAGCTCCTTATTTTTTGTTTAAAGAAAATGATCAAAAAAAAATATAATAAAGATTATTAATTCCAGTATAATCACTTTGAAAATAATATCTATCAACAGATGAAGCAACCTGAATAAACATGATTGAAGCAATTAAAAAAAAGATCAAAATGAAAAAATATATATTATTGATATTTATTGTTGCTTTTATTTCTTGTAAGGAGGAAGAAAAACCATATATGATGTATGGATTTCTTCAAGAACAATTACATCTTTCAAGCAATATTTTAAGAGATCAAATATCCGAAACCATAGCCAATCATAACTTGACTGATGAAAGCATAGTAAAAGAATACGATAGCTTAACCAAAGAATATTTATTATATTTAGAAAAAACTCATTCTGAATTAACTAGTCACATAAATGGAGTTCAAGCTACTATATCAGTAGGTGAACTATCCGAAATTAAGCACGGAAATAATTATTTCTTTGAGGGAGAAAATTATAGCAAAAAGGGTGCTGAATACATTTATAAAATGGAAAACTACAGAACTGTAATACTTGATCTAGTTGACAATGAGAATTTAAGAAATAGAATCAACTTAACTTTATCCACTTCAGATATCATCAATCGAGACGCTGATACTATCAAATATCTAAATTGGTTTTATAGAGATATGCCCTTGATAAGTATTTTAACACATCTTAAACACCAAGAAAAAACGATTCTCGAAATTGAAAATGACTTTTTAAAAAATAAATTAATATATAACTAATGCTACTATTTTTGTGTTAATCTTATTATTTATACTTCTACTTACCTATCTGAAAAGCCCTATTGGATTTTCTTTAAAATCGTATTTGCTTGCCACCTTAGACATCAATCCCTACCCACCGGCAACTAACCCCAGATACTCGCTGATGGCACAATCACCCCTTATTCTCATTCTGAAAGCTAGCCCACACGTGCACCTCATCGGTTGGGAAATAATCGGGGAAGGTTAACAGGTGTTAATGGATGAGCTTCCTCACCTCATCAAAGTCAAGTCCCCCATAGTTGATACTACCGGTATATAAGAGTTGATTGAATGTCGTTATAAAAAAAAGAAATATATGCGTTGAAACTTTAAGGTATTGCAATGGCTACCAGTCTTTTTTCCCACCTGTGTTGTTCGCTCATGACTCCTGAATACATCCGCATTACTTCGCCTATGTTCTCACTGTAGAAGAGATAATCCCGCCCGGGAGGAATAGTACCGTCAGTATTTGACTTTGCATATACTTCGTTTACAAGGCAATTAAGCGTGTCATAATCAGTAGTAACAGGCTCTTCACCGGGCAGAAGTTTTCCAAAGATATTATATTGGGTTTGTTCTGATATTAAATATTCTTCATCAACATCCATTCGGGAATACAAAATATCTCCATCTGCATTGACCAGATACCCCAGTGAATCCCTTACGTGAGTGGTGGTTGTTCCTTCATCAGGGCATACTGCACAATGTTGTTCTCCATAGGTGGTTTGGGTTTCTAGAGTAAAGTACTTTTCCCCATCAATAGTGGTTGTGTTCAAAACAGACACTTCTGATTCGGCTCCCAAATCTTCAAATTCATCTGTATTGTCAATTCTCTTATAATACTTATAAAACCATGTTTTGCCAATTTCCAGTCCATAAAAGTTTTCTTCAGGAATGTCTTGTTGAGGTTCAGCGTTATCGTCTGAACTGCAGGAAGAAATCACAATTAAAAGACCAAGTAAAAAAAGAAGGGTTTTCATCATTTTAAAGTTTAGGTAACAGAAAACATAACGCAACCTATTGTTAAATATTTTACACCAGCTTCCTCACCTCATTAATGTCAAGACCACTATCATTTCAATTTAAACAATGATTAGGTCACAAAAACTTAATCTTTTATGAAGTTTATATCAGATATAAGATAATCATTTTCCAAAAATCGTATGGGGTACATAGCCTTTAATCTATTTTGATCTTCCTTGTACTCATTTAAATTAAGGAATCTAAAGTTTTTAGATTTCAACTCTACTTTTTGGTGTTTTCTCCTTAAAGAATCAATCGCCCTTCTATATTCTGAATAAACAGTAATATAGTCTTGATAAGGTATTGATTCTTCATACATAAAGTGAACTCCTGTTGTACTATCCAATTTTTCAAAAAATTTGTCAAATAAGTTAGTTTTTTCAATTATTGTATTATTAATTTTAAAACTATCGGAAGATATATGAACCATAATTATTTCTAAATTTAAAAAACCAGGATGTGGCTCAGGTGGCCCCGGCGGTAAATCACTTAAAAACAATCCCGTTTCTTCACTAAATATTTGATGTATGTCTAATCCAAAAAATATTTTGGTGTAAATACCTCTAAGGTTGTGTTTATCTCTTGATAAATCAGACACAACATATTTTATTTTTCTTTTATTTAATACATATAGTAGCTTCTTAACTTTAAGAATTTCACTCATTTCAATTTGAGAGGGTGCAAAAACATAATAAGTGCCAAAATTTTCAAATCCAAATGATGTCAGTTCACTTTCCAAATGTTTAAATAAATCATTAAAACTGTAAAATTGCCCATTTAATTGATAAAAAACTACATCCTCTTTCTTTACAATTTTTAATATTCTCGGGTAACCAAAATTTACATCCAACCGTGGGTCTTCATAGGTTGAAAAATTGGCTTCAGGTAAATCAATAACCGGATTATTAGCTAACAATTTTGAATCTATTTTTTCAATAGCAAAAACCGAAGTATATGCAAACCCGTATGCCAAAGAAATTAATATTATTGCATTTAGAATTATGTACTTATATACCTTAATGCTGAAAACCCTAATAATATTCTTCCAATTTTCAAGTAGCATTACTAGAGTTATTAAAAAAACTAAATATTTATAGGAATGAAAAATATCCAAGGATGAAAAACCCACAAAAAAAATTAAAATACCATTAAAAACTTTTAATATAACATGGGATAAATTAAAACTTAAAAATACCTGATCATTAATAATTGAATATCTTCTTGAACTTTTAAACTTGAAACTAATTGGCTTTTTAAAAATCGCTATGATCCAAAGTGAATTATATAAAGACAAAGACAGTAAAGCAAAATAAAAATTCTGCTCAAACCTTATACTTTCATTAATTATAACTGGTCCATTTAAAAAATAACTTTGCTCAAATATTCTATAAACCAATCGAAGTAATAGTAAGAATGAATAAAAGCAATAGGCATAGGTAATGGAGAAAAATATCCCTAAAGCAAAGGAAGCTTTAGGAACTTCAATTCCTGCTTTGTTTGTAAAACATCCTTTTATCAAGGTAATTCAGTTAGTTTAAACACTTTAAAACATATCTTTAATCTCCTCAAAATCCAGTCCACCATAGTTACCACTGCTCATTAACAACAGATTTGTATTTTTAAACTCCTGGGTGTATAAATAAGTTTTAAAATCTGCCGGGTCTGTAAAGATGACGAGGTCTTTTCTTTCAAAGGCTTCTTCAATCTGGGTGTCCTTGATGGCTTTGAGTTGTTTTATTTCCACGGCGTGCATGGAGTAAAACACCACGGCCACATCTGCAGCATCCAGGGCTCCTCTGTATTCTTTTAAAAACTCCGGATTAAGACTGCTGTAAGTATGCAACTCAAGGCAGGCGATAAGTTTTCTATCAGGGTATTGTTCTTTCAAGGCTTTGGTGGTGGCTTCTACTTTTGAGGGGGAATGGGCAAAGTCTTTGTATGCAACAAAGTCTTTGGTTTCAGTGATTTTTTCCAGACGTTTTGAGGCGCCCTTAAAGGTGGCAATGGCTTCATAGAAATCATCTTCGTCCACGCCCAGGTGCTGGCAAATCCATTTGGCACCTGCGAGGTTGTTGAGGTTGTGCTTGCCAAATATTTCTATGGGCATGGGACCTTCGGGGGTTTCCAGATAGGTGGTTCCGTTTTCAATGGTGTATTCCGGGGTGTGGTACCCTATTTTGCGAATGGTGTTTTCAGAAGCTTCCACTACCTTGACCACTTCAGGGTCTTCTGCATTGTAATTGATGCTTCCACCTTTTATAATGGAATCAACAAAGGTTTTAAACTGCTCGACATAATTTTCATAAGTGGGAAAGACATTGATATGGTCCCAAGCTATGCCGCTCAATAAAGCGATGTTGGGCTTGTATAAGTGAAATTTGGGACGCCTGTCGATGGGTGAGGACAAATACTCATCGCCTTCCAAGATGATAAAGTCGTTTTCATTTGTGAGGTGCACCATCGTGTCAAAACCTTCAAGCTGGGCACCCACCATATAGTCCACAGGCCTGTCATGATAGTGCAACACGTGCAAGATCATCGCCGTGATGGTGGTTTTACCATGGCTTCCGCCAATGACCACACGGGTTTTGTTTTTGGAATGCTCATATAAATATTCCGGATATGAATAGATTTTAAGCCCGAGTTCCTGAGCTTTTAAGAGTTCGGGATTATTGGCTTTGGCGTGCATGCCCAGGATGACAGCATCCAGTTGTGGGGTTATTTTTTCAGGATACCAGCCAAAGGCTTCCGGTAACAACCCGGCTTTTTGCAAGCGTGATTTTGAGGGTTCAAAGATTTCATCATCGCTTCCTGTTATGGTGTCTCCTTTATGGTGTAAAGCCAGTGCGAGGTTGTGCATGGCACTTCCGCCAATGGCTATGAAATGAATGTTCATAAGTGTTTTAATTTGATGTAGTAAAGATAAGGAATGCTGAATAAAATAAAGGTTACCACCCTTATGACTTTTGAAGTATTAGATTTAATTGATTTAATTTGTAACTTATTACCCGTAACTAGATCAATCCATGAAAATATATACACTACTTTGCCTGTGCTTACTTTCAATTTCACTTACCGCACAAGATTATAACAAACAATGGAAAGAAATAATTGAACTGGAAAAAACAGAGCGTATTAAAACTGCACTGACTGTAGTTGAACAAATTGAGAGAAAAGCCAGGAATACAAAAAATGAAACCCAACTTATCAGAGTTTTCTTTTATAAATCAAAATTTTTACAGCGCCTTGATGAAGAAGCACAAAGCAAAATAATCAATAACCTTCAAAGAGAAATTGAAAATGCCACACCTGCCACTCAAGCCATTTTAAATTACATATATGCTATTTGCCTGAATGATTATTTACGCTACAATAGGTATAAAATAAATGACAGGACTGCTACTGAAGGAGAAGAAGCAAAAGAATTTCTGCAATGGTCACACAATCAAATTGAAAATGAAATACAGTCGACAATTAAAAAATCAATATCCAGTCCGCAAGTTTTAAAAGAAACATCAATTGCAGAGTATAAAGGTATCCTTGATAATTACCGCACAGAAACCATTCAGGATGAAAACCTTTATGAGTTTTTAATTGACAAATACATTGAACTCCATATGGGTTCTTTAAATATGTATAGTAATTACATAACCTCGTTTATTGAAAAAAACAAAAAGGATTTTTATAGTAAAACAGAAGTTTTTACCAATATTAATACTGACAGTATCAAGGATTCCTCCCTTAAGAGGATTTTGAAATTCTATCAATTGAAAGAGTTAAACAACCCACTGCCCGAAAATCAATTTGAGAGAATCAAGTTTGTGCATACTTATATTTTTAAAGATGCAATGGATTTCATCCCTACCCTTGATAATTTTCAAGGTGAACTGCAAGACAGTATCCTTATTCAAAAAGTACAGTTAGAGAAAGCAAGGTTATATGAAACAATAGCTAATAAAAAAACAAATCCGGATGCCCTTATTAAAGCAAGGAAAATATTAGATAGTATATTAAATAATAATATAGACCATTTTACCAATAAACTCGCGACATATCAAAAACAAAACATCCTGAACAAATCGCTTTCTGTAAGTCTAAATCAATATTCCTATGAAGGTGAAAATACCCGCGCTCATATATCCTACAAAAATGTAGATTCTCTATTTATAAAATATTACAAAGTACCTGCCTTGTTTAATTTTGATCACCGCTCTCAAAAAAATGACAGCATTATGGCTTCCATAGTTGAATCACGAGAATCTCAACTCCGGCAAACCATAAGCTTACCTGCTACTGAAAATTATTTTGAAACAACAACACAAATTTTATTACCTAAACTACCCAAAGGGAAATATGTGATACTTTTTGAGGCTGAAAAAAATAGTTTTCAAAATAAAGAAGCTTATTCATATACTATTGTTACTGTTTCTAATCTGGCAGTATTACACCACGAGGTCACATTCAAATATCCTGAAAGAGATAAGATCTTCCAGATTATTGATAGAAAAAAAGGAACTCCCATACAAGATGTAAATCTCCATTATAATGTTGATACATTAAAGACCGATAAAAATGGTCTTGTACATTTTAAAACATATACAAACAATTATAACACTTCACAGTTACTTGTTCACAAAAGTGGAGACTCATTATATTTACCTCTAAACCACTGGACCCAAACCTTAAACAGTATGGATTCTGATGAAGTGGAAGAAGACATCCTGGCCTCTGTTAAATTCTTTTCAGACAGGGCTATCTATCGTCCCGGACAGACAGCTCATCTTAAAGGAATTGCCTTAAAAAGACAAAATGGTGAAGTTTCTGTAGTACCCGGGGTAACATTTTACATTGAAATTACAGACCCACAAGGAAAGGAAGTTAAAGATTTTGATATCCGCACCAATGAATATGGCTCATTTAATTTTGAATTTCAGATTCCTCAAAATGGCTTGACAGGAAATTATTCAGTCTCTGTTGATGAAGGATTGGATATTGAAAATGATGATTTGTATGATAAGAAAACATATGAACATTCTTTTTGGGACAATGCTGAATTTGATTACTCTTATTTTAATTTTAGTGTTGAAGAGTACAAAAGGACCACATTCCAGGTAAAAATGGATGCTGTTTCAGAAGCTTATACCCTAAATGATTCAATTAAATTCCAGGGGACAGCTACAGCTTTTTCAGGAGCAAACATCAGTAATGGCAAGGTTGTTTATCGTATTGAAAGGCAGGCTTATACCCATTATAGATATGGAATGCCCTCTTCCTCTCTCGACATCATAAGTGAAGGAGAAACAACCACCGATGGAGAAGGTAAAATAATTATTTCCTTTAAAGCCATTCCCGATGAAAGTTATACAAAAGAAAGTCTCCCTGTTTTTACTTATACTGCTCATATTGATGTTACAGATATAAACGGTGAAACCCAAAGTGGGCAACAATCAGTCAAGTTAGGCTACCATAGCTTGCTTTTGAATGCAGAAATTGATAAAGATCTTTATTTAGATTCCTCAAAAAAGATTAAACTCTCAAGCAGAAACCTTAACGGCGAGTTTGTACCTGTTCAAGGTAAATTTGAGGTCTATTTTCAAAAGAATTTACAACCTGAATTTATTGAACCCAGGTTCCCTTCCGCTGAAAAACCTCTCATTTCTGAAGAAGAGTTTTCAAAACTTTTTCCTTATGAAAAAAAGGAAGATACTCATGCCTCCGAAAAAAATGGAGAACTTATCCTGTTAAAGGAAATCAATACAGAAGTTCAAACCGAAGTAGACCTGGATTTTCTCAGGCAGCAGCCTCAAGGGCATTACAGGATAATATATTCTGTTTTTGATAAAGAGGAAGAAATTAAGAGCGTAACAGATTTCAGACTTTTGAATAAAAAAGAACCTCTTCCCGATGAATTGTTTACCATTACACAAAAAAACTTGCATCCATATGATGACAAACAACTTAACCTGGAAATAAGATCACAAGTACCGGATCTTTTCGTGAATATTCAGGGTTTGGATGTAAATAAATACAGTCCATTTTACGAAGAACATATAAATTTGAAAAATGGAATCCTATCATTAAAAATTCCTTTTGATAAGAATATCCCTGAAGACATTGTATTTCAAGTAGAGGCCTTCTTCGAAAACCACTTTTTCAACAAAGAAATCAGGATTATAAAACCAGAAATTAACTCACTGGATGTAGAAGTAATTTCAATGAGAAACAAACTGGACCCGGGAAGTAATGAAATATGGAGTTTTAAAATTGCACAAGACAATAAAGCCGCAGAAGCAGAGGTACTAACATCAATGTATGATCAATCCCTGGATGAGTTCAGGGTTTTAAACTGGGAAAAACCAGACCTGCAACAAAACAATTATTATTACAGTACATCTGATCAAAAAGACATAAGTACTCAAAAGAGAACTTTTAGTTTAAAAAATTTAAACCCATATTTATTTAGGCCCTCTTTATCTTTTCCACAAATTGATATTCAATGGTTTGGGTTTAGTTTTGGAACTGTAAACAATTATGAAAGGAAAAATTCCTATGAGAGATGGTCTGTAAATCAACTAAATCTACCTGTAAATACTAATATAGTTTATGGCTATGTGACAGATGATACCGGGCTGCCCCTACCGGGCGTAAATGTTGTAATAGAGGGAACAAACCGTGGCACGCAAACTGATTTTGATGGTTATTATGAAATAGAAGTCGCAAGTGGCGAAGAACTTGTTTTCACCTATGTAGGATTTGCAACTCAGGGAAGGGTTGTACCTTCTGTAACCCCAAAACTCGACGTGCAAATGGAACCGGGCGAAGAACTCTCGCAGGTAGTTGTTACCGGTTTTGCGGTAAAGAGAGAAAAAAAAGCACTTGGTTATGCGGTGTCACAAATACATGAAGAATATGATGAAGATGCCATTGCCAGAACTTTATCAGGAAAGACTTCCGGGGTGATTATAAACAATGCAGCGGGTGAACCGGGACCTGCTACAAATATTAACATAAGAGGATATCTTTCAGTAGGTGGTGAAAACAAACCTTTGATTATAATAGACGGGGTTGTACAAAAAGACTATGATATAGATAACATCCACCTTGCCGGAATTGCTCCAAGTGACATTGAAAGCATTGAAGAAATAAAAGGATTTAAAGCAGCTACAATTTATGGCTCAGAAGGTAGAAATGGAGTGCTGATTATTACCACAAAAAAAGGACTAGAAGCAATTACGCAGGTCCAAACCAGAAAGAATTTTCAGGAAACCGCATTTTTCTATCCCAATTTGAAAACAAATAAAAAAGGTGAGGTTCAATTTGATTTTACCACCCCTGAGGCATTGACTACCTGGAAGTTTCGGTTATTGGCTCACGACAAAAAAGGCCACTCCGGCTACCTGGAGAAAACAGCTATAACTCAAAAGGATTTGATGATTTCCCCTAATATGCCTCGCTTTTTAAGGGAAATGGATACGATAACCATTACAGCCCGCATAGCAAATATCACTGCAGAGAGTAAATCTGGAACTGCACTGCTTCAACTCTATAATGCTGTGGATATGCAACCAATGGAAACCAATGTGATCTTATCAAGGAACATACAAGAATTCCAAGCAGAACCTAAAGGAAACACGATAGTATCATGGCGTGTTGCAATCCCTAAAGGAATACAGGGCATTCAATATAAAGTAGTGGCAAAGTCAGGTAATTTTACAGATGGTGAAGAAAATATCCTGCCTGTGCTGACCAATTCACTTTTAGTCACTGAAACTATTTCTATGTGGGTGCGGGAAAAAAGTAAAAAAGAATTTTCCCTTCAAAACCTAAAGAACAATAATTCCACTACGCTACAAAACCACAAACTGACATTTGAGTACACAGCAAACCCTGTTTGGCTGGCGATTGAAGCGTTACCTTATTTAATGGAATTTGAACACAATTGCAGTGAGCAAACCTTTGCCAGGTATTATGCCAATAAACTGGCATTGAAAATCCTCGATGATAACCCTGAAATTGCCAAGGTATTTGAAAAATGGAAAAATGAAGGTAAACCTTTATCAAAGCTCGCACAGAATGAAGAATTAAAAAATATTCTACTTGCAGAAACTCCCTGGCTTTTGGATTCTGAAAGTGAAGCTGAAAGAAACAACCGGGTGGCACTTTTATTTGACTTGAATACACTGAGTCAAAATTCAGATGTATTAATTGACAAACTTATTCAAATGCAAGCACCATCAGGGGGTTTTCCGTGGTTTCAAGGTGGTTATGAAAACGTAAATATTACCCAGCATATCCTGAGTGGTTTGGCAAAATTGGAAAATCAAAACATCGAGCTTCCCGTGTCAACTGATGAATTAATCTTGAAAGGGATACGGTTTGCTGATGCTGATTTTTCTGAACGACACGCCAGAAGAGAAAATTCAGATTTTGGTTTTATAATTACACATCCCGGAATTGAAATTGATTACTTGTATTTCAGAAGTTTTTATATTGAATCTTACCCTTTTGACAAGAAATTAAAAGATGCTGCAGATATCTATCTTAAAAACATAGTTTCAAAATGGCCTGATCTTGATTTACAGCGTAAAGCAAAAGCAGCCATAATTCTGCACCGTTTTGGCAATACAAGCGAGGCTAAAATAATAATCAACGGATTAAGAGAAACAAGTGCTTTAAATGATGAATCAGGAATGTACTGGATATCAAACAAACCGGGATGGCACTGGTATCAATCACCAATAGAAAATCAAGCTCTTTTAATCAACGCTTTTGATGAAGTGGAAAAAGATACGGCCTCGGTAGAAATGATGAAGGTATGGCTTTTAAAAAACAAGCAAACAAAAAGCTGGGCAACAACCAAAGCAACTACTGAGGCGATATATGCACTTTTAAACTTTGGAAAAAACCCTTTAAAGGTAGTTCCGGACTACAACATCCAAATAGGAAAAGATAATTACAATTCATCTGATTTGAAGGAAATTAATCCTACAGCAGGAAGTGGGTATATAAAAATTACGTATTCCGAAGAAGAAATCACAAATAGCAAATCAGAAGTTATAATTGAAAACAATTCTGCACTTCCTGGTTTTGGAGGGATTTACTGGCAGTATTTTGAGGAATTGGACAAAATAAAACCTGCACCTGAATCCTTATTCCAGATCCAAAAGGAACTTTTTATTAAAAGAAACACACCTACAGGTCAGCAATTACAAAAGATAAATTCCACAAATAAATTACAAATTGGTGATATTATAACTGTTAAAATGGTTATTGAAACCAAAGAAGATGTAGAGTATGTTCATCTTAAAGACATGCGGGCATCAGGATTGGAACCTGTTCAGGTTATTTCTTTATATCAATGGATGGACGGTCTTGGATACTACCAAAGCACTCGTGATGCTGCCACTCACTTCTTTTTTGACAAAATTGACAAGGGAACATATATAATAGAGTATGACCTGCGGGTAAATAACGCAGGTAATTTTTCAAATGGTATAACTACTATCCAAAGCATGTATGCTCCGGAATTTAGCCATCATACTGAAGGAATTCGCTTACTGTCGGAATGAAAAAAACCTTTCAAAGCACTAAACTCTGAAAGGTCTTTTCTCAATTTTTGTGAGTTTTTTATTTTACTATCGTCATCTCATCAACAAGGTGTTTTGCGCCTGCATACTTATCGATAATAAAGAGGATGTAACGCACATCTACATTGATAGCACGTTGCAGTTGATCATCAAAGATCACATCACCTGCCATGGCTTCGATGTTTCCATCAAAAGCAAGGCCAATGAGTTCTCCTTTTCCGTTAAGCACCGGCGAACCTGAGTTACCCCCTGTAATATCGTGGTCTGTAAGGAAGTTTACAGGCATATGCCCTGCTTTATCTGCATAAGGCCCAAAGTTTTTTGCATTGTATAAATCAATAAGCTTTTTGGGCATATCAAATTCATCATCACCGGGCTGGTATTTTGCCACAGTGCCTTTGAGTGTGGTGTAGTAATTTTTCCTGGCGTCATTGGGCTTATCACCTCTGGGCAATTCCCTTATTTTTCCATAGCTTAAGCGCAAAGTACTGTTTGCATCAGGATAATATTTTGCATCAGGGTTCATCTCACGCATCCCCTGAATCATATTGCGATAAGCTTTTTGATACTGCTCATTAAGCGCTTTCAATTCTTCAGATTCATACCTGTATGCTTCGAGTAGTTCCTGAGATAACCTCACCAAGGGGTCTCTTTTAAAGGTTTCCTCACTTGGGTTCTTTAAAAACTGTTCAAAACTTTCTTTTGAAGACAATACACTTTTATTGATAATATCATCTACAAAATTTTCAATCGAGGTGCCGTTCTGTTTGTAATCATCTTTTGCCACTTTAAGCATAGGTACCGGATTTGATGCTTTAAGCGCATACAGGCTTACGGTCTTTTTTAAGACATCACGTTCCAGTGGCATATAAAGACCTTTATAGTTTCTGTCAATATCAGGTTGTATTTTTTTCTGAAATGTTTCTTGCGGGAGATTATCTTCACTTACAACGGTGATCACAATATTGTTTAATCGGTTGGGTAATAAAATGAGGTTGCTTCCCCTCAATACACTTATGAGGTAATTGTCATCACGGCTCTTAGAATTGGTTTTATCGTAATAATTGTTTATCACTTCCATTACATTTCCATATTTCTCCACCTCAGCTTTTGAAGTGACACCTTGTTTAGATGCTTTAAGTGCTGCCTGGGCTTCTTCTGAAGCATAAGCATCACCGCTTCCCTGAATATCTGAATTGGCCCATTTAGTAAATTTTTCTTCTTGCTTCTTTTTAGTGTCTGCCGTTTTATGCTTGCTAAGGGCATCAATCATCCCTTGTCGGTTTTTCCAGTAATTGGCAATACCGGCATATTTTGATGCATAATCAAGTTTTACCTTCTGGTTTTGATCCATATGGGGTTTCATAGCATCCATGGCTGCTTTAGAGCCTTCCACCCAGGCCGGGTAAGCATACTTAACATTTTGCTCTATACCTGCGGCGGGCATCCACCGGTTTGTTCTGCCCGGGTATCCCAATATCATAGCAAAGTCATCTTCATCATATCCTTTGATATTTACTGGCAAATGATACTTAGGTTGCAATGGTACATTCTCTTCTGAATAAGCCGCTGGGTTACCGTCTTTATCGCCATATACCCTGAACAAAGCAAAATCACCGGTGTGACGGGGCCACTCCCAGTTATCTGTGTCACCACCATATTTTCCGATGCTTGCCGGCGGAGTACCCACCAATCTCACATCTGTATAATCTTCATAAACAAAATAGTAATATTCATTACCACTGTAAAAGGACTTTACCGAAACGGTATATTTACCGCCTTCATCATTTTCCTTCTGGATAACGGCTATTTCCTGATTGATAGCTTTCTCGCGTTCTGCTTCGGTCATACCTTCTTTAACAACTCCCAAGATGCGCTCTGAAACATCATCCATTCTCACAAAAAACCGAACAGAAAGGTTGGCAGGCTTTAATTCTTCGCTGTGGTTATTTGCCCAGAACCCGTTGGTCAAATAATCGTTTTCTTCTGTGGATAACTCAGCGATGTTGCCATATCCACAATGGTGATTTGTAAGAACCAGACCATTTTTGGAGATAATTTCTGCAGTACAGCCGCCACCAAACTGCACAATGGCATCTTTCAAACTGCTGTTGTTGACACTGTATATTTCTTCGGGCGTAAGTTGCAAGCCCATTTTTTGCATATCAACATAGTTTAAACGTTCAATATGCATTAAAAACCACATGCCTTCATTTGCCTTCATAGGCAAAACAAAGACAGCTAATAAAAGACAAAGGATAAGCTTTTTCATTGTTGTAAGTGTATTAAATTTAAAGTGAATGTATTCTTGTATTATTTTCGGATGGCTAATATACTGGTTTTTTATAGCCTTGTAAAGAGATTTATAAACTCTTGATTATTTTTTTTTCTTCCAGGGCTTCATTAAAATCATTGTCCATAGCCAATGCTTTATTGATCCAGATTTCGGCCTTTTCCTTCTCACGCATGTGCCTGTATATTTGTGCCTTTCGGAAATAAGCCCAGGAAAGTGGGACGCCGTCTTTTACAGAATGGTTTGCTATAAAGGCATTTAAATAAACAAGTCCTTTTTCCAGTTCTACATTGTACATACCTGAAATTTTCCCGATCTGATAGTTGATATTATTGCGCTGGTGTTTCTTTGCAGAAGCTTCCCGGACTGCTAGTGACTTCTCGGGTTCGTTTGTTTTATTTTCATACAAATCGGCTAGCTTTTCATAGGTGTGCGGTGATTTGCCTATCGCCATGGCTTTTTTATAATGACGCTCGGCATCTTTGGGACGTTCAAAATATTCTGCGATATACCCCAATACCAAATGCCCGTCAACTTCAGAAAGTTTCATTATTTCGTCAGCATATTTTGTCGCGGTTTCTTCGCTTCCGCCCAGTATGCTGGGAAGTGCTATATACAAGTCAACCAGGGCCCATCGCGCCTCAATGTGTTTTGGGTCCAACTGAGCTGCTTTTTCTAAATGTTTTTTGATGTCACTGATGTACAGTACCGCCCTGAACCTGCTTATGCTTTGAGCTTTCCGTCCTAACACACCACCATATTTAAAGTTATAACTGGCATCGTCAGGATTCTTCTCAAGGAGGGTTTTATAATAGTCTGCTGCTGTATCCCAGTCTGAAGCATGTGCTGCAATATCACCCAGGTATTCTGTGGTTTTTGCATGACCGGGGTTTTGCTTTAAGAAAGATTCAAACAAAGGTTTGGCTTCTTTGTATTTTTCTTGTTGATATAGTTTTTCACCACGCTCATAAGAGGATTGAGAAAAAACAAACAGTGGGAGAAATATAAGAATTAAAAAGAGATGTCGCATTACTGGTATTTTTATGTGTGTAAATATAGACAATAACCGTTCCTAAAAGAACACGTTACTTACTTGGAGGGTATTTCTTGAATATCTTTTGTAAAGTAGTATAAAAATGGATTTCTTTTTCACGCGGACTTGCGTTTTCTTTAAAATCGTTTTCAGCAACTGCCTGCCAGAACAGGGCATCTTTTTCTGCATCAATAAAATCGATGGTGAGTTGTTGATTGATAACCCTGCCGCCAATGGGAATGCCTCCTGAAACACCCACAGATGTGTTTCTCCCTCCACTACCCAAACCAAAACCTATAGTATTGCGTGAGTTGGAAGTGTATTCTTTACTGTAAAAGTTTATGATGAAATCAGGTGTTTCACTTTTTACAAAACCCCGTTCCTGCAACAAACTATCCACAGCTCTCATAACGCGTTTGTCATCAAGATCGCTCATTCCTGAAGAAAGTGATGGGAAGTAATTATAACTATTGTACTTTGAAAAGTCAACTTCGCGGTCATAATCATAATTCACTGTAGCCCCACAGGAGATTAAAAAAAGACCAAGCAGTAAAAATAGAAAGGGTTTCATATACATACTTTTAAAAGGACGGTAAGTTACAAAACCATTTGCGATGGTTCTTTTAAAGAAGTATTAAATTATTTTGTGTTACTGAAAAAATATTTAGATTGTAAATTGTAAGGGTAACCTAAGAAAACAAGCTACTCAATTTAACATACATCCTTTATTTTTGTTATTTTTTTAAGCTGATGTACTTTTTTTATTACTAACTAAAGTAGTATTTTTGCTCTCTATGTTTTTAGAGAAATAAATTACCGCATCTATATCAGAATCGCAATATGAAAAAAATCACCAAGAAAACCTACCTGAACTGGTATGAAGAAATGCTCTTCTGGCGCAAGTTTGAAGACAAATTGGCTCAAGTATATATTCAGCAAAAAGTGCGTGGATTCCTCCATTTATATAACGGACAGGAAGCCATCCTTGCCGGTTCATTGCACGCGATGGATTTGACCAAAGACAAAATGATCACGGCATACAGAAACCACGTGCAACCCATTGGTATGGGTGTGGACCCCAAAAGGGTGATGGCAGAGCTTTATGGAAAAGCCACCGGAACTTCTCAGGGTCTTGGCGGTTCGATGCATATTTTCTCTAAAGAACACCGCTTCTATGGCGGTCACGGTATTGTGGGAGGACAAATTCCCCTTGGAGCCGGTCTGGCATTTGCCGATCAGTATTTTAAAAGAGATGCGGTCACGTTGACCTTCCTTGGAGACGGTGCCGCACGACAAGGTTCGCTTCACGAAACCTTAAATATGGCGATGCTGTGGAAACTTCCGGTTGTTTTCTGTGTAGAGAACAATGGTTATGCTATGGGAACTTCGGTTGCCAGAACAGCAAACCATGTTGAAATCTGGAAACTCGGTCTGGGTTATGACATGCCTTGTGGACCCGTGGATGCTATGAACCCTGTTAAAGTAGCCGAAGCCATGGATGAAGCCATCAAAAGAGCCCGAAAAGGTGACGGACCTTCATTCCTGGAACTCAAAACATATCGTTACAGAGGGCACTCCATGAGTGATGCCCAGTTATACAGAACCAAAGAGGAAGTTGAAGAGTATATGAAAATAGACCCTATCACCCAGGTGCTGGATGTAATCAAAAAGAAAAAATACGCGACAGATAAAGAAATTAAAGAAATAGACCAACGTGTCAAAGACCGTGTTGCCGAGTGTCAGAAATTTGCTGAAGATTCGCCATTCCCTGAAAAGAATGTGATGTATGACACTGTCTATGAACAAGAAGACTATCCGTTTTTAGCACATAAACCTGAATAATTATGGCAGAAGTAATCAACATGCCACGACTCAGCGACACTATGGAAGAAGGTGTGGTTGCAAAATGGCTAAAAAAAGTAGGAGATAAAATTTCAGAAGGTGATATCCTTGCCGAAATTGAAACCGATAAAGCGACCATGGAGTTTGAATCCTTTTATGAAGGAACCTTGCTTCACATTGGTATTGAAGAAGGAGAAACCGCTCCTGTCGATACCCTTCTGGCCATTATTGGTGAAAAAAATGAAGATATTTCTGACCTGATTAACGGAAAAGATAAAGACTCGAATAAAAAAGAGGAGAAAGATTCCGACAAGGAAAAATCTGACACAAAAGATAAAAAGGAATCTGACCCTAAAGAAGAAAAATCTGAATCTGATGAAAAATCAGATGACGGGTCAAAAGACAAAGAAGCATCTTCAAAAACCGAAGTTCCTGAAGGTGTTGAAGTCATCACAATGCCACGGTTGAGCGATACCATGACAGAAGGTACCGTGGCTTCCTGGTTGAAAAAAGAAGGAGATAAAGTGGCTGAAGGAGATATTCTTGCCGAAATCGAGACTGACAAAGCCACTATGGAATTTGAATCATTTTACAGTGGAACACTCCTAAAAATAGGAATACAAGAAGGAGACTCTGCCCCTGTCGATTCAGTCTTGGCGATCATTGGTCCTGAAGGAACTGATGTTTCAGGACTCGTAGAAAGCTTAGGTTCAGAGGGCTCCACAAAAGCCTCAAAATCAGAAGAGAAAAAAGAAGAATCTAAATCAGATAAAAAAGATGAAAAGGAAGAAAAGAAATCTTCTGAATCCCCTAAAGAATCAAAACCTCAATCAACTGACCCGGATCGAAGGATTTTTGCATCACCCCTCGCCAAAAAAATTGCTGAAGAAAGAGGAATCAACCTTTCACAAGTACAGGGAAGCGGTGAAAACGGAAGAATCGTAAAAAAAGACATTGAAAACTATCAACCGGGAGCCGGTGCACAAGCATATACCCCTGTGGGTGAAGAACGTTTTGAAGAGATTAAAAACTCCCAAATGCGCAAAACCATTGCCAAGCGTTTGGGCGAATCAAAATTCACTGCACCCCATTATTACCTTACGATAGACCTTGATATGGACAATGCCATTTCGGCAAGGACCGCTATCAATGAAGCCGGCGAGAGCAAGATTTCGTATAACGATATGATTGTTAAAGCGAGTGCCATGGCTTTGAGAAAACACCCGCGTGTCAATTCAAAATGGACAAGCGATACTACCATTATCGCAAAACACATCCATATTGGCGTTGCCGTGGCTGTGGATGAAGGGTTGGTCGTTCCGGTATTGAAATTTGCAGACCAGATGAGCTTTGCACAAATTGGTGCGAATGTCAAGGAACTGGCCGTCAAGGCACGTGATAAAAAACTAAAACCCGAAGAAATGGAAGGCAGTACCTTTACGGTTTCAAATCTGGGGATGTTTGGTATCAGGGAATTTACATCGATAATAAACCAACCCAACTCCGCTATTCTCTCTGTTGGGACAATTGTACAACAACCGGTGGTGAAAAACGGGCAAATAGTTGTGGGCAATGTGATGACGGTAACCTTAGCCTGTGACCACAGAACAGTGGACGGTGCAACGGGAGCGGCTTATTTACAAACGCTGAAACAATACATAGAAAATCCCATCACAATGTTTGTATAAACACTGTGATATAAATTATTAAATCCCGTTTTTACTAAGTAATTAACGGGATTTTTTTATTTTTAAGCATAATTACAACTTCATGGATAATTTGAATAATGAGACACCCGCGTTCACGGGTGTGAAGAATATCATCATCACAGGAACAAGCAGGGGAATTGGTTATGAACTGGCACAGCTTTTTGCTGAAGAGGGTCATCAGGTTTTGGCGCTTTCGCGAAACGATGCACCATGTCGTGAGCTCAATAGGGACAATCTCACCTCCCTATCTTGTGACCTCTCTAACCAAGAACAGATTCAAAAAGCTGTAAAGTTTGTAAGAGAGAACTGGTCCCGCGTTGATATTCTTATCAACAACTCCGGTCTACTCATCAATAAGCCTTTTGAGGAATTAACGGCAAAGGATTTTATGGATGTATACAATGTCAATGTTTTTGGCGTTGTTGCCATTACACAAGCCATCCTCCCGTTTATGAATAAAGACGGTCATGTTGTTAACGTAAGCAGTATGGGGGGCATACAGGGAAGTATGAAGTTTCCCGGCTTGAGCGCTTACAGTTCAGCAAAAGGAGCGGTTATTACTTTAACAGAAATCCTCGCAGAAGAATACAAAGAAACCGGCCCTTCATTCAACGTGCTCGCATTGGGCGCCGTGCAAACCGAAATGCTTGAAGAAGCCTTTCCCGGTTACAAAGCACCGCTCACAGCAAAAGAAATGGCAGCATACATGATGGATTTTGCGCTTACCGGAAATAAATTTTACAACGGAAAAATTATGCAGGTATCGAGTTCGACGCCATAATTGCAAACAAAAGCTTCTCGCAGGCAATTTATGAAAGAGATTCTAACAAACTACATCCCCGAACACGCCGTCAACCCCACTTTTGAGTTGATCAAGAAAAACAACGTCTATTTAAAGATTGTCAATCAAAGGGTGACACGGCATGGTGATTACAGGATTTTACCCAACGGCCAGCACAAAATCACAGTGAATGCTTCTCCGAACAAATACCGTTTTTTCATCACGTTAATACACGAAATTGCACATCTGGAAGCTTTTGAAACATACGGTCGCCGCATCAAACCACACGGACAGGAGTGGAAACATACCTTTCAAAAGTTGATGCTGCCATTTATACACCCGTCTATTTTTCCTGCTCAGTTATTGCCTTTGATTGCTAAACACTTTAAAAACCCCAAGGCAAGCAGCGATACAGATGCAAAGCTTGCACTGGCACTCAAATATTACGACCCTGCCAACGATAAAAATTATATCTTTGAAATTCCTGAAGGCTCCCTTTTTAAAATGTATAACGGAAGGGTTTTTAAAAAAGGTGCTAAGCGGGTCAAACGCTATGAAGGTATTGAACTGGAATCAGGAAGGATGTATTTGTTCAACCCAAACGCAGAGGTGGAATTACTTACTGAAAAAGGCTAAAAAAGAAAAATTAAATATATCGGGATTTTGAAAAACAAAAACTATTATGCAGTGCTTATGGCAGGGGGAATCGGTTCCCGGTTCTGGCCTGTGAGTACAGAGGAATTTCCGAAACAATTTCACGATTTGCTGGGCAGTGGTGATACCCTGATTCAAAAAACCTTCAAACGGTTGCAGGCAATCGTTCCTTCAGAAAACATATTGATCTTAACCAATGAGCGCTACAAAGGCCTGGTATTAGAGCAGTTACCTGAAGTCAGAGAAAACCAATTGATTCTTGAACCGGCAATGCGCAATACAGCACCGTGTATTTTACTTTCAGCACTAAAAATCCAAAAACACAACCCCAATGCCGTGATGCTGGTAGCACCCAGTGATCACTGGATTGAAGACGAAAGTGCATTTCAGGAAAATATCACCACGGCTTTTGAAGCGTGTAGCAATAAAGATATATTGATGACATTGGGAATCAAACCCACATTTCCCAATACCGGTTATGGGTATATTGAATTTAAAAAAAGTGATAATGAAATTAAAAAAGTCAACCGGTTTACCGAAAAGCCCGATTACAGTACTGCAAAAACATTTTTAGCCGCCGGTAATTTTATGTGGAATGCCGGTATTTTTGTTTGGAGTGTACAAAGCATTGTTCAGTCATTTGAAAAATTTGCACCACAAATGCACCAATTGTTTCAATCAGGAATTGGTGACTACAATACTTCAAAAGAAGGAAGTTTTATAAAAGAAAAGTATCCTTCAGCAGAAAATATTTCGATTGATTATGCCATATTGGAGAAAGCAGAAAATGTATTTATGCTTCCCGCAACTTTTGATTGGAATGATTTGGGAACCTGGGGCTCTTTATATGAAAAACTCCCTAAAGACGACCAAAAAAATGCAGTTGTAAGGGCAAATGCCATTCTTATTGATTCAAAGAACAACATCATACAAACAGACAAGGACAAACGTGTTGTGATAAGTAATTTAACTGATTATATTATAGTAGATAAAGGAAAAACACTTATAATTGTACCAAAAGAAAAAGAGCAGGAGATCAAGCAAATTCAGGAAATGGCAAAAAACAAGTTCTCCTTATAGGATTTTATATGAAAACAAATCAGTCTGAAGATACAAGTAAAGATAGCACTAGAAACCTTAAGCTAAGTGCAGAAGGAACATTTGAAAGCATCAAAATATTTTTATCTGAACTTCTTGATATAAGACACGACACAGATAAAGAAGAGACCATTGAGTCAGTAAAAAAAGAAATCTCTTTCAAAGGTCACAATGCCTGGATTTTGATATTTTCAATATTTGTGGCATCCATTGGCCTCAATGTAAGCAGTACTGCAGTGGTAATCGGAGCGATGTTAATTTCCCCTCTTATGGGACCCATTGTTGGGGTTGGGCTTTCTGTCGCGATTAATGATATTGACACACTAAAACGCTCTCTTGTCAATCTGGGTGTAATGATTGTCCTAAGTATCCTTACTGCTTATCTCTATTTTTTACTTTCGCCATTAACAAAATTAACCCCTGAGCTTGAAGCCAGGACATATCCCACGATACTGGATGTGTTAATCGCTATTTTTGGTGGTTTGGCACTTATAGTCGCAAAAACCAAAAAAGGAACCATTGCCAGTGTCATCTTTGGTGTGGCGATTGCCACTGCCCTGATGCCTCCATTGTGTACAGCAGGTTATGGCCTGGCCGTGGGTAATTTTGAATATTTTGGGGGTGCATTTTACCTCTTTACAATCAACTCAATTTTTATTGCCCTGTCCTCTTTTGTAGTAGCCAAATTATTAGGCTTCCCATTAGTAAAATATGCCAATTCAAAACGCCGCAAAAGAATCGCTCAAATAGCCACTGCAATTGCTTTGGTGGTAATGGTCCCCAGTACGCTTCTTTTTTGGAAATTATTACAACAAGAAATATTTGCCAGCAATGCAGAAACTTTTGTAGTTGAAAATGTAGTTTATGAAGACGCATTCCTGTATAAGTACTCCTTAGATTATGACACAAAAACAATAGAAGTATTTATGGGAGGAGAACCTGTTCCGGAAGGTGTCATCAACACCTGGAGGTCCAAATTAATGAATGAAAGTAAATTAAATGATGCCAACTTAAAAGTCAATCAGTCTCGTGATGACACAGAATTCACCAGCACTAACTATTTGACTCTTTCAGACATGTTTTCAAGAAATTTAGAAACATTGGAATCAAGGGATAAATATATAAGGAACCTTGAGGAAAAAATTCAAAGGCTAACTACAGGAGAAATCCCTTTTGATGTTTTGAGTCAGGAAATTAAAATAAATTATCAGGAGCTGGATTCCTTATGGTTTTCCAACACCTTGACAACAAATTTTTCCAAGATGGATACAGTTCCCGTTTTTACCGTAAAATGGAAAAGCGACCTTCCCATAAAAGAGAAACGGAAAAATGAGGAAAAGCTAAAAAACTGGCTCGAATTTAAACTTGACAGGGGTAATATAGTTGTTAAAGAGGGGGAATAACTACTATAATTTATAGACTTAAAAACATTCCTTTTACAATCCGTTTTCATCTTGCTGTACTTCCCTTATCTTTTTGAAAAGGTCTGATGAATAAACAAAAGCAGTTACGGCTTCATTATCTGTTTTAAAGATTTTGGTCTTATCACCTTCCCAAACCAAGTTTCCTTCTTTTAGAAAAATAATGGTTTCACCAATTTCCATAACAGAATTCATATCATGGGTATTCACCACTGTAGTAATATTATACTCCTGGGTTATTTCCTGAATTAAATTGTCGATTACGGTAGCGGTTTTGGGGTCAAGGCCTGAGTTGGGTTCATCGCAAAACAAATACTTAGGGTTGTTTACAATTGCGCGGGCTATAGCAACCCTTTTTTGCATCCCTCCTGAAATTTCAGCAGGCAATTTTTTATTGACATTTTCAAGGTTTACACGTTTCAAAACTTCATTAACGCGATCCAGCATTTCACTTCTTTTATTGTTGCTAAACATCCGTAAGGGGAACATTACGTTCTCTTCAATATTCATGGAGTCAAACAAAGCACCCCCTTGAAAAAGCATTCCCATTTGTTGCCTTAAGTCGCTTTTTTGGTCCTTGTCCATATCCTGAATAGCAACATCTTCATATATTATTTTGCCTTCTTCTGGCATAAATAAGCCTAATAAACATTTCATGAAAACGGTCTTACCGCTTCCGCTTTGACCTATTATAATATTGGTCTTCCCTTTCTGAAAAGTTGTGGTAATGCCTTTTAAGACCTCTTCATCACCAAAACGCTTATGTAAATTTTCAACTCGTATCATTAGCTTAAAAGCATTTGGGTTATAATATAGTTTGCCAAAATGATCAACACGCTCGTCCAGACAAATGAATTTGTACTGGCTTTACCCACTTCAAGGGCACCTCCCTTCATGTAAAACCCTTGCCAGGACGGCACCGTGGCAAGAATAAAAGCAAAGACAAATGTTTTTATAAAAGCATAGGTAATATGGAAGGGAATAAAAGTATCCTGAAGGCCCGCAACATAATCTGTAGCTGAAGAAAACCCTCCATAAACTGCAGCAATCCACCCACCAATAATACCTAAAAACATGGCGATAATGATTAAAAAGGGATAGAAAAGCAATGCTATAATTTTAGGGAAGACCAAATAATTCAAAGGATTGATCCCCATAACTTCCAAGGCATCAATTTGCTCTGTCACACGCATTGAGCCTATACTGGAAGTAATAAAGGAGCCCACCTTTCCGGCCATAATTATTGAAATAAACGTTGGTGCAAACTCAAGCAATATAGATTGTCTTGTTGCAAACCCTATTAAACTCTTCGGAATCAAAGGATTCTCCATGTTCAATGCAGTTTGTATAGCAACCACACCTCCCACAAAAAAAGAAATAAAGGCAACAATGCCCAGCGAACTGATAATCAAATCGTCTATTTCTTTAAAAATCAGTCCCCTTAAAACCGAAGTCTTGGTTGGCCTGGTAAACACCAGTTTTAACATTGTAAAATAAGAACCAATATCACGTAGGTATTTCATACTCTTTATCCTCCACCGGGAATCTTACATTAAATATTTAAAAAATCATTTCCACTTTTCACCCTAAGAAAACTTCTTGCTCTCAAGCTGTAAAGTTCTTTTGCTAAAGTAACAAAAATTATCGGGCGCAATTTAACTATTAAGTAAACTTTAGTTCAAATTAGGATTGTATTTTTGCTCAAGAATTCAACTTTTATGAAAATAATACACCTTATTACAGTTCTTTCGCTGGCATTATTACCCATCCTGAATGCTCAAAACAACCCTAACCAAACTGCAGAAAAGAGTTCCCGGTTGGTTGTAGGCATTGTTGTTGACCAAATGCGTTATGATTACCTTACACGCTTTGCAGATCAATATGGTGATGGCGGGTTTAAACGCCTGATGAAAGAGGGCTTTGAGTTCAAAAACAATCATTTTAACTACATACCCACCTACACCGGCCCGGGGCACGCCTCTGTTTATTCAGGTACATATCCTGCTATTCACGGCATCGTTGCAAATGACTGGTATGACAAAGAAATTCAAGAAGAGGTTTACTGTGTCCAGGATGATAGTATTTTGCCTGTGGGTACAACTCACAAGGCCGGAAAGATGTCTCCTCACCGTTTGAAAACAACCACCATAACAGACCAGTTGCGCTTGCATACACAACAGCGGTCAAAAGTCATTGGTATTTCCTTAAAAGACCGGGGCGCTATACTGCCAGCGGGATCCACTGCAAATGCTGCGTATTGGTTTCACGGTAAAGATGAAGGCAGCTGGATATCAAGCTCATTTTATATGAAAAAACTACCACAATGGGTAAACGATTTCAATGCCTCAGGAGTGGCAGAAAGTTATCTCAACAGTACCTGGAGCACCCTTTACCCGATAGAAACCTACACGCAAAGCGGACCCGACTTATCACCTTATGAGGATACATTCAGGGGAAAGGAAAATTCAGTTTTTCCTTACGACTTAAAAGAACTGTCAGAATCAAACGGAGGGTTTGATGTGATTAAAGAAACTGTTTTTGGAAATAACATAACAACAGATTTCACCATTGCAGCTATTGAAGGTGAACAATTAGGAAAGGACGATGTGACAGATTTTATTGCGGTGAGCTATTCCAGTCCGGATTATATAGGTCATACATTTGCCGTAAATTCTAAAGAAATTCAGGATAATTACCTGCGGCTCGATAAAGAAATTGAACGTTTGTTAAACTATCTGGACAACAATATCGGGATTAACCAATACACCTTCTTTTTAACTGCAGACCATGGCGCTGTGCACAATCCTTCTTATTTACAATCCCAGAAAATACCGGCAGGTTTTTTTGACAGTTCTGAATTGAAAAAGAACCTTAGCGCTTTTTCCATACAAGAATATGGAGTAGATATTGTAGAAGCGGTTCAAAGCAATCAGGTTTATTTAAACAGAAAGGCTCTTAATGCAAAAAATCTCAACAGTAATAATGTGCAACAGGCGCTTGCTGATTATTTAATTCAATATGATAAGATAAACAGGGTTTTCACCCGAAAACAATTGGAAGGTACATCATACAACCGGGAAATTGGATATCTGGTTCAAAATGGTTTTAACCAAAAACGCAGCGGTGATGTAGTATATGTTTTAGATGCTGCAACCATTTCAACCTGGTATAAAAATGGAGGAACCACGCACGGCAGCGGGTTTACATATGATACTCACGTGCCACTTATTTTTTTTGGAAACGGCATCAAAAAAGGACACACATATCAAAAATCTGAAATCACTGATATCGCACCCACGCTTTCGGCTTTACTCGGTATAGCAAGGCCCAATGGTGCCACGGGCAGGGTGTTGACGGAATTGTTTGAGTAAAAATTTAATTTCTGTCAAGCGTATTAGATAAATTTCTCGTTAATTTTTTTCCACCGCAATTTCCGTATATATGAACCTTCATCTTTGGAAACAAGAAAGTGTGATTTGTTTTTTTTCGCTTTAAAATAACCCTTCAAATAATCAATGATTAAAAAAGGTTTACCCTTTTTCATAGCGAGTTTAGCAGAAGCAATGACTGTTAACCAAAATCCGTATCGCAATTTGTAAAATGCCTCGCCTTGTTTATAGCGGGCGGTTTTATCATAGGTTTTTCCGGTGGGTTTAAGGTGTTTTACTAAAAGGGAAGGTTCTGTAATCACCTCCCAGCCGTGATATTTTGCCAGTAATTCATCTGCAGTGTCCCATCCCATAGCTGTTTTTAATCTGCCAATGTCTTCAAAACACGCTTTGCGATATCCTTTTAGCGCTCCGCGAATATGATCTTTGCTCGTAAGGTTTTCTATTTCCCAATTGCCGTTTTTTTCAATAGTGCAAAATCCCCCGACCATCCCACATCTAGGATTTTTTTTAAAAATTTCAGCAACTTTCTCCAGATAATTTTCCGGAAAAATCAAATCGGCATCAAACTTACAGATGATGTCATAATCGTTATCCAGTGTTTCAAACCCTTTGTAAAAGGCATTGATGACTTTGCTTCCGGGAAGATGTTTATCTTCTGAAGCAATTTTAACCAATTGTATAAAAGGAAACTTTTCAGCACAATGAGATACTGCTTCCGAAGTAGCGTCTGTGGAATGGTCATCAACAACCACAATTCTCTTTGGAAGCAGTGTCTGATTGGCTAAAGACGACAAAGTCTTTTGAATGAATTCGGCTTCATTGTGCGCAGGAATAACAATATAAAATTTCAATTCAGAAAAGAGTTAAAAATTCCTTTCAAAATTACGTATAATTTTAATTGCAGCTCACATTGGGATTCCAGTCATAAAAAATACCGTTGGGATTTTCTTTTTCTGTCCACACGTGCAATGCCCAAAACTCCTGTTCTTCATTTTGATGAAAATGTTGGTTGAATAACCTGGGTGGTTCAGCATCAGCGGGATGTATGGCAAAAGGCACGATGTATTCAACGCCCAAAAATTCCATCTCGTCATTCTCGTCAAGATTAAAAAGAAGCACTTGTGGTTCCAGATGATTTACACGACCATCCAGATATTCCATTCGACCAAAGTGATGTCCCATTCCGCCTTCGGTGGGATGCTCTACACAACCTGACAAGTCTGTGTCCCATCCGGCATTTGTAGCAGTGTTGAAATCATGATACGCTGCAGTTTCTGATCGCACTTGGTTGAGGAGGTAGTTGATCCAGTTATCACAACTTACAGTGGGGTTAAAGTCTTCAAAAACCCCGTTTGTGTTTTCTTTTTCAGTCCAAACGTGTAGCGCCCAAATGCCTAATTCCTGGTTGGCATGAAATTCCTGAAAAAATAAAACCGGAGGCTCTTCATTTGCAGGTAAAATTTGAAAGGGAACGATATATTCAACTCCAAGAAACTCCATTTCTTCATTTTCATTCATTGCATACAGCAACACTTGTGGTTCAAGATGATTGACCCTTCCATCCATATATTCTAAACGGGCGTAGTGATGGCCCATACCCCCGGCGGCAGGGTGCTCTACACAGCCTGATAAATCGGTATTCCAGCCGGCATTCATCGCAGTGTTAATGTTGCTAAAGGATGAAGTAGTGCTTTTTACTTCCTGTATCATTTTTGCTATTTGTTCTTCTTCAGAAAGTTGAGGTGTGCTGTCGTCATCATTTGAACAGGAAATTAAAATGAATGAGATTGTAAGTGCGCTTAACATTTTCAAGTTTTTCATAATTATTAGTTTTCGTTCATTATAGTTTTTCTTTAGTTCTGTGCAGGTGTAAATCGCTCCACAACATTTTCATAAGGCTCCAATGTTTGTAAATAGTCATAAATAGTACTGATATCTTCGGTCTTCATATCTGCATACATTGCCCAAGGCATTAAGGTCTGGAATTCACCCGGCTTCACATTGGGAATCACATAGGTGGAATCGGCATATTTTTTAAACAGATTTATGAATTCTTCACGGTTGTAGTTTTTTAAACCGGTTTCGTGGGGTGTTAAATTTGGAGTTCTAAGAACACTGCCATCTGGAAATGTAAACTCTCTTCCACCCCCGCCAATAGGCCCGGTAAATTTTCCGGCTTCAAACTTTGTGTGGCATTCGGCACAAGCTGCAGCTGTAAACATATATTTGCCATAGGCAACACGATCTGTTTTTGGTGGTCTAGTTGTAAGTTCAGCTTCTTTGGGAAGGGTTCTTAAAATAAAATTAAATGGAAAGTCTGCTTCTGATTTTGGATGGTTGCTTTCTACCGGTTCCAGTGTTCGCAAAAATGCAATCACGGCTTCAATATCTTCACGATCGAGTTGTCCGAAATTGTGATAGGGCATCACGGGAAAAATGGGCTCACCATCGCGTTTTACGCCGGTAGTAATGAGCCTGAAAAGCTCGCCATCTGTCCAGTCACCAATACCGTGAGGAGTTATATTTGCTGAAACAAACCTTCCGGGAAAGCCCATGGATTGGTCAAAAATATCACCGCCTACAAATTCGGTACCAGGTGATGGCGGCCCTGAAAATTTAGAAAAATCACGTTCAGAATGGCAATCGGCACACAACATCACGTGATAGGCCAAGTATTTGCCGCGTTCTATTTTTTCAGCAGAAACCTCGACTTCAATATAAGGCGCATCATTTACATTGGGAAGAGCAAAGCGGATAAAGAGTACAGCAATAAGAATGATGTACGTCCCTGATATAGGTTGACCACTTAAAGTCAATTTATATGAAAGCAAACA
>CAXBIQ010000005.1:0-211414 GCA_963975935.1 uncultured Flavobacteriaceae bacterium
TAAAAAAGTAAAATAACAGCAAATCAATTTGGATTTAACCATAGTATCTAAAGGGCGGCGAAGTTACATTCGTTCGCCTGATGAAAGCTTTGGACACGGCTCTCCATTGGGGTGACAAAAAAAAGGGAGTGCTCAACGGTGCGGGCTTACTCGGATGAGACTCCTCCTTCGTCGGAGTGACAAAAAACACGGGGGTGGAAAAGGAAAGGAAGTTGCTCAGCGGTGCGTGCTTACTCTGATGGGATTAGCTTCGCTGAATCTTCGATTTCTCGCTTCGCTTCGGGATGACAAATTAATAGAAAAAAGAGGGGGACAAAAAAGGCTATTTATAAATGGCAATCGTTTCCTCTCCCTTTGAGGTCTTAAACCCCCTGTACATCCCCTCCGTATTAAAAGGCATGGCCACATGGCCATGGGAATCCACAGCGATGAGTCCGCCATCGCCGCCTATTTTCAGGATGCGGTTTAAAATGACCTCATCAGCGGCTTGCTGTAACGTGTAGCCTTTATATTCCATCAGGCAGGAAACATCATAAGCCACAACACCACGAATAAAAAACTCACCACTCCCCGTGCAGCTCACGGCGCAGGTGTTGTTGTTTGCATAGGTTCCGGCGCCAATCATCGGGCTATCCCCCACCCGGCCCCATTTTTTATTGGTCATTCCGCCGGTGGATGTTGCTGCGGCCAGGTTTCCGTTTTGGTCGCAGGCTACGGCTCCTACTGTTCCAAATTTAGAGTCTTTTTTATCACTATGATCCAGTTGGAATGAATCACTATCCTTTATTTTTTGCCATTGTTCATAACGATACTGGTCATAAAAATAGTCAGGATTTTCTATTCCAAAACCGTTTTCTTTCGCAAAACGCATTGCGCCTTCTCCTGCGAGAAAAACGTGTTCGCTTTTTAACATGACTTGCTTTGCCAGGGAAATGGGGTTTTTTATACCGGTAATTAAGGAAACAGCACCTGCTTTTAAGTTCTTGCCTTCCATAATGGAGGCATCCATTTCGTGGGTGCCGGCGTTGGTAAACACACTGCCTTTCCCGGCATTGAAAAGGGGGGTGTTTTCCAGTGATACAACAGCTTGTTCGACTACATCAATAGCAGAAGCGCCGTTTTCAAGTAATGAGTAGCCAATATCCAAAGCTTGTTGCAAAGCATTTCTGTAGGCTGTTTCTTTTTCGGGGGTCATGGCGCCTTTGATCAAGGTGCCTGCCCCACCGTGTATGGCAATAGCGTATTTTTTCATATCCCACATTCCCGCACAGGCGGGAAACCTTTAGGTTCAACGAAGTTAATCTCGTTAATAATTATACAAAATTTTCAAAACTTAACTGTTCTACAGTCATTTCTCAATTATTATCCCAAAAAACATCAGGATTAATATAGAAAACAGTATCTATAAAAAAAAGGATGCTGTTTTGGGTTAAAACATTTTCATCGTGCAAATCTTCTAAAATAATGCCCAAAGCAGGATGATAATAATCGTGATTTTTTATATTTTCAAAGCCATTTGAGGAGAGAAAACTTTTAATGTCTGAAGGTTTAGTTATGCTATCTGCTTTGACAAAAGATTGTCTTACAACAGCAAAAAGAGTATCCTGATTTTGATAAAACCCTAACAATTGGTAATGCGTATCTGCAAAGAAATAATTATGCAACAAAAGATTGTAAAAATAATCTTCCCAAGAGGCATAATAGATGGCATCATTGAGTTTTATAACATATTGGCTATCTTGAATATAAACCTTTTGTTCTGCTCCTTGAGAAATAAATTTAGATTCATCGATAGCATCAATAAATAAGTTATGTTTTGAAGCAAATTCAATTAACTTCTTTGCTTCTTCTTTTTTGTTTTGGTGCTTTGCTTCAGCCATTGGGCTTGCTCTTTGGCTTGTTCTAAGCTGACCGGCAACTGCTTGGATAATAGCATCATAGCTAGAGACACTCTTTCCTGAAAGGATATTTTGTAATTCATTTTTTAACTTTTTTAGGTACATTAACGATTTTTTTAAACTAAAAACCTGTAATCAACGCGATTACAAAGGTAAACTAATTTTACTTACATTACTTTGGAAGCACGCTGCCGTTTGGATAGTCATTTCTCGCAATCCCGATAGCTATCGGGAGCAGGGGCGCAAAGTTATTAACCCAAACTTTAGTATATTTTTCAACCCGCTAAGACTTCGACTTCGCTCAGCCACCGCTCCTTGCTATTAAGTCTGAAAAATACAATTTCCATTTTAATTGCACGCATAAGTTTTGTAGTTTTATAAGCTAAAATTCAATCACCCATGGCCGAACAAAAACGACTTTTCCTGCTGGATGCTTATGCGCTTATTTTCAGGGGGTATTATGCTTTTATCAAGAATCCGCGTATCAATTCCAAAGGCTTGGACACCTCGGCGATTATGGGGTTTATGAATTCGTTGCTCGACGTCATCAGAAGGGAAAAGCCGGACCATCTTGCCGTGTGTTTTGATAAAGGCGGAAGTGATGTGCGCAATGAATTGTACAGCGAATACAAAGCCAACCGTGATGCCACGCCCGAGCCCATCATGATTGCCATTCCTTATATCCAAGATATACTTAAGGCGATGCACATTCCCGTGGTGGTGCTTCCGGGTTGTGAAGCAGATGATGTGATTGGAACTTTAGCCAAACAAGCCGAAAAAGAAGGCTATAAAGTTTATATGGTCACGCCCGATAAAGATTTTGCCCAACTGGTTTCTGAAAACATTTTTATGTACCGCCCGGCACGAATGGGAAATGGTATTGAAATCTGGGGAATTCCCGAAGTGCAGAAAAAATTTGGCGTCAAACGGCCCGAACAGGTCATTGATTTTCTGGGGATGATGGGGGATGCTTCAGACAACATACCCGGACTTCCGGGAGTGGGTGAAAAAACCGCAAAAAAATTCCTTGCTGAGTTTGAAACCATGGAAGGATTACTAGCCAATACCGACAAGCTAAAAGGTAAAATGAAAGAAAAGGTGGAAGAAAATGCCGAGCTTGGTATGCTCTCTAAAGAACTTGCAAAAATTCTAATTGACTGTGACGTGACCTTTGATGCCAAAGACTACGAACTCTCCATGCCGGACGGCGAAAAAGTACAGGAAATCTTTGAAGAACTGGAATTTAGAAGACTGAAGGATCAGTTTTTACAATTGTTTAGTACTAATCCTTCTGAGGTCCTCCCCCTAACCCCCTCCAAAGGAGGGGGGACTAGTGCCGATTCTAAAACTTCCCCTCCTTCGGAGGGGGCCGGGGGGAGGACTACTGCCGGCTCCGGGCAGTTCTCGCTTTTTGATGCAGAAGGCGGTACAACAGAAAACATCACCATGACCTCCTCGCGCAAAACCATTAAGGACACAGACCATTTTTACCAGACTGTGCAACCTGGAATGGGCACCAAACTCTTTCTACAAAACCTGATGAAACAAAATTCAGTTTGTTTTGACACCGAAACCACCAGCTTGGATCCTTTGGAAGCAGAGCTTGTGGGTATTGCCTTTTCATGGGAAATCGGTAAAGGATTCTATCTCCCCTTTCCGGAGAATAAAGAAGAAGCCCAGGAAATCATAGAGCAACTTCGACCATTTTTTGAAGCTGAAACCATTGAAAAAGTGGGTCAGAATTTAAAATATGACATCAAGGTACTGGCTAAATACAACGTCACAATTAAAGGAAAACTGTTTGACACCATGCTCGCGCATTATCTCATCAATCCTGATATGCGCCACAATATGGATGTGCTGGCTGAGACCTATTTGAATTACACACCCGTTTCCATCACCGAATTGATTGGTAAAAAAGGAAAAAATCAGCAGTCGATGCGTGATGTGCCTATTGACCAGCAAACCGAATATGCCGTTGAAGATGCAGACATCACCCTGCAGCTCAAAGCCCATTTTGAAAAAGAACTGGGCGAGGCCAATACCCAAAAATTGTTTGATGAGATTGAAATCCCGTTGGTTTCTGTGTTGGCACATATGGAATTGGAAGGCATTCGGCTGGATGCCGAATTTCTAAATTCGCTTTCACAAAAGCTGGATGAAGACATTTTACATTTGGAAAAAGAAATCTACAAGGAAGCCGGCGAGACCTTTAATATCGCTTCGCCAAAACAGCTGGGTGAAATACTATTCGAAAAAATGCAACTCGTCAAAAAACCCAAAAAGACCAAAACCGGTCAATATTCCACTGCAGAAGATGTGCTATCTGTTTTGGCGAAAGACCATAAAATCATCAGGGACGTCCTGGAATACCGTGGATTGAGCAAATTGAAGAGCACTTATGTAGATGCGTTGCCCAATCAGGTAAGTAAGGTCACCGGCCGTGTTCATACCGACTATATGCAAACAGTAGCCGCCACCGGACGATTGAGCAGTAACAACCCCAACCTGCAAAACATCCCCATCAGGACAGAGCGTGGTCGCGAAGTGCGAAAAGCCTTTGTTCCCAGAAATGAAGAATACACTTTACTCGCTGCCGATTATTCTCAGATAGAACTGCGCATTATCGCTGCATTAAGCAAAGAGCCCAAAATGATGGAAGCCTTTAAAAACGGTGAAGACATTCACGCTTCCACCGCTTCAAAGGTGTTTAATGTCCCTATTGAAGAGGTTACCCGCGAGCAACGTGGCAATGCAAAAACGGTCAACTTTGGGATTATCTATGGGGTTTCGGCTTTTGGTTTAAGCAATCAAACTGACCTGAACCGCACCGAAGCCAAGGAATTGATCGACACCTATTATGAGACCTACCCCAAACTAAAAAGCTATATGGCCGAACAGGTTGATTTTGCCCGTGAAAACGGCTATGTACAAACCGTTTTGGGCAGACGGCGCTATTTAAAAGACATCAATTCGCAAAACGCCGTGGTGCGTGGTGCTGCTGAGCGCAATGCCGTGAACGCCCCCATTCAGGGAAGTGCTGCCGACATCATCAAAATAGCCATGATCAACATTTACAACAAACTTGTTGAAGGAAACTACAAAACCAAAATGCTACTTCAGGTGCATGATGAATTGGTTTTTGACGCTTATAAGCCCGAACTTGAAAAGGTTAAAACCCTCATCAAAACCGAAATGGAAAACGCTTTTAAACTGGAAGTACCCTTGGATGTGGATTTGGGTGTAGGCAATAACTGGCTGGAGGCGCACTAAAAATAAAAAGCCCGTTGAAATTTTAACGGGCTTTTTTATTTTTCAATATTCTCAAACAGTTTTACTGTTTTGTGTATTCAAGCGTTAAGGTTTCAGTTACAGTTGCAACACCATCCCCCTCTTCTACTTCAATTTCAAACCCGTTTGAAATAGCAAAAGTGAGTTTGTTTCCATCCTGAGCTCCAGTAAATGTAACACCTGAATCCGTTAAGGTAACAGTGTCCCCATTTTGAGTCCAGACAAATGCAGTAGTAGTACTTTCCGTTACACAGGCTACTGAATATTCATACTCATCAGTAGTACCGGCTACAACTTCTAGAGTAATATCAGCATATGAAGTTGATAAGTTTGCTCCTGTACCGTTTGAGTTAAATACCAGGGTTTCATTTTCATAGCAATTTGTTTGTGCCATGATATCATTTGAAATCACACCATCTCCATTTAAGTCATATGCATTTTGAGATTTAAATGCAGTCATTTTCCAGGTTCCTTCAATGGCCACAGTATTATTATTGTCATCATCTGATGAGCAACTTGCAAATAGAACTGCGAAAAGAACCAAACTAAATACTTTTTTCATAATTGAATTGATTTTTAAAATTTTGTGCAAAACAAACATAATTATTTGAATTACCAATATGATTTAACGTATTCTACAACGGTCATGAGATGTAAAATAGTATAAAAGTGATTAAATCTTCAATACAGATTCATTTCAAGCAGATTTAAAGTTCTGCGATTGGAAGAAAAAAATTCAAAATACACCATTTGTAAATCAAATATATAGTTGTACATTTGCACCCCAATTCTCGTTAGGAGAATTAATTAGGAATGTTTAACGTGCCTGTCGAGAGACGGGTTTTAAAATGAATTAGTGTGGACACATTAAGTTACAAAACAGTATCTGCAAACAAAGCGACCGTTACAAAAGAGTGGTTGCATATAGATGCTGAAGGGCAAACTTTAGGACGTCTTTCTTCAGAAGTTGCAAAACTTTTGAGAGGAAAACACAAGCCAAACTTTACTCCTCACGTTGATTGTGGTGATAACGTTGTTATTACCAACGCAGAAAAAATCAACTTAACCGGAAAAAAATGGGACGCGAAGGAATACATCCGTCACACAGGTTACCCGGGTGGACAAAGAAGCTTGACTGCTAAAGAACTTTTCGCTAAAAATCCGGAGCGATTGATCGAAAAATCGGTAAAGGGTATGTTGCCTAAAAACAAATTAGGAGCAGAACTTTTTAGAAATTTAAAGGTATATGCAGGTGCATCTCACGATCACGAAGCGCAAAAGCCTAAAACTATTAACTTAAACAAAAATTAAGTAATGGAAGTTATTCACAAAATAGGCAGAAGAAAAACTGCAGTGGCACGTGTGTATTTGTCTCCAGGAACAGGAACAATCACCGTGAACAAAAGAGAGTTTGACAACTACTTTTCCACAGATACTTTAAAGTACAAAGTGATGCAACCTTTGGCAATGACCAATAACGAGACCACTTATGATATTAAAGTAAATGTATTTGGTGGTGGAACTACCGGTCAGGCTGAAGCTATACGTCTTGCCCTTTCAAGAGCAATGTGTGAAGTTGATGCAGACAACAGAGCCACCCTTAAACCGGAAGGCTTGTTGACAAGAGATCCAAGAATGGTAGAGCGCAAGAAATTCGGTCAGAAAAAAGCGCGTAAGAAATTCCAGTTCTCTAAACGTTAATATTCCGCACTTGTTGCGGAATCTCGTCAACGCAGTAGTGTCTGTCTTGATGAAAAAGTTCTAAAAATTATTATAAACGCTGTTCTTTTTCCGCCAAAGGCGGAGAAAAAATTAGTTTAGCATCTAAATGTGCAAGACCTTATTCAAGCTACTTGAGCATTGCTAAATTACAGAACGTAAACTATTAAAAAATGGCAAAAAAAATCGAAGTAAAAGAATTACTTGATGCAGGTGTACATTTTGGTCACCTCACCAGAAAATGGAATCCGAACATGGCTCCTTACATCTATATGGAGCGTAACGGGATTCACATCATCAACCTTTACAAAACTGCTGCAAAACTTGAAGAAGCTGCTGAAGCTCTTAAGAAAATAGCAGGAAGCGGACGAAAAATCCTTTTCGTTGCTACCAAAAAACAAGCAAAAGACATTGTTGCTGAAAACGCAAAAAATGCAAACCAGCCTTACATCACAGAGAGATGGCCCGGGGGTATGCTTACCAACTTTGTTACCATCAGAAAAGCCGTTAAGAAAATGGCTGCGATTGACAAGATGAAACAAGACGGTACTTTTGAAACCCTTTCAAAAAAAGAGCGTTTACAGGTTTCACGTCAAAGAGAAAAACTTGAGAAAAACTTAGGTTCCATCTCAGACATGAGTCGTTTGCCAGCTGCACTTTTCATTGTTGATACCTTGCGTGAGCACATTGCCGTGAAGGAAGCTCAGAAGTTAAACATTCCTATTTTTGCAATGGTCGATACAAACTCTGATCCAAGAGAGATTGACTATGCAATTCCTTCAAACGACGATGCTTCAAAATCAATTGAAAAGATTTTAGGTTATGTAAGTGCTTCTATCACTGAAGCCCTTTCAGAAAGAAAAGCTGACAAAGCAGAAAAAGATGCTGCAGATGACGATCAGGAAGGTGCTAAACCCGCTAAAAAAGCTAAAAAGGAGCCAAAAGCTAAAAAAGAGGCGTTAGAAGTAGAAGTTCCTTCTACAGACCCTGAAGACAAAAAAGCAATGAAAGAAGCCAAAAAAGAGGTGAAGCTTGAGTCTAAAAAGGAAACTCTTGAAAAGGCAACTGATTCCGGTGAAGAGGAATAGAAAAACTCCCGTGAAAACGGGAGTCTCAATTCTTTAAAATTCATTACATTAAATAATATTGATTAACGAGATTCCCGTTTTCACGGGAATGCAAAAACATAAAACTATGGCAAATATCACAGCCGCAGAAGTAAATAAATTAAGACAAGCTACCGGAGCCGGTATGATGGATTGTAAAAAAGCATTGGTTGAAGCTGATGGCGATTTTGACAAAGCTATTGAACTACTCCGCAAAAAAGGACAAAAAGTTGCAGCAAACCGTGCAGATCGTGAATCAACAGAAGGTGCTGTAATCTCAAAAGTAAACGACGACAACACCAGAGGTGTGATTGTATCCTTAAATTGCGAAACTGACTTTGTTGCAAAAAATGAATCTTTTGTAAACTTTGCAACTGATCTTGCTGAAATGGCTTTAAACACATCTTCAAAAGAAGAATTGCTTGCAAAAGATTATAAAGGCATTACTGTTGCAGAAAAATTAATCGAGCAAACAGGTGTAATTGGTGAGAAAATCGAGATTGGTGACTACAGGACTTTGGAAGCTCCTTTTGTAGGACATTACATACACGCCGGTAACAAAATTGCCGTTTTAACAGGTCTTTCTAAAGGAAGTGACAATGCAGAAGAAGTTGCTAAAAACGTTTCTATGCAAGCTGCCGCAATGAACCCTGTTGCCTTAAATGAAGAAGGAGTTGATCAGGAAATTATCGATAAGGAAATCGAGATTGCCAAAGATCAATTGCGTCAGGAAGGCAAGCCTGAGGCGATGCTTGATAACATTGCAAAAGGAAAACTAAACCGTTTCTTTAAAGACAATACCCTGGTTAACCAGGACTTTATCAAGGACAGCAAACAAAGTGTTGCCGCTTATGTAAAAGCAGAAGCCGGTGCAGAAGTTGTTGGATTTGAAAGAGTAGCTTTGGGATAATTAACCCGGCTATATACTATATTAAAACCGCCTCGAGAAATTGGGGCGGTTTTTTTGTTATAAAGATTCCCTTCACCCAAAAATAATTTTCCCTATTTTTGCAACGGTTTAAAAACAATTCATCTACATAAAACTCATCACCATATTATGCAATACAAAAGAATCTTACTAAAACTTTCCGGTGAAGCCCTTATGGGCGAACGTCAATATGGTATTGACCCCGATCGGCTGGCTGAATATGCACGGGAAATCAAAACCGTAGTTGATAAAGGCGTACAGGTTGCCATTGTCATTGGAGGTGGTAATATTTTTAGAGGAGTTGCCGGTGCCAGTAAAGGGATGGATCGCGTGCAAGGCGACCATATGGGTATGCTCGCCACGGTAATCAACGGTCTGGCATTACAAGGTGCCTGTGAAGACATTGGTTTACAAACCCGTTTACAATCGGCCATACAAATCAATGAAGTGGCAGAACCTTTTATAAGACGTCGTGCCATCCGCCATCTTGAAAAAGGCCGTGTGGTTATTTTTGGTGGTGGAACAGGAAATCCTTATTTTACAACAGACTCGGCTGCAGTACTGCGGGCTATTGAAATTCATGCCGATGTAATTTTAAAAGGAACCCGGGTAGACGGAATATACACAGCAGACCCGGAAAAAGATGCAGAAGCTACAAAATTTGATTATATTACCTTTGATGATGTATTGCGCAAAGGGCTAAAAGTAATGGATACCACCGCATTTACTTTAAGTCAGGAGAACGAGTTGCCCATTATCGTATTTGATATGAACACTACAGGAAACCTTTTGAAAATTGTAAATGGCGAAAAAATAGGTACCAAAGTAAATTTATAATATTTTTGATTTTACAAAGTTTAATTTTCCATCAATAAAGAAAATAACAATGACCGAAGAGATAAAATTTTTAATGGATTCTACTGAAGAGTCAATGCTCAAAGCATTGAAGTTTCTCGAAAAACAATTGTTAAACATCAGGGCAGGTAAAGCCAGCCCCGGCATGGTAGGCGGTGTGACAGTTGATTATTACGGTACACCCACTCCCCTTTCACAAGTGGCAAACATCAATACTCCTGATGGTAGAACGCTTTCTATCCAACCCTGGGAAAAAAGCATGATTCCCGAAATTGAAAAGGGAATCTTAAAAGCAAACCTGGGTTTTAACCCTATGAACAATGGTGATAATATCATTATCAACATTCCCCCCTTAACAGAAGAACGCAGACGTGAACTGGCAAAAGTTGCTAAATCTGAGGCTGAAGATGCAAAAATAAGTATCAGGAATGATCGTAAAGTAGCAAACGGCGAAGCTAAAGAACTCGATATTTCCGAAGATTTATTAAAAATTGTAGAAACCGATATTCAGAAGCTTACAGACAGGTACATTGCAAGGGTCGATGAAATCTTAGCTGTAAAGGAAAAAGAAATCATGACGGTATAGTTAAACTTAATACAAGAAGCGACCCCAAAGGTCGCTTTTTTTATATTTTTACTGTAAACTCCGTGGTTTCACACCTATGCATAAAACATCTTTATTTCTTTTTCTATTGGTTTCATTCTGGGTTTCCGGTCAGGAAATCAGGAACGTCTCCACAGCAGATGCTACAGGTATTATTCAAAAAGTAATAATAAACACCCCGGCTAATACTCCGAAAAAAGCACTATCCTCTTTTCAGTTTAAAGAATACACCAAAGGCGTCCTGCAAAACAAAAAGAAAGATACTGATGACATTCAGCCTTCAGCAAATGATTATTTTTTTGAGAAACTTTCTTTCATTCAATTTGAAGATAAAATCCTCCAGGAAACGGTTCTGGAATCAAATTTACCGGGATTTGACAAACCTGTGTATGCCTTTTTTGAAAAAAAATTTTTCAGTAGTTCAGTATATGAAAAAGAATATATTATTCTTGACAAGCGTTTTTTTGGTCCCCTTTCAAAAAGAGGTTTTAAACAATATGACTACATTTTAGAAAAAACTGTTTCAGATGTTGAAAGGCCATATTATGTAATTCACTTTTCACCTAAAAAAGAGACCCCAGCGGCCCAAATTCAGGGCACTTTTCATATTGATTCACAAAGTTATGCCGTGCAAAAAGCAAGCATACAACATAGTGAAAATATTGAGGCCCTTATTGTGCACCAATTTCAGTATTTGGAAAAAGAATCCTTATGGTTTCCCTCAAAGACTTCTGCTTCGGTGACTTTGCTCAACTCAAATGCTTCCCTTAATTTATTCGGAAAAAGAATCCCAAACGGAAGACTGAATTTTTACGATGATTCCCGTGACACTTTTACATTGGAAACTGTGCATTATGAAATCAAACTTAATGAGACACGTACTATTAAAGAAAAAGGAATCTCTATTCAAGCCATGAAGGAAGAAAACACGGCCACACCAGAACTTTGGAATACGTATCGTGGAAAAACCCCTTCAGTGAGTGAAGCATTGATTGCAAAATTTGCAGATCGAAATGTAAGAAGCCAGGATATAGAAAAAAGAATTGAGCGCATTGCTGATCTGAACAAAGGTTTTTATCAACTCGGTTTTTTTGATCTGGATCTCAAATTCCTGGTAAAATATAATGACTATGAAGGCTTACGCTCCGGTTTGGGGGGTGTAACAAATGAACGTCTTTCCAAACATTTTACTATTGGTGGTTATGTAGTAAGGGGGTTTAAGGATGAGGAATTCAAATATCAACTTGCAACAGACTTTTTAATCCATAAAAAATCCAATACAATTCTGGGGTTGGCATATACCAAAGATGTCGCAGAAGTGGGAAGCAATTCCTATTTGACCCAAAGGCGCACGTTTTCATTATTTGAACCCCGATTGGTCAACATTTCACAGTTTTACAAACACAAAACCTGGCAAACAAACATTGAACACCGCATCAATCCAAAAATAAATACAGAGCTTCAACTTTCAAAAAGCGATATTGAACAAACCCTTCCATATCGTTTTTTAAACAATGGGAATGTGTTTTCAGATTATACTCTTAGCGAGGGAAGAGTTTCGCTTCTATGGACCCCCTTCGGTGACTATATAAAAACCCCTGATGAAGTTTATGAGTACAACGCAGGGTATCCAAGTTTTTCATTTCAAGTCACCCGTGCATTTAAAGATGCTGCCGGAGGGGATTTTGAATATTCAAAACTAGATCTGAAGGTTGATTACATATTTCAGCATCTAAACCAGTCCACTACAGAAGTTTTAATAGAAGGAAATATTGGTGTTGGAGACATCCCTTTAACACATACCTATCACGCATATCCTAACAGCCCAAATAAAGAATCTATTTTGAAACGCTTCTCTGTTGCAGGAATCAGAAGTTTTGAAACCATGTATTTTGGCGAGTTTTTCTCAGATAAAATTGCCAGTATTCAGTTGAGTCACCGTTTTAAACCTTTTCTAATTTCCTCAAATTTCAAGCCTGAGTTGGTTTTCACATCACGCCATGCCATTGGAAATTTTGACAATATAGAAAACCACCAAAACGTAAATTTCAATACCCTGGAAAAAGGGTATTCAGAGTCAGGTTTTGAAATCAATAAATTAATCTTCGGTTTTGGGGTAAGTTTTGCTTACCGTTACGGGGCTTATCATTTACCGGAAATAGAAGACAACATCTCATTTAAGTTTACTTTTAATCTGAAAATCTGAGCCGGGAGTTTAAAGTGTTAACATTCTTTCAAACTTTTGGGTTGACACGACTTACTTCTGCCATTTTACCTACCTTTGCAGCAGTTTTTTTAAAATTCCACAAACAAGCCTATGGGGCAAGGAGACAAGAGTATTTTTTGGAGCAAAACAGCCCGTTTTATCCTGAGGAACAGAACCCTGTTATTAATTTTAATTATTGTGGGAACTGTTTTTATGGCCATGCAATGGAAGCATATGCGGCTGTCAAATACCGAAGCCAATTTACTGCCTGACGACCACCCTATTAATCAGGAATACAATGCTTTTTTAGAAAAATTTGGTGAAGAAGGTAATATCATTGTCATTGGCACAAATGATTCCACTGCTTTCACCCCTGAAAAATTCAAAGCCTGGAATTTACTTTCAAATGAAATAAACAACTTTGAAGAAGTTGAGTTTATCATTTCTATGAACAACCTGAAAGAGCTTCAGAAAAATGAGGACTCCTTACGTTTTGAACTAACGCCCTTTTTAAAAGACTCAGTTTTTACAGTTGAAAATATTCAGGATTATAAAACGAAACTCTATCACACCCTTCCTTTTTATGAAGGTTTGATTTACAGTCCTAACAAAAACGGTTTCCGCACAATAGTTTACCTGGAAAAAGACATCATAAACACCCCTGCGAGAAAGGATTTTATCCTTCAGGATTTGATCCCGCTGCTGGAAAGTTTTGAGCATACATTTCAACTGGAAGTACACACGTCGGGGATGCCTTACATCCGCACCCTGAATTCAAAAAACATCATTGATGAAATTGGGCTTTTTATTGCTGCCGCCCTTATTGTCACCTCCCTTATTTTCTTTTTCTTTTTTCGCTCTTTCAGGGCAACATTTATTACGATCATAACGGTTATCATTGGGGTGATGTGGTGCTTCGGGATTTTGGGATTGTTAAACTATGAAATTACGATTCTTACGGGACTCATCCCCCCATTAATTATTGTCATTGGTGTAGCAAACTGTATTTTCCTGATCAATAAATATCAGCACGAAATCAAGAGTCACGGAAACCAGGCCAAATCGCTGCAACGTGTCATCACAAAAATAGGCAATGCCACCCTTCTTACGAATGCTACAACGGCTTCCGGTTTTGCGACCTTTATTTTGACCGAAAGCAAACTCCTTATTGAATTTGGAACGGTTGCCTCGCTGAGTATCCTGGCTGTATTTGTACTGTCATTACTCATCATCCCCATCGTTTACAGCTATATGGCTATACCCAAGTACAAGCACTTAAAGCATTTAAACAAAAAATGGGTTAGCAAACTTGTAAAATGGTTGGAACAAATGGTACGCCACCATCGTTTTGCAATTTATATTTCCACGGTGGTTTTGCTTTGTCTGAGTATTGCCGGAATCTATCAGATAAAAATATCCGGAAGTATGGTGGAGGATATGCCCAAAAATGCTGATTTCTTTCAGGACATCAGGTTTTTTGAAGAAGAATACAACGGTATCATGCCCCTTGAAATCCTCATAGACACCCAACGGAAAGAAGGTGCTTTAGCAGCAGCAACCCTGCGAAGGATGGATGAACTCCAAGAGTATATTGCAAGCATCCCGGAATATTCAAAACCACTTTCTGTGGTTGAAACAGTGAAATATGCCAAGCAAGCGTTCTACAACGGCAATCCCGATTATTACCAGTTGCCCACTTCACAGGAACGCAATTTTATACTTCCCTATGTTAAAAACAGTATACAGGAAAATAACCTTTTGGAAAACTACATAGATTCAACGGGACAATTTGCGCGCATCACTACCTTTATGAAAGATACCGAGATGGAGCGTATGGAACGCATTGAAGAAGAATTACTGGCTGAAATTGACAAGATTTTTCCGGAGGAACGATATACCGTTTCCCTTACCGGAAAAGCGGTTTTATATCAAAAAGGAACTACCTATTTGATCAAAAACCTGATTATCTCCCTCTCCCTGGCCATTTTCCTGATTGCCCTGTTTATGGCCTGGATGTTTAGAAGTTTCAGAATGATTTTGATTTCACTGATACCGAATTTATTGCCATTACTAATTACCGCAGGGATGATGGGCTTTTTGGGGGTTCCCATTAAACCATCAACCATTTTGGTGTTTAGCATTGCTTTCGGTATTTCTGTGGATGATACCATTCACTTTTTGGCAAAATACAGGCAGGAACTTATTGCCAATAACTGGAGAATAAAGCGCTCAGTCTATGCCGCGTTGAAAGAAACAGGTGTGAGTATGTTTTATACCTCCATAGTCTTGTTTTTTGGGTTTTCGGTCTTTATGATTTCCAGTTTTGGAGGCACCGTGGCTTTGGGTGGTTTGGTTTCTGCCACATTGCTTTTTGCCATGCTTGCCAATTTGCTGTTGTTACCCTCTTTGTTGCTTTCGCTGGAAAAGAGTATTGCAAACAAGAATACAATGCGCGAGCCCTCCATAGATATTATTTCTGAAGACAATGAATAATGAGATACAAGGCTGATGTTTTGTAATCTATCAAACTAAAAATTATATTTGCCAGCTAAATACTACAGGTATGCAAAAGAAAAGAATAATTGACATCATAAACTCTGAACCCTCATTGATTGAACTCAATGTAAAAGGCTGGGTAAGAAGTTTTAGAAGCAACCGTTTTATCGCTCTGAATGACGGCTCCACTATCAACAACCTGCAATGTGTGGTTGATTTTGAAAATTTTGATGAAGATATATTAAAGCGTGTTACTACAGGTGCTGCCATTTCTGTCACCGGAACCTTGGTGGAAAGCCAGGGACAAGGCCAGAAGGTTGAAGTGCAGGTGAGCAAGCTTGAAATTCTGGGTGATGCAGACACAGAAGATGTCAAACTAACCATTCTTTCACCAAAGAGGCATACACTGGAAAAGCTTAGAGAACAAGCTCATTTGAGGGTGCGCACAAACACTTTTGGGGCAGTTATGCGCGTGCGGTCAAAACTATCTTTTGCCGTTCACGAGTATTTCCAAAAAAACGGATTCTTCTATGTTCATACACCCATCATTACCGGGAGTGATGCAGAAGGAGCGGGTGAAATGTTTAAAGTAACTGCTTTAGACCTCAAAAACGTCCCTAAAAATGAGGACGGAAGCATTGATTTCAAAGAAGATTTTTTTGGAAAGGAAACCAATCTTACGGTAAGCGGACAGCTTGAAGCGGAAACCTATGCCATGGGCCTCGGTCAGGTATATACCTTTGGACCTACATTCAGGGCTGAAAACTCGAATACCTCAAGACACCTGGCAGAATTCTGGATGATTGAACCCGAGGTTGCCTTCAATGACCTTGCCGCCAATATGGACCTTGCAGAAGATTTCATCAAATATGTCATCAACTATGTCATTGAAAACTGTAAAGACGATCTGGCTTTTCTGGAAGAACGCTTAGCACAGGAAGACAAGACAAAACCCGAATCAGAAAGAAGCCCGATGCCCCTTTCAGCTAAATTAAAGTTTATATTGGAAAACAACTTTAAAAGGGTGAGTTATACAGAAGCCATTGATATTTTAAAGCAATCCAAACCCAACAAAAAGAAACAATTTAAGTATCTTATCGAAGAATGGGGAGCAGATCTTCAAAGTGAGCATGAGCGCTTTCTGGTTGAAAAGCATTTTAAGTGCCCGGTAATCCTTTTTGACTATCCTGCAAAAATCAAGGCGTTTTATATGCGTTTAAACGAAGACAAAAAAACCGTTCGGGCCATGGACATCCTGTTTCCGGGAATTGGAGAAATAGTGGGCGGTTCTCAACGGGAAGAGCGCTATGATGTTCTGAAACAAAAGATTTCCGACATGGGAATTGATGAACATGAACTTTGGTGGTATCTCGAAACGAGAAAATTTGGTACGGCCGTGCACAGTGGTTTTGGTCTTGGGTTTGAGCGCCTGGTGCTTTTTGTAACCGGAATGACCAACATCAGGGATGTGATTCCATATCCAAGAACTCCCCTTAATGCAGAGTTTTAAACCAAAATACATTGACTTTTAAAAATAAAATAAAATGTCCCAATTGCGGTTATTTCAATACTAACCGTGATTATTGTAAAGAATGTGGCGTGCTCATAAACCCCAAACTAAAACGCGAGCTGCAAGATCAAAAACGCACAGAAGAAAGAGAAGAGAAGGAGAAGTCCAGGGAAAGGAGCAAACTCGGTTTGTTTATTGAGAAAAACAGAGAGCATAAAAATGTTTTTATAAGACTGCTTTTTCAGGGGGTTTACGGCATTTGGTTTATCGTTATGGCCATCGGTGCTTTTATTGCCTGGTTGTTTGCAGCAGTTGCCGCATGATTTTACTAAAAAAACCACTCATAATTTTTATGTTTGCAGCAGCACTTGCTGTATACCTATTGCAGTGGCGGCAAGTCCCTCTACCCTCGCTTATCAATAATTACTTAAATAATTTATTATGCATGCCCGTGGTGTTGACTGTTTGTTTGGCACTTTTACAATTAATTAAGAAAAACTATACCCTAACAATCCCTATCTTTGTTATTGCAAGTGTCACCTTCTATTATAGTGTGTATTTTGAATGGTATTTGCCAAAGGTAAACACCAGATACACCGCAGACGTTATTGATGTTTTTCTGTATATACTGGGCGCAGTCATTTTTTACTATTTGCAAAAATATTGGGTTCATAAGAAGGAATAAACATATAAAACTTGTATAAATATTTAAAGTAACGTAATTTAAGGTTAGCATTAGAACAAATTAATCATGCTCAAGCAGAATTTACAATTTAAATTATCACAAAAATTATCTCCACAACAAATTCAGTTGATGAAGTTAATACAGTTGCCTACGCAACAGTTTGAGCAGCGTGTTTCTCAGGAAATGGAAGAAAATCCTGCCCTGGAAGGCGGTAAAGATGAAGTAGAAGAGTATGATGACGAATTCAAAAATGATGAGTTTGATGACGACAATGAACACATTGAGGCTGATGACATCAATATTGACGAGTATTTAAGTGATGATGATGTCCCTGAATATAAATTACAAGCCAATAATTACAGTGCCGATGATGAAGAAAAACACGTTCCTTATGCCGCTGGCACTTCTTTTACTGAATATCTCCAAAACCAGCTAAATACAGTGCACCTTGATGATGAAGAAGAGGAAATCGCTGAATTTCTCGTGGGAAGCATTGATGAAAGTGGGTATATAAGAAGACCCATTCAGGACATCATGGACGATATGGCCTTTACCCAGAACACATACACCACTGAGGAAAAAATTGAAAAAGTACTTCAAATTGTTCAGGACCTGGATCCTGCCGGTGTAGGTGCCCGAAATTTGCAGGAATGCCTGTTGCTGCAACTGGAACGCAAAACCCCTACCGCCCCGGTCACCCTGGCAATGGCAATTTTAGAAGACGCCTTTGATGCCTTTAGCAAAAAGCATTATGAAAAGCTCATGCAAAAGTTTGAAATCACTGAAGACGAATTGAGGGCTGCCATTACTGAAATCGAACGCTTAAACCCAAAACCGGGAGGCACGTATTCCGGAAACAACAGGATTGTGGAGCATATTATTCCGGATTTTGCCATTCGCATTGTTGACGGAAAACTCGACCTCACCCTCAATGGCAGAAATGCTCCTGAGCTTCACGTTTCAAGAGAGTATACTAACATGCTTAAGGGGTATAAAGAAAGTAATGAAAAGTCCAGATCGCAAAAGGATGCTGTTCAGTTCATAAAACAAAAGCTCGATGCCGCCAAATGGTTTATTGATGCCATCAGGCAACGGCAGCAAACGCTGTTTGTCACGATGAACTCCATTATGCATTATCAGGAAGAATATTTTTTAACCGGTGATGAGCGAAAGTTACGGCCCATGATCTTAAAAGATATTGCAGATGAAATCAACATGGACGTATCAACCGTTTCAAGGGTCGCTAACAGCAAATATGTAGACACGCCTTATGGAACGAAACTTATCAAAGAATTCTTCTCTGAGTCGATGAAAAACGACCAGGGGGAAGATGTCTCCACCCGGGAAATAAAAAAAATACTGGAAATCACTATTGGTGAAGAGGATAAAAGAAAACCCCTTACCGATGACAAATTAGCTAAAATTTTAAAGGAAAAAGGATATCCCATTGCCCGCCGCACCGTCGCAAAATACAGAGAACAACTTGATATTCCCGTAGCCAGGATGCGGAAGGAAATTTAATGAATGTCTTTCTAAAAATAGCTGCTTATCTCTTTCACCCTTTGTGGATACCTACCCTGGGAGTTGGTTTGTATTACCGGGTAACACCACGGCATATCATTCCTGAGCTGATGTATTCAAAACTTCTTGTTGTATTCATTCTTACTTTTTTAGTGCCCTTGTTACTCTTTTTTCTATTAAAAACCTTGAAGGTGATAAAATCCATTCATCTCAGTGAAGTAAAGGAAAGAAGGGTGCCCCTGATGATTCAGTGCTTTTTATTTGTTGTTTTGATCAAATTGGTTTTTGAATACTATCATTACCCCGAGTTATACTACTTTTTTGTTGGGGCTCTGGTATCTGCAATAACGGCTTTTATACTCGTACTCTTTAAGTTTAAAGTGAGTTTGCATATGATAGGCATTGCAGGAATTACAATGTTTATAATAGCCCTGAGCATTCATTTTAAAATAAACACCCTGGTACTTATTGGACTTTTGTTTTTTATAAATGGTTGGGTGGCGAGTTCGCGTTTACATACTGAATCTCATTCCCCGGCTGAATTGATCTTTGGATTTTTTATAGGTTTTATACCGCAGTTGATTTTTGTGAACTATTGGTTATAAAATATAAAAAATCAAACCAAGTTTAATCGTCGACAGATCTACCGGGACATTATCTATTCTGGCATCATCATTAAAGAAACCATTAATGTTGTATTGAACCTGAAAATTAAACGTATTATACCCAAAATTTAAAAAGGCAGTATACTGCAATCTGTTGAGTTCTTCAATATCAGAATTTCTGATGGTGTTCCCCTCTTGCCGGAATACTGAGTTAAAATGAAATATATAACTAAATTTAATCCCTCCATATACTCGCCAGAAACGATAGGATTCTGGAGTAGATGTGCGCCATCTAAATTCAACAGGGAGTTCAAGTTCATGTGTGACAAACTTATTTTTATCATAGGTTAAATCTCCGTCCAGAGGTATAAAAACCCCTTCACCACTCTCTTCTTTTCCAACAAACAGGTTGTGACCATAAGAATTAAAAGAATATCCCAAGCCGGCCGCAATGGCAACATTACGCCTCTTATTTATAGGCATATCCCTTAAAAAGCCAAAATGAATCCCCCCCGAAAAATTCCTGTTATCAACACCTTCAGGTTCATTAGTAAGAACATTATATGTAAAGCCAATATATATTTGATCTTCACGGTAAAGAGAATCAACCACAACAATTTCCGGGTCTTCCTGTGCATTTAAAAACAAAGGCGTTAAAAATAAGCCCGTAAAAAGAATCAATAGAGATTTCATACAATTAGATATAACAGAAAGCTAATATAAATGATTTAATGTGATAAAAAAACGCCTTGATTCAAGAATCAAGGCGTATGGTATAAACACTATTTTTATGGTTTACTGCAAGTTTGCTGCAGCATCTCCTTCCCTTGTTGTATAATTAATCTTTAGGGCATTTACCTCTCTTAACTCCTGTTTGATATCTGAAACAAGACCCATGTTGGTTTCGCCATCAACTTTTAATGCTGTTGTTAAAAAGGGAACCAATTCTTCACGCTTGCTGTCTCGTTCTGCCTGAATGAAAGATTGAATATCTTTAACATCTGCAAATTTATCATTCAATTGTATTCTTGCTTCGGTTCCATATTGATCCTGATATCGCTCACTTGGCTTTCCGGCATAGATGTACATCACAAGATCTTTTTTATCGAGCTTTTCAACTTCATCTGCGGTGGGAAGCCTGTTCTCGATCATTAAAGTATTTTGACGTAAAACGGTAACAACCATAAAGAAAAAGAGCAGCATAAATACAATATCCGGTAAGGATGCTGTTGATATACCCGGTGTTCCTCCGCCTGTTTTTTTCTTAAACTTAGACATAATGTTTTTTAAATTGTTATGAAGTTCTTTTCTTTGGTTCTGCTTCTGAAAGCTTTTGAGGATACATAGCTTTTAGCACATCCAACTGTTCTTTAAGCTTTGTTTTGTTTCCTCTCCAGTTGGGATCAGCAAAGTTTTTTTCCATCTGTCTATAGCTTTGTCCATACAAGCGCTGGGCTTCTCTGTCACGTAAATCATTATATGCCGCAACAAGCTCATTTTGAACTGCTATATACATTTTATAACTGGTCAACCTGTCATTCTGCAGAGAAATAATTGCCTTGTCTGGATTATCAGATGAATTTGGGTCACCTTCTCCTTGACAATAATCACAGGCTTCTTCTCCTACTCCACCTCCGTTATCAAGAAACTCCATAGCTCTCTCTCTGAGGTCTTCAAGTTGCGCAGTTTCACCACCTACCAGTAAATCGTCATTTTGATTTACCAATACCACAAAGATATTTTTCTCTTTAATTTTTGGTGGGTCTTCTATTTCGTCAATTGGGGGAAGTTTACGGCTAATCCCGCTGTCTGTCTCAATGGTAGTGGTTACCAAAAAGAAGATGAGCAGCAAGAAGGCAATATCTGCCATAGAGCCTGCATTCACTTCCGGTGCTGATCTTTTAGCCATAATTAGTTCTTAATTAATTTTTGTACTCCTGAATAAATCATAGATCCAATAGCAATTGCTGCCAGGATGTAAAATGTTCTCAATCCTGTACCTACCCATTTTGATCCACTTTCTGAAACAATCTCTACTCCATCTTTGGAAACCGCGCTTCCTTCAGATAGTGCATAGGATATTGCGATTATCAGTATAAAAACACCTAATGAAATAAGCGTTTTTTTCAAAGTCTCTTTATGAGTAAAAAGCTGCGTCAATGAAAACAAGAGCGTAAATAAAATAGCAACACCCAAAACAATATATGCTACAGACATATAAAGCGAGATTGTACCTTCATTTCCTGTCAAAATTGTAGCTAAAAGTGCTATTCCCGCAAGGGCTAGAATCAAAACTACAATTCTTAAAATTTTATGTAAAGCCATATTATAAGATTATGGTGTTGTTAATTATCTGTTTTTGTGCGCCACAAGAATGTCAATCAACGTGATTGATGCATCTTCCATATCGTTTACTATCCTGTCAATCTTAGCAATGATATAGTTGTAGAATATTTGTAGGATAATAGCAACGATAAGACCAAATACTGTTGTCAAAAGTGCTACTTTAATACCCCCTGCAACAAGTGATGGCTGCATATCTCCGGCTGCCTCAATTCTATCGAATGCAATAATCATACCGATTACAGTACCCATGAAACCAAGCATAGGTGCCAGGGCAATAAATAAAGACACCCAGGAAACGTTTTTCTCAAGTTGTCCCATTTGCACACCACCATAAGCTACTACAGCTTTTTCAGCGGCATCGATGCTTTCATCAGCTCTATCAAGACCTTGATAGTAGATGGAAGCAACAGGGCCTTTCGTGTTTCTGCAAACTTCTTTGGCAGCTTCAACACCACCGCTTTGAAGTGCATCTTCTACTTCCTGAGCCAATTTTTTAGTATTTGTTGTTGAAAGGTTCAAGAAGATGATTCTTTCAATAGCAATGGCCAAACCAAGAATCAAACACAAAAGAACGATTCCCATAAAGCCGGGACCACCTTCAATAAAACGCTTTTTCAATTCCTGGTGGAACCCTAAAGACTCTTCTACTTCAGGCATATCTTCCTGAAAAGAGGCAGCACTTGAACTTGTTGTTGTGATTGTCTGGATAAATTCGGGGTTTTCCGAAGTTTCGTAGAATGCATTTGCATTAACCTGTACAGTAAGCATTAATGCTGCAACTGTTAAAATAGAAAATAATCTTTTCATTGCTATGGACTTAAAGTTTGTTTTTAGTTAAGGGTTTAAAGATATAAAAATAATTAGTTAAAATACAATTAAATGTTTTGCAGAGAGGAAGGGATTCGAACCCTCGATACGCTTTTGGCGTATACACACTTTCCAGGCGTGCGCCTTCGACCACTCGGCCACCTCTCTAAAATATATCACGCTACCTGAATGGCGAATGCATTACAGCGTGCCAAATAACAAAAAAAATCTAACTTACTAAAATTTTCTCGGGTTAATTTTACATCATTTCTCCCCTTAAAGATGTTTCAAATATGGTTTTGAATACTTTAGGTGAAATATTTTGCCCCAATAAATACATAAGTTTTGTAATTGCTGCCTCAGTAGTGATATCCTTTCCGGAAATTATCCCGATTTTTTTAAGTTTAACACTGGTTTCATATTGTCCCATGGCAACGCTTCCACCTGAACATTGAGTCACATTAATTATAGGAACCTCTTTTTTAAGCAATTGTTGTAAAAGCTCAATAAACCATTTTTCGTCTGTTGCATTTCCGGCACCATAGGTTTCAATAACGAGTCCTTTCAAATCCTGATAGGATAATATGTGCATCAAAACTTCTTTTTGAATTCCCGGAAAAAGTTTTATAAGCATCACCCGGGTTTCAAGGTCAAAATGGACTTTAAATTTTTTGCGTCGATTTGCCTTGATTAATTTTTCTTCATTAAATGACAAGTAAACCCCACTCTCAGCCAAAGGCGGATAATTTAAAGAGGCAAAGGCTTCAAAATGCTCGGCATTTATTTTTGTGGTGCGGTTGGCACGATAGAGTTTGTATTCAAAATAAAGCCCCACTTCTGTAATTTTGGGTTTGCCATTCTCCTGAAAAGAGGCGATTTGAATACTGGTGATTAAATTTTCCTTTGCGTCTGTCCTGAAGTCCCCTATGGGTAATTGTGAGCCTGTAAAAATAACGGGTTTTGATAAGTTTTCAAGCATAAAACTCAATGCAGATGCAGTGTATGACATGGTATCACTACCGTGTAAAACCACAAATCCATCAAAATGGTCATAGCTATTTTTGATGATTTCAGCTACCTGAACCCAATACTCAGGTCGCATGTTTGAACTGTCAATGGGATTTTCAAAACTTACCGTTTCAATAGTGCAGTCCAGCAATTTTAATTCAGGGATATGGGACAATAATTCATCAAAATTGAAACTCTTCAATGCCCCTGATTCAAAATCTTTTATCATCCCGATGGTTCCACCGGTATATATGAGCAATATTTTTGGTTTTGTATTCAAGTGTGTTTATTTAACTGTTTCAAATTGAGAAAACTTCTTTTGAATTTTGTGTTGTAATGCGCGCTGATTCCTCAGGATTGATTTTATAAATCTGAGCAACTTTTTCGTTAACGAGTTTTAAATAGCTGCTCTCGTTTCGTTTTCCCCTGTAAGGAGCCGGCGCAAGATAGGGAGCATCTGTTTCTAAAACGATATTTTCTATTGGAATTTGATTCAGAAAGGTATCAATTTTTCCGTTTTTAAACGTCACAACACCGCCAATGCCCAGTTTCATATTATATGAAATCGCCTGGTGCGCCTGCTCAAGGGTTCCGGTAAAGCAGTGAAAAATGCCATAAAGGCTGTCACATTTTTCAGATTCCAGAACTTCAAAAATCTCATCAAAGGCATCTCTGCAATGAATCACAATGGGCAGGTTTTTTGATTTTGCCAGTTTGATTTGCCGCCTAAAAGCGTCTTGCTGAATGCTTAATGTTGATTTGTCCCAATAGAGGTCGATCCCAATTTCGCCAACGGCAAAAAAATTTCTTCCCTCAAATTGTTTTTCAACAAACTCAAGTTCATCGAGGTAATTTTCTTTAACCGATGTGGGATGCAAACCCATCATCAAAAAAACGTTTTCAGGATATTTTTTTTCAAGACTGTACATTGCCTCACTATAGCCTGAATCAATAGCGGGAATAAAAAAGCGTTTCACACCTGCTTCAAAAGCACGATTCATCATTTCATCACGGTCATCATCAAACTGTTTGCTGTATAAATGGGTGTGTGTGTCAGTTAAAATCATATTTACAAAACTAATTGTTTTTGTTAAGCTATCTTTGCATAAAAAGGAAAAAAGTGAGCAGTTTAAGGAACTTTTTAGAGTCAAAAAATTTTAAGCGTGTTGCATTAAAAAAAATAAATTCAAATCATTTTGAAGTTATAGCAAAAATAAATGGAGTTTCCGGAAACTTTATTTTGGACACCGGTGCTTCAAACAGTTGTATTGGTTCAGACAGTATAGATCATTTCAAACTAAGTGTTAACGAGAGCGAAGTCAAGGCAGCCGGAGCCGGTGCAACAAACATGCTTACTCAGATAGCTGAAGGATACACATTGGAAATAGGAGCCTGGAAACGTAAAAAAGTTGACTTTGTCGTTTTTGATTTGGTACACGTCAATGAAGCTTTACAGCTGGCTGATGCAGATGCCGTGAACGGTATCTTGGGTGCAGATGTATTAAAAGCATCACGGGCTGTAATAGATTATGGTAGAAATTGCATTTATTTAAAACAGTAAAAAACAAATATTTAAGCTTTTTTTTTATCTTTATCGGTTCAATTAATAATTGAATCAATGCCCCTGATAAGAAATATCCTACTTTCCTTATTATTTCTCTTTGTCCTTAATATCAATGCTCAGGATGAAAAGGTTTATTATGAGAGTATTTTAGACACTACTTCTTCCCGGGAAATTAAAATTACTTCGCTGGATTCACTAACAAATATAACCTGGAGAGAAGGCAATTATGATTTGTTTATAAAATACAGCATTCAATTAATTGACCTCGCTGAAAGCGCCAAAAAATATGATTTGATGGCAAAAAAAGCCATGAATTTAAATTATCCGCTAGCAACGATACACGATAAACCTAAAGAAGCCACCACTATAATTAACCGGGTCCTGGCATTTGAAAACAAATTAACAGATAGTTTTCTTAAAGGTGGATTGTATTTAAAACGCGGAGGGAACTACTTTAATTTCAATCTGCAACAAGCCATTGACGATTACACTAAAGCCATTAATCTCTATACAAAAAAAGATGCCATTTACAAGGCAGATGCCCATTTGTTCAGGGGGCAGGCATATTCAAATTTAGGGCAATTTGTCCTGGCAAGCGAGGATTACAGCAAAGCATATGATTTGTTTGAAGCTGAAGGAGATTATGAATATATGCTCCATGCTAAGAGTGGTGAGATAATCATGTTCAGCAAAAATGGCTTTTTGGAGAAATCCCTTAAGGAAAGATCGTCACTTATAGAGGAGCTTCAAAAATTGGAACTCTATGAGTATTTGAGTGTGCAACATTACAATCAGTCTCTTGATTATAAAAAAGCAGGTGATAAAACAAAACGTGAAGAAGAATTGCTCAATGCATTGAAATATGCTGACTCAACAAACAAAAAGTTCTATACAAATACATCTGTCCACAGTGGTCTGTCAGATTTCTACTCGTCAACAAACAATTTGCAAAAAGCCAAATACCATCTGGACATTGCGTCAGAAAACTTACAAAACATTCAAAATGATTTGTATGCCAAATCCACATTTTTAATGGCCTTGATCAACTATCAGTTAAAAAATAATGAGGTTGAGGAAGCCAAAAAAAATGCGCTGGAACGCCTGACAATTCTTGAGAATATTGGTCTTGATGAAGAAACCATAAATACCCATCTATTACTTTCAGAAATATATGGTGACGATGGGAATGAAACAGAGGAGTTTTATCATTTTAGAAAGCATGCTCTTTTAAAGGATTCTATTTATAACCAGAGCAAAACAAATGCGCTGGTATACTATCAGACCCTCTATGAAACAGAACGAAAGGAAAAAGAACTGGTTGAGAAAAAAAGCAATATTACCATTCTTGAAGAAAAAAACGACTCTTTAAAAAAACAATACCTTTTTGGCGGAATTGCTTTGACGATGGGTTTTGTTATGTTATTCCTTTACAAAAATCAAAAAAACCTGAAGCTCAACAAAAAATTAAACGAAAAATATACCCAGGACCTTTTACTAGCACAGGAAGAAGAAAGAAAGCGTGTTTCAAAAGACCTGCACGACAGTATTGGTCAGAGCCTGTTGCTCATTAAAAATACTGTTGTCCTAAACAAAGATGACGCTGCAAAACATCTTGTGGAAAATGCCATAGAAGAAGTGCGGTCTATTTCAAGGGCACTACACCCATTTCAGCTTCAGGAAATGGGAATTACAAAAGCCATAGAAAATATTTTATATCAAATTGATGAAACGACAGAACTCTTTATTTCTTCTGAAATTGAGAACATTGATACCCTTTTTGATATGCATCAAGAAGTAAATATATACCGTATAGTCCAGGAAAGTCTGAATAATGTTATTAAACACTCACAAGCGACAGCCGTTAAGTTTTCAATCAGTAAGTCTAATAAAGGCATTTCCATATATTTAAAAGACAATGGTGTTGGTTTTGATTTTACCGAACGATACAATGACTTTAAAAGTTTAGGTTTAAAAACATTAAAGGAACGCACGCGCTACTTAAACGGAATTATGAAAGTAAGTTCACACACCGGTAAAGGCACAACGCTTGAGTTTATAATTCCCATTAAACAATGAGTGAAAAAACGATCATAACTGCAGACGACCACCCGCTACTTTTAAAAGGTTTAAATGACTTTTTACTTGAAAAGAATTTTAATATCATTGGGAGTGCTTCAAATGGTAATGAAGCTTTTAACCTTATTAAAAAATTAGAACCTCATATAGCCATTCTTGATATACAAATGCCACAGCTCTCAGGACTTGAAATTGCTAAGCTTTGTAAAGAGCACAAACTGAAAACAAAAATTATTTTAATAACCTTTCACAAAGAGGCCTCTCTCTATTTTGAAGCAAAAGACCTGAATGTTTATGGATACTTATTAAAAGAGTTTGCCACTGAAGAAATAGAAAACTGCATTGCTTCAGTGTCTCAAAACATTCCTTATTTTAGTGTCAAAATAAAGGAGCTTTTAGACCTCAACAAACCAAAAAACAGCAACCTGAATTTACTGACTCCTTCTGAACGAAAAATATTAAAACATATCGCCAAGGATAAAACAAACAAAGAAATTGCCAAGCTTTTATTTATATCTCCCAGAACAGTTGAAAAACACAGAAGCAATATCATTAATAAATTAAACCTGGAGCCCAAAACAAACTCACTTCTTATCTGGGCAAAAGAAAATCACGATCAGTTTAACATCTAAAATACGTAGTATTACGTATTTACAATTCAATTTTCTTTATTATATTTGTAAGAAAATAAAACGCTTGTAGCTTTTTCTCCCCATGAAAAGTAACATTTAGTCGATATTTTACAATCACCTAAAATTATTTTATCATGAGAATCTCACTTCCAACACTCATTAAAGTAGCATCAATTGTTACTATTTTACTAAATCTTGTAGTTTTATTTAACATCATCTAAATACTCCGGGGGGACTAAAAAATGGACAAAAAGAAATCACATACATCACACCTCGTGATCAGCAAATCGCTTCTCATTTTTGTTTTATTCATTGCCATACTGGTAGTGGTTTTAAATGTACTCGCATTTATTTAAAATATGAACAACAGGTAGGGTAAATTGCTTAAAAATTGTTTTGTTAGTAAAAAAATGCTAACAAAATCAATATGCTCCATCCTCTAACTAGTATCCCCAGACTCATCATGTGCTTCTCATTATTATTTCTTTATGGCTCTTGTTCTAAAGAAGACAACCCCATTCAGGAAACAGCAATATATGACTTTGCTTCAAACCCGGAGGTTGAATTTGAAAAAGACCAGCAATATGAAAATGATCTTCTTCAAGCTGTCAATGAATTGCTTGTTTCAAGCGGCCAAACACCACTCATTAGAAACTATCAGGCAGATGATGTAGCTTTTGACCACACCCTTACAATGATTGAGGCAAATACTTTGCACCACAATCACTTTTCAGAAAGACAAGCCTATTTTAATTCAATTGGATTTCAGGGTGTTAGAGAAAATGTAGGAAAGGGGTATAGCAATCCATCAGATTTAATTGCTGCCTGGTTACAAAGTGATGAGCACAAATCTGCCATAGAGTCAAACAGTACCCATACCGGGATCAGCGTTTTAAAAAATGAAGATGGTGTTTACTTTATTACTCAAATTTACTTAAAATAAAAAACCCGCTTTCTCAAGCGGGTTACCAAAAATTGTAAAAAGAATATCTTTTAGTCGTGGATCACTCTTACTTGTGAAGCTACCACTCCTTTTCTTCCTTCTTCTTCAACATATTCTACCCTGTCGCCTTCATTTAATGCCTCACCATTTAAGCCTGAAGCATGAACAAAGATGTCTTTTCCTGTTTCGTCGTTAGTAATAAAACCATAACCTTTGGATTCATTAAAAAATTTTACTGTTCCTTCCATTGTAATAAATAAATAAATTAATAATGTAGTAAAGTTAAAAGAATATTGCTTTAATTGTTAAAAAAATCAAAAAAAATTTCAGATTCTATCTTGAGTAAAATATTTTAAAGCAAAAAAATTTACTGTATTGAAATTAAACGAAGCCTTTATTTTGAATGAAAAATCCTAATATTTTATTAATTACCATATGAATCCGATAACGGATTGGTACTTTAGATAAAACAATAATTTAAAACATAATCAAGATGCAAATCCAAATTAACACAGACAATAACATCAATGCAGATAAGGATATGGAAGCCTATTATGCTTCATTAATCGAAAAAGCATTGGGTCGGTTTGAAGACCACATTACCAGAATTGAAGTCCACCTAAGTGATGAGAACAGTGAAAAATTTGGAACAGATGACAAGCGATGCCTTATTGAAGCGCGTTTGAACGGGAAACAGCCTGTTGCCGTTACAAATAGTGATGAAACTTTGGAAAAATCATTCAGGGGAAGCCTTGATAAAATAAAAAAAGTGCTTGACACTACTCTTGATAAGATGCGCAAGCACTAAAAATTAAAAATATCAGAGGATTTTACGACTATATAAATAAAAGTTGTTTAGTCCTCTTTCTTATTCTTTTCTCTTTTTTCCTTGTCTCTGGATTCCTCATACTCACGCATTTTCTTAAAACTGTCTTTTGTGAGCATATAATCCTTCACATCCCTTCTGTTTCGGCGATGGTATAAAAACAGCGGCATTATTACAAAAAAAGCTCCGGCTACACCAAGCCCTATAAGAAATTCACCCCAAGAGGGGGTTTCACTTTTTACGTAAAAACCTGCGAGTACAGATCCCACACAAAGAAAAAACAATATGATAATTAACTGTTTCATTTAGAAAACACGTTTCTTTCTTTATTTACTTCAAAATTATAGATTGAGTTTAAGGTGCAACTCTTTTAGCTGACTGTCATCAATGGTTGCAGGTGCATCAATCATAATATCCCTTCCGGAATTATTTTTTGGAAATGCAATAAAATCCCTGATGGTTTCCTGGCCGCCCAAAATAGCAACTAATCTGTCAAGACCAAAAGCAATCCCGCCGTGCGGTGGTGCACCATATTGAAAAGCTTCCATTAAAAAGCCGAATTGTGCTTGTGCTTCTTCAGGAGTGAAACCCAGATAATCAAACATTTTTTCCTGAACTTCACGGTCATGGATCCTGATAGACCCCCCTCCTATTTCGTTACCATTTAAAACAAGGTCATAAGCGTTTGCTTTAACCTCACCGGGATTTGTTTTCAAAAGATCCATTTGACCGGGTTTTGGAGAAGTAAAGGGGTGATGCATTGCGTGGTAGCGGTTTGTTTCGTCATCCCATTCCAACAGTGGAAAATCAACAACCCAAAGTGGTGCAAACTCATCTTTTTTTCTCAGCCCCATTCTGGAAGCAACCTCCATGCGCAATGCACTCAGTTGTGCCCGCACTTTATTTTTTTCTCCAGAAAGAATACATATCAAATCCCCTTCTTTTGCCTGAGAAGCTTTTGCTATCTTAAACAGGTCATCCTCATCATAAAATTTATCTACAGAAGATTTATAGGTCCCGTCTTCGTTACATCGCACATACACCATCCCAAGAGCACCCACTTGCGGCCGTTTCACCCAATCAGTAAGGGCATCTATCTCTTTGCGGGTATATGTATTTCCTTTAGGAATTACAATACCAACTACGAGTTCTGCTTCACTGAACACCTTAAAATCCCTGTGTTTTGTTACTTCATTGAGTTCTTTAAATTCAAGTCCAAAACGGATATCAGGTTTGTCATTTCCATATTTACGCATCGCTTCATCATAGGTCATTCTGGGAAACTTTTTAACCTCAACCCCCTTAATTTCCTTTAACAAATGCTTTGTTAGACCTTCAAATGTATCTAAAATGTCTTCCTGTTCAACATATGCCATCTCACAGTCAATTTGGGTAAATTCAGGCTGCCTGTCTGCACGCAAATCTTCATCCCTGAAGCATTTTACAATTTGGAAATACTTGTCCATTCCGCCCACCATCAAGAGTTGCTTAAAGGTTTGAGGCGATTGCGGAAGTGCATAAAACTGCCCTTCATTCATTCTTGAAGGTACCACAAAATCACGTGCACCTTCAGGGGTTGACTTGATCAGGTAAGGCGTTTCTACGTCAATGAAGCCTTGATCAGAAAGATACTTACGCACCTCCATAGATACTTTATGCCGAAACATCAAGTTATTTCGCACAGGATTCCTGCGAATGTCAAGATAACGGTATTTCATTCGAAGGTCTTCCCCGCCGTCGGTTTTATCTTCAATGGTAAAAGGAGGTGTCAATGAAGCATTTAATACTTCAAGGTGCGTTACCAGTATTTCAATTTCGCCCGTAGGTATCTGATCGTTTTTTGATTCGCGCTCAATCACTTTTCCGGTAACTTGAATCACAAACTCACGCCCTAAATCTCTGGCCATACCCACCATTTTTTTGGGTGTGCGCTCTTCATCAAATATAAGTTGCGTGATACCATAACGGTCACGTAAATCAACCCAAACCATAAACCCTTTATCACGTGTTTTTTGAACCCATCCGGCAAGTGTAACTTCCTGCCCCACATGAGTTTCCCTAAGTTCTCCACAAGTATGAGATCTGTACATTTTTTTTATTTTAAGATGCAAATTTAGCATAAAAAAAATGCCCCACTTAGGTTGATAACGTTTTCTTAAGCTATTTTTTCAACCGGTTTTCCGTTTTTATGATTATCAAACCTGATTTTTGCGCGGTTTAATAAATAAAACATCGTTGGAACAATAACCAAAGTCAAAAAGGTTGCAAAGGTCAATCCAAAAATAATGGTCCACGACATTGGTTTCCAGAACATATTGTTATCGCCACCAATGTAGATTTGCGGGTCAAATTCTGTAAACAATGTGAAGAAATTTAAGTTTAAACCCACGGCAAGGGGAAGTAACCCAAGGATTGTGGTAATTGCTGTCAAAATAACTGGGCGCAAACGGTTTGTTCCCGCTGCGATAATAACTTCCCTGTATTGCTCCCGTGTTAAAAGTTTATCATAAGGTATGTCTAGCTCGTCCTTCTTTCGGTCAACGAGCAGTTGGGTATAATCAATTAGTACAATGGCATTGTTGACCACGATACCCGCAAGTGATATAATACCCATCATGGTCATCAACACCACAAAATCCATTTGAAAAATTACCAGCCCAAACAAAACACCAATAAAACTCAACACAATGGCCGCAAAGATCATAATGGGTTTTGAAATGGAATTGAATTGCCCCACAATAATCAATAAAATCAAAAACAAGGCAATAACCAAGGCGCCTGATAAAAACTCCATGTTTTTTGCCATTTCCTCCTGCTCGCCTGTAAATGCGTAGGTCATTTCTCTTGGCAAGGGGTAATTTGCCATTACTGCTTCAATTTTTTGAACAGTTTCCGTTGGATTGAAGCCTTCAAGCACGTTTGAGTAGATTGTTATCACACGCTTCAAGTCTTTCCGTTTGATAGAACTAAAAGTAGCCTGGCTTTTGGTTGTCACCAAAGTAGATAGCGGAATTTGCTTTAAGTTCCCTTTGTTATCCCTGAAGGTGATATTTTGATTGAACAAAGCATTTTCACTGTAGCGGCTATCTCCGTCAAAACGCACTATAATATCATGATCATCATCTCCTTCTTTAAATGTGGAGGCATCAAAACCATAAATTGCAGAACGCAATGCCTGCCCCACCTGTGCTGTGGAAACACCTAACTCTCCGGCTTTCATACGGTCAACCACGACTTCCATTTCGGGTTTATTCTGGTTGACATCCAGGTTTAAATCTTCAATACCGGGTATGTTTTGATTGTTGATATAGGTTTGTATATTTCGGGCTTCTTCAATCAATTCATAATAATCCTCCCCTTTTAACTCCAGATTGATTGCATATCCCGCGGGAGGTCCGGCCTGGTCTTTTTCAGCAATAATACTCACACCGGGATGACCATGAACAGCCTCGCGTATTTCGGTCAACACATCAGAGCTGCTTACTTTATCACCTTCTTCATTATAACGGTACTTGTATTCCCTGAAGAGGACTGTCACTTTTCCACGATGGGGCATTTCATTTTGTGAAGCACCATCGGTCATTGGGTTTCCGGCACCTTCACCCACCTGTGAGATGATGGACTCTGCCATATAGTTATAGGTTTCGCCATCTTCCTGATATTGGTATTTTTCCAAAACATCAAAAACCTGTTGCTCCACAATTTTGGTAAGCTCGTTGGTTTTTTCAATAGCAGTCCCTTCAGGATATTCAATATAAACTATGGCTTGATTGGGTTGATTTTCGGGAAAGAAAAGTTCAGCTGGAGGGAAAAGCTTGAAAACTCCATAGGCTACAAATAATAATACAATTGTTCCGAAGAAAAACCGATAGGCATTGCTCCCTTTTAAAGCAAAATCAAGAAATCTCTGGTATTTTTTTTCGATTTTGGGAAGTGTCCTATATTGAAACTTTTTTGATGCAGGTATCAGTATATATTTGAAAAACCACAACGATATGGAAACAAAAATGAATAGGTTTCCAAAGCCAACTAATGCTTTAGGCCCGCCTACAAACCCGAGGATGGTAAACAAAATACCCAAAGCAAAAATACCTAATCCTTTGCGCAAAAGTGCTGTTTTAGCGCGGTTTTTCCAACCAATAAAAATTTGAACCAGTGAAACAATTAAAATTGCAGGGCCTAAAACCTGAAATATTATATGTGTATTCAGGATACCTGAGATTAACAACAAAAGTCCAAAAACGAATAAAGCTCCGCTAATTTTTACAACGGTTGTTCGTGACATCTCCTCTTCCTGCGTTTTCATAAAGGCTGAAGTCAGTGTAGCGTTTATGACCAAGGCAACAAACAGCGATGAAAACAAAACGATGGATAATGTAAGCGGGAAAAAGATCATGAATTTTCCCATAATACCGGGCCAAAAACCCAGCGGTAAAAAGGCTGCAAGGGTTGTGGCCGTTGACGCAATAATCGGCCAGGCAATTTCGCCTACACCTTGTTTTGCAGCTTCCATTCTGGGCATTCCTTCGTCCATCAAACGGTATACATTTTCGACCACTACAATACCGTTATCTACCAGCATCCCCAAGCCCATAACTGTGGCAAAAAGCACCATGGTGTTAAGCGTAAGGTTTACTCCTGCAAAGTCACCGGCAATGGGTAATATTAAAAAAGAAAGTAAAATGGAAAGCGGAATGGCAATTCCCACAAAAAGTGCATTTCTAAACCCGAGGAAAAACATCAAAACACTTATCACCAGGATTACCCCAAAAATAATGCTGTTTTCCAGTTCAGCCACCTGGTCTTCAGTTCGTGTAGATTGATCGCTTGTGATGGTTATTTCCAAATCATCCGGCAGGTAACTACCCAAAGCTTCCGGAATATGCTCTTTTATCTTTTGCATTGCGGTAATCATATTTTCACCGCTTTTCTTTTTGATACTCAGCATCACTACAGGCTCGCCATATTCCCTGGCATAGGTAGTAGCATCCTTCGGCCTGAAGTTAATGGTGGCGATGTCACGTAAATAAACAGCGCCTTCATCTTCTTTTACCACAATATTTTCCAGCTCAGAGGGATCTTTAATTTCACCAATTACGCGAATGTTCCTGCGCATTCCGTTTTCAATGATGTTACCTCCTGAAATGGTGGTATTTTCATCTTGTATGGCGCCAATAATTTGATTAAAACTCACTTGAGCAGCCATCATTTTATACATATCGACGGCTACTTCCACTTCTTTTTCCTGAACTCCCAGTAAGGTTGCTTCTTTTACTTCGGGGAATTCTTCAAGACGGTCTTGTAAATCTTCAGCAAATTTCTTGAGTTGCTCCTGTGTGTAATCTCCTTTTAAGTTCAGCTGGGCAATGGGCATGATTTCTGAAATATTCATATCAAACACATTAGGTTCGACTTTCACGCCCCCATCAAGCGTTGGCCAGTCTTGTTCTGCTTTTACAGCATCTACCTTGTCCTTCACCAGGGTTTTTGCATTTTGAATGGTAACGGTTTCTTCAAACTCTACCGTAATCATGGAATAATCCTGCAGTGAGTTTGATGTGATTTTTACCACTCCTGAGATGTCATTAATCTCTTCTTCCAAAGGTTTGGTAACGCGACGCTCAACATCTTCTGCTGAGTTCCCCGGGAGGAGGGAGCTTACATATACTTTATTTTCAATTACTTCAGGAAAAGATTCCCTTGGCAAATTGAGGTATGACATTAGTCCGCCAAAGGTTACAATTGCGATGAGTACAAACACCGTCATACGGTTGTTTATCGACCAATTTGATAAGCCGAAATATTTAATTTTTTTATCTGCCATGGTCGATTTAGTTTTCTGATTTAATCGAAATAGTGATGCCGTCTTTTAATGTCAAGGCTCCTTCTTTCACAATTTCATCTCCCTTATTGAGCCCACTTATAACTTCAACAAATCCCTGACTTTTTCTGCCCGTTTCAATAGTTGTGCGGATTACTTTTGCTGAATTATCTTCAACTTCATCTAAAACATAAACATACTTTTCACCGGTTGCGCTTTCTTGTATCGCGTTTGCCGGAATCGTGATGGCTCCTTCTTGTGAATAATTATTGACTTGAAGGTTTGCCATCATGTTCGGTTTGATTTTACTGTCAACATTAGGAATTTTAACTTCCACCTGAAATGTCCTGTTGGTGGGATTAATATAACTTCCCACATTTGAAATTTCACCATCCACAATAGTACCGATGGAGGTTAAATTAACTTTTACAGGGGTGCCTTGATCAACACTTTGCAAATAAGATTCGGGTACTGATGCCTTGACAAACATTTTATCCAGGCTTACAATGCGCATTAAGGCCTGCCCACCCGGGCCCACCACCTGTCCTTGCTCTGTAATGATTTCATCAATCACTCCTGAAAAGGGTGCTCTTATGGTTGTCTTTCCCAATTGAGAACGTAATTGTTTCACAGAGCTTTCAGTTGATTCCATATTGGTTTTTGCCTGAAGCAGTTGGATTTCACTTCCAATTTGCTGGTCCCAGAGACGTTGTTGCCTTTCGTAAGTAGTTTTGGCCAGTTCATATTGGGTTTCAAGCTGTGCCAGTTGGCTGGAAAGTCCGCCGTCATCTATTTTAGCCAGTACTTGCCCTTTTGAGACCCGCTGTCCTTCGTTTACGTTTAACGTGGTTAAAACCCCCTGATATTCAGGATAGATGAGAATGTTTTCACGGGTATCAACGCTTCCCTGTATTGAAATAAAGCTTTGAAAAAGAGTGTCTTTTACTTTAAATGTCGTCACAAGAGGATAATTTTTTGTAGTGTCTTTCTCGGCGATAGCAACTTCCAATCTGGACAACAACTGACCAATACTGTCGTAAGAAGCGAGTACCTGCTCCCTTTTTTCTTTCATTGTGGTCAGGTCGCCTTCTTCTATGACAGCTTCAACAGAATCTGAATTTTTATCTGAACAAGCAACCAAAAAAGTGATTGCAAACAGGATATATAGGGTTTTTTTCATTTTGATATAGTTTTAATTGGTGGTATTGAGTACGCGTTCTAATTCGGCTTTTTTATTAATGACATCAAGCATTGCCTGAAGGTATTCCTGCTGTGCGGTATATAACTGCAATTGTGCCTGTCTCAAATCAAAGCTTCCGCTAAGACCTTCAAAAAATTTGATTTGATTTTTTCCCTCAATGCGTTCGGCAAGGGCGAGATTGTTTTTAGCATTTTCATATTTTTCAATGGCAAATTGATAGTCATTCTTAGCTGAGTTTACTTCCAGCTTTATATTTTGGACAGCTTCATCAAATTCTGTTTTAGCTTGATCAAAAGCAATTTCGGCCCGTTGTGTTCTTGCGGTTCTGCCCAGCGAACTAAAAATGGGAATTTGCAAACTCACCCCTGCAATAGATGACTGAAACCAGCGCTGTTCTGAATCGAGAAAGCTAAAGGTGTCGCTGTTTGCCTGTGTGCCATAATTAACAAACCCGCTAAGTGTGGGCAAAGCCTTGTATTTTTCAAGTTTTAACTCAAGACGGCGTTGCTCTGTAAAATTGTTAGCAATTCTATAGTCGATGTTTTTCTCAAGTGAAAGGTCTTCTGCCAGCAATTGCAAGTCGATATTTTTGGTAATTAATGTGTCCAGATTTTCTGTCAACTCCACCCGGGCTTCCAAATCAATTCCCAGTGTGATATTAAAAAGCTGTTGTGAAAGTTCCAAAACGCGCTTTGAATTGTTGAGTTGGGTTTCCACATTGGAGAGTGTGATTTGCAACTGCTCCACATCTTCTTCTTCCGTGAGGCCGTTTTTAAATATCTCTGTAGTCTCATTTAGGTTTTTCTCCAGTGTTTCCCTGTTCTTTTCCAGAATTTTAATATTTTCTTGCGAAAGCAACACACTCCCATAAGCATTTATCACTTCATTTCTGATAACCGATGTTGTTTTCTCTTCAAGGTTTTTTGAATATTCCAAAAACGTTTTAGACGCCTGAAGAGCAACTATATAAGAACCGTCAAACAATAACTGATTTAAGGTGGCTGTAGCTGTCATGGTTTGCGGAACCCCAAAAACAACAGGGGTAAAAGTACCGGGCTCACCTCCTGAAAATTCAGCCGGTATGAGGGTTACAGGTTGTTTTAAATTATTCCGGTAATCTACGGCAGCACTTATTTGGGGCAATCCGGTTGCGGTGGTTTCCCATTTTTGCTTGAGAGCCGCCGTTACATCACGCCTGGCATTGATAGCGGTGTAATTGCTGTCGATGGCAAAATTTACTGCTTCTTCTAAAGAAAAAGAATAAAATTCCCTTTCCTGAGCAAGGCCCAGGGCACTTATAAACAGCAATCCTGTTAAAATGATTTTGTACATGGTTAATTTTGATTGATATGTTTCATTAGTTCTTTTTCTCCTTTTGTCGTAACAATTCCACGTAAGTGATATTCCAAAAACAAATCCACCAATTCATTTGGGGTATAATTATCAAGAGGAAATAAGTCCTGATCTTTAATTCCGGTGGTGCCTACAAAATAAAACCTGGCTATAATTTCAGGTTTGACACTATCTCTGTACAACCCCATTTCTATTCCCTTTTTTAGGTTTGAAGTAACACATTCGTGTATATTTAAAAACTTATTCTCATCCAGCTTTTTATAAATCTTGGGATAATATTTTTGCAATTGATATTGTGGAGAAGCTTTTTCATTTTTTAGCAATTGCTTAATAAATGTGTTGATTTGAAAAAGCTCTGCTATGGGATTATTATTTTCTGCTCTGATACAGTCAATTCCTTCACATACAAAATGAAAAACATAATCTGTCGTGGCTTCTACAAGCTTTGTCTTGTTTTCAAAATGCTGGTATATTGTTTTTTTGGATATGCCCATTTCATTGGCAATATCATCCATGGTTACACTTTTAAACCCGAGGTTTAAAAACATTTCACTTGCTATTTCTAAAATTTTTTCTCTCATACGAACTGCAAATATAAAACGGAAACTTTATATACAAAAATAGTTTCCAAAGTTTTTATCTAAAATTAACATTAGTATTTTACAGTCATATATGCGGATTGTTTAGAAAAAAGTATTTTAGCAAAAAAAATGTGCCTTTATGATTGCATTGAACCAGTACCGGGAGTCATTTTTAGAACATCTGGACAGTATTATTATCCCAAGGGAACCTAGCTCCCTGTATGAACCCATTCACTATATTTTACATTTAGGAGGCAAACGTTTGCGTCCCATTTTTACTTTGATGACCTGTGAACTTTTTGGCACACCTCATCATAAAGCATTAAATGCTGCACTTGCAGTGGAATTGTTTCATAATTTCTCTCTAATTCACGATGATATTATGGACAATGCCCCGTTGCGCAGAGGAAAAAAAACCGTTCATGAAAAGTGGGACATCAACACCGGGATTCTTTCCGGTGATGCAACACTGATTCTGGCCTACCAACTTTTTGAAAATTACCCTCCCGAGGTATTTCACAAACTAGCAAAATTGTTCAGTACAACTGCAATTGAAGTTTGTGAAGGGCAGCAATATGACATAGATTTTGAAAACAGGGATGATGTAACCCTTGGTGAATACCTTCATATGATCACATACAAAACAGCCGTTTTGCTTGGTGCTGCCATGAAGATGGGAGCCATCATAGCAGAAGCCTCTGATTCATGTCAGGAAAAAATCTATGAGTTTGGTAAAAACCTGGGCATTGCTTTCCAGCTGCAGGATGATTATTTGGATGCTTTTGGAGACCCTGAAACGTTTGGCAAACAGGTAGGCGGTGACATTATCGAAAACAAAAAAACATTTTTATACCTCAAAGCCATTCAGAATTTAAATGAAAGGGATGCCAAAATGCTCGAACACCTCTTTAGCATTCAACCCAAACACCCTGAAGATAAAATTGAAGCTGTCAAAAAAATTTATGAATCGTCAGGAGCAAAGAAAAACAGCATAGATGAGATTAAAAAGTACACTGAAATGGCTATTCACTCGCTTGACGGAGTTAAAATTTCAGAAGAAGGAAAACAGCAATTAAAAGCATTTGCAACCGACCTTATCAACAGGACCATTTAAAATACCATCATTATTTAAGTCTTATTACTAAATGATTCATAAATCTAAAAACATTTTTCCCTATGATTTGGAAATATCGTACTTTTGTGACAATTTATTTGAAACGTTAAGTACGTACCCATATTATGGATAAATTTTCCTTCTTGAACGCTGCACACTCGCAGTATTTTGCAGACCTGTACGATCAGTATTTAGAAAACCCCGATGCCGTTGAGCCTAGCTGGCGAGCATTTTTTCAAGGGTTTGATTTTGGTCAGAATGGGAATGGAGCTGCCAGTGTTACGATTGAAAACCCTGATGAATATTGTGAGCCCCAACTTGAAAACCTTGAAAAAGAATTCAGGGTTATTAAACTCATAGAGGGTTATAGATCCCGCGGACATTTATTTACATTAACAAATCCCGTCAGGGAACGCAGAAAGTATGTGCCCACTTTAGATTTGGAAAATTTCGCTTTAAGCGAAAAAGACCTTGATACTGTTTTCAATGCCGGTGAACTTATTGGTATTGGGCCTTCCACTTTACGTGATATTGTTGACCACCTTTCAAAGATTTACTGCCAATCCATAGGGGTTGAATATGCATATATAAGAAAACCTGAAGAAATTCAGTGGATTCAAAACTGGTTGCATGTCAATGACAACCACCCACAGTTTTCCGAAAACGAAAAAAAACACATTCTTAAAAAGCTCAATGAAGCTGTTTCTTTTGAATCCTTTTTGCATACAAAATATGTAGGTCAAAAAAGGTTTTCACTGGAAGGTGGTGAAAGCTTTATCCCGGCAGTTGATGCAATTATTGAAAAAGCAGCCGATATGGGTGTTGAACAATTTGTAATGGGCATGGCACACCGTGGACGCCTTAACACTCTGGTCAATATCTTCGGTAAAAACGCTCAGGACATTTTCAGTGAGTTTGACGGTAAAGACTATGAGCAGGAAATATTTGACGGTGACGTAAAATATCACCTGGGCTGGACCTCAAACAGAAAAACAGAAAACGGTAAAGAAATAAACATCAATATTGCCCCCAACCCTTCCCACCTTGAAACGGTGGGGGCCGTGGTGCAGGGTATCACAAGGGCCAAACAAGACCGCCATTATAAAGGTGACCTCCAAAAAGTTTTGCCTATTGTCGTGCACGGTGATGCAGCCATTGCCGGTCAGGGCATTGTGTATGAAGTCGTACAGATGGCCCAACTTGACGGTTATAAAACAGGCGGAACCATTCATATTGTTATTAACAATCAGGTGGGTTTCACTACAAATTACCTTGATGGTCGCTCATCAACTTATTGTACAGACGTTGCCAAAGTAACCCTCTCACCGGTACTTCACGTCAATGCAGATGATGTTGAAGCTGTAGTACACGCCGTCACTTTTGCACTGGAATTCAGAATGGCTTTTGGTCGCGATGTTTTTATTGACTTATTAGGCTACAGGAAGTATGGTCATAATGAAGGTGATGAACCTCGCTTCACACAACCCAAACTCTACAAAGCCATAGCAAAACACCAAAATCCAAGGGATATCTATGCTGAAAAACTTATTGCACAAGGTATTATAGATAAGGATTATGTAGTTAAGCTGGAAGAAGAGTATAAAAATCTGCTTGAAGAAAAACTGGAAGTCTCAAGGCAGCAGGAAAAAACCACTGTCACTCCTTTTATGCAGGATGAATGGGAAGGTTTTGAATATGCAGACCAGCAAGAAATGAGAAAAGATGCAGATACTACTTTTGACATCGATAAACTTACAGAAATTGCAAAAGTCATCACAAAGCTTCCGAAAGGCAAAAAGTTTTTACGAAAGATAGAGCGACTCATTGAAGCCCGTGAAGCAATGTACTTCAAGGACAACAAGCTTGACTGGGCAATGGGTGAACTTCTCGCCTATGGCACATTGCTGGCAGAAGGATTTGACGTGCGCATAAGCGGTCAGGATGTAGAACGCGGCACTTTTTCTCACAGGCATGCTGTTTTGAAAGTTGAAGAAAGTGAAGAAGAAATCATACTTCACAATCAGCTTCAGGAAGACCAGGGTGATTTTTACATTTATAATTCTTTGCTTTCAGAATATGCCGTTGTAGGTTTTGATTATGGCTATTCCATGGCAACACCCAATGCACTGGCAATCTGGGAAGCACAATTTGGTGATTTCAGTAACGGAGCACAAATCATGATTGACCAATATATTTCCGCAGCTGAAGACAAGTGGAAGTTACAAAACGGTCTTGTGATGTTGTTGCCGCACGGATATGAAGGGCAAGGAGCAGAACATAGTTCAGCGCGCATGGAAAGATATTTACAATTATGTGCCCGCGACAATATGTTTGTTGCTGATGTTACCACACCTGCAAACTTGTTTCATTTGTTAAGGAGGCAGATGAAAATCAATTACAGAAAACCCCTTATCGTTTTCACACCAAAGAGTTTGTTGCGCCATCCAAAAGTTGTTTCCACCAAAGAAGAAATGGCAAACGGAAGTTTTCAGGAAATTATTGATGACCCTGCAGCAGATGTAAAGAAAGTAAAATCATTGGTGTTCTGTACCGGTAAATTTTATTATGACCTGCTGGAGGTTAAAGAAGAAAACAAAAGAGATGATGTTGCACTGGTGCGTGTGGAACAATTATTCCCGCTACCAACTGATAAAATGCGTGACATTATAAAAAAATACAAAAATGCAGACGACCTTGTATGGGCACAAGAGGAGCCCAGAAATATGGGTGCTTACAGCTTTTTACTGATGCATTTTGAGGAAACCAAAAACTTCAGAATCTGCAGTCGTAAGTTTTACAGTGCACCTGCAGCAGGAAGCGCTGTCAGGTCAAAACGCCGTCACCAGCGTGTGATTGACAGCGTGTTTGACAAAGCATTAACTATAGAAAATTAAATAAAATATCAACCCTTCCCTTAAAAAGGGAAAAAATAAGATGATTATGGTTTTAGAAATGAAAGTTCCCTCACCGGGAGAATCCATCACCGAAGTAGAAATCGCACAGTGGTTGGTAGCCGATGGCGATTATGTTGAAAAAGATCAAGCCATTGCCGAAGTTGACAGTGACAAAGCCACACTTGAGCTTCCGGCAGAGGCCAGTGGAATTATCACGCTCAAAGCGGAAGAAGGAGATGCGGTGGCCGTTGGAGAAGTGGTTTGTTTAATTGACACTTCTGCAGAAAAGCCTGCCGGTAGTGACAAGAAAGAAGTGGAAACCTATGAAAATCCAGGAGATGAAGGTTCTGCAGACCCAAGCGATGCTTCAAAAGATCTGGATGAAAAAAGCGCTCAAAAATCAAAAACAAATGAGAAAGTAAGTCCTGAAAAAAAGGAATCAGAAAACGAGAAAACCTATGCCAGCGGTACGCCTTCTCCGGCTGCTAAAAAAATACTGGATGAAAAAGGAGTTTCAGCTGCAGATGTAAAAGGATCGGGGCGTGACGGACGCATTACAAAAGACGACGCAGCACAGGCTGCAAAACCTGCAATGGGTACACCCGGACCGGGCAAGCGTGGTGAAGAACGCAAAAAACTATCTATGCTCCGCAGAAAAGTTGCAGAACGACTGGTGAGTGCAAAAAATGAAACCGCAATGTTAACCACTTTTAACGAAGTGGACATGACAGCCATCTTTGAGTTGCGTGAAAAATACAAAGAAGATTTTAAAAACAAGCATGGTGTTGGTCTGGGCTTTATGTCATTTTTTACCCTTGCTGTTGTAAGGGCACTAGAGATGTATCCAGATGTAAATTCCATGATTGACGGTGATTATAAAATTACGTATGACTTTAAGGATATCAGTATTGCTGTATCTGGACCCAAAGGATTGATGGTACCTGTCATCAGAAACGCTGAAAACTTATCTTTCAGGGGAATTGAAAACGAAGTAAAACGACTTGCAATTAGAGCTCGTGAAGGTGAAATCACTGTCGATGAAATGACCGGAGGCACCTTTACAATAACCAATGGTGGTGTTTTTGGCTCAATGCTGTCAACACCCATTATCAACCCACCTCAAAGTGCCATCTTAGGAATGCACAATATCGTTGACCGCGCCATTGTGAAAGACGGTGGAATTATTGTTGCTCCCGTAATGTATGTGGCATTGTCTTATGACCACCGCATCATTGATGGAAAGGAATCTGTTGGATTCCTTGTGGCTATAAAAGAAGCCCTTGAAAACCCTGAGGAATTATTGATGAACAATGATGTTAAGAAAGCTTTGGAGATGTAAACTCCTGTAGCATATAAAATAAAGACCCCGAAGAGACAAGATGTGTTTTCGGGTTTTTTATTTTCTAAAGTTTCCTGCTTACTTAATGATAAGACGCTTCACAATGGACTTTCCGTCTGCCTGAATCACAACAGCATAAACTGATGTTGCAAGATGGCTTACATCAACTTGTTGGAAATTTTTATCCATATCAGGTTCCACAGTATGAACCAAGCGCCCCTGCAAATCATAAATTGAAACAACTTCTATGGTATGGCCTTTGGTGTTTAAAAGGTTAAAAGCAGTACTGGCCGGATTGGGATAAACTGAAAAATATAAAGTCCCTGAAGGCGTATCACTACTCAACGTGCCTGTGACAATTATCTCAAATGTGTGTGTTGCGATATTTTGATAATCATCTGTAGCACTAAATGTAATCGTATAAATACCTTCTTCCAGTAATGTCCCGGGAAGAGGTGTTTGAGTTACATTATCAACACTCCCGGTACAATTATCAGTCACTGTTATTTGGCCTTCAGAAAAGTAATCAGGCACCGTAAAATAAGTTACTGCAGAGTCTAAATCTATTGTATGATCTTCAATTTCTGATATTTTTGGAGCAAGGATATCTTCTACTATGACCGTTGCAGTGCAAGAACATTTGTTTCCTGAAAAGTCTGTAACCGTCATTATAACTGTATTTTCTCCAATGTCAGAACAACTAAATTCTGTGATATCTAAAGAGTAATTTTCAATCCCCTCATTGTCTGTTGAGCCGTTATCAATCATTTCCGGAGTGATGGATGCATTTCCATTTTCATCCAGTTGAATTGTTATCACTCCATGACACATTGCCAAAGGTGGCTCAGTATCTGTGGCTTCTTCTGTTGTAAATGAACCTCCTTCCAAGTGAGTGGTTCCATGCTCATTTATTGCAAAAGCGCTAAAATAATAAACTGTATTTTCTTCAAGACCAGATACCATAAAGGACATTTCGCCAGTGGTCCCTCCAACAAATGTTTGGTTTTCGTTTGCGAAAGGAGATGTTCCAAAATAAAAACCACGCTCTGATATGGTTGCACCGCCATCATTCAAAACATTCGCATGGAGGGTTGCACTTTCAAAAGAAATGTCTGAAACGTTTAACTGCGAAACAGCAGGAGGCCCTTGTGAAACCAAAGATGATATTATATTGGTCAGGCCCAATTGTGGAGAAGCGCCCCCGAGGGCTTGTCCATTTAACTGGAAATTTGCTGATGCCCCGGCTAGATTTGGCGCATGAATAACATCAAGAGCAGAAGCTCCATACCTGCTTGAATAAATTTTGCCATCGGGAGCTGATTGAAGGGCACCGTTATTAACATGTGAATAGCTATAAGCAGAAGCTGCTATCTGAGACGCGGTGGTGCCTGCTTCCAGGTCATATTGCTTCAGTCCCATAGAGCTGTATGCAGAGACATAGAGAAATCTACTGTTGGGGGAAAATTCAGCACCATAAGCAGAATTAAGCGGAATGTGCAGAGTATTTGAAACAACCCCGGTGTTGTTATCAAAATCACTTATGTTGAAATGGTTTGAAATATAAGAGGTCCTTACAATTTTTGTCCCAATGTTATTGAATTTCAAAAAACCGATGTCACCTTGACTCGTTGATACAGTTCCGGTTGATGATATAACAGGGTTTTCCAAATCGATTCCATCATTTGTCAACTTAAATGCATAATAATCTGAAGTGCCACTTTTATGGGTCAGCACCCACCAGAAAGTCCTATCACCGGACAATGTTGCCTGAATATACTCCCCTGTTGCATTCAAAACAGGAATTGCTTTTGCATCAGTAACAATATCTCCCATACCATTGTTCAGGCTCATATCAACTATTGAGTACACAACATTTGAGTTTATATATGCAGATACTGTAAAAAGAAAGTATTTATCACTGTACCCGGGATAAGGAACAACAACGGCCGATTGCGAACTTGAGGAATCACCTCCCAAACCTCCGGCTCCGTTTGGCATCAAATTGTGGTTTCTATCATAGGCTTTTGTTCCGTCTGTATAAAATAAGATTTGGCCATTTGCATCTGCTATGGTCGCAGAACCTTCCAGTGTATTTATCTGACCATCTGCTATTGGGGTGGGCGGGCTGGTATTAAAATCCAACCCTGCATTTGTTCCAAAGTACCATATGCTACCTTCATTTTGCGCTGTGACGAAAAAGGAACATAATATGACAATGAAAAAGAGGACTTTTTCAAAAAGGCATTTTAGATGAGCGTATTTGTTTTTCATAAGTATAACACTAAGATTTGAATTGACATTAAATGTTCAACAAATCATCTTCAGGAATAAAATTCCAAATTATAGCTTATAGGGTAGATATAGCAAAGATGAATAAAGGATAACAAGAAGATCAGTATTAAAACTGCTCTTCAAAAAGTATCAGAAGATTTTCATGGGTTGTAGGTCTTTTACGGTTCAACATGTGTTTATTTGGGGTAAACTTATTTTTTAAATTAAATCCAACTGTCTTTTGATAAACAATTGTATTTTAATTCTTTAACAAAAGAAGGTATAAATTTTAAAATTATAGTTAAAACACAAATATTTTCGATAAAATGAATATTTCTGTAGGAATCTTTGGTGTATTCTTTAAGTTTTGTAGGAAAAAATAACTCCTTTTTAAATATTTGTAATTAATTATTAAACAGAAGAATGGAGAAAAATACCTAATTCAAGTTTCGCTTTTCAATAAAAAAGCTTTTGAGTAATTCTGAAGATTCCTTTTCCAGGATTCCACCTTCCATCTTGGTTTTGGGGTGGAGTTTTGCTCCCACTGCAATGCAACCGCGTTGTTCATCCCTTGCTCCATAGACAATCTTATCTATCTGACTCCAGAAGAGGGCCCCGGCACACATCTGGCATGGTTCGATGGTTACATAAAGTGTGCATTTTTTCAGGTATTTTCCACCAAGAAAGTCGGCAGCGGCCGTGATTGCCTGCATTTCAGCATGAGCGGTGACATCATTTAGGGTTTCGGTAAGGTTGTGAGCCCTGGCAATGATTTTATTTTCAACAACAATAACTGCCCCAATGGGAATTTCACCTTTCGCGAAAGCAAGTTCAGCTTCCTGCAAGGCGCGCTTCATAAAATATGCATCGTCAAAAGGTTCAATCATAAAATATTTCAAATTACAAATGCCAAATTCCAAATTAGCCTGAGGTGTATAGCTGTTAGAGGTAAGTGTTTAAAAAATTCAAGCATCTAATCTTCTGTAAACTTTTTGTTTGTGCTGCAGTTGCTATAAAATTAAAAACTATTGTTTAAAGTCTCCCGTCTAACAACCCCAAAAATACAACTTCAAATGTTTACTTTTGTACTATGGCAACATCTTTATTAGACCGGATAGAATTTCCTGAGGATTTGAGAAAACTCAGTCCTAAGGAATTACCCAAACTCGCGCAAGAATTGAGAAAGTTTATCATTGATATTGTTGCCACAAAAGAAGGACACCTTGGTGCGAGCCTTGGTGTGGTTGAACTCACTGTCGCTTTACATTATGTTTTTAACACTCCGGATGATATCCTGGTTTGGGATGTGGGGCATCAGGCATATGGGCATAAAGTCCTTACCGGAAGAAGAAAAGAGTTTCACACAAACCGGAGGCTGGGAGGCATCAGCGGTTTCCCGAAAAGGGATGAAAGTATATATGATGCCTTTGGTGTCGGTCACAGTTCAACGGCTATTTCGGCAACCCTGGGAATGGCTATTGCCTCCCAAATTAACGGAAACACTTCCAGACAGCACATCGCAGTAGTGGGAGATGCTTCCATAGCTTCAGGAATGGCGTTTGAAGGGCTTAACCATGCAGGTGTAACAAATACTAACCTGCTGGTGATCCTCAACGATAACGCCATTGGGATAGATCCCAGTGTGGGGGCTTTGAAAGAATACCTTACCAAAGCCACACTTCAAAAAACGCCCGCTCAGGACAATGTTTTTGAAGCCTTGAATTTTGATTATTCGGGTCCTGTAGACGGTCATAATATCACTGAACTGCTGGACGAGCTTGAGCGTCTCAAACATGTTCCCGGCCCAAAACTACTACACGTTATCACTAAAAAAGGGAAAGGTCTCCGTCAAGCGGAAGAAGATCAAATCAAATATCACGCCCCGGGAAAATTTAACAAGGACACAGGAGACTTGCTTCCAAAGACCTCTGTAATGCAACCTCCAAAATTTCAGGATGTTTTTGGAATCACACTGGTTGAGCTCGCTGAGCAAAATCCAAAAGTTATGGGTATAACACCGGCAATGCCCACGGGAAGTTCCTTAAAATATATGATGGACCGCTTTCCCAATCGTGCCTTTGATGTGGGCATTGCCGAACAACATGCAGTAACCCTTGCAGCCGGGCTTGCAAGTCAGGGTATGAGGGTATTTTGCAACGTCTATTCCACATTTTTGCAACGCGCTTATGACCAGGTGATTCATGACGTTTGTTTACAAAAGCTTCCCGTTATTTTTTGTCTTGACCGCGCCGGAATTGTGGGTGAAGACGGGGCCACACACCATGGTATTTTTGATCTTGCCTTTTTAAGATGCATCCCAAATTTGATAATCTTTGCACCCCGGAATGAAACCGAACTGCGAAACATGCTATATACGGCATCACTGGGTCTTGACCTTCCCATCGCCATAAGATACCCCAGAGGAAGAGGCAGGGTCCTGGACTGGAAACAGCCTTTTGAAAAAATTTCTATCGGTAGAGGGGAAAAATTAAAAGAAGGAAGTTCTATTGCCATACTATCAGTTGGGACGATTGTTAACAATGCGTTGGATGCTATGGATTGTATTGAGAAAGACAATGAAATTGCTGTGTATGACCTGAGGTTTGTAAAGCCACTGGATGAAGAATTACTTCAAACTATTTTAAAAATCCATCAAACCATAATTACAATTGAAGATGGAGTCACCACCGGTGGATTTGGGAGTGCCATTATTGAATTTGCAACACTGCACAATTATAAAAACACAATCCACCTGCTGGGTGTCCCTGATGTATTTCCTGAACACGGTACAGTAAACGAGCTTCAGGATGCGTGTGGTATTTCTACAAATAAAATAGTTTCTTTTGTAAATAGTCTTATATAAAAAAAGAGACTGCTTTTTCGGCAGTCTCTTTGGTCAAAACAATTAAGCTATTAAAACTATTTGACAATTAGTTTTATTGTTTGAGAATAATCTTCACCTGTAATTTGTACTAAATACAATCCTGTTACAAGATTACCGGCTTGAATATTTACGGTTCCTGTCATCATTGCTTCCTGTGTAAAGACTTTTCTTCCATTGATATCAAAGATTGAAATGGTGCTCATTCCCATATCTTGTCTGGAAGTTATGTTTATATCACCACCCGTAGGGTTAGGATAAAGCATAAAGTTATTGAATGATTGATCCTGGGTTCCAAGCACACAGTCTCCCGGAACATCAAATGCTTCTGTTTGGTCGAAGCGGTTGTTTGGACTCCCTTGGTTTGCACTAACACCTACTCCCCTGTTTGCAAAGACATTCCAGATTGTACACCTGTTAGCGCCATTATAAGCAAGGTCATCTGCCACCAGAATAGCATCCCTTCCGTCAACAAAGCCCGGGCTGCAAGGTTGCAGTTTTAATGCATCTACAACAAGTTGCAAAGCGATATTATTTCCACCATTTCCATAATATATATCTTCATCAAAACCATATTCATCAATCAGTGCCCAGGTTAAATCCCAGAGTATTGTTGACCATACAAAACCAATTCCGTGGGGCTGTGAAATACTTCCATTATTCGTAGCTCCATAAGTAAATGGGTTGACAGCAAAACTAGTACTGTAAGGTGCAGGCCTTATTCCGTTTCCGTTAGTGGGTTGACCGAGAACAAATGTACCAATTCCACGAGGCTGTTCGGGTGTGTCCCCGGGTTTCATTGTAAGAATCAAACCAAAATAATCACTCCATCCTTCACCCATTTGCTCAGCATTGGATAAACAAGATGTGTTAAAAGCACCTCCGGTAAGCCTTTTTGAAATTCCGTGCCCATACTCGTGTGCAATTATTCCATTATCCAGAGTTCCGTCTATTTGATAAGGGCCTGAGTCTTCAATGGTTGCACTTATTGTCGCTCCGCCTTCAAGTGCAGCAATTATTGCTTCACCATCAGCCTGATTTACCATCAAAGAGGGAATGGTAACACTACCCCCCACATCACCGGGTCCCATAGCTATGGGTGCACCACCAACATTATTGACAACAACAACAGCAACAGCTCCCTCATTTTCAGCAGCTAGCACTTTAAATCCAAATTGACACTCACCACGTCTTATGACGGCAATTTTTCCGGGAATCTGAGCTGCATTTGTAATATTATCACAAGCATCATTTGGATCTGTTGACACTCCTGCGTTATCATCTGTAACAAGTACCAAGTTTGCAGTAAGAGGAGATGTTGGCAGTGGCGAACCAAAGGTTGCCCCTAAACCACTGTAACCCCCTGCCAAAGGACCATTGTTTATAGTTAAGGGTTGCCCCGGAGGGCCTTGAGCACTCCATAAAAACATACTCATTCTCGGCCTGTTCCCTTCAGGTGGGGTAGCAAAAGTTGCATTGTTTAATCCTGAACCATCTTGAGCATCTGCATTTACAGAGTCATTTCCAATACCTGACCCTGAATAATTGGTTTCCTGAAAGTTTCCGCTGGCCTCATCAAAACCATATTGATAGAACACATCGTGAATGATATTGCTCCAGTAAAAGAGATTTGTTGTTGATGCATCAACATAACCAACAGGTTGCTGGTTTAGATCATAAGGAAAATCAAAGTTCAAATCGGGTCCTCCCTCTGCTGAATTTCCTTGATTGTTTCCTGCTAAATCTGCTCTTGCTCTTGCATTGTTTCCTCTGGTAACAGTAAATTCAGCTCCGGCAGCACCATTAGTGTCATGCCAGCCAAAAGGAGATGCTACAGGATCAGCGGGTTCTGAAACCAAAGACGGTGAACCGTGGTTGGGTGTTTCAATGGGCATTGCATACACCCGGTATTGTGACCCATCATTGGGTGTAAGCCTCATAGGTGAATTCTCCTCCAGAATACTTATTTGCTTTGTAGCTGCTTTGTGATTGTGTTCTGTAATGGCGGCTTCACCAAAATTACAGGTATCAACCCAATCTATGGTACTCAATAACGCTCCGTTTTGAGCGTCAATACGCACACTGTACCAATGGCTGCCATCCAGAAAATAAATATCAAGATCCCAGGCGAGTCTAAGAAATGTCTTTTCTTCATTAGGTTGAAAAACAAGTTTTACTTTAATATTTTCCTGAGATATGCCTCCGTTATTGTAAATATATCTGTTCATTTCTGGTGACTCAATAAGCTGAAGCCCGCTGGGGGTGTTGAGTCCCAAATGTGTTGCTGCCTGAAAAATTGCTTCATCAGGACTTATTGAAGGACTCACAGTATTTACTTTTTGAGTAAGCTGGGGTATAAAATCATGTTCAACATTTCGAACATTATTGTCATTTGCTATTGCAAAGTTTGCAATAGCATTGAATATTTCAATTCCTTGATAACGCTGCACAGTATAAACATGATTCACATTAGTGCTTTTGGAAAAGTGCTGATTGTAAATGTGAATGTCAGCGACATCCTCTGTTGAAAGGCCAAATTGCGAACGGTTTTCATTGAAGTATGTATCAACCACTCCTGAAAAGTCCTGGGAGTTCACAAAGCCAAAGCATAATAATGCGATGATAGGGATAATTTTTTTCATTAAATAATAGGATTAATTGTTTGATTTATAAACGATAAGGCAATAAATATAATTTAAAACTATATAACTAACAAATGTTTGTTTCGTTTTAACAATTATAAAATTTCTTAAACACTTTTTCCTGTCATTTTATTGAATATCAAAATGGCATTGCCGTCTGTGAGTCCTGCAATATATGTACAGCAATTCATTAAAAGTGTATAGATTGTGGTTGCAGATGAGTTTTTAAAATTTTGCTGTTCCAAATCCTGAAGAATGAGCTTATCATAATGCGTTAGTCTATCATTCCACAAATTTTCCACAGAGGATGTATAGCCTTCGAGAAGGGTGTTTAAAACCTTATAGCCTGCAATTTCTTTATCTACAACTTCCCTGCTCTTGTATATTTTTTCGACACTTACATTAATTATGGTGTCAATTTGTGCTTTGTATTTACTCATATCGAGCAAAGAATTTTCAAGTTCGCCTGATAAAATCAATGCTTCATTCTTGATGAATAAATCTACAGCTTCCTGAATTAAAGTATTGATTGCAAGCGACCGCAAGTAACTCACACGGTCTGCAGTGGTCTGTAAATTTGCATATTTTTTTGTATTAATAGATTCTTTAACAAGGTTGATTAAATATTCAAGAGCGAGTTCTTCAGGAATAAGGCCCAGGTTGATTCCATCTTCAAAATCTATGATGGTGTAGCAAATATCATCTGCAGCTTCCACAAGGTATGCCAGGGGGTGCCTGCAATAACTTAAATCATGTACATTGCCTTTTTTGAGGAGCCCAAGTTCTTCAGCCACTTCATCAAAGAATTTTTTTTCAGATTGAAAGACACCATATTTTTTATCGCAAATATGATTGGTGGGTTTTTTGGGCAAAGATTCTTTCGGATATTTTGTAAAAGCGCCCAGGGTTGCATACGTAAGCCTCAATCCGCCTTCCACTCCTTGTTTTGATTCTGTCAGGATTCTAAACCCGTTTGCATTTCCTTCAAAATCCACGAGGTCCTGATATTCCTTTTCAGATAATTTTTCTTTGAATCGTTTGCCGTTTCCGTTTTTGAAATAATTACCAATGGCTTTCTCACCGGAGTGCCCGAAAGGAGGGTTACCAATATCATGTGCCAAAGCTGCTGCAGCTACAATAGCGCCAAAATCATTGATTTTATAGCCTAGAGTTTCCTTCAACTGCGGATGTTTTTTCAGGATTGCCTTTCCAACCTGCCTGCCCAGTGACCTTCCCACTACAGACACCTCAAGACTATGTGTCAAACGCGTGTGTACAAAATCTGTTTTAGAAAGGGGTATTACCTGAGTTTTATCCTGCAAACTCCTGAAGGCAGATGAAAAAATAATACGGTCATAATCAACCTCAAAAGCCAGGCGGGTTTCATCTTGCTCCATGCGGATTCTTTTGGTTGCGTCACCTTGTTTTTTTAGTGACAGCAGTTGTTCCCAGTGCATCATCTCTTATTGATTTTTTGAACTGCAATATACTATTTAAACCAAAAACAATCCCACGTTAAGAAAAAGAAAGAAAATTAACGTTTAGCTAACATTGAAATGATGAACACTTAATTTTCATGTAACATCAACTTTACATAATTGGGGTTTCTTTGTACCATCAAAATTTAACCATTAAAAATACTTTTAAAACAAAAATTATGAAAAAATTCTTTTTATCCATAGCATCAGTAGCTTTGCTAAGTTTTGCTACAAGCTGTAGTAGTGATGATGACAACACACCAATCACTCAAGATGATGATGGTGGTGTTCCAATTGACAACGTATTATCTGGCGTAATGTCTGAAGACAGGGAATTGACAAATGATATTATCTGGAGAATTGAAGGCAGATATGTTGTGCCGGACGGTATTACATTAACTATTCAAGAAGGAACTATTCTTCAGGGAGGTCCCGGTCAGGGAGCAAATGCATCTGTACTTATTGTTGCCAGAGGAGGAACAATCCTTGCAGAAGGAACAGCTGATCAACCCATTATCTTTACCGCTGCCGGTGATAATATTCAGTTAGGAGAAACTGCCGGTACAAACCTTGACGAAAATGACAGAGGTCTTTGGGGTGGTGTAATTGTATTAGGAAGAGCACCAAGTTCTTTTGAAGGAGATGCTCCTGAGTGGCAAATTGAGGGTATTCCTGCAAATGATCCTAACGGTCGTTATGGTGGAGATATTCCTAATGACAATTCCGGAATATTGAAATATGTATCTATCAGACACGGTGGTACTTTAATTGGTGAAGGAAATGAAATCAACGGTCTTACCCTTGGGGGAGTTGGAAACGGAACTGTAATTGACCACATAGAAGTTGTTGCTAACGTGGATGATGGTATTGAGTGGTTTGGCGGAACAGTAAATTCTTCAAACCTAGTAGTGTGGTCTTGTGGAGATGATGCATTTGATCTAGATCAAGCGTATTCAGGTACTATTTCAAATATCTTAGGTGTTCAGGGAGATAATTCTGACCATGCTTTCGAAATTGATGGACCAGAAGGCACTTTAGAAGGATCTTTCACAATTAACGACGCAACACTAATTGGTAATCTTGATGCTGTTAATGGAGAATATGCTGACTACAGAGATGGTGCAATGGGTGCTACAAACAATGTATATGCTATTGGTTTTAAAACAGATTCTGATGTTGAATTAGACAACAATGGTGTTGCTCAAAACTTTTTAGACGGTAAGTTGACTTTTTCAAACTGGGAAATCACTCTACCTAACGGTGTAGCTAACGCTAATGATATTTTTGCAGAAAAAACAGCTGATGGTGAAAACCCTATCATCTTAAATCCAACATTTACAGAAAGAGCAGCTGACTGGTCAACTGCAGTTCCTGCCGGTGGTAACACTGTAGGTGCAGATTTATCTGTATTCAGTTGGACATATACCATGCAACGTGCTAACCTTGGATTTTAATTTTATATCCATACTATAAAACTTATAAATTGCTCGTCTCCTTTTGGGGACGGGCAATTTATCATTACTAAAAAAGATTTAAACCCACAACAATGAACCTGAAGAGTAAATTACTAATCGCATTAAGTTTTATATCATTTATTTCATTTTCGCAATCCGGTACATTATCGGGGACACTCTATGATGGTGAGTACAATGATGTTCTTTCGTTTGCAACAGTAGTAGTAAAAGACACGAATACCGGTACCACCTCAGACTTTGAAGGAGATTATTCCCTGGAGTTACAGGAAGGAGTTTATACCATAGTATATTCATTTGTTGGTTATGAAACCAAAGAAATCACAGAAGTTGAAATAAAATCTGGCGAAACTACAACTATAAATGTAACTTTAAATGCCACTGCAGGTTTATTGGATGAAGTTGTGATATCCACAACGGCCAGAAGAAACACCGAGCAATCTGTTTTGAACCTTCAAAAAAACTCTATTACCGTAATGGATGGTCTTTCTGTAGAAGGCATGAGAAAAACCGGTGCAGGTGACGTTGCAAGTGCTGTAAAAAATATCCCGGGGGTATCTGTACAAGGCGGAAAGTTTGTATATGTGAGAGGTTTAGGAGACAGATATACCAAATCTATTTTAAACGGAATGGATGTACCCGGTCTGGATCCTGACAGAAACACGCTTCAACTGGACATTTTCCCGACAAACATACTCGAAAACATTCTGGTTATAAAATCTTCATCAGCAGATTTACCGGCAGACTTTACGGGTGGGGTTGTAGATATTGTCACAAAAGATTTTTCTGGAAGAGAAGAATATTCCTTTTCTATAGGAGGCACTTATAATTCTTCAATGCACTTTAATTCAGATTATCTTACCTATGAAGGAGGTAAAACTGATTTTCTTGGTTTTGACGATGGCACAAGGGATATTCCAATTCCCACAGGAGTAGATATCCCACAACCTTTTGAAAACGATCCTGCAACTACTACCTTAACCAGGGAATTCAACCCTATAATGGCAGCAGCTCGCGAAAGAAGCCTAATGGATTACAGTTTAGGACTTACCGCTGCAAATGAATATGATTTAGGTGAAAATGGAAGTAAATTGGGTTATATAGCTTCATTATCCTATAAAAACTCAACAGACTATTTTGACGATTATCAAACCGGGGGTATTTTCAGAAAAAACAATGATAAAAGTATTTTTGAACTGGATCTGGGACGCACACAAATTGGTGAGCTGGCTACAAACAATGTATTGATAAGTGGTCTTGCCGGCATATCTTATAAAACCAACAAATCAAAATTACAATTGAACGTATTGCACATCCAAAACGGAGAGTCAAAGGCCGGTATCTTAACTCAGGATATTCGCATAACCGATGCTGTTATAATCGAAAAAGACAATCTTGAATATACAGAAAGATCCATAACAAATATATTGCTGTCAGGAAAGCACAGTAATGCTGATGGTTCCTGGAATTTAGACTGGAAATTATCTCCTACACTTTCAAAAATAAATGATAAAGACAACCGTGTTACGGCTTTTAGGGTTGAGAGCGATGGTATATCCATTGACCCTGCTTCAGGGGGAAATCCCACAAGGATTTGGAGAGAATTAGACGAAATAAGTTTAGCCGGTAAAATAGATCTTACCAAAAGGCATACATTGTTTGGTAATGATGCAAAATTAAATTTTGGTGGCGCATATACTTATAAGCAAAGGGATTTTAGGATTGACCAATATAGAATTTTGATTCGGGGTCTATTGGACCTCACCGGTGATCCAAACCAGCTATTGGCTCCTGAAAATATTTATACTCAGGAAACAGACCGAGGTACTTTCATGACCAATGATTTTAATATTTCAAACACTTTTGATTCTTATATGACCATTGGTGCTGCTTATGTTTCTGAAGATTTTAAACTCTCTGAGCGTTTCAAGGCTGTATTGGGATTACGGGCAGAAAAATTTGATCTTTTTTATACAGGGCAGGACCAGCAAGCCCAAAATGTATTTGATGAAGAGAATGTGTTTGATAAACTGGATTTATTCCCCAATGTGAATTTAATTTATTCATTAAATCCTGAAACCAATCTTAGGACCTCATACTCCAAAACAACTGCAAGGCCTTCTTTTAAAGAAGCCTCTGTAGCGCAGATATTTGATCCTTTATCAAACTCTACGTTTATTGGTAATCTGAACATTCAACCCACTTATATTGACAATTTTGACCTTCGGTTTGAAAAATTTGGGGAAGGAGCTGAATTATTTGCTGTAAGTGCATTCTACAAAAAATTTGATGACCCAATAGAATTAAGCTTTTTCCGAGCTGCGCCAGATCAGTTTGAACCAAGAAACCTTGGGGACGCTACAGTTTATGGAGCTGAATTAGAATTTAGAAAGAATTTAACCTTTATTTCGGGCCTTGAAGACTTTAGTGTAAATGTAAATGTATCTGTAATTGAGTCTCAACAGGAATATGGAGAAGAAGAAAGAGAAGCAAGAGAAGATAATTTAAGGGAAGGAGAAACCCTTGATGACTTCAGACAGTTGCAAGGACAATCACCCTATTTAATCAATGCGGGTATAAGCTATGATGGAGATGAAAACGGATTTCAGGCTGGCTTATATTATAATGTTCAGGGCAAAACACTTGAAATTGTGGGAGCAGGAAATATTCCTGATGTATTCACATTACCCTTTCATAACCTTGTCCTTAACTTCAGCAAAGCTTTCGGCAAAGAAAAGAAATCAAGTATAACTTTCAAATTTGAAAACATATTAAATGATGATATCGAAAGTGTATTTCAATCTTTCGGTGCAGAAGATCAAATTTATGCCAAAAGAAGTCCCGGTCAGCCAATCAGTATAGGCTATAGTTATAAATTTTAAATAAAAAAAGGCTTCTAAATTTAGAAGCCTTTTTTGTTTTTTGAAGTAACTATTTTTTTACTCAAAGTTACTTACAACTTCGGTTTCACTTTCTTTCCAGGTAGTAACCTTTGCAATTTTATTGTTGTTATAATTAACTTCGTGCAATACATCGCCTTGGTAAAAATACCATACGCCTACTTTTTCACCATTATTATACTTTGCAACGGCTGTCTTTTTTCCGTTAACATCATAACTTATCCACGTTCCCTGAAGTTTTCCATCCAGAGTATATTGGCCTTCCTGACTTATAATTCCATTGTCATAAAAAATCTTGGCTTCAATTAAGTCACCATTTTTCACCAGCTGTTTTTCTTGTGCCTCTTGAGCGAAACCCTGCAGCCCTATCGCTATCACTGCTAATATTAAGATTAATTTTTTCATAGCTCACATATTTAATGATTTATAAACAAATATAATCAAAAGTTTACAATTCTGACACCTTTTGGTAACATTAAATTAACATTAAGCCTGTAAAATACTGTTTATCTGTATATTAATAAAATTTTAGTGGTGAAAATTTAACATTAAAAATCAGAACGGTCAGTATTTTTGATACTTCCGTTTCCATTTAAATAATAAATTTATAGGAAACTGATAACGTTTAGGTAACATACATAAAAAAAAATAGTAAGAATTTTGCCGTAAAATTTTTACGTTCCATATGAATGATATGTATATAGTAATGCTTATTGCATTAGCACTTCTTGCGGTTGCTGATTTGGTTGTTGGTGTAGCAAATGATGCTGTAAATTTTCTTAATTCTGCTATTGGATCCAAAGCTGTATCCTTTAAAATCATTATGATCGTGGCCAGTTTAGGAATATTCCTTGGTGCTGTATCCTCGAGTGGTATGATGGAGATTGCCCGTAGCGGTATTTTTATCCCCAGTGAGTTTTATTTTAACGAAATCATGATCATCTGTATGGCAGTTATGATTGGTGATATTTTACTTCTTGGTTTCTTCAATTCCTTAGGAATGCCCACTTCTACTACTGTCTCAATTATATTCAATTTGCTTGGGGCTGCAGTCGCGGTTTCCCTGCTTAAAATATATGAGAATGATGACAGTTTTTCCACGCTGGGAAATTATATTAATAGCGCTAAAGCCCTTGAAATTATTGTTGGGATTTTAATGTCTGTTGGTATTGCTTTTGTAGTGGGCGCAATCGTTCAATACATCACCAGGCTCCTGGTGAGTTTTAATTTTGAAAAAAAACCGAAAATTGTTGCCGCATTGTTTGGAGGTGTTGGTATTACCGCCATTTTTTATTTTATTATTATAAAAGGCCTTAAAGGCACTACTATTTTGCCGGAACAATTACCTATTTGGGCAGAAAGCAATTTGTTGGTGTTCTTGTTAATAAATTTAGTGATATGGACGCTGGTGTCTCTCTTGCTCAATATTTTAATAAAACTGAATGTCTATAAATTAATAATTGTTCTGGGAACGTTTGCCCTTGCTATGGCATTTGCCGGTAATGACCTTGTAAATTTTGTGGGTGTACCTATTGCTGCGTTCCAGGGATGGGAAGCATGGTCTGCTTCCGGTATAGCAGCAAATCAATATGAAATGTCTGTTTTGGCAAATAAAGTTAGTACGCCCATATACCTGCTGCTGCTTTCAGGATTAATCATGGTACTTACATTGTGGTTTTCTGAAAAAGCCCAGCGGGTTTTAAAAACTTCGGTTGATTTATCAAGACAGGATGTGGGTAAAGAACGGTTTGATGCCAACTTGTTATCACAACAACTCGTAAGAGCTTCCATGCTTATCAATGCAGGGATTACTAAAATAATACCTAAAAGAGTCAATGAATCAATAGAAAAGAGATTTGCAAAACCTCCTGTAAATCCCATCGACCGAAAAATCGACGCCCCTGCGTTTGATATGATCAGGGCCTCTGTAAATTTAATGGCCGCTAGTTTACTTATTTCTTTTGCAACTTCTTTAAAACTCCCTTTATCAACTACCTATGTTACTTTTATGGTTGCCATGGGCACTTCGCTTGCAGACAGAGCCTGGGGAAGCGATAGTGCTGTCTACAGGGTTGCAGGCGTTCTTAATGTTATTGGAGGTTGGTTTATGACCGCAATTGCTGCGTTTTTAACGGCTGCTACCCTGGCCTTTATTATTTTTACAGTTGGGGAAGTTTCGTTGATTGTATTATTTGCCATTGCGTGTATTCTCATTCTAAGAACATACATCAGAGGTAAAAAAGCTGCCGCCGAATTTAAAGAAGATGAGCTTTTAAGAAGGGCTGAAAGCACTTCAATTAAAGGTATCATTGAAGAAAGCTCAAGTAATGTTTCCACAATAATGAAACGATCAGGGAAAGTTTACTCAGCCACGCTCGAAGGGTTGGCAAAACAAAACACCAAGAAACTCAAAAATGCTAAGAAATACACAGCAAAACTTGATGAAGAAGTAGAAGAATTAAAAGACCATATTTTCTACTATATTAAAAACCTTCAGGGTCACGACGTTGGGGCAAGTAGATTCTATTTGCTGGTACAAGACCATTTACAGGACATTACACAATCATTGGAGCTGATAACCAAAGTGAGCCTTAAACACGTTAAAAACAATCACAAGGGCCTTAAGTTTAATCAAATTAAAGACCTGAAAGAGATTGAAGCAGAACTTCTTGAGCTCTTCAACAGAACAAAAGAGGAGTTTGACAGCAAATCAATGGAAAACCTGGGTGACATTTTAAATGAAAAGCAGAATCTCTTAAATAAAGTATCTGCTCAGATTGAAAAGCAAATCGCCCGGACAAAGGACCCGGAATCAAGTTCCAAAAACACAACACTATACTTTACCTTCCTGCTGGAAACAAAAGATATCATAGTATCTACCATAGAATTGCTTGAACTTTATTATATCGAGCACAAGAAAGCAAATGTGGTAGTCAAAAAGGAAATATTCTAATATTTCAAGCACATCAAACAAAAAAAGGAGGGCAAAATGCCCTCCTTTTTTATTCATTAACACTTAAAATACCTGATTAAGAACCACACATCAGGCAATCATCTTCCTCGTCTGCATTCTTTGACTTTGCTAACATTTCCCGTAACTCACCGGGACTAAGCGGCTTATTGTTAACAGTGGTAGCATCTTCCAGAATAGCTTCTTTTGAATCAGGAAGCTCTTTTTTCACTTCTTTATTTAAGGTAAATTTGATGGCATCAACAGCAGATTTGGTTCTCAAATAATACATCCCTGTCTTCAAACCACTCTTCCATGCATAAAAGTGCATAGAAGTAAGCTTAGCCATGTTAGCATTCTCCATGAATAAGTTTAATGACTGTGATTGATCAATGAAATACCCTCTGTGGCGTGACATATCAATGATGTCTTTCATGCTCAACTCCCAAACGGTTTTATAAAGTTCTTTTAAGTCCTGTGGAATTTCATCAATATGCTGAATGGAACCGTTTGCACGCATCACTTCCTGCTTTAAATCTTCGTTCCAGAGACCTAATTCCACGAGGTCTTCAAGAAGGTGCTTGTTCACCACAATAAATTCCCCGGAAAGCACCCTTCTGGTGTATATGTTTGAAGTATAGGGTTCAAAAGCCTCGTTGTTTCCTAAAATTTGTGAGGTTGAAGCCGTAGGCATGGGTGCTACCAAGAGTGAGTTTCTTACACCATGCTTTTTAACTTCTTTACGCAGTTTTCCCCAGTCCCATCTTCCGCTGAGTTCTTCATCTTTTATCCCCCACAGGTTGTGCTGGAATTCTCCTTCTGAAATAGGTGAGCCCTTATAGGTTTGGTAAGGTCCTTCTACTTTGGCTTCTTCCATTGAGGCTGTTACAGCAGCAAAATACAGGGTTTCAAATATTTCCTGATTTAATTTTTTAGCCTCTTCGCTGGTAAATGGCAATCGCAATAAAATAAAAGCATCTGCGAGCCCTTGTACACCAAGTCCTATGGGACGGTGACGCATATTGGAGTTTTCAGCTTCAATAACGGGATAATAATTTCTGTCGATGACACGGTTTAAGTTTTTTGTTACCCTTTTTGTTACCTTGAAAAGTTCTTTGTGGTCAAACTCCCCGTTTTTAATAAACATAGGTAACGCAATGGAAGCCAGGTTACATACAGCGATTTCATCAGGCGATGTGTACTCCATAATCTCAGTACAAAGGTTTGAAGAGCGTATGGTCCCCAAATTCTTTTGATTGGATTTACGGTTTGCCGCATCTTTATAGAGCATATAGGGAGTTCCGGTTTCAATTTGAGATTCCAGGATTTTTTCCCATAGTTCTCTCGCTCTGATTGTTTTTCGGCCTTTACCTGCTTCTTCATAGGCAAGATATTTGGCATCAAACTCTTCACTATGGCAGTCATAGAGACCCGGGCACTCATTAGGACACATCAGGGTCCAGCTTCCGTCTTCCTGAACGCGTTTCATAAACAAATCAGGGATCCACATAGCATAGAACAAATCACGGGCCCTCATTTCTTCTTTACCGTGGTTTTTCTTCAAATCCAGAAAGTCAAAAATATCTGCATGCCATGGTTCTACATAAATGGCAAAAGATCCTTTACGCTTTCCACCTCCCTGGTCAACATAACGTGCTGTGTCATTAAATACGCGTAACATAGGAACGACTCCGTTTGAAGTTCCGTTTGTGCCGGCTATGTAAGATCCCGTTGCACGAATATTATGAATAGATAAACCAATTCCACCGGCTGACTGTGAAATTTTAGCGGTGTTTTTTAGGGTATCATAAATTCCGTCGATGCTGTCGTCTTTCATGGTCAAAAGAAAACAGGACGACATCTGAGGTTTTGGTGTACCTGAATTAAAAAGTGTGGGCGTAGCATGTGTAAAATACTTTTTGGACATCAATTCATAGGTCTCTTTTGCCGCTTCGAGGTCATTGAGGTGAATCCCAACTGAGACACGCATCAACATATGTTGCGGACGCTCGGCTACATTCCCGTTTATTTTCAGTAAATAAGAGCGCTCTAAGGTTTTAAACCCGAAATAATCGTAGTTAAAGTCACGGTTGTATATAATGGCAGAGTTGAGTTCGTCTGCATTTTTCTGCATTACTTCATACACCTCATCGCTAATCATGGGTGCTTTTTTACCGGTTCTGGGGTTGACATATTCATAGAGGTCTGTCATCACTTCAGAGAAGGTTTTCTTGGTATTTTTATGCAGGTTTGACACCGAAATGCGCGCAGCCAGTTTTGCATAATCAGGATGTGAAATGGTCATGGTTGCAGCGATTTCTGCTGCCAGGTTATCAAGTTCTGAAGTAGTCACTCCATCATAAAGTCCCTCGATTACTCGCATTGCGACTTTTACAGGATCAACACGCTCGTTTAATCCATAACACATTTTTTTAACACGTGATGTGATTTTATCAAACATCACGGGTTCTTTTCGGCCGTCTCTTTTTACTACATACATACTTTTACTTTTTAGTTGGGAGGTTAATTTTTTGAGAAAATAATCCTTGTGCACTTTTTAAGGCGCACCTATTTTCACTTGTAATTATTAATTTTTTATATGTTTAGCTTCTAAAAGTCTTCGTCAAAGCTAATTTTGTTGGTTTCCTTGTCTTTGTTGGTCACGCCTGCTTTCTGATATTCAGAAACGCGTTTTTCAAAGAAGTTTGTTTTTCCCTGAAGAGAAATCATGTCCATAAAGTCAAATGGATTTGTCACATTGTATTCTTTTTCACATTCAAGTTCTACCAACAATCTGTCTGTGACAAACTCGAGGTATTGAGTCATAAGTTTTGAGTTCATCCCGATAAGACTTGCCGGAAGCGATTCTGTAATAAACTCACGTTCAATATTCAAAGCGTCTATAATAATTTCGCGAATGCGTTCTTTTGAAACTTTATTTTTGAGGTGATGGTTGTGTAAATGCACAGCAAAATCACAATGCACGCCTTCATCACGGGAAATCAATTCATTGGAGAAAGTAAGTCCCGGCATCAGTCCGCGTTTTTTTAACCAGAAGATAGAGCAAAAAGCCCCGGAAAAGAAAATGCCTTCCACAGCAGCAAAAGCAATTAGACGCTCAGCAAAAGAATCAGACTCAATCCATTTTAAAGCCCAATCAGCTTTTTTCTTAATAGCAGGAAAGTTTTCAATGGCATTAAAGAGTTTGTCTTTTTCTACTTCGTCTTTCACATACGTGTCAATCAAAAGCGAATACGTTTCTGAGTGGATGTTTTCCATCATAATCTGAAAGCCATAGAAAAATTTGGCCTCCGGATACTGTACTTCGTTCACAAAGTTTTCAGCGAGATTTTCATTGACAATCCCGTCTGATGCAGCAAAAAATGCCAAAATATGTTTTATGAAGTAGCGTTCATCGTCATTCAGTTTGTTTACCCAGTCTGTCATATCCTGATGAAGGTCAATTTCTTCTGCGGTCCAGAAACTGGCTTCACTTTTTTTATACCATTCCCAAATGTCGTGATGTTGAATGGGGAATATAACAAATCGTCCTGGGTTGTCTGTTAAAATGGGCTCTGCTGCATTCATAATTTCATCTCTTTTTATGTGGTTTATCTATACTTTTTTTGCTTAGTGTCGGGACTAACAAATATGGAAAATCACTATTGATTTTGAAAGGGATTTTTGGAAACGTTGTCAACAAAGTTTTCAACATACTAACAAATAGCCGTTCATGAAGTTTTGTTAAAATTGTGTATTATAATATTGATTTTTAGTATTTTATATATTATTTACTGACTTTATCAACAGTCGAAGCGGTCGTACTGTGAACCCTTAATACAAAGGTGGTAAGCTCATTTATGAATTTTTAAAAAGGAATCGAAAATGGGTTGTTACAAACAAAAAAAGTCGCCTTTTTGGCGACTTTTTAAAGGTGATTTTTTTGAATTACTCTAAATCCTCAACATCCATTTCGTCAAGAAGGTCCCAAACTTCTTCAAGATCCATGTTAGTGCCTGTGGCTTGTATATAAAATCTTTTTTGATGCATGTATTGAACTGTCGATATACTTCTTCTTTTATCCACTTCTTCTACAGCTTTGTTTCCGTTTTTTGTGGTGCTTCTTCTCATTTTGGTTTCTGATTCTTCTTCAAAATCCTGTGAAAGGGCCATTCTCATACCGGCTGTGGCCATGGCGCCCATTTCTCCGGCACCATCAATTACTTCTATTTTAAATTTTCTGGAATTATCTTCGGCTTCATAAGTAGCTTCAAGAGATGAAATATTCATCATTCCCATGGCTCCTGCTTTATATGAGGTGCGTTTCATTCCGTCCAAATTATCGGGCAACCAGGTTTTGAGTTCCTCATTTGTAAGCGGAGTTGTTTCTGAGAGGTCTTTTATGTCATCCTGCATATTTCTGGATTCCTGAAGGGCATTTTTTGTATTTACAACATTGTCTTTGGCTTCCTTAGCTTTTTTAACTGCAGGGTTGTCTTTGCATGCCATAAAAAGAAAGGCACATAAAATAAAAATGATTGATTTTTTCATGGGTAAAATGCTTGTTTGATGGTTGATAGCTCTAAAATAAAAAATATTCACTGTGTTTGACGTATTTAATCTTATTAATTTCAATTGAAATTATATATAAAATGAGTTTAGCCCCAGTTGACCCCCTTTCGCATTATTTTGTCATCCCCAATAAAAATATTTTGAAGAGGGGTCTGGGCTAAATCTCATATTTTTTTAAACCAGTCTGAAAACTTTTCTCCTAAAAAAGGTACCGGCTCTAATTTTTGTTTGATTGCATTCATCAAACCCACAATCCACATATACAGCAAAACAATAAATCCAAGGATGTATAAAATCCAACCTATTACAGGGATTATGCTTAAGATCCCCAAAACAACACCAATTAATGTAAGCCCTAGGGACTGTTGTATATGAAAGCTTACAAACACATCTTCTTTTTGGTCATTCATCACAAAGGCAATAATAAGCCCGATAAAGGTGATATATGCAACTATTGCTATGTTGCTGGGAGCAGGAGATGATTCTTGTTGTGGTATATCTTTCTGCATGGAAGCTATTTATCTTTACATAAACTGGTAACCACTTGTGTTAAAAGAGAAATTTGTAGGCTCAAGAAGCGTACACTCCATGGTCCCGGAAGTGTTTTTCTTTCCCTTATTCTTCTTGTCTTTCATATCCATATACATCATCAATGCCCCTTCAGCACCCTCAAACTGACTTTTTACGGCATCAGGGATTCTTTCAGGATCTGTTTTGAATACATCATTAAAACTTACTTCAGCATCATTTGTATAATAAATGGTAAAGACATAATCTTCATTTTCCATCTTTTTTCCTTCACAATTGTACCCTAAAAAAGTCTTATTGGGAAGGTCTGTCACGGTGTAGTCACTCATATCATAGTCATCTGTGTCGGTCATATCTGATGCGTCAAGAGAAGTAGCTGTGCCTATTTTATTTCCTCCGGAATCCATAAACATATAATTGATGTTTTTTGCTCCATCCATTACCATAAACATTTCCATTCCCTGATTCATTTGAACGCCCAGATATGGTGCATTGGGTTTTAAAAAATAGTCCATTTCCATTTGTCCCTGGCTTGTGGTCATCGTCATCTGGTAGCGGTAATCAAAGTCAAAGGAGCCGGGCACATCTGTGGGCGTAACCTTTTCACCACTATTCATCCCTCCCAGATTAGGGTTAAAAACCTTGTCCATGGATTTACTGGTCTTTTGGGCAGCTTTATCGGCGGTCTTATTAATAACCGTTTGTTCCACTCTTTTCTCGACTTTCTTTTTGAGTTTATCAAGAAATTGCGCATTGGTATTTGGCACACAGAAAATAAAGGCAAAGCAGAGTGAAATTAAAATTTTAGTTTTCATAAAGTTTGTTTTAGATCAACAATTGATGATATCAAATATCGTCAAATACAATCCCTTAGACACGTTAAATTGTATCACACTCTTCTGAAACTTTACAAGTGGTCCATTTTAACATATAATGAGAAAATATACAGCCGGAATCAAATCTCTGCTGAAAAACAATTGATTTTTAACCATTTGTGCCTAATATAAAACTATCCATACATCTTATTACCCACAACTCATTGATTTTTTATAATTTAATGGATTAAATAAGAATCTATATGTCACTTCAAGCTATCATCATAGATGATGAACAAAAGTCCATCACCAGTTTAAAATGGGAATTGCAGAATTTTTGTGAAGAATTGGATATCAAGGCAACTTTTACAGACCCCGAGGAAGCATTGTCCTATTTAAAAAAAAATATTGTGCATTGTGTCTTTTTAGACATTGAAATGCCCAAAATGGACGGCTTCCAGTTTTTAGAACATTTTCCGGACAGGCAATTTTCAGTGATTTTCACTACCGCATATGACCAATATGCTATCAATGCCATAAAAGAGAGGGCTTTGGATTATCTCCTGAAACCAATTGATTCTGATGATTTAAAGCAAACCATTGATAAGATTAAAACACAGCAAAAATCTTATGAGATAAAAAAATCACTTGAGCAGAGTATCCTTTCCCTTTCCCAAAACAACCGGCAATCATCAAAAAAAATTGCAATTTCAATAGACGGAAAACTTATATTTTTAAAGCCTGAAGAAATTACCTACTGTGAAAGTGACGGCAACTACTGTCATATCTACTTAGAAAACAATGAGAAACTTTTTGTAACAAAAAAATTAAAAGAGATCGAAGAAATGCTTCCGGCTAAAAATTTCTACAGGGTGCATAACTCCTTTGTGGTCAATCTTGACAAGGTGCGGGAATTTGTCAAAACAGACGGGTATGTAATTTTAAACAATAAACAAAAAATACCGGTTTCAAGAAATAAGAAAAGTTCGTTTCTCGATAAAATTTAAAATCAAATGAATGGACTCATTTAAAGAAACGCTTTTCATTCTAGAAAACACAAACTACAATGGCATTGCCTGGGGCATTACATGCATTCTTTTTTACCTTTCCATTTACCATTTAATAATATTTTTTAAAGCGCGTGAACGCTATTTTCTTTTTTACAGTTTGTATGCATTTGTCAACGCCCTTAATATTTTAAAATACCTCAAAAATGTTTTCTTTGAAGAAAATCTTGAAGCAAATATTACCTTTTTTAACCACCTTCATTTTCCACTACAATTTGCCAGCTATGTTTTCTTTGCGCTGTTTATTCTAGAGATTCTCAAGTTTAAAATCAAATACCCTAAATTCTACAAAAGTGTCTATCAGTTTGTCTACGGATTAACGTTTGTCTTCCTGCTTCTGGTAATTAGCAGATATACCTTTGACGGTTATATGCTTCTCAGGGGGTTTTACTTTTATGTCTTTATGCCCATTTGTTTTTTAATCACCGTTTACTCAATTTTTTTAATCATAAAAATTGACGACCGCGTCAAACACTACATTTTACTAGGAATGTTGATTATTTCTTTTGGAGCCATAAGCGTTGCCTTATTGACTATTAACAGGGGCATTGAAGCCATTAACAAATATTATTATATTTTCTATTTATCGCTATTGGTGGAAAACCTATTGTTCACTTATGCCCTCTCCATAAAACAACGGGAAGTATTTACCGAAAAGATGAGTTTGCAAAAAAAATATTTAAACCAGTTGCTTGAAAATGAAATCATCAAAACACAACAAAATACTTTCCTGGAAGCAGAACTTGCCAAAAAGGAAAACGAGCTGAAGACTATTTCAAAAAAAGCCGAAGAAGAACGCGTTGCAAAATTAAAATCTGATTTCAACAACGAGATTCAAATCCTGCACCTCGCTTCACTGCAAAGCCAGATGAACCCTCATTTTATTTTTAATGCGCTGAATTCGATAAAAGTATTTCTCATAGAAAACAACAAAGAAAAAGCCGTTTATTACCTCAATAAATTTTCAAAATTAATCAGAAAAATACTGGAGAGCTCCCGTATAGAAAGCCACAGTCTTGAAGAAGAACTGGATATCATCTCTCTCTACCTGAGTATTGAAAACATCAGGTTTGAAGATGAAATCAACTATGTTATTGAGAAGTCACCTCATCTTAGTTTATCGACACTCAAAGTTCCTCCATTGCTTTTGCAACCCTTTGTGGAAAATGCCATCTGGCACGGTTTGATGCTGAGCCCAAATAAAAAGAAAATTACAATAAAAGTTTATGGAGAAGAAGGTGTTTTAAAAATATCGCTTATAGACAACGGCATTGGTCGAAAAGCATCACGGCAACTGAAGCAAAAGAAATCCTTTAAAAAAGATTCTGTCGGACTGAAAATGACAGAAGAACGCCTCTCGTTTTTCAATCAAAAGCACGGGTTTGATTACAGTTTTAAGTTTATTGATTTAGAAGATGAAACCCCTAATTCAAAAGGAACAGAGGTAGTATTTACATTTAAAAACAACCCGGCTTAATCAAAAACCCATACCTCATCTGAAGCAACACCACCTAAATCACCTCCCAAAACAAAAATTTTATTTAGAAAAATATTGGAAGAATGTGCATATACTTCAGACATATTGGAAATTTCTATGACCAACTCCCAATCTGAACCATTTTCTGATGACCAAATATCGTTATTTATCGTTGCGCCAAACCCTCCCATCAACCACATTCTATTATCATAATTAACGGTTGTTAATCCTACTCGTACAGAAAAATTGGCATTTGGGGTTGCCTCTACCCAGTTTATACCATCAGTGGAATACCAAACGTCATTATAAAAAAATCCGCCGCCGCCACCACCTATGACCCACATTTTATCGTCAAAAACCACTGAGCCTAAAGCGCTTCTTTCACTAAAATTAGCGGCAGAGGTAGCCTCTACCCAATTCACGCCATCAGTCGAATACCATACATCGTTTTTCAATGTGATTCCATCGTCCCCCCCAATAATCCACATTTTATTATCATATACTAAAGACGCATGGAATTTTCTGATAGAAAAATTAGCATTAGAGGTCGCTTCTGCCCAATTGGTTCCGTCACTTGAGAACCAAACGTCATTTAGTAAATTGCCAAATTCATCTTCTCCCCCAATAACCCACATTTTATTATCATATACTATTGATGTATGGACAAATCTTTTAGAAAAACCCGGATTGGATGTAGCAATATTCCAACTTGCCCCATCAGTTGAAAATCTAATTTCTTCAACTATGTTAGGAGGATATTCGAGTCCACCAATAGTCCATATTTTATCATCAAAAACAAGAGATGTGTGAGCAGCTAAATCACTAAATCCGTTAGTGTTTAGTAATGTTCCGGAACTTAAACTCCGGGTTGTAAAGTTGTATGTTTCACTGGATGTTTCACCGCCATTCCCATCTTTAGCAACAACCCTCCAATAGTATTGAGTCAATAGCTTTAACCTGTCTTCCAAAGTGATTTGGGTTTCAGACAGATTCTCTAAAAGCAAAGTTGAAGCAGCTTCATTTTCGCCTATATAAAAATCATATACCACTTCATCTCCATCCGGATCTACGGAAGCATTCCAGGAGAAAGATGGTGTAACACTCACATTGTTGGCAGTATTTGTCACGCCAATTAAATTAAAATTTCCGGGAGGTTGATTTTGAGGTTGATTTTGAGAGCTATCATCATCCCCTGAGCAAGCAAAAAAAATAACAGAACCCATTATCAGAAACAAAGCAATGTTTTTTATTCTCATGACCTTATCATTTTAAAGGAACATCAATCCCTTATATTTCAAACGATTAAATATAATAAAAACTATTGAAATAAATTGAAAATCTTGTATCGTTAGGTATAAATAAATTCTTAATTAACCATGAAACTGGCACTTCAAAAGAACAGAGGTCATATTTGTGTTTAAAGCCACAACCTTTTAATCAAAAACCCAAACTTCATCTGATGTGCCACCACCCCCTAAGCTACCGCCCAAAACAAAAATCTTATCTAGAAAAACATTTGAAGAATGTCTTGATATTTCAGGCATATTGGAATTTGAGGTGACCAATTCCCAGTCTGTCCCATTTTCTGATGACCAGATATCGTTATAAGTGGTTACTCCGTCTGATCCTCCTATAAGCCACATTTTGTTTTCATAAATTTCAATTGTAAAAAAAGCTCTTTCTGAAAAGGCAGCATTTGCAGTAGCTTCTACCCAGTTTATACCATCACTTGAGTACCAAACATCATTTATTTGAGAACTATCAGAACCACCAATGACCCACATTTTATTATCAAATACAACTGAGGTATGAAAACGCCTTGCACTAAAGTTTGCAGCTGAGGTAGCCTCGACCCAATTGGTTCCGTCACTTGAGAACCAAACATCATTTTTATTATCAGATGTTTGGCCCTCTATACCTCCAATAACCCATAATTTATTGTCAAATACTAAAGTCGTATGACCTTGTCTGGTAGAAAAATTAGCCGATGGGGTAGCCTCTGTCCAATTGATTCCGTCAGTTGAAAACCAAACATCATTAACACTGTTAAGAGCCTGCCCTTCAGTTCCTCCAATAACCCACATTTTATTGTCAAAAAAGACGGCCGTATGATTTATTCTACTTGGAAAATCAGGGCTGTCAGTAGCAATAGTCCAGTTGATACCGTCAATTGAAACCCTAATTTCTTCGTTAAAGCTACCATTTCTATTTCCACCCATAACCCAAATTTTGTCATCGAAAACAAGAGATGTATGGCCACGAAATTCTGGAAATCCGGTAGTATTAAGCAACGTCCCAGAACTTAAATTCCTGGTTGTAAAACTGTATATTTCACTCGATGTTTCACCGCCATTACCATCTTTAGCAACAACCCTCCAATAATATTGGGTAAAAAGCTTTAGTCTGTTTTCAAGTGTTAGTTGAGTTCCTGTAAGGTCCTCCAAAAATAAAGAGGATGCTGCTTCATCTTCTCCTAAATAGAAGTCATAGGTCACCTCATCGCCATCAGGATCCACAGAAGCATTCCAGGAGAAAGAAGGCATAACACTCACATTGTTTGCCGTGTTTGTTACGCCAATTAAATTAAAATTACCGGGAGGTTGATTTTGAGGTTGATTTTGGGAGCTATCATCATCCCCTGAGCAAGCAAAAAAAATAACAGAAATCGTTGTCAGAAACAAAGCAATGTTTTTTATTCTCATGACCTTATCTTTTTAAAGGAACGTCAATCCCTTATATTTCAAACGATTAAATATAATAAAAACTATTGAAAAAAATTGAGAATCTTGTTTCTACAGAAGAGTTTTAACTTTTAAGTGATTTTGAAACAGCTTCCAATTCGCTGTACCATTCCTCCCCAAATTTTCTGATCAGCGCATCTTTTACAAACTTATACACGGGTACCTGTAGTTCTTTGCCCAAAGTACAGGCATCATCACAAATGGGCCATTTGTGGTAATTTACTGCCGCAAACGAACTGTATTTTTGTATGCGCACAGGGTATAAATGACAGGAAATGGGTTTTCTGAAATGGGTTTTCCCTGCGTTATAAGCATCTTCAATGCCACAACTGGCAATGCCCTTGTCTGTAAACGTTACATAAGCACATTCAGCGCCGTTCACAAGCGGGGTTTCCAGGTCTTTGTTTTCGGTTTCAATATGGGTGCCTTGTTTTTCAATGGCTGCAATACCTTCAGGGCGTAGAAAAGGCTTCACCTCACTGTAAATCTCTTTTAAAATGCGCACTTCATCTACTTCAAGCGGTGCACCGGCCTCACCGGCAACACAGCATTCACCTTTGCAGGCGCCTAGATTACACACGAATTCCTTCTCAAGAAGGTCTTCTGAAACTATTGTTTTTCCTATTTGAAACATGCGGCAAAGATAAAGAGGTTTTTTGATTTCCTGCAAGGGTATTCCCATAGATAGTTATCTAAATTATTTTAAGAAAAAATTATTGTTTAGATAGGTTCAAATGTCTGATTTATAACTAATTTTGCACGCTCAAAAAACGCAGAATAAATTTTAATTTTGAACACTTATGTGGGGATTTGACTTAAAAGAAATGTTTACGGCAACTATGGTATTGTTTGCAGTGATTGATATCATTGGCAGCATCCCAATCATTGTGGATTTGCGCAAAAAAGTTGGTCATATTCAAAGTGAAAAAGCAACGATTGTCGCAGCAGTCTTAATGGTTGCTTTTCTCTTTGTGGGTAAGGAGATGCTCAATTTAATCGGGATTGACGTGAATTCTTTTGCCGTTGCGGGCTCGTTGATTATTTTCTTCCTCGCCATCGAAATGATTCTCGGCATTCCACTTTACCGCGATGACAGTCCTGAGACGGCTTCCATTGTACCTATAGCGTTTCCGCTGATTGCTGGAGCCGGAACTTTGACAACCATTCTGTCCTTGAGAGCAGAATTTGAAGTCATCAACATTATAATTGCTATTATTTTAAATACTATCTTTGTGTATGGCGTGCTGAAATCTTCCGGGAAAATTGAGCGCTTGTTTGGTAAAAACGGCATCAATGTGGTGCGAAAGATATTTGGGGTCATCCTGCTCGCCATCGCTGTAAAACTATTTGCCTCAAATGTTATGGGGTTGTTTCAATAAAAAAGTAAAAAATGAAAATTGCATCTATTATCCTTTCTGTTATAGCTTTGGCTTTGATTGTTTACAACATTACCATCATTGATTTTTCTGATCCTTTCGGAAAAGACAGCATTGTTGCAATCATTGGAGTGGTGGCATGTATTTGTGGGATCTTACTTCTCAGTATCTTAGCCTTATCGAAACGTGTTGAGAAAAAAATGATTGAAAAGAAAAATTCTTAGTCTTCTATTTTTAATTCCAATGCCTTTTGAATCATGGGATCATTCTGATTGATGATTTGCTGAAAATAATCCTGACTGTATAACTGCTGGGCAAGAGTTGCTTTGATGTACTTTTTAATCATCTCTTCATATCCTGAAATGTTGAAATTGGTTTCACGAAGTCTTGAGTAATCTATAAAAGAGTTCAACAATTCATTGTCAACCTCAAAGGCTTCCATAAAATCTTCTGCTTTAACATTGTCAAACATCAGGCGGTTCCCGTCAAGATATTCAAAGACAAAATAATTCAAAAACCCTGACCGCAGGACATATTCCAGAGTTTCATTTTCTTCGCTTACATCTTTGGCAACAAAAACGTCAGGGATAATCCCGCCCCCGCCATAGACTACTTTTCCTCTCGGGGTTACAAAACGCAAGGAATCAACAACTGAAATACTGTCTGCTTCAATGAGCTCCCCGTTTCGGTAGCGTGTTTGGTACTCCCTGAAATAACTGCGATCACCATTTGCATAGGGTCGCTGAATAGACCGCCCCGTGGGGGTGTAATACCTGGCAACTGTCAATCGCACAGCGCTTCCGTCACCCAGTGACATCTCCCGTTGCACGAGTCCTTTGCCATAAGTTCTTCTCCCGATAATGGTCGCCCTGTCATTATCCTGTAAGGCACCGGCAACAATCTCACTTGCTGAAGCCGAATTCTCATTTACCAGCACATAGAGATTCCCTTTTTCAAACAAGCCCCTGCGCCTTGCCGTTGTGTTTTCAGTCACGCCGGATTTGTTTTTAGTCATTAAAATAAGGGTGCCTCTTTTTAAAAATTCATCTGCCATGCGTTCTGCAGCAAAAACATAACCCCCGGGATTATTCCGTAAATCAAGTATCAGGCTTGTTATTCCGCGATCAACGAGTTTATCCAAGGCGTCTTTAAATTCGTCATGAGTCGTTTCGGCAAAGCGGTTTACTTTTATGTAACCGGTATTGTTTTCCAACGTATAAAAAGCATCCACGCTTTGAAGGGGAATTTCCTTTCGGGTAATTTTGAAATTCATCAGTTCCTTTTCGCTTTTGCGGAAAACCTGAAGTACCACTTTAGAATTCAATGCACCGCGCAGAGAAGTAGTGATACTGTCCCTGATACTGAAATCACCATAAAGTGGTGTCTCATTTGCATATAAAATGCGGTCGCCGGGTTTGATACCTGAACGCTCTGCAGGCCCCCCGGGAACGGTCGAAATAACAGAAACCGTATCATTGTAAATATAAAAACTCACGCCAATGCCCACAAACTTGCCCCGCATATCATCTGCTACAGATTCATACTCACTCACCGGGATGTAAACAGAATGCGGGTCGAGATTTTTTAAAATCCCGTTAACTGTCACATCCACAATACTATCTGTATTTATTTTATCGACATACTCATAATCAATGTAGTCAATCAGTCTGTTGAGTTTATCCTTTTTTGAGTTGGTTGCAAAAATACGCTCTGTAGTATCTCCAAAATTGAGTTTTGAACCAATAAAAATACCCACCGCAATAGCAGTACCCAAAAGCAACGGAAGATATTTAAATGATTTTCTCATATTTTATTCGTCAATAGAATCTAAATGTTTTAAAACAACGCCGGCCTTTTCTAAAAATTCTATACCGGAATTGTCTTTATAGCCTTCAAGGTATACTACACGAATAATGCCAGCCTGATGAATCAACTTACTGCACTCTTTGCAAGGTGACATCGTTATATATAATGTTGCTCCCTTGCATGACTGCGTGGAAGAGGCTACCTTTAAAATGGCATTTGCCTCGGCGTGGAGCACATACCATTTGGTATATCCCTCTTCATCTTCACAATAATTTTCAAAACCTGACGGTGTGCCGTTGTATCCGTCAGAAATAATCATTTTATCTTTTACGATAAGCGCCCCTACCTGTTTGCGCTTGCAGTGTGAAAGCTTACCCCATTCCAGGGCCATTCGCATATAGGCAATATCATACTTGCGCTGTTTTTTTTCAGACATAAATTATGTGATAGTGAAAGTGTTATATAATGATAATATATCCTGCGAAGATAAAATTTTATCAACGGATTAAATATGAATGATTCGTTAAATATTATGTATTTAAAATATCCAGTTGTTGATGAGTAAGGGAATCGCAAGGCCAAGAATCACAGATGAAATCACCAGAACCCAGTCCCTTCTATTAAAACGGAAAAGCGTTTGCACAATTGCACCCAGGATCAAAACAATTACAGCCACAATGATCTGTCCGGCCTCAACACCCAGGGCCACTTCCAGCAAGGGCAGTATTTTGCTCTTTTGACCAATGGCACCAATGAATTGTGGTGCAAATTCGAGACCTCTTAAAAGCCCCAGAAAAATAGAAAGTGCAAAGAGGAGTCCCAGTTTTTCACGTCGCTTTTCTTTTCCAGCGGTAAATATATTAAAGAGTGCGGTAAATATAATCACAAAAGCAATCAAGAAGCCCACCATCCCGAGGCCCACCCTTACTACGCCAAAGGAGACCATCAAAACAGCGAGCAAATGCCCCAGGGTAAATAGTGTAATGAGCAGCAACAATCGTTTCCACGCATTGAATTGATAGGCTACCGCAAGTAAAATGATAAATAAGATGTGGGCATAGTTGTACCAGTTAACCACGTGATCAAGGCCCATTTTAAAATAAAACCAAAACTCATTCATTGTATCTGGGGATTTTTGAGTTGGAATCAAAGTTAGCAATTGTTGTTAAAAAACAGTATGCTTAAGGCGGATTATTTTACAGATAAAATATAAAACTTATAAAAACAAAAAAACTCCCAACGTTTGTTGAGAGTTTTGTACTCAAGGTGGGAATCGAACCCACACTCCCGAAAGAACTGGATTTTGAATCCAGCGCGTCTACCAATTCCGCCACTTGAGCAATTATGGGTTACAAAATTACAATTTATCTCTTAACAATCGTAAATTTTCTTTGCCTATCCCTGACTTCCAATATTTTTCTCTTAACCTGGCCGAATTCCTATCCTCATATACTTCAGTATAAATTAACTGAAAGGGCATATACGGCTTGGTTGTCCTTTCTTTACCTGTATTATGTTCATTAAAACGCTTTTCAATATCACCGGTTAAGCCTACATAAATGTAGTTCTTAGTTAGGCTTGATATTGCGTAAACTGTAAACATAACACTTGAATCCAGCGCGCCTGCCTGCCGAAGGCAGGTCTACCAATTCCGCCCTGCCTTCGGCAGGCAGGCACTTGAGCATTTCAGGACGACAAAATTATAAAAATATTTACACATACACAGCAAATAAGAACTAATTATGCTTCCTTGAATGAAAATATTTTCTAAATTTGCACCTCGTTAAATCAAGCAGCAAGCAAAACCCTATTTTACAACACATTAGCCATGGCCATCCCAACTCCCGAACCCAAGATTTTTGCGTGCTCACAAAGTATCGTGCTCGCCGAAAAAATTGCTGAAGCATTTGGTATGCCTTTGGGCAAAGTAATCACATCGCATTACAGTGATGGTGAGTTTCAACCCTCTTTTGAAGAGTCGGTTAGAGGAAGCAGAGTCTTTTTAATTGGTTCTACTTTTCCTAACAGTGATAATTTAATGGAAATGCTGCTTATGATTGATGCTGCAAAGCGCGCTTCTGCAAGACATATTACTGCTGTGATGCCTTATTTTGGATGGGCCCGTCAAGACAGAAAAGACAAACCCAGGGTACCCATTGCTGCAAAACTGGTTGCTAAAATGCTCGAAACGGCAGGTGCCACCCGCATTATCACCATGGATTTGCACGCAGACCAGATTCAGGGGTTCTTTGAAAAACCGGTAGATCACCTTTTTGCATCTACCATTTTTTTGCCTTACCTAAGAAGCTTAAATCTAGAAGATTTAACCATCGCATCACCTGATATGGGTGGATCAAAAAGAGCCTATGCTTATTCCAAATTCCTGGAAAGTGATGTAGTGATTTGTTACAAACAACGCGAAAAAGCCAATGTAATTTCACATATGGAACTCATTGGTGATGTAACCGGGAAAAATGTAATTCTTGTAGATGATATGGTAGACACCGCCGGCACCCTCACCAAAGCGGCAGACGTGATGATGGAACGCGGTGCACTTAGTGTCAGAGCTATTTGTACGCACGCTATTCTCTCCGGAAACGCATATGAAAAAATAGAAAAATCAAAACTTGTTGAATTGATCGTGACAGATTCAATTCCGTTAAAACAGGAAAGTAAAAAAATAAGGGTACTCACGTGCTCAGAACTGGTTGCAGATGTAATGATTAGAGTCAATACAAACAGCTCCATCAGTTCAAAATTTTTAATGTAGTTTCGACTACGCTCAACTACCGCAAGTAGTTAAATTATAAAAATAAAACGCCCAAACTATAAATTTAAACTTAAGGCCAAAGTGATCAAAGGGCGTATCACCGTAACCTTAAAAAATAAAAAATAATGAAATCAATTACAATCAACGGATCTCAAAGAGAAAGCGTGGGCAAAGTAGCAACTAAGGCCTTACGTAATGCTGGAAAGGTACCTTGCGTAGTATACGGAGGAGACAAGCCAATTCACTTTTCAGCTGACACATTAGCATTTAAAGACTTGGTGTACACTCCGGATGTACACACAGTTGTAATTAAACTAGATAACGGCGATAAAATCAATGCCGTGCTTCAGGACATTCAGTTTCACCCTGTTACAGACAATATCCTCCACGTGGACTTCTATCAAATTTTTGATGACAAAGAAATCTCTATGGAAATTCCTGTAAGACTTGTCGGAAACTCCCGTGGTGTTAAAAACGGTGGGGTACTGCGTGTTCCAAAACGTAAGCTTAGAGTAAAAGCTTTACCGGCAGATTTGCCAGACTTTATCGAGGCAGATATCACTGAGCTCAGAATCGGAAGTAAATTGTATGTAACTGAACTTCCTACTGAAAACTTTACTATTATGCACCCTGACAACACTGTCGTGGCTCAAGTGAGAACATCACGTGTGGTTATCGAAGACGTTGAGGAAGATGAAGACGAAGAAGAAGGCGAAGAAGGTGCTGAAGGAGAAACATCTCAAGGCGAAGCCACTGAAGGAGAAACTCAGGCAACTGAATAAATCGCAGTCTGAAATAGATTATATGAAAAACATCCGCCGTGCGCGGATGTTTTTTTTATATTTTTACAAAAAACTTTTATGCTCGCTTTTTTTGGCAGACTATTATCGCAGAAGAAAACTGAAACCACAGAAGATGTTGATCTCATGAAGAAATTCCTTATCGTTGGCCTTGGCAACATAGGCCCTAAATATGAAAACACACGACACAACATAGGTTTTAAAATTCTCGACCGGCTTGCGCAAAAAGAAGACCTGAGTTTTGAGCCTGCAAAACTGGGAGACATCACCACTTACAAATTAAAAGGACGCACTTTTATACTGCTCAAGCCCAGTACGTATATGAACCTGAGCGGAAAAGCCGTGCTTTACTGGTTGCAAAAAGAAAAAATTCCCCTGGAAAATCTCTTGGTTATTACTGACGACCTTAACTTGCCTTTTGGCACAATTAGAGTTAAAACCAAAGGAAGTGACGGTGGTCATAACGGGCTAAAAGACATCCAGCTACAACTGGGAACAACAACATACAACCGCTTTCGGTTTGGTATTGACAACGAATTTGGAAGACGCAATCAAGTGGATTTTGTTTTGGGCGATTGGGAACCCGACGAAGAAAAACAATTGCCTGAGCGGCTGGACCTCTCTGTGGAAGTCATAAAATCATTTGCCCTTGCCGGCATCACAAATACCATGAACGCCTTTAACGGAAAATAAGCTACTATGAAAGTACACCATTCCATATCTGCTTATGAAAATGAACATGCCAGTGTGGTTACTATTGGCACTTTTGACGGCGTTCATATAGGCCACAAAAAACTTTTGGATAAACTCACTTCCGAAGCAGAAAAATCAGGGCTTGATTCCATTATCCTTACCTTTTTCCCGCACCCCAGAATGGTACTTCAAAAAGAAAGCGACATCAAATTAATCAATACCATTGAAGAGCGCACATCCATTTTTTCAAAAACAAAGCTGGACCATCTCATCATCCATCCATTTACCCATCAGTTTTCACGCCTCACGGCACTGGAATTTGTCAGGGATATTTTAGTCAACAAACTGCACGCAAAAAAAATTATTATAGGCTATGACCACCGCTTTGGACGCAACCGAAATGCAGATATCAATGATTTGAGGGAATTTGGCAAAAACTATAATTTTGAAGTTGAAGAAATCAGTGCGCAAGAACTTAACGAAGTGGCTGTAAGTTCTACAAAAATCAGGAAAGCACTTGAAAAAGGAGACTTAGAAAAGGCAAACCGTTATTTGGGATACCCATATATGCTCAATGGTACTATTGTGAAAGGAAAAGGTCTGGGAAGGAAAATGAATTATCCCACGGCAAACCTCCACATTGAACAACCTTACAAGCTAATCCCTAAAAATGGGGTTTATATCGCCAAATCTGTTATAGATAATAATAAAGTGTTTGGATTGATGAACATTGGCACAAATCCAACAGTGGGTGGTGTAAACCGGACCATAGAAACCTATTTTCTCGACATTGAAAAAGACCTTTATGGTGAAAAGCTGGAAATAGAATTGCTCGCTAAAATAAGGGAGGAAGAAAAATTTGATTCCATTGAAGCATTACAATCTGCTATAAAAAACGATGAAACATTTGCCAGAAAATATATAGAAAGCTATGCTCAATAAATTTCTTTTTAAACACATAGACAATAGCGGGCTCATCATGTTCAGGGTCTTTTTTGGTTTCCTCATCACCCTGGAGGCTTTTGGAGCTATTGCAACCGGATGGGTAAAACAAGTTTTGATCGAACCAAAGTTTACGTTTTCATTCATAGGTTTGGAATGGCTGCAACCCTTACCCGGAAATGGGATGTATATCTATTTTGCGGTTATGGGAATTTTTGGTTTGATGGTGATGCTCGGTCATAAATACCGGGTGGGGATTATTGGTTATGCCATACTGTGGGCGGGTGTTTACTTTATGCAAAAATCTGCTTACAACAATCATTATTACCTGATGTTGCTTTTACTGATATTCATGGCTGTTTTACCTGCAAACAGATGGTTCTCAGTAGACGCAAAACAAAACCCTCAAATAAAATCCCCCTCGATGCCACGATGGTGTGCTTTGGTTGTTATTTTACAGGTTTGGATTGTATATACTTATGCCGCAGTGGCAAAAATCTATCCTGACTGGCTGGATGCTTCCATGGCTCAGATATTGATGAGCGGCAAAGCAAACTATTGGCTTATTGGTGATTTTCTACAGCAGAATTGGGTTCACTGGGCTATAGCCTATACCGGTATTTTCTTTGATTTGCTCATTGTACCGTTATTGCTATGGAAACGCACCAGGATGTTAGGTTTTATTGTTTCCATTTTCTTTCATTTGTTCAACTCCATTGTATTTCAGATTGGGATTTTCCCTTATATGTCAATCGCCTTTGCGCTTTTTTTCTTTTTTCCGAAAACCATTCAAAAACGGTTTTTACCCAAAAAACCTTTTTACGACTTGGGAGAAGTCATTGTGCCCTCTTATAAAAAACCCCTCATTATATTATTTTCAGCATATTTTGTGATTCAGATTGCCTTGCCGCTGAGACATTGGTTTATTGAAGACAATGTATTGTGGACAGAAGAAGGCCACCGCCTTAGCTGGCGTATGATGTTGCGCACCAAATCAGGAACAGTAAATGTCACTGTTAAAGACAAAGTTACCGGAGAAGAAACACGGGTGAATATCTTTAAGGAGCTCACTGCAAGGCAACGCCGGTCACTTGCCACAAAACCCGACTATATGTGGCAGTATGCGCAACGGCTCAAAAAAGAATATGCCAAAGAGGGTAAAGACATAGCCGTTTATTTTGATGCAGAAGTAAGTGTTAACAGAAGGCCCAGGGCTCCTTTAATAAATCCGGAAGTCGATCTGGCCGCAGAAAAATGGTATCATTTTAAGCATCACACCTGGATTATGCCTGCACCGGAGTGGTTGAAATAATATTTATGAAAATGAATAGAATAGAACAAATAAAAAAGATAATTTTTAAACCTTTACTTTTAATATGGATACTCCACTCCTGTACTGAGCAGAGAGAGCAAGTATATATTTCTAATTATAATATTTCTGTGAACGGTGAATATTCAACAGAAACTTCTTTATTTTTAATTCATTTAAAAAATGATTCCCTTTTTTATTTTAATTCGGAAGCAGTACTATTATATCCCTATTATTTGGGGAAATTGAAAAGTAATCAATTAGAAAGCAAATTAAATGATTTAAATATTGAACATCAAAATGATTCTCTAAAGTTATACGATAATGATCTTATATGGCATTTTAAAGAATTAAAAGAAAAAACTATCAACTCTGTTTCAGTTAATAAGAATTATTTTATTGGAAAAAAATTTACGGCAAATACAAAATACGGAAATCTAATAATTCAGTTTATTGATGAAAAAAGAGGCAGTAACTTAACTCATAATTGCTTATTTGAATGGGATTTAATTGAGTTTGAGGGTTATTATTTTTTATGGAGTGTATCTGACATTGAAAGAGTTCCACTATTCATTAAAAATATCACATCAGATACTATTTATACTCAACTTTTCACCAAAGAGGAAGTGTTGGATATTATTTTTACTAAAATTAATTAAATGTGATGGAATTATTTATATATAAATTTACAGCAATAAAATAAAAGCAAAAGCTCAAAATTTAAACCTCAATCAAAAATGTTTTGTCCTTTAGTTTTTATTTGTTATTAATAAACTATGATGAATATTAGCCTTCCCTGTAACAACATCCAAATAAACTTAATAAGGAGGTTTAGATAGTGATTAATAATATCAAAAAAAAACATAAAAACTAACCGCAACCTGTAAAACAAAAAAGGAAATTTCAACACTAAAATTTGGTTCACTTCCTGACTGTAAACTCAAATTTAAAACTTCATGTTTATAGTCTGAAATTTGATTTCAATAGCAGATAAAACCGGCTTTTCAGATGTTTTATAAAAATACCCTCCGGAACAAAAACCTTTAAGCCCCCATCCCCACATTTGACAAAATTTCATGTATTTTTGCCCTTTCAAACCACCACTATGTTACAAGTTACAGACATTCGCGATAACCAGGAGGCTTACGTCGCCGCTTTGCAAAAAAGAAACATCGATGCTGCACCTCTTTTTGAAGAAGTATTGCTTACAGATGAAACCCGAAGAAGTACGCAGGCAAAACTGGACAACATCCTGGCAGAATCCAATAAAATTTCCAAAGAAATCGGGATTCTCTTTAAAAATGGTGATGTCCAAAAAGCAAATGTGTTAAAGGAAAAAACCACACAATATAAAGAAGAAACCAAAACCCTTCAGGACGCTTTAAACATGGCGGTTGAAAAATTACAACAACTGTTGTACAACATTCCCAACATACCCAACGAGCTCGTTCCTGCCGGTTCAAGTGAGGATGATAATGAAGAAGTCTTTCGCTCCGGTGAGGTTCCACAACTTGCCAAAGGCTCTATACCTCACTGGGAACTTGCCAAAAAATATGACATCATTGACTTCGAACTGGGCAATAAAATTACCGGAGCCGGCTTCCCTGTGTATAAAGGAAAAGGAGCTAAACTACAACGTGCCTTAATCACATATTTTCTCGATAAAAACACAGGTGCAGGATATACTGAGTATCAGGTTCCGCTTATGGTAAATGAAGCTTCCGGTTTTGGAACAGGGCAATTGCCCGATAAAGAAGGGCAAATGTATCATGTGACCGGAGACAATCTCTACCTAATCCCAACTGCCGAAGTGCCGGTCACTAATATGTTCCGTGACGAAATTCTACAGGCCAAAGACCTGCCTGTTTTATGCACCGGTTACACCCCTTGTTTCAGAAGGGAGGCCGGAAGTTATGGCGCTCATGTGCGTGGACTGAACCGCTTGCATCAGTTTGACAAAGTTGAGATTGTGCGTATTGAGCATCCTGTAAACTCATACAAAGCGCTGGATGAAATGGTGGAACAGGTAAAAGAAATCCTCAATGAACTCAAGCTTCCCTACCGCATTTTAAGGCTTTGTGGCGGCGATTTGGGCTTTACCTCTGCCCTGACTTACGATTTTGAGGTGTTTTCAACTGCGCAGGATCGCTGGCTGGAGATTTCTTCGGTTTCCAATTTTGAGACCTTTCAGGCAAACCGCTTAAAGTTGCGCTTTAAAGATGAAAACGGAAAAAACCAATTGGCACACACCCTTAACGGTAGTGCTTTGGCGCTACCTCGTGTTTTGGCAGGCATCCTGGAAAACTACCAGACCCCTGAGGGTATAAAAATTCCCGACGTATTGGTTCCTTACACCGGTTTTGATATCATTGATTAACATATTTTAAATACACTGGCAATGCGCATTTTGTTATATTTACAAAAAAGTAATACCATGCGCGCTTTTATTGCCCTGATTTTCTTCTGCTTTGGCTTCGTTTCATTCTCTCAAAATGAAAACCTGGCTAAAAATTATTTTGACAGAGGTGACTTTGAAAAGGCGATGCCTATTTATAAAGCGCTCTACGAAAAAAACCAAAACAGAAATGATTATTTTCTTTCCTATATAGCTTCGCTACAACAACTTGAACAATTTGGCGAAGCAGCAAAACTCCTTCAGGAAAAGCTTACGCTCACACGCAATCACCCCATTTATTTAATAGAAATGGGCCGCAATCATCTGCTTCAAAATGAAACCGAAACAGCTGAAAACTTTTTCAAGGAAGCTATAAACAGTATTGATGAAAACCCGCGGATTACTTACACTGTTGCCGGTGCTTTTGACAAATATAACCAGCTTGACCTGGCTGTAGAGGCTTATGAAAAAGGAATGGCACTCGACTCCCAGCTTGATTTCAGCGGGCAATTGGCACGCATATATGGGGAGCAGGGAAAGCTGGAGAAAATGTTTGACAGCTATTTGAGCATCATTGAAAGAAATCCATCCTTTTTAATTTCTGCACAACGCAGTTTTAGCCGCTACATCACAGATGATCCTCAAAACGAAGCCAATGATTTGTTGCGAAAAGCCCTCTTGAGGCGTTCACAGAACAATCCGGATATTTTTTACAATCAGCTTTTAAGCTGGTTATTTGTTCAGCAAAAACAATATGACAGGGCTTTCACCCAGGAAAAAGCCATTTACCGACGCACTTTTGACAGCCTGAATCAAATGATGGATTTGGCACTTATTGCAATGGATGATGCATTTTATACCATAGCAAGTGAAATATTTTTATATATCATTGAGAACAGCACTTCAGAGATGGATAAACTACAAGCATATCAATACAATGCCGATATTGACGTGCGTACAGCATCACCGGAAGCCTATCCCGGGATTGAAAAGAAATATGAAAACCTTATTCAAATGTTTGGGACAGGTCCCAAAACTTTTGAGATTCAATTGGACTACTACCGCTTTTTGGCGTTTAAAGCCGAAAAAAAGGAACGTGCTATTGAAAACCTGAAAACCCTCAGCAAAGAAAACCTGAGCAGGTACCAGGAAGCAAAAGTTTTACTCGAACTCGCAGATATTCTGGTCTTTGATGAAAAATTCAATCAGGCACTCATTTACTATTCCCAAATACAAAACAAAATAAAAAACGACCCCATTGCACAGGAAGCCCGTTTCAAAGTAGCACGAACCAGTTATTTTAAGGGAGACTTTGCATGGGCACTGACTCAACTCGATATCCTAAAAAAATCCACCTCGCAACTTATTTCAAACGATGCTATGGAACTGAGTTTGATGATCAGCGACAATTCCCTGGAAGATTCTACGCAAACAGCGCTGAAAAAATTTGCTAAAGCAGACCTTCTGGACGTGCAAAACAAACACCGGGAGGCTATTGATCTATTGACCGAAATATTACAAAACCATAAAGGTGAAGCCATAGAAGATGAAGCATTGCTAAAACAAGCTTTGGTCTTTGAGAAAACAAAACAATATGAAAAAGCCATTGCAAACTATTTGCAAATCATAGAGTTTCACAGTGATGATATTCTTACTGATAATGCTTTCTTCTACTTGGCAGAACTTTACAATAATGTGTTGGACCAACCTGAAAAGGCTAAAGAATTTTATGAGCAAATCATCTTTAACCATCAGGACAGCATCTTTTTTGTAGAAGCCCGAAAACAATACAGAAGCATCAGAGGCGACGCCATCAATTAAATCAGTACAGGCTCAAAATCTTGCACCTCATTCAAAATCCAAAAAATAAAAATTGGTCTATGCATATATACAACGTAACAATAAATATTGAAGAAGACATTCACGACCATTGGCTCCAATGGATGGAAAAAGAACATATCCCTGAAATGCTGGCCACAGGAAAATTCACAGCTGCAAAAATGTGCCGCGTGTTAGTGGAAGAAGAAATGGGAGGCTTTACTTATGCTGTGCAATATACCACAGACAGCAAAGAAACCCTGGAAAAATACTACCGTGAAGACGCTGAAAGGCTGCGGGCTCAAAGCAAACCTTTTGAAGGCAAGTTTGTCGCTTTCAGGACAGAATTGCAAATCATCAGTGAACACTAATCACGATGAGAAAGTTTTACAAAAAGGACCAGCGAGCAAAAAACACGGCAAGCACTTCAGAAAGTAATAAAGACAACGAAGTAAGTGCCAAAAAACACTTGGGCCAACACTTTTTAAAAGATGAACCAACAGCGCAAAAAATTGCAGAAACACTTACTTTAAACGGATATAAAAAGGTTATTGAAATTGGTCCCGGAATGGGCGTCCTTACAAAATACCTCATTGAGAAAGACGTCGACCTCATCGCGATGGATGTTGATACCGAATCTGTGACATACCTCAATACAACATTTATTTCACAACACAGCGAGCAACTCAAAAACATAAGTTTTCAGGTTGTTGGAGCCGACTTTTTAAAAATAGACCTCTCTGATTTTTTTGGCAGCGAACCCTTTGCCATTACGGGAAACTTCCCATATAATATCTCTACGCAAATTGTTTTTAAAATGCTGGAATGGCGCCGGCAAATTCCTGAATTTACGGGAATGTTTCAAAAAGAAGTGGCACAGCGTATCTGCGAGAAGGAAGGCAGTAAGGTTTATGGTATTCTTTCGGTGCTGGTACAGGCATTTTACACGGCAGAATATTTGTTTACAGTTCCGCCTTCGGTTTTTAACCCGCCTCCAAAAGTTGACAGTGGTGTGTTACGACTCATCAGAAAAGAAGACTTTACATTGCCTTGCAATGAAAAATTATTTTTCAATGTGGTAAAGACCGCTTTCGGTCAACGCCGGAAAACACTGAGAAACAGTTTAAAATCTTTCGCTTTAAGCGAAAATTTAAAAGAAGATATTATCTTTGACAAAAGACCTGAGCAATTGGGTTTTGAAGCTTTTATTGCGTTAACCCAAAAGATAGAAAACGATGCAGTTTCAAATTAGTCCCGAACTAATCGAAAAAATAGAAATCCTTGTCGAAGAACAAAACGACAAGGAACTTTTATTGCATCTGGAAGACCTTCACCACGCAGACATCGCCGAAATACTCGACGAGTTAAATCTTGACGAAGCTACTTACATCATCAAACTTCTCGACAGTGAAAAAACGTCAGAAGTCCTTATGGAACTTGATGAAGACGATCGTGAGAAAATTTTAAACAACCTTTCCTCCAAAGAAATTGCAGACGAGCTGGAAGAAATGGACACCGATGATGCTGCCGATATCATTGCCGAGCTCTCTGAAGAACGGCAGGAAGAAGTCATTTCAAATATTGAAGACCAGGACCACGCTGCAGATATAAAAGAACTTCTGCGTTATGATGAAGATTCTGCCGGAGGTTTGATGGCAAAAGAATTGGTTAGGGTCAGAGAGACCTGGACGGTGGGCGGTTGTGTCAGGGAAATGCGCAGGCAGGCAGAAAATGTAACCCGTGTGCACTCCATCTATGTGGTGGATGCCAAAGACAAATTAATTGGAAGGCTTTCACTTAAGGACCTTCTTACTGTTGACACCAAAACCAAAATCAAAGAAATTTATATCCCCAGGGTTGATTTTGTCAATGTGCATACTGAAGGGGAAGAAGTGGCCAGGATCATGCAAAAATATGACCTGGAAGCCATTCCTGTTGTCGATGATATAGGCCGCCTGGTGGGCCGTATCACCATTGATGATATGGTGGATTTTATCAAAGAGGAAGCCGAAAAAGATTACCAGCTTGCTGCGGGTATTTCGCAAGATGTTGAAGCAGATGATACCATCTGGCAGCTCTCCCGTGCACGCTTGCCGTGGCTTGTTTTAGGTCTTTTTGGCGGATTGGGGAGTGTTTATATTATGCAGGGTTTTGACGAAGCATTGGAGACCTTTCCAATCTTATTTTTCTTTACCCCCCTTATTGCTGCGATGGCAGGAAATGTGGGAGTACAATCAAGCGCGATTATAGTTCAGGGACTTGCCAATGACAACATCAGGGGAAGTCTTTTCCACCGTTTATTAAAAGAAGTGGGGCTAAGCCTTTTAAATGGTATCGCCCTGGCGGCCCTCGTTTTCCTTTTTGGTTTTATTGTAGGCCAAGATCAGTTAACCAGTCTGGCAATCGCACTATCCATGTTACTTGTCATCATTGTGGCAGCCCTTGTAGGGACATTTGTTCCCATTATTCTTGACAAAAGGGGCATCGATCCCGCAATTGCAACAGGCCCCTTTATAACCACCAGCAATGATATTTTTGGAATCTTTTTGTTCTTTTATATTTCCAAATTGATTCTTGGTTTTTAGACTAAACCCTTTTTAATTGAGTATTTTGAACCACTTTCAATCTGAAATAACCGTTCCGGCATCGGCTATCGATACTCTGCAACACGTGAATAACGTAGTCTACCTGCAGTGGGTTCAGGATGTCGCAGAAATGCACTGGAATGAAAGTACCGATTCTGCTTTACGCGAAAAGCTTGCCTGGGTAGTTATCAATCATTTTATTGAATACAAAGCACCGGCTTTTGAAAAGGATGTTTTAATTTTGAAAACCCGGGTGGAAAAATACAGTGGTGTGACAAGTGAACGCCATACGGAAATCATAAGAAAAGCAGACAACAAACTTTTAGCTAAAGCCAAAACACTTTGGTGCCTGCTTGACAAAACTACCGGTAAACCTCTGCGGATAACCGATAATTTAAGAGCTCTTTTCCCTTAGGAAAAATCTTTGATTGCCTCACTGAGATCAAACACTTTTACATCTTTGAAATGATTTTCTAAAATGCTGCTTCCTGAAGCTGAGCGATAGCCTCCGGCACAATGAACTACGACCGGTTTGCCTTTATGAATTTCACCGGCCCGTTCTCTTAGCTCATTCAGAGGAATTGCAACGGCTTTATCAAACAGCTTACCTTCAGCAACTTCGCTGTTATTCCTGATATCCACAATGGTATAGTTATCAGGATGCTTTTTAAAATCTGTAAGGTCAAACTCAGGGGAATGTGACTCAACTTCAGCGGCAAGCGTAAAAATACCCTTTAATTGCTTTTCATAACCAATTTTTGCTGTGCGTTCCAGAATTGTTTCCAAATCCTTAACAGAGGCGATCACAAGATAAAAAGGCTCCTCAGGTTTGATAATGGCACCAAGCCAGGTCTCAAATTTATCAGATTCAGATCGTGCCATGATGTTGATACTATTTGGCAAATGCCCTTTTTTATACTGATCGCCATCACGAACATCTACTACCACAGCGTTATCATCAATTGAATTGACTTGTAACTTCAAAGGCACGGTATATTTTGATTGCTGAACATTGACAGCTCCTTTTCGGTTTACATCCACATTAAACCCAAAATAAGAAGGAATAAACGGCTGATCTTTTAAAATTTCTTCTACAAACTCATCTTCGGTTTGCTTTTGAAATGCCCAGTTGCCTATGCGTTCATTGCCCAATGTGCTTGAAGCGGCATCACTCATATTTTTACCACATAATGATCCTGCTCCGTGAGCCGGATAAACCAAAGCTCCGTCAGGCAAATCGTTAAATTTGGTTTGCATAGTTTGATACATCGCTTTGGCGAGCTCTATGCGTTTGGCTTTCATATTTCCCGCTTTTTCACGAAGGTCCGGTCTTCCCACATTTCCAATAAACAGGGTGTCTCCAGTAAAAAGTGACATCTGACCGTTTTCTTCGGCTACAAATGTCAAACTGTCCGGTGAATGCCCGGGAGTATGCAACGCACGAATGGTTATCGCACCAATTTTCAGCTTATCCCCTTCATCAAATGGTGTATGCGGATAGTCAACACCCACCAGTTTGCTCACATAAATAGTGGCTCCTGTTTCCCGGTGGATTTGCAAATGACCACTTACAAAATCTGCATGTGGATGTGTTTCAAAAACTGCAACAATTCGGGCGTTTTGCTCTTCAGCATAGGCATAATATTGCATTGGATTTCTGCTTGGGTCTATCAAAGCCATTTCACCTTCACTTACCAGGGCATATGAATAATGAGCCAAAGGCTCGTCTTTAAATTGTTTTATCGTCATTTTTATCTAATTTTAGTGCAAAATTAAGTGTTGCAAATGTGTTATTCAGTAACTTAAGTTACTGAAGCCTTTTCCCATAAGGATATAAGGTACAAAAAATTCAAATTATTATGAGAAGTAAATATAGTAAGTGTTTCATATTATTAATTAGCGCAACCCTAGCATCAGTTTTTACCGGCTGCAAAAGCGAGACTCAAGAACCAATTACTATAAAAAACACTACGAATGTTCAGGTTTCCGGTGCAATGAAAAACGTTATGCGTCAGGGAAAACTTGAAGGTACCATTTTTCTGGACACAATTCAACCAAAAGAAAACTTGTATGGCATTGGGCCTCTTGAGTTTCTTAAAGGCGAATTATTGATCATTGATGGCGAATCCTACGTTTCAAAAGTCGTGAATGACAGCATGATGTCTGTCGAAAAATCGTATGATGTAAAGGCACCGTTTTTTGTGTATGCTACGGTTTCAGAATGGGACAAAGAAATTTTACCAGATACTATCTCAAACCTCAAGGCTTTAGAAACATATCTTGATAAAAAGTTTAAAAATCATAATGAACCTTTTACTTTTAAGCTATCAGGAAAAATAAACACTGCTAAAATTCACATCGTAAACCTTCCGGAAGGCTCTAAGGTTAGTTCTCCGGAAGAAGCCCATAAAGGCCTGACTTATTTTCCGCTAAAAAATGAAGAAGTTGAAATTATCGGGTTTTTCTCCAGAAAACACCAGACTATTTTTACACACCACGACACCTATATGCATTTGCATTTGATAACAAATGATAAACAAAAAATGGGACATTTGGATGAGGTGGAATTTGACACAAAACAAACCACATTACATTGGCAAAAAACAAAATGAAAAAATGAAAATCTTACATTTAGATAAAAACCACCCTTTACTACTTGAACAACTGGTACAGCATGGTTTTCAAAACGACGAAGACTACACTTCCTCAAAGGAAACAATTGAAGCTAAAATTGCTGACTATGAAGGCATCATCATCCGCAGCAGGTTTGACATTGATAAAACCTTTCTGGATGCCGCAAAAAATTTAAACTTTATTGCCCGTGTGGGAGCCGGCATGGAAAGCATTGATGTGGAGTATGCCGAAAGCAAAAACATCGCCCTCATTGCCGCTCCCGAAGGCAACCGCAATGCCGTGGGTGAACACGCACTTGGCATGCTGCTTTCACTGTTTAATAGCCTTAAAAAAGCTGATAACGAGGTAAAACAAGGTCTTTGGAACCGCGAGGCCAACCGCGGCACAGAACTGGACGGTAAAACCGTGGGCATTATTGGGTATGGCAATATGGGAAAAGCTTTCGCTAAAAAACTACGCGGGTTTGAAGTAGAGGTACTCTGCTATGACATCAAAGAAAATATGGGTGATCAAAACGCCAAACAGGTGTCACTGGAAGAACTTCAACAAAAAGCCGATGTATTGAGCTTACATACTCCCTTGACACCGCTTACTGATAAAATGGTTAACAAAGATTTTATCGGGAAATTTAAAAATCCGTTTTGGCTTATTAACACCGCGCGGGGAAAAAGTGTGGTTACTTCAGATTTGGTTGAATCTTTAAAATCAGGCAAAGTTTTGGGTGCAGGCCTGGATGTATTGGAATATGAAAAGGGTTCGTTTGAATCTCTTTTCACTGAAAATGATCTTCCCGAAGCTTTACAGGAATTAATCAAAATGGACAATGTGTTGTTATGTCCGCACATTGCCGGATGGACTTTTGAGAGCAAAGAGAAACTGGCGCAAGTGATTGTGTATAAAATCAAAGATTTGTATGGTTTAACTCCCAAAAAAGAAATAAAACCTGCACAAGAGTTTGGTGTTTCAGGACTTGGAGGATTTTTCTTTAAAACCAAAAACCCTGATGCCGTCAAACTGTGGTATAAAAAACACCTGGGCATGAATACCGATCAGTACGGCTGGACATTTTGGTGGAAAGACAAGGAAGGGAACGACTGCTCCACGCAATGGAGTCCGTTTAAGGAGGATACAAAATATTTCGCGCCAAGCGAAAAACCCTTTATGATGAATTTAAGGGTAAAAGATTTACACAAACTTCTCAATCAATTAAAAAAAGAAGGTGTAACTATTGTGGGTGAAGTTGAGGAATTCAGTTATGGTAAATTTGGTTGGATTCTCGATCCTGAAGGAAACAAGCTGGAACTATGGGAGCCAAACGATAGCGCATTTTTATGAGAATCCTTATATTTTTCTTGATTTTAAACCTGATTTTTCTATAAATTTCATTACATTTAGTTATTAATCAATTAACTAACCAACAAATTATTAATAAGATTATGGAAGAAAACAAAAACGCTGAGAACATCAATAATGATGCGAAGTCTACTGCGAACGAATTCAAAGAAGGCTGGAACGAATCAATGGGTCAAAACAAGGAAAACAAAAAACTTATTGCAGGTATCCTCGCTATTGTATTGGGTGGATTTGGTATTCATAAATTCATTTTGGGATATAACAAAGAAGGTATTATCCTTTTAGTTGTAACCCTGGTTTTGGGAATTATCACGTGTGGAGTTGCTGCTTCTGCAGCCTGGATAATCGGTCTTATTGAAGGTATTATCTACCTTACCAAAACTGATGAAGAGTTTTATCAAACCTATCAGGTTAACAAAAAGCCCTGGTTCTAAAAGACAAAAGGCCAAACTTTAGAACTGTTTGGCTTTTTTATTTCAACTATTTATCGTAATATTGCGATATATAAATAAACGGTCATGAAAACATCTGAATTTTTAGAATTACTTGCCTCTCACCAGGATAAATCCTTACTATTTGAATATACCCCGGGAAAATTTGTGGGTGCAAATTATCACATTACCGAAGTGAAACACATCTCCATTGACAGTGTAAATTGTGGCGGTGGAACAGAGGACTGGAATGAAACCATCATCCAATTATGGGAAAGTCCCGTTGAAAAAGAAAAAGCAGCCTATATGACTACTTACAAGGCGCTTTCCATATTAAAGAAAGTTGGGAGGACCCAACCCTATAAACCCGATGCCGAATTAAAATTTGAATATGGGAATCAAACGTTTCATACGGCACAATTGCCGGTGAGTGATTTTAAATTAAACGGCAAACAACTCATCGTTACGTTGGCTTTAGAAAAAACAGACTGTAAGGCTAAGGAAGCCTGTGGCATTCCTGAAACTACCGTTGCTGAACAAGAAGCTTGTTGTACTCCCGAATCCGGTTGTTGTTAAATCAAGCAATTAGTCTTCAGCCTCTTCGGTTTTTGTGGAAAACTTGCGCTCAAGTTCTGCCTGAAATTCTTCCATGACCGGTTTTACTGTACTCTCGGGCAAATCTGCGATGCGTATGTACATCAATCCGTCAACAGCATTGTTAAATAGTGGGTCTACATTAAAGGCCACCACCTTGGCATTTTGTTTAATATATTTTTTAATCAATACCGGCAAACGCAATTCGCCGGGTTCCAGCTCGTCTATAATTTTGTCAAATTTGTTCAAATCGGCCTCACTTTCGTCAAAAACAAAATCTTTGTCGGCATCCTTAAGCTTGACTTTATATTCTTTTTTAGGGTGAATGAATTGGGCTATGTAGGGGTCATAATAATTAGACTTCATAAACTCAATCATCAATGATTTTGAAAAATCAGAAAAGCGATCGCTGATGGTCACTCCGCCAATGAGGTATTTATGTTCAGGAAACCGAAGCGTAGTATGGACAATGCCTTTCCAAAGCAGGAACAAGGGCATGGGTTTTAGTTGGTATTCCTTAATGATAAAAGCACGTCCCATTTCTATGGACTGGCTCATCATTTTATACAATTCCGGTTCAAACCGAAAGAGGTCTTGCAAATAAAAGCCGTCAATTCCATACATTTCAAATATTTTGGACCCCAAGCCCATCCTGTATGCCCCGGCTATTTTTCTAGCTTCATTGTCCCACAAAAACATATGGTGGTAATAGGTGTCAAAAGAATCCAGGTCAATATCCTTGTTGGTGCCTTCACCCACTTCCCTGAAAGTAATTTCGCGCAAGCGCCCGATTTCCTGGAGCACGTTGGGAACCAACTCAGCATTGGCAAGAAAGACCTCATAGTTTTTACTCACCAGCAAGCGTTTATCCATGTCCCTAATGTTGTTGATTTCTTTTTCCAGGACATCTTCAGAAATGGGGGTTACAATTTTTTTTGGAGGCTTGGGTAACTTTAATTTTTTGGGTAGCCCGTCAAGTAGTTTTTTCTTTTCAAACGTATTGGCAAGCATATAGGTTTTCTTCCTCAAAAAGGCTGTATAATCCTGCAGGTTTTGTTGCTCTTTTTGGTCATTGACAGAGATTGCATTCCCTATTCTTATCTTGATAGTGCGTTCACTTTGAGTGAGTAATTCTGAAGGTAATTTTGCCGTCCGAAATGTTGGGCTCAGTTTTGCCAATTTGTAAAAAAGCAAACTGTTTTTAGCATGGAAATAAATGGGTACTACCGGCACTTCGGCTTTTTTGGCAAGTTTCATGGCTGCTTCTTCCCAGGGTCTGTCTGTGATGCGTTTATCTTCCTTGTAAGTGGAAACTTCACCTGCCGGAAAAATGCCTAAAGGATGGCCTTCCTGAAGGTGTTTTAATGCATTTTTAAATCCGCTGACGCTTGATTTAACCTCCTTTTTATTTTCAAAAGGATTCACCGGCATCACATAGGGCTTTAGCGGTTCAATGCGGTGCAGTAAAAAATTGGCGATAATCTTGTAATCGTCACGTTGTTGTAAAAGGAGCTTAAGCAATAAAATGCCATCAATACCTCCCAGAGGATGGTTGGAAACGGTTATAAAAGGACCATTTTTTGGGATGCGACGCAAATCTTCTTCGGGAATTTCAAACTTTACCTCAAATTCCTCCAAAAGGGCATTGATAAAATCAAGGCCTTCAAGATGTTTGTGTTTGTCATAAATGCGGTTGCAGGCTGAAATGCGCAACACTTTCATCATCGACCAACCCATAAAAGTACCTACGAAACCAAGTTTATCTGCGTTAAGAGCCTTTGCAATTTCTTGAGGAGTAACTAGCGGCATGGTTTTTTTGGTTTACTGAATATTGGTCAGTGTAAATATACTAATTAATATTAACTCAAAATCTGCTTTAAATCAACGCACTACAAGCTGAACGGTCTCCCTGCTTTGCTGTTTTACAAACACTTCAAATTGTTTTTCAAGGCGGTCAACTTCTTTTTCATTAAAATGCCTGATGGTGTAGAGGGTTACATTTTCATTGTAGCGCAACATGAATTTGGGCTTTAATTTGGTTAACAGCTCATCCAGTTTATTAAATTTATTGTCTACACACACCGAAAAACTAATCGCAGAATTTTGAATCAGGTTCACTTTCATTTTGTATTCGTGCAAAAGTTTGAACACATCACCAATATGGTCTTCCATCATAAATGAAAAATCAAGAGAAGAGAGGGAGATGAGCACCTGTTCTTTTTTTACAATATAGCAGGAAACTGCAGGTTCCAAATCTTTTCCTTTTGACACGGAAGTCCCTTCTTGCAAAGGATTTAAAAAGGATTTTACATAGAGCGGGATTTCCTTTCGCTGCAGTGGCTGAAGTGTTTTGGGGTGAATAACCGAGGCCCCGTAAAAAGCCATTTCAATTGCCTCCCTATATGATATTTGCTGTAAGAGTTCTGTTTCTTTAAACACTCTTGGGTCTGCATTCAAAACACCGGGCACATCTTTCCATATGGTAACACTTTCGCCTCCCAGGCAATACGCAAAAATAGCGGCGGTATAATCACTTCCTTCACGGCCCAGAGTTGTGGTAAAATTGTTTTCGTTTGAACCCAGAAATCCTTGGGTCACTGTTAATTGCCCGGGGGTTACTTTTTCCTTTATACGGTTTTGGGTTAACTCCCAGTCCACAGCCGCGTCGCGGTAATTGTTGTCTGTTTTGATACATTCCCTGCTGTCAAGCCAGGTGTTTTTAATGTTGTTTTGATTGAGAAAATGCGTAATTATTGTAGTGGAAACAAGTTCGCCATAGCAAACTACCTGATCATAAACATAAGCGTGATTTGTTGATTTATTGCTTTCCAGAAATTGTTTTAATTCGTCAAACAAAGCTTTCACATCACTATAAACAGCATGTGAATTTTCAGGAAACAAATCCTCAAGAATTGCATTATGGTAGTCAAAAACCTCATTCAACGACGTCTTTAGTTCAGGTGATTTTTTAAGGTAATTTGAGACTACAATCTCCAGGGCGTTGGTCATTTTTCCCATAGCTGAAACCACTACAACCAGATTATCAAAACCGGTGGTTTCCAGGACGGTTTTTACATTTTTGATACTTGCTGCATCTTTAACAGACGCTCCACCAAACTTAAATACACGCATTAATTAAAATCTATAAAATTTGTAATTCCTTGTTCATCCATATGCACCGTGCGCCAGTCTTTTAAAATCTTGGCACCACTGCGTTCATAGAATTTTATGGCTCCTTCATTCCAGTCAAGCACTACCCATTCAACACGTTTTACGCCTTGTGATTTGGCATATTTCAGCACTTCCTGATACAAGGCACTTCCAAGGCCTGAACCCCTCATTTTTTCTTTCACGATCAGATCTTCCAGGTGGATGGTGCGGCCTTTCCAGGTTGAAAAACGGAAATAAACCAGAGCCATCCCTACGATTTCAAGATCAACCTCGGCTACAAAACATTTGAATAACGGATGCTCGCCAAAGCCTTCTTTCTCAAGTTCCTCAACGGTAACAACCACAGCTTCGGGTTCACGCTCAAAGGTGGCCAGCTCTTTTATTAAATCGAGCACTTGAGGCATGTCTTCAGGCTTTGCTTCTCTAATCATATAATTCATAACTTGTTTAAATTGATTCCCAAATACAGTTTCATTCTTCACAAAAATATCGATATTTCCTAAGTAAAAGACAAAAGTTTGTATAATAAAAAAATACAAGTTTTTGTCTTACCTCGGGAAAGTCCTTGATTTTTTTTCATTCTCTATTAGTATAATTAAGAATGGAAAAAAATCATGTACTTTTGTATGCAAAATCACATCTTTTCCAAAAAATGGCTGATCACAACAAAACTTTAGGCGAATTTATCATTGAAAATCAAAAGGATTTTGCTTACTCATCCGGCGAACTTTCACGTTTAATCAACTCCATCAGGCTGGCTGCAAAGGTAGTAAACCACGAGGTAAACAAAGCCGGTTTGGTTGATATTTTAGGTGCCTTTGGCGATACAAATATACAAGGGGAAGAACAGCAAAAACTTGATGTGTTTGCTAATGAAGCCTTTATCAAAACACTGACAAACCGTGAAATTGTATGTGGAATAGCTTCTGAAGAAAACGATGGGTTTATCACCATTTCGGGCCGTGAAAAGAACAATCAAAATAAATATGTGGTCTTGATTGACCCGTTGGACGGTTCTTCAAACATCGATGTGAATGTTTCTGTAGGAACCATTTTTTCCATTTACAGAAGGATTACCCCTGCCGGAACACCAGTTACCCTGGAAGATTTTTTACAACCAGGTGTAAATCAGGTAGCTGCAGGGTATATTATTTACGGAACCTCAACAATGATCGTCTACACAACCGGTCACGGGGTAAATGGTTTTACGTTGAATCCTGCCATTGGAACTTACTACCTTTCTCACCCCAATATGTGCATTCCCGAGGACGGCCGCATTTATTCAGTAAACGAAGGATATTATATTCATTTCCCACAAGGTGTCAAGGATTATATAAAATACTGCCAGATGGAAGAAGATGACCGGCCTTATACTTCCAGATACATTGGCTCGCTGGTTTCAGACATCCACCGGAATATTTTAAAAGGAGGTATTTATTTTTATCCCAAAAGCTCAAAGGCCTCAAACGGGAAATTACGTTTGCTTTATGAATGCAACCCAATGGCATTTATAGTAGAACAAGCCGGAGGAAAAGCCAGTGACGGTTTTAACCGCATTATGGAAATCCAGCCCAAAGAGTTGCATCAACGCGCTCCTTTTTTCTGCGGAAGCAAAAATATGGTGGAAAAAGCCGAAGAGTTTATGAAAAATGCCCAATAAAAAACCCCGAAATTTCTTTCAGGGTTTTTATTATTGTAGTTTTATTTCTTGTTCAATAGATATTCATAATCATAAAAATTGAGCCCGCCACTAAAAATTTCTATGGAGCGGTCTATGATTCTTTTCGCTTCAGTTTCATTGAAACCCAGGACAATGGCATAGCGGTTTAAAAAAGCTGCCTCTTCCTCGTCTAATTCTTTATTGGAATAAACAATCCTAAAAATATCGTGCAATTGTTTCAATCTTATTTCCTGAGAATGCGTAGGGAAAACAGGATATTTTTTTGGATTCTTTAGTATCTCATTATATTCCAGTTCGTTGATGTCCAACTTTCTGGCAAACCGAAGCAATAAAAATTCTTCTTCAGGAGTCATGGGACCATCTACCAAAGCCACGTTTACCAATGCTGAAAAATGACCTAACTTTCTTTTGTGGCTACCACCACTGAATAAATCTTCTAATGACATGTTCTTCAAATTTTTAACAAAGATACTATTTCAGTAAGATTTTGAGAAAATTAAAGTTGCTTTTTTAAAAACTTGTTTTACCTTTAAATACAAGATTCGTCAGCATGAAAAAAACTCTGCAAGTTTTCAATGGAATTGCGTTCGTTTCCATGATATTTATAAATTATTTGTCCAACACCGGGCTCATTAACGGAAACACCAATGCGACCGTTTCTCAAGCGTATGAAAACCTGTTTACGCCTGCAGGGTATGCGTTCTCCATCTGGGGAATTATCTATTTGCTCCTTTTGGGTTTTGTAATCTATCAAGGGCTGGGTTTGTTCAGTAAAGCAAAAGACAATGATCTTGCCACCCAAGTGGGCTGGTGGTTTGTGATTTCGTGTGTGGCAAATTCAATGTGGCTCTTTGCATGGTTACACGAAGAACTCTGGCTTTCTGTGCTGATAATGCTTGTTTTATTATTCTCTCTTGCTAAAATTGTCCTGCGCACCAATATGGAACGCTGGGATGCACCTTTTAAAACTATCTTGTTTCTCTGGTGGCCGTTTTGTTTTTACATTGGGTGGATATCTGTGGCGTTGATTGCCAATATGGCTGCATACCTCACTAAAATAAACTGGGATGGATTTGGTTTGAGTGATGTAGTATGGACCATTACCATGATTATTATCGCCGGACTTTTAAATCTTTTTGTGACCTGGACGCGTAATATGCGGGAGTTTGCTTTGGTGGGGGCCTGGGCGCTGATTGCTATTGCTGCAGCAAATTGGGATGTGCAGCAAACTATTTCTTATACCGCTATAGGTGTGGCTATCGTTTTAATTTTAAGCAGTTCTGTTCATGCTATCAAGAATTGGAAGACTTTACCTTTTATTGGAAAATAGGTTATTGATAAATTAAGTAATTAACAGAGCACTTTGTTCTGTTTTGATGGAGTTTTAAAGATAGCCCGCAGATTCCGTGGATTGTCACAGATATCATTTAAGTTGATTTTAATTCATTTAGCTGTTGTAGAAAATTTCGGTTAACAGTATCTTTGCCGCCCATGAGCAAAGCCATAGTCGATTCGCTTTTTGCAAAGTCTTCGGAAACCCGAAAACTAGGGGAATCTATTGCCCGTTCCGAAAAAGAAATTCACGTGCAGGGACTTGTGGGTGCCGCAACATCGCTTGTCATTTCACAGACCTTTAAACAAACAGAGCTCCCCTACTTACTAATTTTTAACGACAAAGAAGAAGCCGCTTATCATCTCAATGATTTGGAGGCCATACTGGGTGATAAAGATGTACTTTTCTATCCCGGGAGTTACCGCCGACCTTATCAAATTGAAGAAACAGACAATGCTAATATATTGCTGCGCTCAGAAGTATTAAACCGCATCAACTCCCGAAAAAAGCCCGCGGTAATTATCACCTACCCCGATGCTCTTTTTGAAAAAGTAGTCACCAAAAAAGAACTGGAAAAAAATACACTGAAAATCAGCGTGGGCGATCAACTCTCCATCGATTTTGTGAATGAAGTTTTGTTTGAATACCAGTTCCAACGCACCGATTTTGTGACCGAACCCGGCGAATTTTCAGTCCGTGGCGGTATTTTGGATGTATTTTCATTTTCCAATGACGAACCCTACCGCATCGAGTTTTTTGGCGATGAAGTGGAAAGCATCCGTAGCTTTGATGTGGAAACGCAGCTTTCTCTTGAGCAGGTAAAAAAAATCAGCGTCATCCCCAATGTGGATGCTTCCACTTCTCAACACAATCGCATTAGTTTTTTAAAGTATATCAGTGAAAAGACCGTGGTGTTTATAAAAAGCCCCGAACTACTTTACAGTGGGATTGATGCGATGTTCGCGAAAGCGGAAGAAACTTTTTCAACAATGGGTGATGGCATCAAACAACTTGAACCCGAAACCCTGTTTTGCACATCAACCTTATTGAAAGAGGAGTTAAAGCAGTTTGTTTCTGTAATAATGCAAAAAGGCCTTTCGGTGCAAGCCATCGATTTCAAAACAAAACCCCAACCGTCCTTCAACAAGCAGTTTGATTTGCTCATTGAAAACCTCAACGACAATACCGAAAAGGGTTATAAAAATTACATCTTTTGCTCTTCAGACCAACAGGCAAAACGCTTTCACGATATTTTTGAAGACGCCCATCTGGATGTCAAACAATTTGAAACGTTGGTTTTTCCAATGCATTTGGGTTTTATTGACGATGTCCAAAAACAGGTGTGTTTTACAGACCATCAAATTTTTGAGCGTTACCACAAGTTCCAGCTTAAAAACGGCTACGCCAAAAAACAAGCCATCACATTAAAAGAATTGACCAATCTGGAAATTGGCGATTATGTCACCCACATTGATCACGGAATCGGGAAATTTGGTGGTTTGCAGAAAATTGATGTGGAAGGCAAAAAACAGGAGGCTATCAAATTAATTTACGGCGACCGGGATATTCTTTACCTCAGCATCCACTCGTTGCACAAAATCTCCAAATACAACGGGAAAGACGGTAAACCGCCCAAAATATACAAACTGGGTTCCAATGCCTGGAAAGCACTGAAGCAAAAAACCAAAACACGGGTCAAGGAAATCGCCTTCAACCTTATTGAGTTGTATGCCAAACGAAAGCTCCAAAAAGGGTTTTCTTTTGACCCCGATTCCTATTTGCAACACGAGCTGGAATCTTCCTTTATTTATGAAGATACCCCCGATCAAATCACGGCTACCGAGGATGTAAAAAAAGACATGGAACACGAGCAACCTATGGATCGTTTGGTATGTGGGGATGTTGGTTTCGGTAAGACCGAAGTTGCTATTCGCGCTGCCTTTAAAGCGGTAGACAACGGCAAGCAGGTGGCGGTTTTGGTGCCCACGACTATTTTGGCATTTCAGCATTATAAAACCTTTACCGAACGTTTGAAAGAAATGCCGGTAAACATCGATTATCTGAACCGTTTCAGAACCGCCAAAGAACGGAAAACCACCCTGGATAACCTTGCTTCGGGTAAGTTGGACATCATTATAGGCACACACCAGCTGGTGAACAAAGCCGTAAAGTTCAAAGACCTTGGTTTACTGATTATTGATGAAGAGCAGAAGTTTGGTGTAGCTGTTAAGGACAAACTAAAGCTCATTAAGGAAAATGTGGATACACTTACGTTGACTGCTACACCTATTCCACGGACATTGCAATTCAGTTTAATGGCTGCAAGGGATTTATCGGTCATAACAACACCTCCACCCAACCGCTACCCCATAGAAACCAATGTGATTCGGTTTTCAGAAGAGACGATTCGCGATGCCATTCGATATGAAATCTCGCGTGGGGGACAAGTCTTTTTTGTGCACAACCGCATTGAAAACATTAAGGAAGTAGCCGGATTGATTCAACGTGTGGTGCCAGATGCCAAAATAGGGATTGGTCACGGGCAGATGGAAGGCAAAAAACTGGAAAACCTGATGCTGTCTTTTATGAATGGCGTGTTTGATGTGCTGGTTTCCACCACCATTATTGAAAGCGGACTCGATGTACCCAATGCCAACACCATTTTTATCAACAACGCCAATAATTTTGGCTTGAGTGATTTGCACCAGATGCGCGGCCGTGTGGGCCGAAGCAACAAAAAAGCCTTTTGCTATTTCATCACACCCGAATATTCAGCCATGACGGAAGATGCCCGAAAACGCATCACCGCACTGGAGCAATTCTCAGAATTGGGCAGTGGACTCAACATTGCGATGAAAGATTTGGAGATTCGCGGTGCCGGTGATTTGCTGGGCGGTGAACAAAGCGGGTTCATCAATGAAATAGGTTTCGATACCTACCAGAAAATCCTTGCCGAAGCCATAGAAGAACTCAAAGAAAAAGAGTTTAAAGACCTCTACAAAGATGAAAAAGATAAAAAATACATCAAGGAAACTGTCATCGATACCGATTTTGAAATCCTGTTCCCCGATGATTATGTCAACAACATTACCGAAAGGCTCAATCTTTACAACAAGCTTTCCGATTTAAAAACTGAAGAAGCGTTACAGCAATTTGAAAAGGAGCTCGAAGACCGTTTTGGTGAACTTCCGGTTCAGGTGATTGATTTATTGAACAGCGTTCGGATAAAATGGATTGCCATACAAATGGGCTTGGAGCGCGTGGTGATGAAGCAAGGCAAATTTGTGGGTTACTTCATTGCCGACCAGCAATCCGGGTTTTATCAAAGTGATTCGTTTAGCAATGTTTTGCAATTTGTGCAGTCACAATCCGGTTTGGTCAAAATTAAGGAAAAACAAACCCGAAGCGGCTTACGTTTGTTGTTGAGTTTTGATCACGTAAACTCTGTGAAGCAGGCTTTAAAGGTTTTGGAAAGGTTTTAAAACTTCATTATGAACCCTTACTAAATCAGGGCTCTTTTGAAATGTCAGGTGAATGTCGGGTGAAAATCTTTTAAAAATATTGTACTTTCAGGGCACTGTTTGTAGTATTGCTTCGTCAATCAAAAATACAAATCTATGAAACAGCCGGAACTCGGTCAAATCATTCACGACCTCAGAAAACAAAAAGGACTCACCCAGGAAGAACTGGTTGAAAAATGCAACATCAGCGTGCGCACTATTCAGCGCATAGAAGCCGGTGAGGTGACACCCAGGTCTTATACAGTCAAAACCATTTTAACCGTACTGGGATATGACTATGAAAAAATCAATGAGAAAAGCACACAAACTTTCGCAGAGAAACTTGACAAAAACAGCCCTGAAGAAATTTCAGACGCTGTAAAGTCATTACGACTTGCCATCATTTTTGGTATAATATACTTTCTGCTAGGCTTTCCGGAAATGGCCGCAGACTGGAGCCGGTGGTTTGACGGGACATTAGTGTTTTCAAACCCTGTATATATAGCTTTAAAAATGGCAGTATTATTTTCCTTTACGGGTTTTGCGTTTGGGTTTATAACCTTAGGCAAACTTTTTAAAAATGACCTGTTGAAAGGGTCTGCTTTAATCTATATTATAGCTATGATGACCTATTATAGTTATGATGTGATTTCGCTATACAATGAGTTTTTACCCTTTGAATTTTTTCTGGTAATCATGTCTGTACTTCTGGGTACCGTTGGGATTGTTTTTGGGGTTGCCATCATCCAACTCAGGAAAAGTCTGGGTGATCTCGCAACTGTGGCAGGAGCAGCAGAAATTATCATGTCTGTGATGTTTGCTACCGTGATTTTAGCCTGGCTGGGCATGTTTTTCCTTACCGTAGTGCTCATTTTACAGCTCATATTGCTTTATAAAGTTCTGGAAAAACTGAAAAGGGATTAAAAAGTTCAGGCCTACAATCCGGTTTTAGAAATAATAAAACGCATCCTCATAATGTGTAATCTGCTCTATGGCTCTGTTTTTAAGTACGGCAATGATATCGAAACGGGTTTCGAGTTCAATTTCATTTTCCTCAAGATAGGCATTCATCGCTTTGACAATCTGTTTGATTTTTGAGGGGGTAACAAACGTCTGCGGATCGCCAAAAAAATCGGAGTTCCGGGTTTTGACTTCAACACACACCATCAGGTTGTCTTTTTTGGCAATAATATCCACCTCGGCCCGGTCATATTGATAATTGCGAATCAGAATCTCATAGCCGGTCGCCAGCAAATGCTGTGCCGCCAGTTCTTCGCCTATTTTTCCGAGTTCGTTGTGCTGAGCCATCGCTATAAGTTTCAAAAATCAAATTACAAATTACAAAATTTTCCGGTGAAAAGCCTCCAGTCTATAACCAGAAAAGTAACATCTATTTTCTACCTTTACGGAAATGGAACAAACAGCTTTAGAAATTCAGATTTCCACACTTCCCCCCGATTCCGGGGTATATCAGTATTACGATAAAAATGGGAAAATACTCTATGTGGGCAAGGCCAAAAACCTAAAAAAACGGGTCAGTTCTTATTTCACCAAAAGCCACGATAATGCCCGCACCCGATTGCTGGTAAAAAAAATAGTTGAAATAAAGCACATTGTGGTTTCCACTGAAACCGATGCTTTGCTACTGGAAAACAACCTCATTAAAAAGTATCAGCCACGCTACAACGTTATGCTGAAAGATGATAAATCCTATCCATGGATTTGTATTAAAAACGAGCGTTTCCCCAGAATTTTCCCCACCAGAAGGATGATTAAAGACGGTTCAGAATACTATGGCCCCTACACCAGTATGAAAACCGTACATACCCTGCTCGACCTCATCAAAGGGCTCTACCCGCTGCGCACCTGCAATTATGACCTGGCTGAACATAAAATTGAAGCCGGCAAATATAAAGTTTGTCTGGAATACCATTTAGGAAATTGTCTGGGACCTTGTGAAGACAAGCAATCGGAGGCAGACTACAACGAAAACATCAATGCCATCAGGCAAATTGTGAAAGGAAATTTTAAAGACTCGCTGCAGCGTTTTCGCAGGCAAATGAAAAACTATGCTGAAAGGCTTCAGTTTGAAGATGCGCAGCGGTTGAAAGAAAAAATTGATGTTTTGGAAAACTACCAGTCAAAGTCCACTGTGGTCAATCCAAAAATCAACAATGTAGATGTGTTTTCCATTGTTTCAGATGAGGATTATGCTTATATAAATTTCCTGCAATTGTCCTTTGGCTCCATCATCCGTTCACATACCCTGGAGATAAAGAAAAAGCTCGATGAGACTGACAAAGAACTGCTGGAACTTGCCATCGTTGAAATCAGGCAGCGCTTCCACTCACAATCAAAAGAGGTTTATGTACCCTTCAAAGTTGATTTAGGGGAAGACCTCAAGGTGCATATACCCCGGCTGGGCGACAAAAAACACATTCTCGACTTGTCTGTTCGCAACGCGAAGTTTAACCGTCTTGAACAATTAAAGCAAATAAAAATAACAGACCCTAACCGGCATGAAAACCGCATCATGGCGCAGATGAAAAAAGACCTGCGTCTGCCTGAAGAGCCCCGGCATATCGAGTGTTTTGACAACTCAAACATTCAGGGAAGCAACCCTGTGGCGGCTTGTGTGGTTTTCAAAAACGGTAAGCCAAGCAAAAAGGACTACCGCAAATACAATATAAAAACGGTAACGGGACCTGATGATTTTGCATCTATGGAAGAAGTGGTGTATCGCAGATATAAAAGATTGCTGGAAGAGAAGCAACCTTTGCCACAACTCATCATCATAGATGGAGGAAAGGGGCAGTTATCTTCGGCACTAAAAAGTTTGGACAGATTGGAGTTGCGCGGAAAAATAGCCATTGTGGGCATTGCAAAAAGATTGGAAGAATTATTTTTCCCAAGTGACCCGATTCCCTTATATTTAGATAAAAAATCTGAAACCCTGAAAATTATACAGCAATTGCGAAATGAGGCTCATCGATTTGGAATTACCTTTCACCGCAATAAGCGGAGCAACGAAGCATTAAAAACCGAACTTGAAACCATACCCGGAATTGGTGAAAAAACCATTACAGATTTGCTAAAACAATTTAAAAGTGTCAAACGCATATCAGAAGCCACAAAAGAAGAAATCGCAGCGATTGTTGGAGAAAGCAGGGCTGAAAAAATTAAAACCCACTATGACCTTTTAAAATGAAAAGAATAATTTTTTTACTTTTTTGTTTGATGCTGCCTGCATTTCTCTTTTCACAGGAGCAAGAGGACGTAAAAGTGGGCGTGGTACTTAGCGGAGGGGGCGCCAAAGGGCTCGCACACATTGGGGCATTGCAGGTTATTGAAGATTCCGGTGTGCGCATTGATTATATTGGCGGAACGAGTATGGGGGCCATCGTTGGCGCATTGTATGCTTCAGGATATACTGCAAAAGAACTGGATTCTATTTTTAAGGTGGTAGACTTTGAGGTTTTAATTCAGGACAATGTCCCAAGAAGTGCCAAGACGTTTTATGAAAAAGAAGACTCTGAAAAATATGCATTAACCTTACCCTTTGACCGGTTTAAGGTCTCTTTTCCTTCTTCATTATCAAAAGGGCAGAATGTTTATAACTTGTTGTTTCAACTCACCAGTCATGTGAGTCATATCAAAGATTTTTCAAAGCTGCCCATTCCATTTTTTTGCATCGCAACAGATGTGGAAACCGGAAAGTCTGTGATGCTCAACAAAGGGCATCTGCCCCAGGCCGTTTCTGCAAGTGGAGCTTTACCGTCGCTGTTCAGCCCTGTGGAAATTGACGGCAAGTTGCTCATTGACGGTGGTGTGACAAACAACTACCCTGTTGATGAAGTAAGAAAAATGGGAGCTGATGTAATTATTGGAATTGACGTTCAGGACTCCCTAATTTCAAGAGACAAGTTAAAGTCTGCCATTGATATTTTAGTCCAGATCAACAATTACCGGACAATTAACGATATGAGACTAAAAAAAGAAAAGACTGATATCTACATTCATCCAGATATTCAGGATTTTTCAGTTATTTCATTTGAAAGGGGCGAGGAAATTATCGCATCAGGAAGGGAAAAAACCTCTCTCTATCGCACTGAATTGGAAGCGCTTGCTTTCAAGCAGCAAAAGATTATCACTGCACCCATAAAAAAAAATATTATAGACAGCCTGGAAATACACTCAATTGACGTTTCTGGTAATCAATCCTATACTCGTGCATATGTTTTGGGTAAACTTAAATTAAAACCGCCTTTAGTTGTCTCTTATGAAGATTTTCGTGAAGGCGTTAACAACTTATCTGCTACAGGAAACTTCAAGCAAATAAACTATAATTTAACTGATTTGAACGACAATGAAAAAGAGTTGGAAATACATTTGAGTGAAAACAAAACCAGAAATCTTTTACGGCTGGGTGTTCATTATGATGATTTATATAAAAGTGCCGCGTTGGTAAATGTAACACGAAAACGGCTCTTTCAGAAAAATGACATTGCTTCTTTTGATCTGATTTTGGGAGATAACATAAGGTATAATTTTGATTATTATATAGACAAAGGTTTTTACTGGAGTGTGGGTGTAAAATCCAGGTACAATAAATTCAAAAAAAACGTAAGGTTATCACTTTTTCCTCCTGATGTAATTGACGGCTTAACTTCTGTGGCAAACATAGAAATAAAACACGAGGATGTAACCAATCAAATCTATGGTCAAACCATATTCAGACAAATTTATTCATTGGGACTGGGAGCTGAGCATAAATATTTGCGACTTCAAACAGAAACACTTCAGGATGTTGATGAAAATGCAACTACCATATTTGAGGATACCAACTATTACAGCGCTTTTGGGTTTTTAAAACTGGATAGCAGAGACAACAAATACATTCCCAAAAGCGGTGTTTATTTTGAAGGGAATTTCAACTTTTATGCTTTCGCTTCCGGTTTGAACAAAGATTTTGAACAATTTTCAATTGCAAAAGCTTCATTAGGCTATGCTTTTACCCCATTCAGAAACCTTTCTGTAAATATATCTTCAGAGGGCGGTTTTAAAATTGGTGGTGAAAACACCAGTACCCTTGACTTTTTTGTGGGTGGGTATGGTTTCAAAACCATTAATAATTTTATTCATCTATACGGCTATGATGCGGTAACTTTGAGAGGCGATACCTTTTTGAAATCAACCCTGCGACTTAATTACCGTTTTTATAAAAAAAATTATATCAGCGGTGTGGCAAATATTGCAAATGTGGGTGACCGGCTTTTTGACTCCTCTGCCTGGATTGACCAAATTCCTCACAGAGGGTATGCACTAGGTTTAAGTTCTGAGTCGTTTTTTGGACCGCTTGAGGTGTTTTACTCTTATACTACTGAGTTAAAACAAAGCCACTTTTACGTCAGTCTGGGGTTCTGGTTTTAGCGATTTCTTAATATAGTTCTGTTATTTTTTTCCGATATTTGTTAATTAAACAATGCATTATGCCATTTTATCACAAATTAGGAAAAATACCCCCCAAGCGCCATACACAGTTTAGAAAACCCAATGGTGAGTTGTACTATGAACAGCTCTTTGGAACGATAGGGTTTGACGGCATGTATTCAAATATGTACCACGTTCACAGACCTACTCAGGTCAAAGAAATTAAAAAGCAATACAGTGCTGCGCCAAAAGTGGTTAACTCAAATAATTTACAATCATACAAACTAAGAGGATTTGAGGTAAGCCCTGAAAAAGATTATTTAGAAAGCCGAAAAATCGTTATGACAAATAGCGATTGTCACATCACCTTGGCTGCACCTCAAAATAAAACACAGGATTATTTTTATAAAAATACAGATGCTGACGAGCTTTTGTTTATACACAAAGGAACGGGAACGTTAAGAACCCTGCTGGGGAATCTGGACTTTAAATATGGTGACTATCTTTTAATCCCCAGGGGAATTATTTATAAAATAGACTTTGATACTGAGGATAACAGGCTTTTCATCGTTGAATCCCGAAGTCCTATTTACACCCCAAAAAGGTATCGAAACTGGTTTGGACAATTGCTGGAGCATTCCCCCTTTTGTGAACGGGATCTTCGCAAGCCTGAAGAGCTTGAAACCCATGATGAAAAAGGTGAATTTTTAATTAAAGTCAAGAAAAGAGATGAGATTTTTGAAATGGTCTATGCTTCACATCCCTTTGATGTGGTTGGGTATGACGGGTATAATTTCCCCTATGCCTTTTCAATTCACGATTTTGAACCCATAACGGGACGCATACACCAGCCGCCACCTGTGCACCAAACTTTTGAAACAAATGCTTTTGTGGTATGTTCCTTTGTGCCGCGTCTTTATGACTACCATCCGCAGTCAATTCCGGCACCCTATAACCACAGTAATATTGACAGTGATGAAGTTTTGTATTATGTAGACGGTGACTTTATGAGCAGAACCGGTGTTTCACCCGGAAACATATCTTTGCATCCCGCCGGCATTCCACATGGTCCCCATCCCGGAACGTATGAAGGAAGTATCGGTAAGAAAGAAACAAAAGAACTGGCAGTAATGGTGGACACCTTTAAGCCGTTAATGCTTACAGACGAAGCTATGAAAATAGCAGATGAAACATATTACCAATCTTGGTTGGAAAAATAGATTTAGAAAAAAGATTAAAACAACATTACCATGAGCAAAGAAGTAAAATCAGTAGACTACGGTCTCGAAAAAATATTTGAAGGAGCACAGGATTTTTTACCCCTTCTGGGTACTGACTATGTAGAATTTTATGTAGGAAACGCAAAGCAGTCAGCCCATTTTTATAAAACTGCATTTGGATTTCAGTCCTATGCATATTCCGGTCTTGAAACCGGAAATAAAGAACGTGCATCTTATGTGTTGAAACAGGATAAAATCCGTTTGGTGCTTACCACCCCCCTTTCAAGCGACTCTCCCATAAACCAGCATATTGTAAAGCATGGTGACGGTGTAAAAGTTGTTGCATTATGGGTGGAAGATGCTACTTCTGCTTTTGAAGAAACCACAAAACGCGGTGCTAAAGCATTTATGCGCCCCACAATTGAAAAAGATGAACACGGCGAGGTAGTGCGATCAGGTATTTATACCTATGGCGAGACCGTCCATATTTTTGTGGAACGAAAAAATTACAACGGGGTTTTTCTTCCGGGGTTCAAAGCCTGGGAGTCTGATTACAATCCTGAGCCGGTGGGATTAAAATATATTGACCATATGGTCGGCAACGTGGGCTGGGGCGAAATGAACCAGTGGGTCAAGTGGTATGAAGATGTGATGGGGTTTGTAAACTTCCTCTCATTTGACGACAAGCAAATTCATACAGAGTATTCAGCTTTGATGAGTAAGGTAATGAGCAACGGCAACGGAAGGATTAAATTTCCGATAAACGAGCCCGCAAAAGCTGCCAAAAAATCACAAATTGAAGAATATCTTGATTTCTATGAAGGCCCCGGTGTTCAGCACATTGCTGTAGCCACAGATGACATTATCAAAACCGTTGCACAATTAAAAGCCAGAGGTGTTGAGTTTTTACCGCCGCCACCGCAGGCATATTATGATGATATCCCACGGCGATTGGGGGAGCATATGGAGATCATGAAAGAAGACATCAATGAATTGCAAAAACTTTCAATTCTTGTAGATGCTGATGAAGAAGGATATTTACTGCAGATTTTCACAAAGCCGGTTGAAGACAGGCCTACTCTGTTTTTTGAAATCATTCAGCGAATGGGTGCCAGAGGTTTTGGCGCAGGTAACTTTAAAGCATTGTTTGAATCCATTGAAAGAGAACAGGAAAAACGAGGCACTTTATAATTTTTTTATAAATCAATAGTTTTCAGATAGATATAAACAGTAAATATTTGTGGAATGAGAATTGCAGTTATCGTTGTGAATTAAAACGTATAGACCCCATGAAACATTTCCTTATCCTCGTTATATTGCTGCTTTCCTTTTCAGGATATTCTCAAAAAAAGGCCTTTCAGGATGGTGAGTGGTTTAAGTTTAAAATTTCATATTCCAAATTTTTTAGTGCAGGTTATGCCACACTGGAAGTAAAGGAAGCCATTTTAAACGGAAAAAAAGTTCATCACATAAGGGGCTATGGTAAAAACACAGGCCTGTCCAGAATTTTTTTTAAAGTAGAGGATATTTATGAAACGTATATGGATAAGGAAAAAGACATTCCCTATCGTTTTATAAGAAACATTGATGAAGGAGGTCACACCCGTGACATTCAGGTTGATTTTGACCAAACCAAACACGAAGCGCTGGTTTTTAACAAAAAAAGGAACACCAAGGAAACATTTTCCATGCCTAAAGATGTGCAGGATATGCTTTCAACCTTTTATTATTTGAGAAATAATGTTGATGCTTCCAAACTCAAACCGGGTGATTTTACTGATGTCGACATGTATTATGGAGAAGAAAGTTTTAAGTTTCGGTTAAAGTTTTTGCGCAGGGAAGTTATAAAAACTAAATTTGGCAACATTTCAACACTTGTATTCAGGCCTTATGTTGAATCAGGCCGTGTTTTTAAAGAGAAAGAAAGTCTGACTGTCTGGATTTCTGACGATGACAACAAAATCCCTTTAAAAATCAAGGCAGACATAGCAGTAGGTTCAATCCACGCAGATCTTGACGAATTCAAAGGGTTAAAACACTGGTTTAAAATAGAAGCAAAATAAAATATGCGTGATACCGCTAAAACAGACCGCCTTTTAGATCAATTAGAGGATAAATTCAGTGCCATTGGCCAGGACCTCAATGTTCATCTCGAAGGACTTCTACACAGTAAACCCATTACCTATTGGGACTACATTCAAACCGATGCCCTTCTAAACCTTCAGATTCAAAGAACCAATCTCCCGGATGAAATGGTATTTATCATGTACCACCAAATCAACGAACTGCTGTTCAAAATGATTCTTTGGGAAATTGAGCAGGTAGCTCACAAGAAAGATTTAACAGTAGATTTTTTCTCCGAAAAGCTGATGCGCATCAGCAGATATTTTGATATGCTCACCTCTTCTTTCAATATCATGAGAGAAGGTATGGAAGCAGAACAGTATATGAAATTCAGGACCACACTCACCCCCGCAAGCGGTTTTCAAAGTGCTCAATACAGAAAAATTGAATTTGCGTCCACCGAACTAATCAATCTTATTGACAATCGTTTCAGGGCTACCATAGACAGAAACACACCTTATGAACATGCCCTTGAACACCTTTACTGGCAAGCTGCAGGCAAAGATTATGAAACCGGGAAAAAATCACAACTTTTGAGGGCCTTTGAGGAAAAGTACCGTGTGGATTTTGTAGCCTTCACGCAAGAATACAACACGATTAACCTCTATTCAAAATTTAAGAGCCTTCCGGAAGAAGTAAAAAAAGACCCAAAACTTATCCAGGCCATGCGCCACTATGATTATACTGTAAACATTACGTGGGTAATGGCCCATTATGATGCTGCAAATTATTACCTTTCCGGCGGAAAAAAAGCAACAGCCCTGGAAGCTACCGGCGGTAGTGAATGGACAAAATATATGCACCCTAAATATCAAAAAAGAATATTCTTCCCGAGTTTGTGGTCTAAACAAGAAATAGAAAACTGGGGCGTTAATGTATAATGAACATAAAAGCTTGAAGCATTGAAAAAAATTGTATCCCTCCTTTTTTTACTCACCCTGATCCTAAGTTGCAAAGATGACACTATTGAAGATGATGCCGTTGTTGAAGTAATTGAAGCTAAAATTGTTGAAGAGTTCGGTTTTCCTCTGAATGATTTTGAAGTGGTGCGTGACACCATAAAATCAGGTGATACCTTTGGGTTTATTATGGATAGGCAAGGTGTTTCACCGGCAGAGGTTTTTTCAATAGTAAATAAGGTAAAAGATTCCTTTAATTTGGCACAATTAAGAGCCGGAAGACCTTATACCATTTTAAAATCAAAAGACTCCTTATTAAAAACAAAAGTCTTTATCTACCAGCCTTCCCGCATTGATTATGTAGTAATTGATCTGAGGGACAGTATAAAAACATACCGTGACAAGCTACCCATCACTACAAAAAGAAAAACAGCCACCGGTGTGATTACCTCATCCCTTTCACAGGCTATGGAAGAAGAAGGCCTGAGCCAGGCGTTGGTACATGAACTATCCAGCGTGTATCAATGGACCATTGACTTTTTTAAATTACAAAAAGGAGATAATTTTAAAATTATCTATAACGAAAACTATATTAACGACACAATTTATGCCGGCATTGAAAGTGTGGAGGCCACCTTACTCAATCATTATGGGAAGCCTTATTACGGTTTTCGGTATACAACAGACAGTATACAAGGTATTTCAGATTATTATGACGAAAAAGCAAACACCCTTCGAAACTTCTTTTTAAAAGCCCCACTGAACTACTCCCGCATATCTTCACGCTATACCCAACGCCGTTTCCATCCGGTGCAAAAGCGCTGGAAAGCTCATTTGGGTACAGATTATGCAGCACCTCACGGAACACCTATTATGTCCACCGCAAATGGCGTTATAGAAAAGTCAGGCTATACAGCCGGTAACGGTAATTATGTTAAAGTAAAACACAACAGCACCTATTCAACGCAATATCTGCATATGTCAAAAAGGGCAGTAAATGTAGGCCAAAGAGTAAAGCAAGGTGATGTTATTGGATATGTTGGCAGTACAGGATTGGCCACAGGACCTCATGTGTGCTATCGTTTTTGGTACCATGGCAAACAAGTTGACCCTTATGCAATCAAGCTTCCTGCTGCAGAACCTATTAAGGAAAGTCATAAAGAATCTTACTTTAAACACATTGAAAGCATTCGCCGGGAAATTGACGATCTGCCGGAGAAAGAGCTTTCAGCCCTCCAATAAATAAAGGACATAAAACTTAATAAAGCAGGCTTTTTAAATAAAAAGCCTGCTTTTCTTTTGTTACCAAACCTGATCTTAACCTTATCTTACTTTCTGTCAAATGTTTACCTCTGTAATTACCTCTCTTTAGGTGGGAAAAATTGAACTATTCTTAACCTTTAGTTAAAACCGGTTGGTTGATTTATTCATTCTTTTGTAAAAAAATTAAACTAACAAACATCATGAAAAAACAACTTCTATTTTTACTTTTATTGGTCACTTCTTATGGGTTTTCCCAGGGTGTTGTTACCGGCAAAATTATAGCCGGGGACACTGATGACCCTTTGGCAGGTGCCAACATCATTGAAGCAGGAACCACAAATGGCACAATTGCAGATTTCGATGGAAATTTCACTTTGAATGTAGGTTCAAATTCAGGATCAATTGAAATTACATATTTAGGGTTTTTAAAAACAAAAAAGCTTTATTCCTTAACCAATGGTTCTGCAGACCTTGGAACAATCATTTTAGCTCCTGATGCTGATGCCCTTGATGAAGTAGTGATTATTGGTAAAGGAATTATTGACCTTGCTGCAGACAGGAAGACTCCCGTTGCAGTATCGACAATCACCGCAGCTCAAATCCAGGCCAAAGCTACAGGAAACGTAGAATTTGGGGAAGCTATGAAAAACACTCCTTCCGTCTATGTATCCAATCAAGCAGGAGGTTTTGGTGATTCACAGATTTTTTTAAGGGGTTTTGATCAAACAAACACAGCATACCTTTTAAACGGTCAGCCCATCAACGGTATGGAAGACGGAAGAATGTACTGGTCAAACTGGTCAGGAATGTCTGATGTTGCAAATGCCATACAAATTCAAAGAGGTCTTGGTTCTTCAAAATTGGCCATTTCTTCTGTGGGGGGTACCGTAAACATCATTTCTAAAACCACAGATTCAAAAGAAGGTGGTTTTGTAAGGTTTTTAGCAGGTAACGACAGTTATTTCAAAGGAACTGCCAGCTACAACACAGGGTTGAGTGATAAAGGATGGGCATTTTCGTTCCTTCTTGATCACTGGCAAGGGCATAGAAAATATTCAGAAGGCACTGCAGGACAGGGTCAAAACTATATGTTTTCTGTGGGATATAAACCCAATGAGCAGCATGCTTTTAACCTCTTGATTACAGGTGCACCTCAATGGCATGACCAAAACTTTTCAAACTCTTTGGATACGTATGAAGAAAGAGGTGAAAAATATAACGGAAATAGTGGCTTTCTTGACGGAACCAGAAAATCTGAAAGAAGAAACTATTACCACAAGCCGGTTGCTAACTTAAACTGGGACTTTGACATCAATGAAAACCTTGACCTTTCAACTGTAGCTTATGCATCCTGGGGCCGTGGAGGCGGTACAGGACCCTTTGGAAGTGGTTCAAGACCAAGAACTGAAAATGGTCTTATCGACTGGCAGCAAATCATTGACAATAATCAGGAATCAGCCGATGCTAATGGAATCGGTAACATTGATGATTCCCGAATTTTGAGAGCTAGTGTAAACAATCACAACTGGTATGGAATGCTTTCAAACTTAGGGTATACAAAAAACAATTGGAATCTGAATGTTGGTTTTGACGGTAGATTTTATAGAGGTGACCATTACAGGCAGATTGTTGACTTTTTAGGTCTTAACGGTTTTGAAGCCAATGACAGGGTTCTTACAGAAACTTTTGAGCCAAATCCTTGGCAATCTCTTTTCAACTTTGCTGATGAATCAGACAGAATTGACTATGACTATTCTGAAAACATAAACTATCTTGGTGGATTTGGTCAAGTAGAATATGCAACAGAAAGTTTTTCAATCTTTGCCCAGGGAGCTATTTCTACCCAAAGTTACCAGAGAGAAGGTAGATTTCCTTCTGACACAGAAGGTTTAGGTGAGTCTGAAAAAGTTTCAAAAGCAGGATACAATATAAAAGGGGGTATGTCTTATACCTTTGATGATAACCACTCCATTTTTGGAAATGCAGGCTTTTATTCTCGTCAGCCATACCTTGATAACATTTTTGTTGATGTAAGAAGTTCAAATGAATTGGTTTCACCGGAAATTGACAATGAGGAAATCACCGGTTTTGAAGCAGGATATCGTTTTAAAAACAACAATATCAGAATTAACCTTGATGCTTACTGGACCAAATGGGGTAACCGTTTTCTTTCAAGAGGATTCCGCGATAATTCTGATCCTGAGAACCCGGTTTTCTTTACAGATCGTTTTACTGACGTTACCCAGTTCCACAGAGGTTTTGAATATGAAGTTGAATACCGTCCTGATTATGGAAACTGGAGAATTCGCAGTTATGGCTCTATTGGAAACTGGGAGTATGACGGTGAAACGCCATTTACAAGACAAAATGATGACACAGGTGAATTCGTAAATGAGGGGGAAATTGACTTAACCGGAACCAAAATTGGTAACGCTCCCCAAACTTCATTTGGATTTGGAGGTTCTGTAGACATTATTGCAAATACTTTATCTCTTGATGCAGACTACAATATTTATACTACACTTTATGGACAAGTTAATCCATTAGATGTCGTTGCTGCTGCAGAAATGGGAGAAGTATATCAGGCGCAAATATTATCACCTTATACACTTGCTGATGCAGGTATAACCTACAGGTTTAACTTGGGTGAAAACAGATTTGTTTTCAGAGGAAATGTGTACAATGTCTTTAATGAAGCTTATGTGGGTCAGGCTGATGCCTTCGGAGTATATTTAGGAGTGGGAAGAACTTACAATGCAAGTTTACGATACAATTTCTAATATTTATTTTAAGTTTAATTCAAAAACCACTTCTTGGAAACAAGAGGTGGTTTTTTGTTAAAATAAACACTATTTTTGTTTTTCACTAAATAACTTATTTATGGCTTTAGATAGAATTTTAGACGTTGTTCATGGGTATTGGGCATATCTTGTTTTACTTATTTTGCTTTTAGCATCTTTTAATGCAATCGTAAAGTATTTTTCAAATCAACCTTTTGGGGCAAAAGACTTCAGGGTCTCATTATTTGGGTTGATCGTCACGCATATTCAGGTGTTGGTGGGTCTGCTTCTTTATTTTGCACATCCCACACTGGGCTTTGGCTCTTTCAGAAACCCAGATTTAACTACGGCAGATATTATGGGATCTTCTGAGTTAAGGCTATATGCCGTTGAACACCCCCTCATAATGATTATTGCAGTGATTTTGATTACCATAGGCTACTCAAAACATAAAAAGCAGCTTACCTCAAAGGGGAAATTCAAAATGCTGGCAATATTCTATACCATTGCTTTTATTTTGATTTTAAGCAGGATTCCCTGGGATCATTGGCTGTATTCATAGCCTGAAGTATCAGCACTTAATAAAAAAGCACCTGTAAGTTTTACAGGTGCTTTTTTTTATGATTTCGTATTAAGCTTATTCAGATACTTCCTTGATCAACAATGCATAGACCGGGAAGTGATCACTGTAACCTCCTGTGAAACCTCCATCAGCAAAAGCCCTGTATGGATACCCTTTGTATCTTCCCCTGGGATTTGCCAGGTAAGGGGGGTTGTAGATTCCTGCTTTGTAGAATTGATATGTGGAGTAGTCTTTACTTAGAAGCCCTGCTGAGACAAGTACCTGATCAAATAAGTTCCATCCGTCCCTCCAGGCAAGCGTTCCAAACCCTTTTTTATACATATCTGCCATGGGATTGTAAATCTCTTTGATTTTAACTTTATCTCTGTCTGACTTTGCTTTCAGTACATCTTTGATGCTTTCATTGCTTGGATCATCATTAAAATCACCCATGTTGATAATTTTTGCATAAGGATCCAGGCTGTGAAGTGAGTCTATTATTTGTTTATTCAATTCTGCAGCTTTAATCCTGTTTGGTCTGCTTCGGGCTTCTCCCCCGCTTCTTGACGGCCAGTGGTTCACTATAATATGAACCTGATCACCATCAAGCAAGCCACTTACTACAAGCTGGTCTCTGGTATAAATTCTTTGGGTAACATCATTGTTGGAATACAGCTGTAACTCTCTGCTTTGTGAGTTTGTGGGCACAAAAAGCTTTTTTTGATATATCAAAGCTACGTCAATCCCACGCCTGTCTGGAGAATGATAATGAATAATGCCGTAATCACTTTTCAATAAAGGCTCCTGGTTGAGAAGATCTTCAATGACTTTTCGGTTTTCAACTTCGCAAAATCCAACGATTGCCGGCGGGTTACCGGTAACATCTGCGCCAATTTCTGAAATCACTTTTGCCAGGTTTTCCAGTTTTTTCTCATAGACTTCCTGAGAGTAAAACCCCTCTCCTCTGGGGTTTCTGTCTTGGTAAACCGTAAATTCATCATCTTCTACGGAAAAAAGATTTTCAACATTATAGAATGCCACTGTATTGACTTTGTATGTCTTCTTTTCCTGACCGTAACCATTGAAAAGATTGATAATAAGGGTAAATACTACTAGTACTTTAATGTGCTTCATTTTATAGATATATTAACTTTATGTAAACCAGAATGCAAAACTTGCGCCAAAGGTATATAATTCATTTAAATAATGTAATTTTGCCATCGAATTATAATAATTTCTTAATCTATTCAAATCAAAACCAATTTCGAATGAAAAAACACATGTTAACTTTGTTGTTATGCTTTTCAGTCTTAGGCTTTGCACAGGCACAGGAAGCTACAATAAAGGGTAGAGTGGTTGACACCAATTCAGGAGAGCCTATTCCTGATGCACAAATTAGTATTCAAGAAAGTATTCACAGTGTATCTTCAGATACTAACGGAAATTTCACTATCTCAAGTTCAGATTTGCCTCAAGGTGAGCAGGTTTTAATTGTAGAGAAAAATGGGTATACTACATTAAGGTTTCCCATTACAATTGAAAGTGGTGGCAATTTAAACTTTGATCCCATTTTAATGGAAGTTGACTTTGCAGAAGCCCAATCTCAAATTGGGGTTATCTCACTGGCTGATGATGAGTTAGACCAGGACGACGGAACTTCAACAAATGTTTCCGGGCTTTTACAAGCATCAAACGATGTTTTCTTAAACGCTGCGGCATTTGATTTCAGCGCAACATTCTTCAGGCCCCGGGGATATGATAACGCAAATGGAAAAGTTCTTATCAATGGTATTGAAATGAACAAACAGTTTGACGGAAGACCACAATGGGGGAACTGGGGTGGTTTAAACGATGCTCAAAGAAATCGTGATTTCTCAATGGGACTCTCTCCAAGTGACTACACTTTTGGAGACCTTGCAGGTACTACAAACATTGTGATGAGAGCATCACAGTACCGTTCCGGAGGACAAGTTTCATATGCTACTGCAAACAGAACATATGAAGGCAGGGTGATTGGTTCATACAACTCAGGACTTAATGAAAATGGATGGGCTTACTCAGTTTTAATTTCCCGAAGATTTGGCCAAGAAGGCTATGTTGATGGAACACTCTATGATGCCAATTCCTTTTTTGCTTCTGTTGAAAAGAAGTTAAACGATGCACATAGTTTAAACTTTTCCGCTTTTTACACGCCTAACCGAAGAGGTCGATCAACAGCTATTACCGAGGAGGTATATGACCTTAAAGGAAGACAATACAACCCATTTTGGGGAAAACAAGACGGTGAGATTAGAAATGCAAGAATCAGGGAAATAGAAGAGCCCGTCTTTATGCTTAACCATTACTGGGACATTTCTGAAAAAACCAAATTGAATACCAATTTGGGATATCAATTCGGAAAAATAGGAAACACACGCATTGATAACAATGGAACAAACCTCGTTCTTTTAAATGGACAGGAAAGTTATATTGGTGGTGCCAGAAATGCTGACCCTAATTATTACCAAAGACTTCCCAGCTACTTTTTGAGATTTGAAAACCCAAATGCGGTTGATTATCAAAATGCCTTTCTTGCTCAGCAGGAGTTCTTAAATGACGGCCAGTTTAACTGGAGCAATCTTTATCAGGCAAATCAAATAGCTTTGAATAATGGCAAGAATGCTGTATATGTTATTCAGGAAGACAGAATTGATGATACTCAAATAACTGCAAATACTATTTTAAGTTCTATTGTAAACGAAAATGTCACTATTAATGGGGGTCTAAATTTCAGATCTTTGAAAAGTGAAAATTTTGCAAACCTTAAGGACCTTTTAGGAGGTTCAGGATATTTGGACATTGATGCATTTGCTGAAGAGTCAATTGAGGTACTTGCCAGTGATATTGCTCAAAGTGATTTGAGAAACAGAAACAGAATAGTAGGTGAAGACGAGCGTTACAAATATAATTATGAAATTGATGCAACTGTAGCAGGAGGTTTTGCACAGGCACAATTCAAATACAGAACAATCGATTTTTATTTAGCGGGTCAAGCAACCCAAACATCTTACCAAAGAAACGGCCTTTTTGAAAATGGTTATTTCCCGGGAGAACGCTCTTTTGGTGAAAGTGAAAAACTTGACTTTACAGACTATGGCTTTAAGGGAGGTTTAACTTATAAACTCACCGGGCGCCATCTTTTCGACTTGAACGGTGCATATATGACAAAAGCACCTGGCATAAGAAATTCGTTTTCAAATGCACGACAAAGCAATGATGTTGTTATAGGACTTGAAAGTGAAAAAATCCAATCTGTAGATGCGAGTTATATTTATCGCTCACCCATCATCAAAGCACGATTGACAGGTTTTTATACAACTATTCAAGATGCTACTGAAATAGGGTTTTTCTTTACCCAGTCAATTCAAGGGCAAGGTTTTAATAATAATGCTGCATTCGTTCAGGAAATTTCAACCGGTGTGGATAAATTGCATATAGGAGGAGAGTTAGGAGTTGAAGCCCAGGTGACACCCACCATCAAATTAAAGGCAGCAGCCTCTGTGGGTCAGTATACATACAATAACAACCCTAATGTTTATTATACAAGTGTTGACTTTGAAAACCCGCTTACTTTTGGTGACGGAACATCAAAATTAAAAGACCTGCATCTTTCAGGAGGCCCTGAACGTGCATACCAGTTAGGCTTTGAATACCGTGATCCTGACTTTTGGTGGGTGGGAGCGACCACAAACTATTTCTCAAATGCTTATATAAACGTTAGCAAACTGAGAAGAACTGATGCCTTTACTACAGACACAGACGGTCTGCCTTTTAATGATTACAACGAAGACACTGCCAGAACACTGTTACAACAAGAACAGTTTGACGATTATATGTTGGTTAATATTGTTGGCGGAAAATCCTGGAAAATAAATGATTATTTTGTAGGTTTCTTTGCAACAATCAATAACGTTTTTAATCAGGAGTTCAGAACCGGAGGCTTTGAAGATTCCAGAAACGCAGATTACAGAAGCTTATCTGAAGAATCAAGAAGGGATACTCCTGTTTTCGGTTCCAGATATTTCTTTGGAAACGGAACAACATATTACATCAACGCATATTTCAGATTTTAAAAAAACAATATAAATTAAGCAACAATGAAAACAATAAAATTTAATAAAATAGTAATGTTACTACTCGCTTTAGTAGTAGTTACCTCGTGTGTTAAAGACGATGATTTTGACACGCCAGACCTGAACATTGAAGAGCCCAATATCAACCCGGCAGATGTAATTCAAATTCCCGCTCTTGCCGGAATTCTTGAGCAATCAGATGAATCAATCGTTAGTTTCAGCGAAACCGGAAAATATGTTTCAGGATATGTGGTTTCAAGTGACGAAGGCGGAAACTTCTTCAAGCAACTTATCATTCAGGACAATTTTGAAAACCCAACCCGAGGTGTAAAAGTTCTTGTTGATGTAAGCCCTCTTTTTGTAACTTATGAGGTGGGAAGAAAAGTATTTATAAAATTAGACGGTCTTGCTGTTGGAACTGCAAACGGTGTCCTAAGCTTAGGATTTGCTAACGGCAACTCCATTGAACGCATCTCTTTTGCAGAAAGGGAAGATTTTATCATTCGCTCTCCTCAAGTTGAAACCATTGTTCCTAAGCCATTAACTATTGCACAGTTTTCTGAAGAAAATGAAAATTTATTTATCAGACTTACTGATATGCAATTCAACAGAAATGAATTGGGTAAAACATTTGCAGCAGAAGGTGGAGACCAGTTTGATGGTGAGCGCGTTATAGAGAGCTGTGCTACCGGCAATTCTGTGGTTTTAAGCACAAGTACCTTTGCTGACTTTAAAGGCTTACAAGTGCCTGCTGAAACAGGAAGTATCGATGTCATACTTACACGTGATTTCTTTGATGATTTTTACACGGTTTACTTAAACAGTCCGGAAGGTATCAATTTTGACAGTTCTGAAAGATGTGATCCCGCCGAGATAAATTGTGGGTTGGCTCCTGCAGCAGGTCCAAATCAATTGTTCTTTGATAATTTTGAAACACAAACGATTAATACCCCAATTTCAGGGAATGGATGGACTAACTTTGTTGAAGCCGGTTCTGAGGCCTGGGAGGCTTATGAAGATAATGGTGCAAACCAATCTTTAGGAATTTCTGCACGTTGTGGTTCCTTCAATTCAGGTGATGCAAGTACAATTTCATGGTTAATAACTCCTGAAATTCCTTTGGCCAATGCAAATCAGGCTACAATTGAATTTAAAACTTCAAACAGCTTTGCTGATGCCAGTGAAATGGAAGTTCTGTTTTCTAGTGACTGGGATGGAACTCCTGAAAATATCACATCTGCTTCCTGGGATTTACTTGCTGACGCAACAATTGTTCAAAACAGCGATCCTTTCCCGGATTGGATTTTCTCCGGTATCGTAGATTTATCTTGCGTTGAAAACAATGGATATTTTGCATTTAAATACATAGGTAGCGGCGCTGCCGGTTCTGATGGTACTTATGAACTTGATGATATCATAATCAGTTCTTTCTAAGAAAAGTATTATAAAAATTATTCAAAAACACCTTCCTACCCGGGGGGTGTTTTTTTATGCTTATTAATTACATATACTACCTCTTCACTTCCTCTTTAAAAAGAATTTCCGGCTTGTCTAAATTGAATATTTACAACTACTTTACTGGCGTACACTAACCCTGATATGCCGGTTTCAGGCTTGATTATGGAAAAAGGTTTTATAGCCACGGGATTGTTTTAAACAGGGAACATACTTGTCTTAAGATACAGGAAAAAATGCTGCAGGATGAAGTAGCTGCAAACGATTCGGGCAGCTTTCGGAAAATAGAAAAAACCCTCATCTAAACAAATAGACAAGGGTTTTTGGTTGGTTAGTTAATTGATTTAACTAAGGTACTATCTTTTGGTAATTATAAACTCTGAACGTCTGTTCTCTTGGTGCTGTGCTTCTGTACAATTACTTCCGCAAGCCACTGCAGGTCGCTCTTCACCAAATCCTTCGCCGCTAATCCTGCTTTCATCTATGCCTTTTGAAATAACATATTGCACTGTGGATTGTGCTCTCCTGTTGGAAAGTTGTTTGTTGTAAGCATCAGAACCTCTGTTATCAGTATGTCCCTCAACTTTTATTTCCATATCAGGATACTTTTTCATTATCTGAACCAGTTTATCCAATTCAAGGGCAGCCTGTGGTTTGATATTGTGCTTGTCAAAATCAAATAAGATAGGATTGAGCACTACTTTATCATCCACAACAATTTCATCTATGGGTCTTAGCATAATCTCTGCCGGAACATTTTTACTTGAGGTAGAAACTGTAACTGCATTAGACTCATAACCATCAACAGAAGCTTGTACCGTGATGGTCTGATCACATTCAATTTCAAAAGAGGCACGACCGTCAGCACCGGTACTTTTTGTGGTCAACCTGTTTTGGTTTGCATCATATAAAGCTACAGTGGCACCTGATAAAGGTCTGTTAGTATTACTGTCCATTACAATGCTTTGAATGGTGGAGACACAAAGCTCTTTTATACGGTAGATGTTATCGCTGCCGGCTTCCTCACTCCCACCTCTGTTAGAAGAAACAAATCCTTCCTGCGTAGCCTGGTTCATACTGAATGAAAAGTCGTCAGAGCTACTGTTGATAGGCAATCCAAGATTTTTAACCTCTCCTGCACCTCCATTTGCTGATAAAAACACATCAAGACCTCCTAAGCCAAGGTGAGCATCACTGGAGAAATAAAGGGTTCCGTCCTGGCCTACTGATGGAAAGACTTCTTTGCCCTCTGTATTGATGTTAGTTCCTAAATTTTGAGGAGTACCAAAGGATCCGTCTGCATTGATAGAAACTTTGTAAATATCAGAGTCACCTTGTCCTCCGGGCATATCAGAGACAAAATAGAGTGTCTTCCCGTCAGGACTCAATGCAGGGTGACCCACAGAATACTCAGAATTGTTGAAAGGCACAGGCTTCACATCTCGCCACCGGCCATCCACCAATTCTGCATAATAAATATTCAATTGGTTGATTCCTTCATCATCTTTTCGGTATTTTCCGTCATAGTAATCATTTCTGTCAAAATACATTCTTTTCCCATCTGCAGTAACGGCAACAATCCCTTCGTGGTATTTGGTATTCACATCACCTTTTACCAATTGTACATTTGAAACTTTACCACCTGTAAAAGCGGCTTCATAAATATCTAAAAAGGGTTCCTGGTTTCTTCCGTAGTTTTTTCGCGTAATATTCCTTGCAGAAGAAAAGTAGATTTTATTTCCCACTTCATTTACACCAAAATCTGAATAACTACTATTTAAATCGCCCATAATGGTGGCGGTAAACTTTGGCTTTCCTTCAAGAATCTGTGGGATATAATTGGGATTATTTTTAAAATCAACGGCACGTGAATCGTTGGGCTTCATCTGGGCAAACTTATTCATCATCTCATTTGACTCGTCAAATTTGCCGTTTGCCTTTAAGGTCTGTGCATAGTTGTATACAATTTCCGGATTTACATCTGGATTTGTAACAACCCTTTTGTAAAAGGGCTCAGCTTTTTCTGTGTCATTAATTAAAAAGTAAGATTCTGCCAGTTGTGTGTAAACATAGTCGTCTGCTTTTCCTTTTTTTATCAAATCTTGATATTCTTTTGCAGCTTTGACATATTCAAATCTTTCAAAATGTTTGTCGGCTTTTTTGGTGTCTTTGTTTTGAGCAAACGTTAAGGTGGTGCTCGCTACTATAAGAAATACTATTGTATATAATTTTTTCATGTCTTTTTGCTTAGTTGGATTAGAAATATCTTGGTGAACGTAATACGCGCTTGTTAAAGAACACGTCAAATGTCAGTATAACTTCGTGGGAAGCCGGAGCTACAACATCCAGGTCTGATACTACGTGGTCATATGCATAGCCCACCCGAATATTTTCTGTAACCTGAAAACCAACGAGCCCACTAAAAGAATCGTCTAAACGATAAGATGCTCCAATTTCAAATTTGTCATAGAAAAGCGCATTTAAGTTTGCATCAAATGAAAGTGGTGACTCAAAAGCTGATTTCACCATTACGGAAGGCTTTAACTTAAAGTTGTCATTAACCTGAAACACATATCCTGTTGTAGCAAAAAAGTGCTGTGTTTCTGAGCCATACTTTAAACCGTTCTCGTCAAGATGTACAGAGTTTAAGAAATTAGGAACCGATACTCCCAGATAAAAATTATCTGTGTAGAAAAACGCCCCTGCTCCTATATTGGGATAGGTATTGTTAATATCCTGAGAAAAGAACGGGTCATTATCATCCTGAACCTCCAAACCTGCAAGACCCACATCGTGAAATGTAGCTCCTGCCTTCAAACCCAATGCAAGATTTGCTTGACCGCCGAGTTGCAAGGTGTAAGAAAAGTCAACATACACATTGGTTTCTTTAATCGGGCCCAGTTCATCTTTAATGGCTGATAAACCCAAGCCTACTTTTTCACCTATCGGGGAATGCCCTGAAAAGGTAATAGTCTCCGGGGCTCCATCCAGGCCGGACCATTGTTTTCTGTACAATGCCGTAAGGGACAGGCTTTCTTTAGATCCTGCATAGGCAGGGTTTATTACATTCATATTGTACATATATTGCGTGTACTGCGGATCTTGTTGTGCACTCAAATCCTGAAAACCAAGGATTAAAATTAAGATGAGTAATAGTGAGAATTTTTTCATTATGTATTATTTGATTGTTATGTTAGTGATTAAGTGAGATTACTTATTTAAATATAAATATCCGGTTTTGTTTTCTTCTGCTGATTTTATTACGTAGAAGTAATTCCCCACAGGCAATTCTTCCCCGTCATTTGTTTGGCCGCACCATTCATTTATATAATCATTTTGCTCGAAGACAACCCTCCCGTGACGATTTAATATAATCAACTCCAGAGGTCCTGATTCATCGCTCAAAAATTCCAGGTCAAAGCATTCGTTAAGGCCATCACCATTGGGCGAGATTCCTTGTGTAATTACACAATTCTCATTTTCATAATACTCAACTGTTATTTCATCACCTGAAACACAGCCATTATCATCAACCACTACGCTATATAAACCGGCATCAGTAATTGTAATGGTTGACCCGGTTTGGCCGGTAATAACGCCACCGTCGACAAACCACGTGTAAAGTACACCATCTGAAGCTCCATTTGATGGGGTGGCGTTCAGTGTAAGCTCATCCTGAGCACACTTTATAACATTCACACCCAGATCTACAGCCGGGAGCTCCCTGAAATTAACATTGATATCATCAGTCTCGGTACAACCCAGATAGCTGACTTCGACACTATAATTACCGGAGGTGGTTACATTGATACTAAAAGTCGTCTCACCTGTGCTCCACAAATAAGTGGCATCACCGGGGTCAATTCCTTCAACTACGGGCACAATTTCATAGATTGCTTCATCACAAGGGAAAGCATCTGCACCAAGGTCTACCGTGAAGTCTGAAATAACCACTGAAATGGTATCTGTTGCGGTACAGTCGAGTTCTGTAGTTACTTCTACTGTATAATCGCCAATTTCTGTAACCTCAAGTATTGCTTGATCAGCTCCTGCAATCAAGTCACCATTGAAAAACCATTCATAGGTAACATCCCCCAGGTCTTCAAGGTTTTCAGGGGTGGCATCAAGTTCTGCAAATATTTCATCACAAACCAGTATATCCTCGCCCAGATCAATTATTGGTGAGGCTTTGAATTCTACGGTAATTTCATCTGTTATAACACAATCAGGTGCATCCGGATTTTGAATTTCCACACCATAAAGACCGGGTTCGGTTACGGTTAATGAAGTACCTGTTTCCCCGGGGATTACATCCCCGTTAAAAAACCAGGTGATTTCACTTCCCGCAGGGGCATCTACAGAAAGTATGAGTTCTTCATCGTCACAGATGGCTGTACCATCTGCAATGGTGATATCATCTCCCAGATCTGCATCTCCTATAAAGAAACTACCTCCCTCTATAAATACTGCAGAATCCCATGAAGAGTCATTCCTGTCTGCGATAACGAGTTTCATCCTGTAGGGATTGCTGGGTGTAACATATTGCCAGGCCTGCATGAGAACAGTATGTCCGTTAAGGTTTACAGGTGCTGTAGCAGGAGGCTGACCTGTTGTGCCATAATAAACATCAAAAAACTCAGGGTTTTCAGAGCTACAAGAGCCATTGTGCGCATCATCCCTGATAGTAGTTACTGAAATGGGAGTTTCAGTAGGGGTGTCAGGAACCACAGCCATATTTACAATCTCCCCGGTTACCTGATCCTCAAGAAAAAAAGCAAAAGCATCAGAAAATGAACACTGAAATGTTCCGTACTCATTTGAACCAAAAACAAAGTTAAAACTAATGGAATCTGTCAAAGGGGTAAAGTCAAACTCCATAATCGTGGCATCGTTATAGGATGTCAAACCCGGGTCAATTCCCAAAGCTTGAATATAATCAAAGAGTTGTGTGTCGCCGGGCCATCCAGCGCCTGGCCAGGTGTTTGTTGTGTTGGGCCCGGGGGCTCCACTAATATCTCCGGTAGCCAATAGTACCCCATTTTGCATTGGAAAATTGGGATTTGTATTCTCAAAATATCCAATTCCGTTACCTGCCCCAAAATCGGTGCCGGTAGTGGTATCTATATTGTTAACTATCGCACAGGGCGAATTGATCAGTACTTCAGTAACCAGCTCCTCGTGTGTATACTCAGTAGCCGAAACTGTGATTACTTGTGCTTGTGTAAATAGGGATGCAAGCAAAAGTAAAAAAGTGGAAAATAAAGTTTTTTTCATGGTTAGTATTGTTTTAATTGGAATCTCTGTTTATATATACCCACCCTGTGGCTTCTGAGCCATATGTGGGATCATTTTCAGTAAATCTTATTACATAAAAGTAAGTTCCTGTTGGCAGTTCATCTCCATTACTACTTTGACCACACCATTCATCTGAATAGTTATCCTGCTCATACACCACAATACCATAACGATTGAAGATTGAAAGCATCGCAACGCCACTCCTGTTGTTTAAAAACTGAAGGTCAAAACAGTCATTCATGTTATCACCATTCGGGGAAATTCCCTGTGAAATGACACAGTTTAATGCTGTAGCCTCAACCTCGGCTGAACCGGAACAGTCTCCTTTTTGAATTTCAACACGATACACATCAGAAAGATTTGAAGGGGTATCAGGAAGTGTAATGGTTAAGGTGTTTGAAGTTTCGCCGTCAATTATAGTTCCATTTAAAAACCAGGTAAAGGTCACATCTGTTTCTGAAGTTTCGGCCGTAAGAATTACTTCTTCACTTTCACATCCTGAAACAGGAGCTCCCAGAGAAACTTCCAGGTCGCCAATGGGTGAAATGGTGATACTGTCTGTGCTCTCACAGTCACCTGCAGCTACTGTAACTGAATAAGTCCCATAATCCAGAACTTCAAGCTCTGGCCCGGTCTCTGCAAGAGGGTCTCCATCAAGTGACCAGGCATAGGTAACATCACCGGCTGCATAGTTTGAAGGAGTCGCATCCAGAGACACGGCATTTTCAAAACAGGTTTCAAAATTATCTCCCAACTCAATCGCCGGACTTTCATTGAATTCAAGAAAGATAGCATCTTCAACGGTGCAGTCTGCTAAAGAGACTTCCACACTATAGGTATCTGTTGTAGAAACCGTAATGGTAGGAGTGGTTTCACCTGTACTCCATAAATATGTAACATCATTGGGGTCTGCACCGGTTATTGTGGGTACAATTTCAAAACTGTCAACATCACAAAAAGACTGATCTGGCCCTAAATCAACTGAAATGGAATTATCAAGAAATATGGAAACATCATCTGTCAAAACGACCACATCACCGTTACAGCTGTTTGTATATGTAACACGTGCAGTATAAGTCTCCTCACCGTCCGGTGTAACCGTTATACTGGTATCTGTACTAACGACATTCCCGTCACTGTCAAGCCATTCAAAAACAAAGGTGGGCAATCCTTCCGGTGAAAACTGCCAGGCTTCATTGGTAGCTTCCCATGGAGAATCTGAAGTATTTCTTCCCGGCGGCACATAAGCAACTGTCCCAGCATTGTTTTGAATACCTAAGGCAGCATTACCATCATTCCAGCTAGGACAAACGGGTTTGTCTTGTATATAAATCTCAATCACGTTTGAGAACTCATAAAAAACTGCCATATGGGTTGCCAGTAAATCATTACAGGAAAACATAGGCACTTCAAAATAGGCTACCACCAATACACGATTGGGATACTCTCCCAGAACTTCATACCCTATTTCTTCAACTGTAGACACCGATGGGTCAATATCGTGAACGGGAGTAAATACATTGGCCTCAGACAGGGCATCCTGAGTGTTATTTGGTAAGTCCTGATCAAAAGACCATGCATTTGTAATATCGTCAGGGTCTACCTCAAAGCGTAAGACACCGTTGGAACCCACCTGAAATTGCTGTTCCAGATTTCCAAAAAAACAGAAGTCAAAAGGTAAATCCTCAACAACAGACCATCTGTCATCAAAATTAGGATTTAATTGATTGGCTAAACCGTCAAAAGAAAAAGGAGGGTTATAAGGAATTGTAGATACTGTATATTCTTCACTTATGGTTTCAAAAGTTTCCAAAAAATCTGCCGTCAAGGTAACACTGCTACCCACCTGATCACAGGGTATCGTTTGGTCAGATCCCGCATCAACAAATAAACTTCCCGGCCCCTGAGCGGTAGCCACAACTCCGGAGCACAAAAGCACCAGAATTAAAAAGTTTTTGTTATTTATTGATTTTAAGGGTGTTAATTTTTTTAAATTTTCAGCAAACTTAAAAAAGCTGCGTAGTTGTTTTTTCATAATGTTAAGTCGTTTTGAAGTAGAAAGCACTAAAGTAAGAAATTAAAGTAGATTAAGAAACGGTTAACTTTTCATTTCGGGTGAAATGCATATTTTGACGATGAAAAACATAATGGAGTTTGTAATAATTTTAATAAAACAAGCCTCTTCTATTTTTCGTTCCATTCTTTTCATTTTCATACAAAAAGAAATATCTATTTAGATTAAAAAGTAGAAATCATACTGCATAAATTCGTAACAAATAAATCAAATATAATTTAGAACCATTCTAAAATAGCTATACAATGCAATGCCACCCGCTAAAAGTTTAGGGACCATAAAACCTGCTTAGCCTCTCAGGGCTCATGAATTACTAAAATGACACAGATCACCCTATTGACCAAAAAAAGAGGGGTTTTCTCCCAGCCTTGTTCTAGTGAGCCTTTTAAAAATGACCACACTAAGAACTCATGTGGGAGGAATGTAAAAAAGTACAGGAAGAAGGAATGCTTTTTGAGAGTTAATCTGGCATACCTGAAGCTTCTTATTCTAATATAATGGGAATTCCCTTAACAAAATCCCAACTTTTTTATTCCTTCATTCTAATTGTGTAATTTTGCCCAACAAACAAACCTATGCTGGAAAAACTTGAAATAGAATATGAAAAAGCCATCTTAATTGGCTTGGTGACGCAACATCAAAGTGAAGAAAAAGCCATTGAGTATCTCGATGAACTTGAGTTCCTGGCTTACACTGCCGGCGCTGAAGTGGTGAAACGCTATATGCAAAAAACCGATAAACCCAACCCAAAAACCTTTATCGGTACCGGGAAAATGGAAGAAGTGCGGCAATTTGTGGAAGCCAATGATATTGGCACAGCGATTTTTGATGACGAATTATCGCCTGCGCAACAAAAAAACATCGAAAAAATATTAAAGTGCAAAATCATTGACAGAACAAACCTGATTCTGGACATTTTTGCGCAGCGTGCTCAAACAAGTTATGCCCGCACTCAGGTAGAGTTGGCACAATATGAATATTTGCTGCCGCGCCTTGCCGGGATGTGGACCCACCTGGAGCGTCAGCGAGGGGGTATCGGGATGCGCGGTCCCGGGGAAACTGAGATTGAAACAGACAGACGTATCGTAAGAGACCGCATCTCCTTGCTCAAAGACAAACTCAAAACCATTGACAAACAAATGGCGGTTCAGCGAGGCAATCGCGGTGCATTGGTGCGTGTGGCACTGGTGGGGTATACCAATGTTGGGAAATCAACCCTGATGAACACCATCAGCAAGTCTGAAGTGTTTGCTGAAAACAAATTGTTTGCAACCCTTGACACCACGGTGAGAAAAGTAGTAATTGGCAACCTACCCTTTCTGCTTACAGACACGGTGGGTTTTATCAGGAAACTTCCCACCCAGTTGGTAGAATCCTTTAAAAGTACGCTGGATGAAGTGCGTGAGGCAGACCTTCTCCTTCATGTGGTGGATATATCCCACCCAAACTTTGAAGACCATATCGATTCTGTTCATCAAACCCTTGACGAAATTAAAGGCAGGGACAAACCCATGCTTATGGTTTTTAATAAAATTGATGCATACACCCCCGAAACCATTGATGAAGATGACCTGATTACTGAAAAGACAAAAGCACATTATACACTTGAGGAATTGAAAAGTACCTGGATGAGTAAAGTAAATGGCGATGTGGTATTTATTTCGGCGACCGAAAAAATCAACCTGGAAGAATTCCGGAAAAAGGTTTATGATATGGTGCGCGAAATTAATGTACAACGCTTCCCATACAACAATTTCCTCTATCCGGACTTTAGTGAGGAAATGTAGAACCTTTAAAGTTTATGGCTTATTAAGAGTGGTTTAAAACCCACTCTTTTTTATTGATAGGTCAATATAACTTTTGATGCTTGCACCTCAAGGTTAACGTCACGTCCCATAATTAAAGCTATGTTGTTTTCCATATGCCCGGCAGGAAAGTCATAACATACCGGGAAATCATACTCTGAAACAACTTCTGAAATAATGTCTTTGGCGGTTTTCCCGAAAGGGTTATCATTTTTAAAACCAAAGGCCTCAGTATTATCCCTCATATCACTCATTCCACCGACAATCAAACCTGCCAGTTTCTCAAAATAACCGTTGCGTTTCATATTTTGCGTCATCCGGTCGATATGATATAAATATTCATCCAGGTCTTCAATAAATAAGATTTTTCCATCTGTATTAACTGCTGAAGGACTTCCGAAAAGGGAATACAATACCGAAAGGTTTCCACCGATTAATTGACCCTTGGCCCTTCCTTGTCTGGAAGAAGCATCCTGAATTTCATACTTTATAATATGTGATTTTCCAAAGAGGGCATTGCGAAGAGAACTCCTGGTCAAGCTTGTTTTTTTGGTAATCTCCCTCGCCATCTCTGCGTGTATGGTTTCATAACCCAACTTGTGAAGGTGACTGTGCAATACTGTAACATCACTATAACCCACAATCCATTTGGGATGTTTTTTAAAAGGTGTAAAGTCGAGATGGTCAATCATGCGCACGGTACCATACCCACCGCGGGCACACCAGATGGCTTTGATATCAGGGTTATCAAGCATCTCCTGAAAATCTGAAATACGGAGGGCATCACTTCCGGCAAACTGGTTCTCTGCGACGCCAATGGTTTTTCCCACAACAGCTTTCAACCCCCACGTTTTTAATAAGGCAATAGCAGGCTCGATTTCTTCTAAAGAAATTTTTCGTGCTGTGGAGACAATAGCAACAGCATCTCCTTTTTTGAGATGTTCCGGTTTAATCATTTCCTAAGTGATAAATAATATTGCCCACTCTCAAGTCCAACTCATCCATTTCTCCCTGTGTGGGTTCAATAATGCCGTCAGTATAAAATTTTGGTTTAGGCTCTATCGCCGGTTTGAGAAAAACACGCAAGTTACTGTTTTGAAGGTTTCCTCCATTCCAGTCAACTGCCCCGCTGTAATCCCAGCCAAAACCATATACTTTAATGGGTTTGCCGTTGCGTTCAACAAGCTCAGCATATGATGTGCCAACACCAATCCCCAAACTGGAAACCCAGTCACCATTTTTAGAGAAGACAACCTGATAAAGGTCTTCTCTTTTAATAGTTTCCCAGATTAAATGAATTTCATTCTTGGTTCCCGGGTATAATATAGTGTATGCGCGCTCAGCAGTTCCTTCTTCATAAAGACCAATGTCTTCCCTAAAGTCTGCATTGGGGTACCTTCTTTTAAGGGCTTCAGGTGTGGGGTCTTTTATAATATCTTCAATAATAAAAGTCTCCGCCGGGGGTTTGGAATCTACTTCAGAAACACTTTTTTTTCCTTTGCACGATACGATTAAGCATAATACTCCTATAAAGATGAACTTTTTCATAAGTTGGTTGTTTTATATAAAATTAGAGATAAATACCCGCAAACAAATTCCCTTTTGCAATAAATTAACGCTAATTATCTTTGTGTTGCTTACATTTGTAGCACTAAAATTCAGCATTTCTTTTCATGAACACACCAAAACGTTACACCATCACCGCAGCACTGCCTTATACTAACGGGCCCATTCACATTGGCCATTTGGCAGGGGTTTATGTCCCGTCAGATATTTATGCACGCTACCTGCGTATGCAAGGGAAAGATGTAGCTTTTATTTGCGGAAGCGATGAACACGGTGTGGCAATTTCTATGAAAGCGAGAAAAGAAGGCGTCACACCCCTTGAAATTACAGATAAATTTCACACCATTGTGAAAAAATCTTTTGAAGATTTTGGAATTACCTTTGACAACTATTCCCGCACTTCGGCGAAAATCCATCACGAAACAGCCTCTGAATTCTTTAAAAAACTCCACAGCGATGGAAAGTTCATTGAAGAAGTCACCGAACAATTGTATGACCCCGAAGCAGAACAGTTTTTGGCAGACCGTTTCGTCACAGGAACCTGTCCCAAATGTGGTCACGACGAAGCCTATGGCGACCAGTGCGAAAAATGTGGCACCTCGCTAAACGCTACTGATTTAATAAACCCAAAATCAACCATCACAGGAGCCGTTCCGGTACTGAAAAAGACCAAACACTGGTTCTTACCTCTGGAAAACTATGAAGATTTCCTAAAACAATGGATACTCGTTGACCATAAAAAAGACTGGAAACCCAATGTGTACGGACAAGTAAAATCGTGGATTGACGATGGCTTACGCCCGCGTGCCGTCACCCGCGATCTGGATTGGGGCATCCCCGTACCCGTCGAAGGCGCCGAAGGAAAAGTGTTGTATGTTTGGTTTGATGCCCCCATTGGTTACATTTCTTCAACTAAAGAGTGGGCTGCCCGAGAAGGAAAAGACTGGGAACCTTACTGGAAAAGTGACGATACCAAACTGGTGCATTTTATAGGGAAAGACAATATTGTGTTTCACTGTGTTATTTTCCCGGCCATGCTCAAAGCGGAAGGCAGCTATATTTTGCCTGACAATGTGCCTGCCAACGAATTCCTGAACTTAGAAGGCAGCAAATTGTCAACGTCCAAAAATTGGGCAGTATGGTTGCACGAGTATCTGGAAGATTTCCCAGGGCAAAAGGATGTATTGCGCTATACGCTTACGGCAACAGCTCCTGAAACCAAAGACAACGATTTTACCTGGAAGGATTTCCAGGCGCGGAACAATAATGAATTGGTTGCCATTTTCGGCAATTTTATCAACCGTGTGGCGGTTTTGACCCATAAATATTATGAAGGTCACGTACCCCAACCATCCGAATTAAAGGATATTGACACCCAAACCCTAAATGAAATGAAAGCTTATCCGGATGTGATAGGCAGCTCCATTGAACGGTACCGTTTTCGCGAAGCACAAGGTGAATTGATGAATCTGGCACGTTTAGGCAACAAATATTTAGCCGATGAAGAGCCTTGGAAAACCATCAAAACCGACGAAGAGCGCACTAAAACCGTAATGTATGTCGCCCTGCAAATTGCAGCTGCACTGGCAGTTTTAAGCGAACCGTTTTTGCCATTTACGTCAAAAAAATTAAAAACCATTTTAAACTATGATGCAGAAAACTGGGGTGCACTGAAGTCTCTGGAAACCGGTCATCAAATCGGTCAGGCCGAATTGCTTTTCTCCAAAATAGAAGACGAGCAAATACAGCTACAACTTGACAAATTGCAGGCCACAAAAGCCTCCAATAAAAGTGAAAAACAAACAGAAGAAAAAACGAAGCTCATGCCACAAAAAGAAACCATAAATTTTGACGATTTCACCAAACTAGATATGCGAGTAGGCACCATCATTGAAGCCGAAAAAATGCCCAAAGCCGATAAACTTTTAGTTTTAAAAGTAGATACCGGACTCGATGTGCGCACTGTAGTTTCAGGAATTGCAGAAAGTTTCACTCCTGAAGAAATCATTGGAAAACAAGTCACCATTCTCATCAACCTCGCCCCTAGAAAACTGCGTGGTGTGGAAAGCCAGGGAATGATTCTTATGACCGAAAATGCGGAAGGAAAATTGGTTTTTCTCAATCCTGATGTTGAAGGTGTTGGGAATGGAATGACTATCAATTAAGTGGTCACTCTGCAATGTCGAGCGGTCACTGAGCGGAGCCGAAGTGTAAGCGGCAGTTTTAAATCCAAAGCTTTTCTCCCGCAGATTTCGCAGATGTGCGCAGAAAAATTTATTAAAAATCTGCGAAGATCAGCGTGATCTGCGGGCTAATTTTTAATCAATCAATTTCAAAAATCATCTATGGAGCAACTCCTCCACTACATTTCCCAAAATACCCAACTGCCAGCCGGCAGCATAAAAAACACCGTTCAGTTATTGAATGAAGACTGTACTATTCCTTTCATCGCCCGTTACCGAAAGGAGCGCACCGGCAATCTGGATGAAGTACAAATTGGCGACATTGTTCAGTTTAAAGAACAGTTTGAAGCCCTTGAAAAGCGCAAAACCACCATCCTCAAAGCGCTGGAAGAACAAGAAGTCTTAACTCCGGAATTGCGCAAGAGCATAGAAAACACCATGGACCTCACCACACTTGAAGACCTCTACCTTCCCTTCAAAAAAAGCCGGAAAACCAAAGCCGAAACCGCCCGTAAAAACGGACTGGAACCCCTTGCCAAAATCATCATGGCTCAGAATGCAAACGACATAGAATCCATTGCGCAAAACTATATTGAAGGGGGTGTCGCTTCTGCGGAAGACGCTCTGGAAGGAGCCCGCCACATCATCGCAGAATGGATCAATGAACGTACAGACATCAGAAATACTTTGCGAAAGCAGTTAGAAAACTTTGCACTCATCACTACCAAAGTAGCAAAAGACAAAGCCGAAGATGAAAAAGCCCAGAAATTCCGTGACTATTTTCAATGGGAAGAATCTTTAAAAACGTGTCCGTCACACCGGTTGCTCGCTATTTTGCGCGCGGAAACCGAAGGATTTATCAAAGTAAAAATTGAAATTGACGAGGAAAAAGCCCTTTCTGCCATTGAAAGGAGGATTATCAAATCACAAAATGAATGTGCAAATCAGATTGAATTGGCCATCAAAGACAGTTTCAAACGCCTGCTCTTTCCGGCCTTGTCAAATGAACGACTGAATGCTGCCAAAGAAGCTGCAGACGATACTGCGATTTCAGTATTTGCCAAGAACCTTCAGCAGTTGTTGCTTGGCGCGCCGCTGGGTGAAAAGCGCATTATGGCCATTGACCCGGGTTTCAGGACAGGTTGTAAAGTGGTATGTCTGGACGCACAAGGCAACCTCAAGCACAACGAAACCATTTTTCCGCACGCACCTCAAAATGATGAAAAGGGTGCTATCAAAAAAATCAGTTCGCTGGCCGATGCCCATAAAACAGAAGCCATCGCCATCGGTAACGGAACCGCTTCACGCGAAACGGAACGCCTCATCAGAAAAATTCAGTTTAAAAACGATATTCAGGTGTTTGTGGTTAGCGAAGCGGGAGCTTCCATTTATTCGGCTTCCAAAATCGCCCGGGAAGAATTCCCCAATTATGATGTGACCGTGCGTGGTGCGGTATCCATCGGAAGACGACTGGCAGACCCGCTTGCTGAACTGGTAAAAATTGAGGCTAAGTCCATTGGCGTGGGACAATACCAGCACGATGTGGATCAAACCAAATTGAAAACAGCACTTGACCGTGTGGTGGAGCGTTGCGTGAATTCGGTGGGAGTGAATATCAATACGGCTAGCCGTTCGTTGTTGGCTTACGTCTCCGGCGTTGGTCCTAAGTTGGCGGAAAATATTTTTGCATACCGCGAGGAAAACGGCGCATTTACTTCCCGTGAGGAAATCAAAAAAGTACCCCGTCTGGGCGGTAAAGCTTTTGAGCAAAGCGCCGGTTTTTTACGCATTAAAAACGGAAAGAATCCCTTGGACAACTCGGCCGTGCATCCTGAAAGTTATGGCTTGGTCAAACAAATGGCCAAGGATTTAAAAATGGATGTTTCTGATTTGATTGGAAATACGGAGGTTTTAAAAAGTATTCCAAAGGAAAAATATGTAAGTGAAACTGTGGGACTCCTGACTTTGGAAGACATCATTAACGAACTTGAAAAACCCGGGCTCGACACCCGTGAACAGGCCAAAGTATTCACTTTTAACCAAAACATCAAAAACATCAATGATCTGAAAGAAGGACAATTGTTGCCGGGGATAGTAAACAATATTACTAATTTTGGATGCTTTGTGGATATTGGCATTAAAGAAAGCGGCCTCATCCACATCTCAAACCTCGCCGATGGTTTTGTAAGTGATGTAAATGCCCACGTGAGTTTGCATCAACAAATCGTAGTAAAAGTTCTGGATGTGGACATATATAGAAAACGCATACAGTTGAAATTGCATAAGTTATAAAAGAACACAGATCACACTGATTAACCCGGATTTCACGGATTTTTGTTGTGTACTAAAAAAATAAAATGCTCAAAATCGCCTACCATCATATTTACAAACACCCGCTTCCTGAGGGACACCGTTTCCCTATGGACAAATATGAATTGATACCTCAGCAATTGTTGCACGAGGGTACCTGTACTGCTGAAAATTTTTTTGAACCCGATGTTGCCGATGAAGCTCATATCTTGGCGGTACATACCCAAGAGTACATTAACGACTTAAAAAACCAAACATTAAGCAAAAGTGCAGCACGAAAAATAGGATTTCCTTTAAGCGACACTTTGGTGAAAAGGGAAAGCATCATCACACAAGGAACCATAATGGCCAGTGAATTTGCTTTGAAATATGGCATCGCAATGAATATTGCCGGAGGCACGCATCACGCTTATTCCAATCGCGGTGAAGGGTTTTGCCTGTTTAACGATCAGGCGATTGGGGCTCGTTATTTATTAAATAAAGGGTTGGCTAATAAAATACTTATCGTCGACCTCGATGTGCATCAAGGCAATGGTACTGCTGAAATATTTAAGGATGACGCTTCAGTTTTCACATTCTCTATGCACGGTGCCGGAAACTATCCGTTTCAGAAAGAAAAATCAAACTTGGACATTGCTTTACCAGATGCAACAGGAGATACAGCATATTTAAAAACCCTGAAAGAAACCCTTCCGAAGTTGATTGAAGAGCAACAACCCGATTTTATTTACTACCTCTGTGGCGTAGATATTTTGGAAAGTGACAAGCTAGGAAGGCTCAGCTGCACTATTGATGGTTGCAAAGAACGCGACCGTTATGTATTACAAACTTGCCAGGACCATAAAATTCCTGTTATGTGCAGCATGGGTGGCGGCTACTCGCCAGATCTTAAGATTATTGTAGAGGCGCACGCCAATACGTATAGGCTGGCTCAGGAGATTTATTTTTGGTAAAAAAAATGCGCCGAAATCATTTTCGACGCATTCCTTACTTATTAACAGAAAAAATATCTTTTAACTGTTTCACTACACCACCGTTTCCTGAGATAGAAATTTCACCAATCTTGTCGGCAATTTTCTCAACATACTCCATCTCTTTCAATTTGAAAAGCATGTCATTTTCTTCCATCAACTTGGCAGTGTTCAACAAACTTCTTGTTGAAGCTGTTTCTTCCCTTCTGGTAATCACATTGGCTTGTGCTTTTTTCTGGGCAACAAGAACCTGATTCATAATCTCTTTCATATCCCCGGGCAAAATCACGTCCCTGATACCTGTATTGAGAACCTCAACACCGAGATTAGAAGCTTCCCTTTTAACTTTTTCAAATACTGCTTTTGCAATACTATCCTTGTTTTCAAGAAGCTCATCCAGGGTATAAGTTCCCACATAAGCACGAATGGCTAACTGCAACACAACATACAATTGCTTTTCATAGTCTTTGTTGTCCATAAGCGCTTTTACAATATCTGTAACTTTGTACTTTGTGTAAAAGTTGATACGTATGGCTGCTTTATCTTTGGTCAGCAATTCCTGTCCGGCAATTTCAAGTTGCAACTGTCTCATATCCGCTTTTGCAATCTTGATGGTCGTGTCATTCCTCCAGAAACGGTAAGTACCACTTTCCAGGATTTTGACAAATACATCATCAACGATAAACACGGCTTTTTCATAAGCAGCTACTTCAAAGATTCGTATGTGTTTGCTCAATTCATAATTACTAAAAAGAGCTTTATCAATCTTTTCAGTAATGTATATTTTACTAAGATCTGCATAGGTAAACTGGTAGTCTACCAGCGTATTCCAGTAAATATACTTTCCGGCGGTAAGGATATTTTTAAAGTTACCTCTATCATAAACCAATACAATCTCGTTATCCTTTACCTCAATGATGTGCAGCATAGTTTTTAGTTTGCTGTCCTCAAGCAATATTTCAATTGCTACTGGAGGCACAAAAGGTCTTGAAAGGTCAAAAATCATTACGGTTTCAAACAATCCTAACCAATGAACACCACTGCTTATTGTGCGTTTGTAATCTCCTCTTTTGAAGATCATTCCTACTTTTCCCTTATTTATCCTAATTCTTTTCATTTTATTTGATTTTAAATGCTTGTATTTATACAAGCCAGATTTCACATTAAATATTAGAACAGGGTGAGAAATCACTTTTCAAGAACGGAAGTACTCTATTTTTAAATGCCAACAAACTGTTTTTTTTAATTGATATGATAAGCGTTTTCCCCACTATATGGTTTGAATTCAAATCTTCAATTTTGAAAAAAAGCCTACTTTTCTTTATAAGTAAAAGCACTTCAAAGTTCCGTCAAAGCTGTTGTTGATAGAATTACAACAACCGATTTCCACACACTATTCTTCTTTTTTGGTAATCAGTTTTAAAAGATGATCTGCTTTTTGAGTGGATTTGAGGTCCACAACCTACATAAAAAGTGTAGTGCTCTACCAACTGAGCTACAAAAACAAGAGGTATGAAACCTGGTTTTTGACCGGAATCGAACCGGCGACATCCACATCTGGTGTTCTAGCCACTGAACTATCCGTAAAACGGAGTGGGAATCGAACCCACGACCTACAGAGTCGCAACTGTTTTTTGGCTAACAGCAAAAACCTTCAAGCCAAGTTGTATATGAAAGGGTAATACAAAATTTGCAACCCCTCACACAATGGTGCTGTACAGAAACACGCAACAAGACTCCTCTTGATATTTTAAGCACGGCAAACAAGTAAACCACGGTACCTGATGATCTACCGGTTTCAACAATTTCAAATTTTTGAAATCATCTATTTCACCGACTTCTTTTTATTTTTGTTTTTGGATTTTGCTTTTGCTTTCTTATGAGGAAGCTTTTGCTTTACTCTCTTTATTTCTTCCTCAACAAAACTTATAAAAGCAGAATTACACCCCATTTTCAACGCTTTTTTGTAGGCTTTTTTTGCCTCTTTCCATTTCATTAAAACCTCTAAAAGCTGTCCCTGAATTATTTGTAAACCTGCTTTGTCAGTTCCTTTGATGCTTAAAGCAAAGTCAAGTAACTTTTGTGCTTCAAGATAATCTTCATTTTGTATCAGCACCCTTATGTAATCAGGGTAAAGCACCGGGTTTTCCATTTTTTGTGCAAGGGCTTCAGCAAAGTAACTTTTAGCGGTCTCATAATCCCCTAATTGTTCTGCAGAAAATTTTGCCATCAAACATAGCGCCTGAACATTGTTCTTGTCATAAGACAAAGCATAGTTTAAAGCTTCTATGGTTTCTTCCAGATTGTATGGATAGGCATCCATAGCTTTGAAAATGTAACTATTGTATAGTGTTGTTTCCATTACGATTTATTTTATAGTTTAAAATAAAAAGCCATTTTGGCTTTCGTTCCCGTAACGGAATGTGATGAAGGAAATTCCAACAAAAATCCGAAACGGTTAGGTGTTGCTTCGGATCTTTATCATACTCTAGAAGAGATTTAGATTCCGAAGCGTGTCTATCAGCATATCAAAATGCTTTTGACGTTCTGAGGTGTTTAATCGATACCACATAGCTTCTTTTATTTAATGAATAATTTGTTTTTGGCAATCCTTAAAAATTGCGATGCAAAGATGCGGGTATTTTTTTAATTTCCAAATAAAACTTAATTTTATTTATTTGATTTTCAGTTACTTGTGTTTATTTTAGACCATAGAAATCCTGTCCGGCTGTATGCCGAAATCTATACATCTTGCATTCAAAAACTTAACTTTCAATCTTCATATATGTGTGTCTACTTTTTCACTTTAAATTTTTTTAAAAATTGTATAAAAAAAAGCATCCGAATTAACGGACGCTCTTATATAATGGGTTTAAATTCTACTAAATGATCACTCAAATGATTTAAAATCCAAAACAAAGCATCCGAACCGCGATGGTAAATTGTCCATCCACGGATAGTTTCCATCTGCCACAGGCGATGTAAAACGAATATGTTGTCTTTGATTTTTCATAAGGGTGCAAATATAATTCAATCTTTGGATTTTTAAAGAAGTGTTTGGATTTTCATAAAGTTTTCTTTTTATTTTTTATAGAAAAACCCTATTCGCTATCTTTAAAAAAATGTTGAATTTAAAATTAACTTCAGTGCATTCAAAAGTGAATTTTAACGGTTTACTGCTATGGGCGATGGTTTTGATTTTATTATTGTCATCAGGCGTGTATGCACACTCAAATGCTATGGAAAACAAATTAAATGACAGCACCTTATTGCAAAACAAAATCATTCCTCATGCAATTCTGGAAGAAGTGAAAACAGCCCTCTCTTTTTATCCTGAGCTGGCTGATACACCCATTGAATTCAAATTCAAGAAAAAGATTAAAAAGTCATTTATGCAGGCACAGCCCAGATTTTCAGGGATATTTAAAAAAAGGAAGAACAGGGGCTATGTAATCCTGATCAGTGAAAAGCTGCAAATTGAAGACGAAGCCTTTGAAATATCCCAAATTCCTTCAGATGTTATGATTGGGTGGATTGGTCACGAACTGGGTCACATTATGGATTACAGGGACCGTAAGGGGTTTAATCTTTTGGTTTTTGGGGTGCGCTATGTTTTTTCCAGACGTTTTATTAAAGAAGCTGAGCGCGCAGCAGACACCTATGCCATCAACCATGGTATGAAGGATTATATTCTGGCAACCAAAGATTTTATCCTCAATCACGCTTCTATTTCTGAAGTTTATAAAGATCGTATCAAAAGGCTGTACTTGTCACCTGAAGAAATCATGGTACTTGTCGAAGACCTGGAAACAATCGAGACGAATTGAAAAATCACAGATTTGATTTTACAAACGCTTCCCATTCTGAAAACTTTTCCTCATCCATTACTTTTTCCATCTTGACCTGCCCACCTTTTTTCTTGTTTGCAGCACTCCACTCTTGAAAAATTTTAGGAGATATTGTTTTTACCTTTACGCCTTTCAAGGCTTTTGAGCGGGCAACCTTATAGTTTTTATTTGCTTTTTTTAACGCCTCGTCCAGGGCGTCTGCTACTTTTTCATCGTTCAGCTTGTGTTCTGTACCCAGATACCAGAAATGGTGATACTCACCATCTATTCTCACTGCTGACACTGTAAATTCCGGGATTTTACAATCATACTTTTTTTCCAGTTCCTGAACAGCATCATTCATCTTGTTGACAGATAGCTGTGAACCCACCACATTAAGGAAAAACTTGGTACGGCCGGTAATTCTGATTTCGTGTCTGCTAACATCAGTGAACTGGATGGTGTCGCCGATAAGGTATCTCCAGGCACCTGAAACCGTGCTGATAATAAGAATGTACTCTTCACCTTCTTTAACCTCAGCCAATATCAGGGCGGGCGCATCTTCGGTAATGGAGCCATCCGGATTTATGTAATCAGGATTGAAGGGGACAAACTCGAAGTAAATCCCATTATCAACCACCAGTTTCATCGCGTTGGTTTCGGGGCGCTGCTGAAAAGCCAAAAACCCTTCAGAAGCCAGATAGGTATCTATAATGGTGATGGGATGGGCGAGCAAGGCATTGAAGCTTTTTTCATAGGGCTCAAATGCTACCCCGCCCGAAGTAAAGACTTGCAGATTGGGCCAAATCTCATGGATGTTTTTGGCTTTGTGGTGGGCAATCACTTCTTTAAGCATCAATTCCATCCAGGAGGGGATGCCCGATAAGGCACCAATGTCCCACTCTTTGGCGTTTTCAGCTATTTTTTTTACGCGTTTGTCCCAGTCATCTATTTTGGAAATTTCCTCTCCGGGTTTGTAATACCCCCGAAACCAAAACGGTATGTTGCTGGCTGAAATCCCACTAATCTCTCCTTCCTGATGATCCCCCTCCTCCTGAAGGTTTGTCGAACTGCCCAGCATCATAATTTCCTTTTCAAAAAAATCAGAAGGGAGCTCAAAGTTGGCCAAAGCCCCCACCTGCTGAATTCCGGTTTTTCTGATGGCGTCCAGCATCTCTTCGGTCACGGGAATACGCTTGCTGCTTTTTCCGGTCGTGCCGGAACTCAGGGCAAAGTAAGGCGGCCTTCCCGGCCAGGTGATATCTTCTTTCCCTTGGTGCAGTTTGTGCCACCATTCCGCGTGGATTTTATTGTAATCAAAATAGGGGACTGTTGCTGCAAAAACAGCTTCGGGCTTGGAAGCATCAAGGATTTTATCAAATTGATATTGCTTTCCAAAAGCGGTATCCTTTGCTGTTTTTAAAAGTTCTTTCAACACCTGCTGCTGGGCTTCAACAGCATCGGGTTCTGAAACAACTTTGTCGCGCAAATCAATAAGGCCTTTGATAATGGAACCGATAATCGCCATGTTATTTTTTTATAAATGATGGTTATTCCTTAAAATTAAAGAAAACCATAAAACCAATCTGTCTTGTTTTAGAAATTATAACATATTTAACCTTTGCTTAAAGTATTGAGCTATAAAAAAGGTGTTAAATTTTATTTAGAATCATTACTAATAAGTATTTTTGCGCACGATTTACGCTACCGAATTGGGAAAGAAAAAAGACAAAAAACTCAAAAAAGAGAAGCTAAGCAAAGGACCAAAGTCCAAATGCTGCGAAAAGTTCAAAAAATGTGAAAGCAAACGCTGTTGCCGTTGCCCACATACCTGGCTTACCAAAGTAGCAGCGGCTTGATTTCATAAACTTTAGCCAAAATTAATTTTCTCCCAGATAAAGCGCCATTCTGATTTTCCAGTAAGGAACCTCTTCTTTCAAGTGTTCAAAAATGGGTTTGAGACTTTCTTCCTCGAGTTGCAATTCCTCTTTGGCTTTATTGACAAGTGTAATTTCTTCCTTATTGATAAAAGCAAGTAAGTCTATCGGTTTTCCCGCCTGATGCATTTTTTGAAAATGACCATAAATAGTATCTTCTTTCAGGTTTCTCTGTGATGAAATTTCAGCAACAGACATTCCTTTTTCAAACAATTCATAGCTTAATTGCTGCGTGGGTATTTTTGGTTTTTTTAGCGTCTCTTCTTCAATCTCATTTTGTATATGAGCTTTAATGGCTTCTAAAAACCGTTTGCCGTATTTTTCATTTTTAGCTTGCCCCACACCGCTCACTTGCAGAAATTCTTCTTCGGTTTCCGGTAAGAGTTTTTCCATGTCTTTTAAAGCAGCATCACTGAAAACAATGTATGCTGCCACATTTTCTTCGATGGAAATTTGACGTCGCAATTGTCTTAGTTTTTCAAACAAGCCAAACGTTTCAGGTTTTTCCACACGTTCTTTTACGGCCGGTTTTTCTTTGGTTTGCAATGAAGCGAGCTTGACTTTTCGCCCTTCAAAAAGGATTTTTTTAGCCAAAGGGGTTAACAACAAACGGCCGTTTTCATGAAAACGAATTTCAAGAATACCCTGATTCACCAGTTGAATGATGTATTGCTGTAAATCCAGCCAGGGGATATCTTTCGCCGTTCCGTAAGTCTTGATGTTTTGATAGCCTTTGTCATACACCTGTGCATTTTTGGAACCCCGCAACACGTCCACCAGCATACCCAAAGGTTCATTTTCTGAAAGGCGATATACCGCTGAACACACTTTTTGCGCCAGCACGGTGCCGTCAAAAAACTGTGGTGGCGTTTTGCAATTGTCACAATTACCGCAATCTTCAGAAATATGTTCGCCAAAATAATTCAACAACGCAATACGTCGGCAACTCAACGCCTCGGAAAACTGTTGCATGCGCTCCAGTTTGGCCAATTGGAATTCGCGATTGGGTGATTCCTCGATAAACTGCCGCAGTTTCACCACATCGGCAAAGCTGTAAAACAACAGGGTTTGTGCCGGAAGGCTGTCACGCCCGCTGCGCCCTATTTCCTGATAGTAGCCTTCAATGTTTTTGGGCATATTGTAGTGAATCACCCAGCGCACGTTGCTCTTATCGATTCCCATTCCAAAGGCGATGGTAGCCACGATAATGGGCGTGCGGTCATTGACAAAATCTTCCTGAATGCGGCTGCGCTCTTCTGTCTCCAAACCGGCGTGATAGGCCTGTGCCTGAAAGCCGTTTTCAATAAGTTTTTGGGCAAGGGTTTCGGTGCTTTTTCTGCTGAGGCAATAAATAATGCCGCTTTCTTCTTTTCTGTTTCTTAAAAAACGAAGGATTTGTGGCAAGCGGTTGGTGCCGGGGCGCACTTCCAGATAAAGATTTTTTCGGTCAAAAGAGGCCAGGTGTTTTTGTGCTTTTGGGATATGCAGTTGCTTAACAATATCATCCTGGGTAGCTACATCGGCTGTGGCGGTAAATGCAGCTACCGGGATTTCCGGAAAACGTTGTTTGAGTTTCCCAAGCTGCGTGTATGCCGGACGAAAATCGTGCCCCCAGGCCGAAATGCAGTGCGCTTCATCAATAGCAAAAAGGCTGACATTGTTTTCATTGAGGTGTGGCAACAGAAAGTTCAAACTTTCCGGGGCGACATAAAGGAGTTTTATTTTTTGTTTGTGCAGGTTTTGGAGTACCTCGTTTTGTGTCTCTGGACTTTGCGAACTGTTGTAAAAAGCCGCAGGAATACCATTGGCGTGCAGAGCGTCCACCTGGTCTTTCATCAGGGCGATAAGTGGCGAAATCACAATGGCCGTACCGGAAAGCATCAATGCCGGAAGCTGAAAACAAAGCGATTTCCCACCACCGGTGGGCATAATGGCCAAGAGGTCTTTCCCGGAAAGGAGGTCGTTGATAATGGCTTCCTGGTTGGGGCGAAAACTGTCAAAGCCAAAATGTTTTTTTAGGAGGGTGGTTGTGGTGTCTGTTGTGATCATGATGCGAAAATAAGGAATTAAAAAAAAGTAAAAAGCACCAAACTACAAGTACCAAATTCCATGGAGGTTTCCCTGCCATTTGGAATTTGGATTTTGTAATTTGGAATTTCCCCTATTTGGAGAGCATTAGCATTTCGCTACAGACTACTTCTGTGATATAACGTTTGATGCCTTCTTTATCCTCATAAGCACGGGAAGTGAGTTTGCCTTCGATGGCGATTTCCTGTCCTTTGTTGACATACTTTTCAATGATCTCGGCGGTCTTGCCCCAGGCCACGATATTGTGCCATTCGGTGTTTTCAACTTTTTCACCTTTTGCATTGGTGTAGTTTTCATTGGTGGCCAAAGAAAATTTTGCCAATTTCTTGCCACTTTCAAGATTTACGATTTCAGGCTCTTGTCCTAATCTTCCAATCAACTGTACTTTGTTTCTAAGTGCGTTCATAATAAAATAATTTAATGTTAAACAGTTAATACATTTTGTTGTTTCGACCTGTTGGTATCATTCAACGGTACAAAGATTAGACGGCCCGCAAATTTTATTCGGTTATTACATGTTTACTTTCGTTTATTTTCGTTTACAAGTGTTTGTAGTCGTTTGTATTCATTTTTATATTTGATAAACAATAACTTACAATAGTTATAAAAATTTATGAAAATATTGTTTTTTGTAAACAGAGAATACAGAAGTACTTAGACACAAGTCAAATTCATCACACAATAAAATATTTTCCTATCTTTATACTTATCCCCACACACATTAATTTATAGCTTATGGAAAGACAGTGTTTGGAATGCGGTGACAAAGTCCGTGGCCGGGCCGACAAGAAGTTTTGCTGCGACACTTGTCGCAACAGCTACAACAACAAATTCAATAAAGACAGTAAAAATCTGGTGCGCAACATCAACAACGCCCTGCGAAAAAATTACCGCATACTGGAAACCCTTAACCCCGAAGACAAAACCAAAACCACCCGCGACAAACTGCTGGCTCAGGGCTTTGACTTTAATTTATTCACGAGCATCTATACCACCAAAGCCGGAACGGTCTATTATTTTGTGTATGATCAGGGCTACCTGCCACTGGAGAATGATTTTTTTGCGCTTGTAAAGAGACAGTAGGTTTGTAACCGTTAAATTTGAGACATTAGATATAAAATATAGCGATTATGAAAAAAGAACAATTTGAAAGTTTATCCAACGAAGAGCTGGAGAAAAAAATTAAATCAGCAACTTCTGTTTTGTATGTTACGCTCACTTTATTGATTATTTATGGGGTATATATGTTTTACAAAATGTTTGAAGGCACCTGGGAACCCGGTGTACAAATAGCCATCCCCTTGTTTCTTTTTGCAGCCATGTTACCCAATTGGATCAATATCAAAAACATGAAAGAGGAGCTTCAAAAAAGAAATGGTCCCAGTTCCTAATCAATTTATTTTTTCCACTCCACAAGCCCACCTTTGGCAGAATCTACCTTGATGCTGTAATTTCCGCCACCGCTGACAATCCAGCGCACTTTGACCGTGCCCATCCCGGGAATGTTTTCGACTTCCATTCTTTGCGGATTGTGTTTTTGTTCTTTTACGATATTGAAATCGGCGTTTTCGACTACCATACCGGCAACAACGTTAGCACCATTCAGGGTGACATAATCAGGGCGTTCAATATTGTATTTTAAATCCTGGCTACTGTGGGTGGGCATCAGGCGCTCGTTGTAGATGGTTGCTGTGATTTCGCGTAAGCCGTTTCCAATATTTTTTTCTTCCACATCCAATATGCTCAGTTTTGGGGTGTGATAAGCGTGGTAAATGGTAAATGCCATATTTCTGTGGGCATCCTGCTCCAGTAAAAACCCGGGATGTGCCCGGCTGAAGTTCTTTTTAAATCCGCCAATTTCAATCGTGCCAAACTGCGGGTGGTTGTATTCTTTCCAGTCGACAAAAGCATCGCCAAAGGTGAGGTATTTGTCCACTTTCAGTTCTTCTTCCTGATTGCCACGGCCTTCATCTTTATGGAAATAGAGATAGGATACCATCAGTTCATTAGTGTAGGTATAAATACCCCTTCCGCCGTAAAACCAGTCTAACTCACCGCCAAAAACGGAATACAAATCTTTATAAACCACCAGATAACGATATCCCGGGATCATCTCCTCGCCTTTTTTCGCGATAGCGTCATAAATCCTGATGTCTTCACGGTTGTAAGTATCGAGGTCTTCTTCTGCACCGGGACCTCTTAAAATCATTCCGCCATAGTTGTGGTAGCTCTGTGCCCCGGCAATATTGGGGTGTTTCATGACAAAATCGGCCACGGCACGGGTTTCAGGCAAACTGAACGGATATTTGTATGCCCCGCGCTGCACATAATCGGGTTGCCATTTCCAGCCCCAGTCACGGTTGGGGTCATAATACCCTATACCGTCTTCATTCACGCGCCCGTCACCGTCACGATCGACACCTTCAAAACCTAAATATTCATATGCTCCCTGTTGATCCGGCTCCACCTGAATCAATCTGCGGTCATCCATAGGGTCTTTGATGTAACGTCCTGTTGGCGACTTCCTGATCATCATCGTGATGTGGTTATCATTGTTTAAGTCGTCAAACATATCTTCCCCGGCTTCTCCGTCTCCATCATTATCAAGCACCAGCATCCCGGAACGCGGGGAATGTGGCGTGTTGGGTTCTTTCATATAATTGTCACGCGCATCGGGATTGATGGTGGGGACTATGTAAAAGGTTTTGTCTTTTAAAAGTTCTGTTATAAACTCGAGGTCATCAAACATTTCGGTGAGGTACCAGGCCGTATACAGTGAAAACTCAGTTCCCTGAATCTCATTGGAATGGATGTTCCCGTCAATATACATCGCCGGTTTCCTGTCAGGATTACCGGTTTTAAAATCTGAAACGGCCAGCAACCAGATGTCTCTTCCCTCCACAGATTTGCCGATGCTTTCCAGGCGTGTCAGATTGGGATATGCCTTCGCTATTTTTTGCATGATATCCACCACACCGTCATAAGTATAATAGCGGTTCCAGCTCACTTCCACTTTAGGTTCGTGCGGGGTTCCAATCGCCCGGAAAAACTTCTCCTGAGCCGAAATTTCTGTTATGGAAAATATCGCTAATGCGAAACAAATAAAAGGGGTATATAGTTTACTATTCATCGTTTTATAATTTTACATTTAACACAGCAAACCCAGCGTGGGCTGCTCCTGCTTTGATTTCGACATTTCCGGAACCTTTTACAATCCACGACATGGTTTTGCTTTCAAAAGCATCCATTTTATCAATCAGGTTGATGGTATTTCCGGCAAGGACTTCTTCTTTGTCCTTAGTAATATCGATACGAATTTTCCGAAGCCAGCGAGATTGTTCACCCAACTCTGAATGGGTGGGCAAGGGTGCGTTATTATACAAGTCGGCCGTAATGCGGCTCAGGCCGCCACTGAGTTTTTCTACTTTTACATTGTGAAATTCCAGTTTGGGTTGCATCTTGGCAAGCTCCAGAATAAAATTAGTGTGTTCCAGTGCAATGCTGTCAACCATAGCATACGGCGGATTGTGCATCACAAAAGGTTTGATACCGCCCACTTCCACTTTTTGATTGGGAAAGTCGGGGTGATTTACAGTGGTCCAGGGCACAAAAACATCGGTCAGTCCTTCGCGGTCAGCCCAGGCCATAAAGTTGGATTCTTTGGTTACTGTAGGTTTTTCTTCAGGTTTTTTAGGTTTTTCCTCGCCTTCGCCATTTTCGGGTTTATCAGCTTTAACTTCAGGTACCCACCAACCCGGTGTGCTGAAACTCAGCCTTCCGAAATGAAAATAAGCCCATTGAAAGAAGTCACCGTCTGTACCTTGATTGTCCTGTTGAAAAGCTTTTTGCGAAATGGTTTTATTATAAAGTTCAGACACCATTTTATTGAGGGCCACGTCTTTTTCCAGCATAGAGCCCACCACTCTTTTTTTGGCTTCCTGAGCGTTGTGTTTTAAAGGTTCTGAAAGGTTGTTTGCCGGACTGAACGTCACAAAGGCAAAAATATTCCACTGGTCAAACAGGTAGTCAAGCAATGCGCGGCTTTCAGGTTGTGACACGGGATAATCACCGGCAAAAGGTTCAAAAACCGGAAATTTATAGGTCAAACTTTTGTTGAAAGCAATGCCTTCGACCGGGTCTTCGTTAAATTTCCCGTCTTTGTCATTGTCCACGCCTTCGCTGTAAACCAGATAACTTCCCACTTCGCCTTTGTTTCGGTCAGCTTTTACAAGCACACGTGCATCTTCCGGATGTGTTTTGTGATCGCCCATGGGACTTTTTACTCTTATTTGGGTAATAAAACCATCGTTGTTAAGGTCTTCATAGGGGTCTTCACTCACACTTCCGTCACGGTCGTGGTCCACTTTGGTAGCATTGCCGCGGCGTTCATATTTCAGGTTGCCGTGGTATTGTGCGTAGGCATCAGGTGACATATTGGGAAAGATATAGAATGTAGTCGTTTCCAGTGCTTCTTTGTGATCGCTGACCAGGCGCTCCGCAAATTGCAGTGCCAGTTCCACACTCAGCACGTGAAAACCTTCTGCACCGCCAACAACGGCAATGGCCGGTTTGTTGTCAATGTCACCGGTTCCTATTTTCAGCACCCGGATGTCCTGACCGGTTTCGGTTTTTACAAGCGATGTGAGGGTGGCGACCCTGTCACTGCTGAGTTGTTGAAGGCGTTGGGTAATTTGTTGATTGGTGGGGTAGTTGTTTTGTGCAGCAAGGAATAGAATCCCCATAAAGAACAAAACACCACAGAGGAGTCTTTGTTTCATATTGAAGTGTAATTTTCTAAAATCAAAAAGATGGTTGGGTACCAAAAATAAAGAAAAGCTTTCAGCAATAGGAAAGTTTAACATTTAAATTCTGTATTTTTGAAGGAATCGAAACCTTAAGATGATGAAAACCCTTTTTTTATTATTATGCCTTTTGATTGGTGTTCAAACATCTGCACAGGATAACAATCAAATCACGGCACCGGTGATTGTCGCAAAAATCCCGTTGGGAGAGACTGCAACCTTTGAAGGGGCTGCTTTTACGTTTGAAAGTGTCATGGAAGATTCCCGTTGCCCCAAAGATGTGACCTGCGTTTGGGAAGGCGAAGCAAAAGTGCGTGTCATTATTGAAACTGCTTCAGACCGAAAGGTAAAGCAAATGATTTTTAGAGGAGAGCATTTTGGTAATGAAGAAGAAAACATGCTGGTAGAAACCAAAACCAAAAAACTCATCGGGTACAGATTATCACCTTATCCGGAGACCAGCCTGCCCAAAGAAGAGCGGGTTTATCAACTTGAAGTGCTGATGCAGAATAAATAGCTTATTTTATTTCTTTTCGCTTGTCAAAACAGCAACATCTTCAAGCAGTTCTTCCATTTCCTCCCAGTTGGTCCCGTCATAAAACCCGCGAATGCGTTTTTGGGTGTCCACCAGGATAAAATTTTCGGTGTGAATCATATCATAGTCACCACCAAAAGGTTCGTCTTTAGCCACCAGGTAAGATTTCCGGGCGAGGTCATAAATTTGTTTTTTATCGCCTGTTACAAGGTTCCATTTTGCGTCGTTCACTCCTTTTTTTTCGGCGTAAGCCTTTAAAACCGAAACACTGTCAATCTCAGGTGTCACCGTGTGCGATAGCAGCAACACATCGTTTTGATCTTTGAGTTGCTCCTGCAGTTTCACCATATTGTCTGTCATAATGGGGCAAATAGTGGGACAGGTGGTAAAAAAGAAATCGGCGATGTAAATCTTGTTTTGGTAGTCTTTTTCAGTAATGGTGTCACCGTTTTGGTTTACCAGGGAAAAATCTGCTATGGTGTGGTATTTTTTAACCCATTGCTTGGTACTGTCTACCAGCTCTGCGTTCACCATATTGGGTTGATATACCGGCAACTTGGGCGTAGGTTTTAATGCATGATAGATAAATGTGATAATGATTGCCGAAAGTATGAGCATCACTACCGCAAAAAATTTGTATTTGGAAAAAAATTGAAGCATTTAGGGTAAATTTTCAGTGTACAAAAATACGGAAATAAGCAGGCATTTTAACTCTTCAAATAGTTAAAAAACATTCCCTGAAATTTAGTTTTAAAAACTTGTTCTAAAAGCGTACTTTTGCACGTTCAATGTAAATGAAATTATGGATCCGTTTTTAGTAAAAGCCATACAGCTTATTTTAAGCTTGTCAATACTGATTGTCCTGCATGAGTTGGGGCATTTTATTCCCGCTAAAATTTTCAAAACCCGCGTAGAAAAATTCTATTTGTTTTTTGATGTAAAGTATTCCCTTTTCAAAAAGAAAATTGGTGAAACCACCTATGGAATTGGCTGGCTTCCCCTGGGAGGTTATGTGAAAATTTCAGGGATGATTGATGAAAGCATGGACAAGGAGCAAATGGCAAAACCACCCGAACCATGGGAATTCAGATCTAAGCCCACCTGGCAGCGACTCATCATTATGCTGGGCGGTGTCACGGTAAACATCATTGTGGGTTTCCTGATCTATGCGTTGATTTTATTCAATTATGGAAGAGATTTTGTCACTCCCGAAACCATGCCTGACGGCTTTGCAGTGCACGAGTCGTTTAAAGCTTTTGGATTTCAGGACGGTGACCAGATTTTAAAGGTAAACGACGAGAAATTTGAAAATGTGCTCGATATCAATAAGTACCTTTTATTGCGGGATGTAAATACGGTAGAAGTATTGCATCAGGATGGCAGTACAGAAGTCCTGACAGTTCCGGAAGATATTGGAATGACCAATTTTAAGGCAGGAATTACAGAACCTTTTACCCCCATTGGTGATCCCGTAATTGACAGTGTTGTACCACAAACCCCCGCAGATCGTGCAGGTTTGCTAAAAGGGGATAAAATTGTTGAAGTGGGAGATGATAAAATTCAATACTGGCACGAGTTTACAAAAACCATTGTTTCTAACCCATCCCAATCTGTCGCAATAAAAGTTGAAAGAAATAACGCTATCATGGATTTGAACGTTACTCCTTCAGAAAATGGCACCATTGGCGTTTTTAACAGACGGAATTTTGACGCGGTACACAGAGAATATTCCCTTTGGGAAAGCATTACTCACGGGACGAGCTTTGGCTATGACATATTAAGGGATTATGCGTCCCAGTTTAAATATGTATTTACAAAAGAAGGTGCCACGCAAGTGGGTGGTTTTGGAGCTATCGGAAACCTGTTTCCCGACACCTGGGACTGGCTGAACTTCTGGCAAACCACAGCACTGATTTCCATCATTCTGGCTTTTATGAACATTTTACCCATACCGGCACTTGACGGCGGGCATGTAATGTTTCTATTATATGAAATGGTCACCGGCAGGAAACCCAATGAAAAAGTAATGGAATATGCACAGATAGCAGGGTTTTTCATAATTATTGCACTCGTTCTTTTTGCTAATGGTAATGATGTATACCGCTGGCTGTTTGGATAAAACCGTCATAAAATAATAACGAAGCTTGTTACATACAGATTTATATTGTATTTTTCGGGCAATTAAACTTAAAAACTAAATAATGAATTTTCTAGTAAAACATACCAAAAAGCTTTTTCTCGCATTTCTTATAATTGGAACTTCTGCAATTGCACAAGAAAAAGTCTCTGACACAGAACTCAACCAATTTGCCAATGCCATAAACAGCATTCAGCTAATAAATCAGGAAGCACAAAGCACCATGCTTGAGGTGGTTGAACAATCAGGTTTTGACCTTGAAAAGTTCAATGCTACTTATGAAGCAGCAATGAATAATGATACTGAAACCATGAGTCAACTCTCTGAAGAAGAAACCAAAAAGTTTGAGAGTATCATGGCACGATTTGAAGCCATGCAGGCAGTATTCCAGAAACAAATGGAGGACGCAGTTGCAAAACAGCAAATCTCTATGGACCGTTTCAACGAAATATCTGTAATGCTTGAAAATGATTTTGAATTGCAGACACGCTTACAGGCGTTGATGGAAAATTAATTTATAAACATCTCATTTAAAAGCCGGTGAATTCTCACCGGCTTTTTTTTGTAATTTACTTTAGGGTTTCTTAAAAAAGGGTTAAAGTAACACTAAACCCCCTTCTTAAATTTTGAGACTATGCTTGATTTTGTATTTTGCACCCATAACATTAAACAAAAATAATATTATGAAATTTTTTAAGAAACCTTTACACTTTATCATGGCGTTTGCTTTTCTTGCTACAACAGCATCCTTTGCACAGGATAAGGTATCTGAAACGGAACTGACAAACTTTGCAAATGCATATACTGAAATTCAGGTTGTAAATGAAAAAGCACAAACTGAAATGGTAAAAGTCATTGAAAATTCCGGAATGGAAATCCAGACTTTTAATGTGATGTACCAGGCTTCCATGAATCCCAATGCTCCTATGCCGGCAGAAGTAACTGAAGCTGACACCAAAAAGTATGAAGAAGTAGTTGTTGAAATCGAGAAAATGCAACCTGTTTTCCAAAAGGAAATGGAAACAGCTATAGCCGATAACAATTTGACCGTAGATCGCTACCAGCAGGTCGTTACTATGCTACAGACAGACCCTGAATTGCAACAAAAACTTCAATCGAAGTTGCAACAATAAAAAAGAGTTAATTTTTTATTTAAAACCTCCCTCGGGAGGTTTTTTTGTTTAAAAAATGAATTACTTTGGTAGGAGGATTATTAAGTTTAGCAAGATATGGAACAAACAATTGTTTTTGTGACCTTGGGGATTTCACTTATTCTGTTTATCTGGAACAAACTAAGGTATGATGTTGTTGCTTTTTTTGCTTTAATCACATTAGTATTATTTCAAATTATTTCTTCAGATCTGGCTTTTTCAGGTTTAAGCCACCCCGCTGTCATCACTGTTGCTGCAGTTTTGATAATCAGTAAAGGATTGCAATTTTCCGGCTTGGTAGATGTTATCGTAAACTGGATTAGCAGAGTGTCAGAACTCCTTTGGATACAAATTATTTTACTCTCGGTAATTGTGGCTTTTGCTTCTGCTTTTATAAACAACATTGGGGCCCTGGCCATCATTATGCCTGTTGCCTTGCATCTCTCAAGAAAATATAGCTTTTCACCTTCGGTGATTTTAATGCCATTAGCTTTTGCTTCCATTTTAGGCGGAATGATGACCTTGATTGGAACCCCGCCAAACATAATAATATCCACTTTCAGGGAAGAAGCTGTTGGGGAACGGTTTGGGATGTTTGATTTTGCACCTGTGGGTATTATCCTTACTGTTATTTGCTTGCTTTATGTAACCCTTATCGGATGGCGCTTCCTCCCCAAAAGACAATCTGGTGAGACCACAGGCAATATGTTTGAAATCGAAAACTATATAACCGAAGTCGTTGTTTCGGAAGATTCAGAATTATTGGGAATACCAAATTCTAAAGTAAATGAACTACTGGAAACAGATGTAAACATTCTGGGGATTTTAAGAAATGGAATACGCATGCACGTTCCATCAAAATGGGAAGAATTCCGATTAAACGATATTGTCATTTTAGAAGCAGATACAGATGAACTTAAAACCTTTCTAAAGAAATCCAAAACCACCCTGGCTGAAGGAAAACGCTTAAGAGATACGGCCAAAGGCTCTGAAGACATCCAAACATTGGAAGCAATAGTTTTACCAAATTCACCTTTGATAGGAAAAACAGTAACTGATTACCGTATAAGACGACAGTATCAAATCAATGTGCTTGCCGTGGGAAGACAAGACCGAAAAATAAACAAGAGTATTTCTAAAATGCTATTAAAATCTGGTGACGTTCTTCTATTGCAAGGAGAACGCTGGAATATTCAGGAAGCTTTGAAAAATTTGGAATGTTTACCGCTTGCACAAAGAAACCTGACTATTGGGAGAAAAGATAAGATATTTGGTGCTTTAGCAATATTTTTACTCGCAATCATGCTCGTGGTTTCAGGTATTTTAAGGGTAGAGATTGCATTTTCCATAGCAGCGGTGGCAATGGTTGTTTCAAAAATTCTCCCTTTAAAAGAAGTGTATACCAGTATTGACTGGCCGGTTATTATTCTTCTTGCTGCAATGATTCCTGTAGGTACTGCATTTGAAACCAGCGGAGGGGCAGAGACCATTACTAATTTAATACTCGCCTACGGAAGTGATCAACCGGTATGGTTACTTGCCGGAATGTTAATGGTGACCACAATCTTGCTTTCAGACATCATAAACAACTCTGCAACAGTCGTCCTTATGGCGCCCATAGCGATCCAGATTGCCAATAACCTGAACCTTTCACCAGACCCATTTTTGATGATTGTTGCGGTTGCTGGTTCCTGTGCTTTTTTAACACCCATTGGGCATCATTCCAGCACACTGGTTATGGGTCCCGGCGGATATAAATATAGTGACTACTGGAAAATGGGATTACCTCTAACTTTGGCAATTATATTTATTGGTGTACCTTTAATACTTTATTTCTGGCCGGTGTAAATTTTAGTGATGAAGAGAATTAATATCATACCCAAACCCAAGTATTTTAGAAACAGGGAAAAAATCATACTCCGTGATTTTCTGGCGATGGAGCGCACCTCATTAGCAAACGAGCGCACGTTGTTTTCCTATATCAGGGCCTCTCTTTATATGGCGATTGGTGGGGTTGCTATCCTTGAATATGAAGGCTTCGCATCCTTTAACTGGCTGAGTTATGTTGTTTTTGGACTTAGTTTTATTCTGATTTTTATTGGTATTTTCAGATACAGAAGATTGAAGAAAAAATTGGACACCTATTACCGTACCATGAATATTGTCCCGGAAAAAACACAGGAAAACCCGAAATAATTAGTGGTTTTTTGTTCTATCAATCAATCTCGAAGTGGAAGAATGCACGTTGACTTTTGAATTTCCCTGCAAAGCATCTAAAGTTCCCTTTGCCAGTTCTTTTCCCAGCTCCACACCCCATTGATCATAACTATAAATATTCCAGATTACACCCTGAACAAAAAGCTTGTGTTCATAAAGAGCAATCAGGGCGCCCAGATTTTCAGGGGTTAACTGATGTATCAAAAGGGTGTTTGATGGATGGTTGCCGTCAAACATTCGGTAAGGGCTCTCAATGTCCTCCCCCACAGTTCCATTTAAAAGGGCTTCAGATTGTGCGAAGCAATTGGCTAAAAGTATTTCCTGATGCGGGTCATCTTTGTGCAGCGCTTTCGCGAAAGCGATAAAATCAACCGGAATCAGTTTTGTCCCCTGATGCAGCAACTGAAAAAAGGCGTGTTGCGCATTGGAGCCGGTACTTCCCCATATAATATTCCCGGTTTGATAGGTTACGGGATGACCGCTTCTGTCCACTTGTTTGCCATTGCTTTCCATAAAAGCTTGTTGCAAAAAAGGAACAAACTTTGAAAGATAGTGCGAATAAGGAACCACAGCTTCGGTTTCAGACTCATAAAAATTGTTGTACCACACTGAAATCAGGGCGAGCATCACAGGCATATTTTCTTGAAATGGTGTGTCCTTAAAATGCAGGTCCATCTGGTGGGCTCCCCTTAAAATTTTTTCAAAATTGGGAAAACCCACTGCACAGCAAATGGACAAGCCTACTGCGCTCCATAACGAAAAACGACCGCCTACCCAGTCCCACATCGGGAAGATATTTTCTGGGGCGATTCCAAAATTTTCCACTTCTTTTATGTTAGTGGACACCGCAACAAAATGAGCTTCAATATCCAGCAGCGTTGCCTTTTGTAAAAACCAGTTTCTCACCGTGGAGGCATTGGTAATAGTCTCCTGAGTGGTAAATGTTTTTGAAACGATGATAAAAAGCGTGGTCTCCCTGTCCAGTTTTTTTAAAACTTCCTGAACGTGGTCACCATCCACATTGGAAATAAAATGAACCCGCAAATGATTCCTGTAATAACCAAGGGCTTCTGTGACCATTTGTGGGCCCAAATCGCTTCCGCCGATGCCAATATTTACCACATCTGTTATGGGTTTGCCGGAGTATCCTTTCCAGGTTTTATCGATAATGCGTTTTGAAAAGACCCGCATTTTTTTGAGGGTCTGTTTGACCTCTTTGGGCATAGCGTCAAAATCCCGCAACCTGGTATGACCCACCGCACGGTCTTCTGTTTGATTAATTTTTTCACCGGCAAATTGTGCTGCTATGGCCTCCTCTAATCTGACTTCTTCTGTAAGCTGAAGCAACAATTCAATCGTTTGAGGGGATATCCTGTTTTTGGAATAATCCAGGTAAAAGTCCTGCCAACTGATTGAAAAACGATTAGCACGGCCGGAGTCCTCATCAAAATAATGTTGCATTTTTTGGTCCTGTACCGTTGCAAAATGTTTCTTTAGCCCGGCCCAGGCTTTTGTGGTGACAGGATTTATAGCGGGAAAACTCATGCGTTCAATTTGTTTTTTTTGTAATATTCAATCAGTCCGTCAATGGGTCTTTGGACGACCTTGCCCGGCTCGAGGTTGTACCTTTTGAGACAATCCCGGATAATGTCTTTTGAAAAATGGGCAATAGACCCAATAAAATGAATGGGAACCTGTTGGGCTTCCTTAAAACACAATATTCTGTATTCTATGAATTTCAATACCCCTTCACTAATCAGGTTGTAAAAATAACCATTTACTTCGTCCCTTGTGAAAATAAATTCGGCAAAGGATGCCAGATAACTGTTTGGATTGGGTTTCTGGTATAAATTGGTTTTGATCACATCAGGATTCAGGTCAAATCGTTTTTCAAAATCAAACGCAATTTGTAAAGGCATTTTTTTGTAAAAGTAATCCCTTAAGAGGCGTTTGCCAAAATAGTTTCCGCTGGCTTCATCCATTAAAATAAACCCTAGGGAAGCCACTTTTGTTTTCACGGTTTTCCCATCAAAATAACAACTGTTTGAGCCGGTTCCAAAAATACAGACAATTCCCGGCTTGTCTGTCACTGCAAGGGCTGCAGCGACCATATCTTCATTTATGGTAACTGTAGCTTTTGTAAAAAGAAACTCAAGTGTTTTTTGTAAAATTGCACTGGGTGTTTTTGTACCACATCCGGCACCGTAAAAGTCCAGGACCTCAACGGTTTCAAAAACCTGTTGAAGGTTCTGGTTTTCCTGAATACGAACAATCAGTTCCTCTTCCGGAACAACAGTAGGGTTGAGCCCTGATGTGCGGGTTGAGAAAAGTTGATTGCCTGCATCGTCAAGCAGTACCCAGTCACATTTTGTAGAGCCGCCGTCTGCGATTAATGTCATAGATTACAATTTAGCAACGTGTTCTGCCAGGTCAACCAACTTGGCCGAATAGCCATACTCGTTGTCATACCACGCTACTAACTTAAAGAAATTATCGTTAAGGGCAATGCTGGCTTCGGCATCAAATGTGCAAATGTGCTCGTCTGAAACAAAGTCCTGTGAAACCACGGCTTCATCAGTATAAGCAACCAATCCTTTGTAGGCTCCATTTGCTGCCTCTTTCATCACTTTTTTAACGTCATCAAAAGAAGCCCCCTTTTCAGTTCGCACCGTTAAATCTACAACAGAAACATTGGCTGTGGGAACCCTGAAAGCCATGCCCGTGAGTTTTCCTTTAAGTTCGGGGATTACTTTGGTCACTGCTTTTGCGGCTCCTGTTGATGCCGGGATAATGTTGATTAAAGCACTGCGTCCTGCTCGGTAATCTTTTTTTGAAGGACCGTCAACGGTGAGTTGGGAGGCTGTTGTGGCATGAACCGTGGTCATCAGGCCTTCAACAATGCCAAATTCGTCGTGAATGATTTTGGCTAAAGGCGCCAGACAGTTTGTCGTACAAGAAGCATTGGACACGATGGTGTCTTCAGCTTTGGCTTCTTTGTGATTGACGCCCATCACAAACATGTGGGCATCTTTGGATGGCGCAGAGATTACCACTTTTTTTGCACCGGCTTTGATGTGTTTGTAAGCATCATCTTTAAGAGTGAAAAAACCTGTGCATTCAATGATGATGTCTGCACCGGCTTCATTCCACTTTAAGTTTTCAGGGTCGCGGTCTGCGGTAACCCTTATTTTTTTTCCATTTACGATAAGATGGCCGTCTTTGGTCGAAACCTCTCCATCAAATCTTCCGTGAACAGAGTCATATTTTAAAAGATACGCCAGGTGATTCACTTCAAGTAAATCATTGACGGCCACGACCGCTATGTCTTTTCTTTGTTCTGCAATCCTTAATACCAGTCTTCCAATGCGGCCAAAGCCGTTTATTCCTATTTTTATACTCATAAATTTTATTTTTAAATCGATGTTATATCTGCAACCCTTATAAGTTCAAGGTCTATTTTTTGTTGTGCCTTAATCGCTTCTTCAAAAGAGACGTGCACCATTTTATTGTTTTGTGTACCAATCATGATATCTCGTTTGCCGTCCAAAAGAGCATCGACGGCCGCCACTCCCATTCGGCTTGCCAGCACACGGTCATAACAGCTGGGTGAACCACCTCTTTGAACATGGCCCAATACCGTTACTCTAACGTCATAACTTTCCATATTAGTCTTGATGAATTCAGCCAATTCAAAGATGTTTTTGCCAATTTGGTCTCCTTCAGATACCACGATGATACTGGAGGTTTTTCCGGATTTTCGGCTGCGTTCAAGGGACTCAATGAGACGGTCTTTTCCCATATCTTCCTCGGGAATGAGGATTTCTTCTGCTCCCGCGCCTATTCCTGCATTCAAAGCGATATGGCCGGCATCCCGCCCCATGACTTCCACAAGAAAAAGGCGGTTATGGGAGTTTGCCGTATCCCTGATTTTATCAATGGCTTCGACAACAGTGTTTAATGCGGTGTCATACCCAATGGTGTTGTCTGTGCCGTAAATGTCATTGTCTATGGTTCCGGGAAGCCCCACTATGGGAAAATCAAATTCCTTGATAAAAATACTCGCCCCTCTGAAGGTGCCGTCACCACCAATCGCAACAAGTGCATCTATACCTTCATTGACAAGGTTTTGATGGGCTTTTTCACGACCTTCTTTTTCCATAAAGTCTTTGGAACGGGCAGATTTCAAGAACGTGCCTCCACGGTTAATCAGGTTTTTAACTGAGCGTGCGTCAAGTGTTCTGAAATCTCCTTCAATCAAACCCTGTAACCCCCTGAATACTCCCACACATTCAAGTCCGTGATAGGCACATGAACGCACAACGGCTCTGATGGCAGCATTCATTCCGGGAGAGTCACCGCCACTGGTGAGCACTGCAATTTTTTGAAGTTTTTTTGTCATTATGTAAAGCTAAAGCAATTAACTGATTCCTGCAAAAAGTTATTCAATCTCTAACGTTTTTTAGTTGATGAGATTCTATACTTCCAAAAAGAGTATTCTTTTTTTTTTTACCACTATAAGGATTCCCGTAAGGAAAGCTCATCACTTCATTATACGTTTACCAAAATTTTATGGAGCAACCCTTTTAAAATGAAAATCCCCCCGGAATCGGCAGCCGGGGGTACCCCTGCCCCATCCCACATGATTATGGGGATAGTCTTTGGGATGTCTGGCAGGGTTTTCATTTTAAAATCTTCAAATCAAGTAGTTTATTTTCTGTAATTTTACAAGCAAACTTTTTGTTATTCCTAAACTATGATTGAACTGCTGCATGAAAATTTCGGGGCCTTTTTCGAAGAATCTCTTTTAAAGGAAATTAATGAATCGGGGATTTATAAAGAAATTTCTGAGGGCGATCAACTCATCGAGATCGGCACGTATGTAACGGCTATGCCCTTGCTTATTTCCGGTGCTGTCAAGGTGATGCGTGAAGATGATGACGGCGATGAGCTACTGCTTTATTTTTTGGAAAGAGGTGACACCTGTGCCATGACCTTAAGCTGTTGTCTGGGTCAAAAAAAGAGTGAGATCAGAGCTGTTGCTGAAACAGATACACGCATTATTTTGATTCCTATACAGAAAATGGAAGAGTGGACTTCAAAATATAAAAGTTGGCGCAATTTTGTCTTTAACAGTTACCACAACCGCCTGAACGAAATGCTCGAAACCATCGATAGCATTGCTTTTCTGAATATGGATGAACGTCTTTGGAAATACCTGCAGGAAAAAGCCAGAATCTCCAAGGGGAATGTTATATATAATACCCATCAGGAGATTGCCTATGACCTGCACACCTCCAGGGTCGTTATTTCCCGTTTATTGAAAAAACTTGAAAAAAAAGGAAAGATTACATTGCAACGCAATGCGATTAAAGTAATCAACGGATCTTAGGGGGTAACTTTTGTTACTTTGAAAAGGTGGTTACCACTTTATCTTTGTGTAAAATTAAATTTTGGAATGGAGTTAATGGAAATTTTCGGCTATCTGGGTGCGCTGCTTATCGGGCTGGTTTTAGGCTTGATTGGTGGTGGCGGCTCCATCCTCACAGTTCCTGTATTGGTCTATTTTCTTGCTGTCAATCCCGTTACGGCTACTGCATATTCCCTTTTTGTTGTGGGGGTCTCGGCATTGGTAGGGGCCCTTCAGAACTTCCGTAAAGGAATGATCGATTTCAAAACGGCCATTGTGTTTTCCATCCCTGCCTTTATAGCAGTCTATATCACGCGCAGGTTTATTGTACCGGCAATCCCGGAAACTATTGCAACAGTAGGTGACTTTATACTTACCAAAGACATCGGGATTATGGTGTTTTTTGCGGTTATTATGCTGCTGGCTGCCCTGTCAATGATATACAACAAAAGACCGGAACCCGAGCCCGGCACAAAAATTAAGTATAACTATCCGCTAATTGTCATAGAAGGGTTTGTAATCGGTATACTCACCGGGGTAGTAGGTGCCGGTGGTGGCTTTCTCATCATCCCGGCCCTGGTACTGCTTGCAAAACTCCCTATGAAAAAAGCAGTGGCTACCTCCTTGTTGATTATTGCAATCAAATCGCTGATAGGGTTTGTGGGTGACATTGAGACCATGAACATTGACTGGGGCTTTCTGATTACCTTTACCCTTTTGTCGGTTTTTGGTATCTTTGCAGGAGTTTGGCTGAACCGGTTTTTCAACAATAAAAAACTTAAAAAAGGATTTGGATGGTTTGTTTTGGCAATGGCAGCTTACATCCTTTTCAAAGAGTTTACACTGATATAAACAAAATTAAAACAGGAAACAGCACAAGTGTTTTCACGAAATATACTACTATGAATAATACAACACCCTCACTACCCTCTTTGGAAGGAGTAGAACAAATCTACACAGGCTGTCTGGCTCAGGGAGCTTACTATATTCAAAGCAATGGCGAAGCCGCGATCATCGACCCCTTACGGGAAGTACAACCTTATATAGAAAAAGCATCCAAAGACAATGCAAAAATAAAATACATATTTGAAACACATTTTCATGCCGACTTCGTGAGTGGTCATATCACTTTAGCAAAAAAAACCGGTGGGACCATTGTGTTCGGTCCCACGGCAAATCCATCGTTTGAGGCCATTATAGCCAAAGACGGACAGGAATTTCAAATAGGTGACTTTACCATCGTAGCACTGCACACTCCGGGACATACCATGGAGAGCACAACCTATCTGCTTAAGGATAAAAACGGAAAAGACCTGGCTGTTTTTAGCGGGGACACCTTGTTTTTGGGAGATGTGGGCAGGCCTGATTTAGCTCAAAAAGCTGCCTCGATGACACAGGAAGAACTCGCCGGTATGCTGTATGATAGTTTGCGAACGAAAATTATGCCGCTTGCTGATGATGTTATTGTCTATCCCGCACATGGAGCGGGTTCTGCCTGCGGGAAAAATATGATGAAGGAAACCGTGGATACCCTGGGCAACCAGAAAAAAATGAATTATGCCCTGCGGGCCGATATGACCAAAGAGGAATTTGTTAAGGAAGTCACTGACGGACTCGCTCCGCCTCCGCTCTATTTTCCGTTAAACGTAAAAATGAATAAAGAAGGTTATGATGATCTTGAAGCCATACTCCAACGCGGGACCCAGGCTTTGTCTCCAGATGCTTTTGAAGCCGCTGCAAATGAAACCGGAGCCATTGTTCTGGATGTACGCCATCAAAACGAATTTGTAAAAGGACATATTCCCCGCTCCATTTTTATTGGTCTTGACGGAGGCTTTGCTCCCTGGGTGGGGGCATTGATTGCAGACACGGCTCAGCCCATTTTGCTTGTTTGCCCACCGGATAGGATCAATGAAGCCGTTACACGTCTTTCGAGAGTGGGTTTTGACAACACCCTGGGCTATCTTGCCAACGGATTTGAATCGTGGAAAGCTGCCGGAAAACAAATTGACAGCCTTACATCCATATCGGCCGAAGCATTTAAAAAAGATTTGGAGTCCAAAGAGGTTCCGGTCTTTGATGTCCGCAAAGAAGCTGAGTATCTTGCTTCTCATCTCAAAGAAGCCCACTTAACACCCCTAGACTTCCTGAATGACCACATATCGGAGTTTCCCACAGACAAAAACTTCTACCTGCATTGTGCCGGAGGCTACCGCAGCGTGATTGCCGCTTCCATTTTAAAAAGCCGGGGGATTCATAACCTGGTAGATGTAGCAGGCGGTTTTGCCCATATCAAAAAAGCAGGTATACCCGTGACCAATGAGGTGTGTCCCACAACTTTAAAATAAAAGACACGATGTAACAAAGGTTACTGTACATTGAAATACTTGCCACTATCTTTGTATTACAAATAAGCACATATAACGTAGTTTATTTTTATTTGGTTGGTTTAGTTAAAGGAAGTAGGGTGTTTTATGCTACTTCCTTTTTTTAACGTCACTTTAAAATGGAAAAACTTTATAGCTCAAAAAAAATCTAAGATATGAAACTACTCGGCATGATTGGTGGAACTTCCTGGCACTCCACCGTAGAATATTACCGTATGATCAATGAGCTTGCAGGCAACCAATTTGGCGGCAGCCAGAATCCGCCGTTATTGCTTTACAGCCTGAACATTCAATTGATGCGGGAGCAAAATATGGAAAAGATACAGGCTGCATATCTGGAAATCAGCCATAAACTGGAAACCGCCGGAGCCGAAGCCATTATCATTTGCGCCAATACGCCCCATATGATTTATGAGTATGTGCAACCACAAATCAATATCCCAATCCTTCATATCGCCGAAGCCATTGGTAAAGAAGCTCAAAAACAAGGATTGAAAAACCTGGGACTGCTGGGAACCAAACCCACCATGACGATGGATTTTATTCCCGGATACCTCGATCAAAACTTTGGTATTCAAACTGTGTATGCCGACCGAAAAGACTTTGGTGAAATTCACCGTTATATTTCTGAAGATTTAACCCAAGGAAAGTTCACCCCTGAAGCGAAAAATTATTTCATTGAACAAATGAAAAAACTGGAAGAAAATGGTGCTGACGGGATTATCTTAGGTTGTACTGAGCTGCCCATGCTACTTTCACAGGAAGACTTTCACCTGCCACTTTTGGACACTACAAAACTGCACGCACAACTGGCGGTGGATTTTATTTTGTCTTAATATCGCCTTCTTTTCATTTCTCATCTCTCGGTAACAAAGGTTACTGACCCACCTTGTTTGACAGCGTACTTTTGCCTTGTCAAATTGAGAACAACGATGAAGAAAACCATACTAGTACTACTCACCTTAGTAAGCACAACCCTGCTTGTGGCTCAGGAGCAAAAAACACTCTCTAAGGAACAAGCAATAAACAGCGTGTTGGAAAACAACCGTAACTTAAAAATAACCGAACAGGAATTCCTGCAGGCGCGAGCCGATTACCGGCAAACCAACGCCGTTTTTCTGCCTAACATCAGCGCTTCGCATACCGGAATGACCACTACCAATCCGTTGATGGCATTTGGGTCTAAACTGAATCAGGAAATCCTGACACAAAACGATTTCAACCCCGCGCTGTTAAACAACCCTGAGCGCACCGATAATTTCGCTACCCGATTTGAAATACAACAACCCCTTATCAATATAGACGGTATCTACCAACGTCAGGCAGCCAAAAGCAAAATGCAGGCCACCCAATTACAGGGACAACGCACGCAAGACTATATGCTTTTAGAAGTGGAAAAAGCCTATATGCAACTACAACTGGCACACAAGGCCGTTGACGTTTTGGAACAAGCACTTGAGGCAGCTCAGGAAAACAAGAAACTTGCCGACAACAGTTTTGACCAGGGCTACCTGCAACGGTCAGATGTGCTGGCCGTAGAAGTGCGCGTGAGCGAAGTGCACAACCAATTGCAGCAAGCCAAAAGCAATGTGCAGAACGCTTCCGATTACCTGTCGTTTTTGATGGGCGAAGAAACCAATTCCGTTTGGAATCCTACTGATACATTGGAGTCTGAGGAATTAGTTTCCATAGAAAGTACCTCATTAAATGAAAACCGCTCAGACATACAAGCAATGACTTTGGCTACTGAAGGGTATGCAAAAATGAACAAAGCCGATCAAATGGCCTTCCTCCCGCGACTGAATGCCTTTGGAAGCTATGAATTGTATGACAACGAAATGTTTCAGGGCAACGCCAACGGTTATATCGTAGGCGCACAACTCAGCTGGGACTTGTTTCAGGGTGGTAAGCGTTTTGGTAAAGCCCAAAAAAGCAAAGCAGAACTCGAGCAATCCCGTATCGAACTCGATCAGTACAAGGCACAAAGCCAACTGGAAATCAACAAGGCACAACGCCGGGTCAACGATTTACAGCAGCAGTTAAAACGCAGCGAACTGGCCGTAGAACAATCAGAAGAAGCCTTGCGCATCCGCACCAACCGTTTTGAACAAGGTCTTGAAAAAACCACTGAATTATTACAGAGTGAAACCCAATATGCCCAAAAACAACTGGAATACTTACAAACCGTATTTGAATACAATTTCGCGAAAGCGTATATAGAATTTTTAACCAAAGGAGAATAAATAATTAAAAACCACTACCCCCTCTCCACACTTCGACTCCGCTCAGTGACCGGAGAGGGTCAGGATAAACAATAGAAAATGAAAACAACGATACTAAGCACACTAGCCCTTACCGTCCTGCTCCTTAGCAGCTGTGGCAACTCAGAAAAAGAAACGGCAACGGACAGCCGAACGGCTATACAAGTCACTACCAAAGCCCCGGCAGCCGGTTCAGGTAACAATCTCACCGTTAGCGGAGAAGTTGTGGCCGTCAACAACGCCACCCTCAGCACCCGTATGATGGGTTACGTCAACAGGGTACACGTCAAGATTGGCGACAAAGTCAACCAAGGACAATTGTTGATTTCCATCAACAACAGCGACCTGCAAGCCAAACGCGCACAGGTCAATGCCGGAATCAACGAAGCACAGGTAGCATTCAACAATGCCAAAAGGGACTTTGAACGTTTCACCGCATTGTTTGCACAAAACAGTGCCTCCCAAAAAGAACTGGACGATATGACCGCAAACTACGAAATGGCCAAGGCCCGTCTTGAATCTGCCAAAGCGATGAAAGCGGAAGTGGATGCTCAGTTTGCCTATTCCAATATCACAGCACCCTTTAGCGGGGTGGTGACCAACCGCTTTGTGGAAGCAGGCGCTATGGCCAATCCCGGTATGCCGCTGCTGGCCATTGAAGCTCCGGGTAACTTTGAAGTGCGTGCCACCGTCCCTGAAATGGCCATCGGTCAGATTAAAACCGGGGAAACTGTGGAAGTACATTTCAAATCCATTGACAAAAGCATCACCGGAAAAGTGACAGAAGTAAGCAGCTCCTCGTCGATGACCGGCGGACAGTATCCGGTAAAAATAGCACTCGATAAAAATGACGCCCTTAAATCAGGGATGTATGCCACGGTGCAGTTTCCGGTAGCACAAACCAATGACACCCCACAATTGGTAACTGTACCACAGGAAGCCATTGTGACCCAAGGTGATTTGCGCGGGGTTTATACTGTAAGCCAGCAAAACACAGCGATGCTACGCTGGTTGCGCCTGGGCAGAAGCTTTGGCAACGAAGTGGAAGTCCTCTCCGGACTCAATGCTGAAGAAGCAATTATCGTGGAAGCGGAAGGAAAGCTCTATAATGGAGTGAAAGTGGAGGTGCAAAATTAGAAGTTAGAAGTACGAAGTTAGAAGATAGAAGTACGAAGTATAAATTGACTTAGGGTTAAAGGACGTAAGACTAATCTCTCTGTGTACCTCTGTGGAACCTCTGCGCAACTCTGTGGTATAGCTGTACCGCCTTGCTCCGCCAAAAGGCGAATTCAGGCGGCGAAGCTGCAAAATTGCTCAAAGAAGCGCAAAGAGCCACAAAGAAGGATGACAACAAACAAAATAAAATAGTTAAAATGAAAGAAGGTTTAGCCGGCAAAATTGCCAAATTATTTATAGACTCCAAACTCACCATCCTCTTGATGATCGTGTTTATGGTCATTGGGGTGTACAGCTCTTTTTTAATCCCACGGGAAGAAGAGCCACAAATCGACGTGCCCATGGCCGATATCTTTATCGGATATCCGGGTGCCAGTCCGCTGGAAGTGGAGTCACGGGTCATCAAGCCCATTGAAAAAATGGTGTCCAACATCAAAGGGGTCGAATATGTCTATTCCACCTCTATGCAGGAACAGGGGATGATCATCGTGCAGTTTTATGTGGGCGAAGACATTGAACGTTCCTATGTGAAACTCTACAACGAGTTGATGAAGCATATGGACGAAATGCCGGAAGGGGTTACTCCACCCCTGGTCAAAACACGCTCTATAGACGATGTGCCTATGCTGGGGCTTATGCTTTGGAGCGAAACCTATGACGACCACCAGTTGCGGCAAATTGCCAATGAGGTGAACCACGAAATACGAAAAGTGACCGATGTGGCCACCACACATAGAATTGGCGGGCGTAACCGTGAAATTCGCGTGGTGCTCGACAAAAATAAAATGGCTTCCGCCGGTGTCGATATGTTGGGCGTAGCCGAAAAAATAAAAGCCAACAACACCCAGATGACCTCCGGGGCGTTTAACCGCAACGATACCGAATTCAAAGTCAATACCGGTAGTTTTTTACAAACCTTAGACGATGTGGAGAACCTTATTATAGGAACTTCAGAGAACCAGCCGGTCTATTTAAAACAAATTGCAAAAGTACTCGATGGTCCTGAACTGCCCAATGAATATGTTAGTTTTGGGTATGGTGCCGCTCTTGAAGAAGTGGCTTCCAAATTTCCATCGGAATATCCCGCCGTGACCATTTCAGTCGCCAAACGCAAAGGGGCCGATGCGATGCAGCTTTCAGATATTATCCTGGATAAGGTAGAACACCTGCGCACTACTATCATCCCTGATGATGTACATGTGGAAGTCACCCGAAACTATGGCGAAACGGCTTCTCAAAAAGTGGGTGAACTCCTGCTTCACTTACTCGGGGCTATTATAGCCGTAACCATCGTCGTGATGCTCGCCATGGGCTGGCGCGGTGGTTTGGTGGTATTCCTTTCGGTACCCGTAACGTTTGCATTGACCTTGTTGAGTTACTATTTACTCGACTATACCCTCAACCGGATTACCCTTTTTGCCCTGGTATTTGTCACCGGTATTGTGGTGGACGACTCCATTATCATTGCTGAAAATATGCACCGCCACTTTAAGATGAAACGGCTGCCATTCAAGCAGGCCGCGCTTTATGCCATCAACGAAGTGGGGAACCCAACAATATTAGCAACTTTTACAGTAATCGCTTCGGTATTACCAATGGCGTTTGTAAGCGGACTCATGGGCCCTTATATGAGCCCAATGCCGATTGGAGCGTCGATTGCGATGATTTTATCGCTTATTGTTGCCTTGACCATCACGCCTTATCTGGGGTATATCTTCTTACGCGAAAAAGACAAAAAGAATACCGCTGGCGAAGTGGAAAAACCCATCGAAATTGAAGACACCCGCATCTATAAAATTTACAGCAGGTTTGAACGTCCCTTACTGGACAATCCCTTTAAGCGCTGGATGGCACTGGGGATTACCACATTGCTCCTTTTGGGATCTGTCGCGATGTTCTTTACGGAAACCGTGCTGGTAAAGATGCTTCCGTTTGACAACAAAAACGAGTTTCAGGTGGTGATCGATATGCCCGAAGGCACTACGCTGGAGCGCACCAATGTGGTCACTCAGGAAATTGCCCAATACCTCTCCGGTCGACCGGAAGTGGTGAACTATCAGACGTATGTGGGCACTTCGGCTCCCATTACGTTTAACGGACTCGTGCGTCATTATGATTTAAGAGGCGCTTCCAATACGGCTGATATTCAGGTGAACATCAAAGACAAAGGCGACCGCAAACTGCAAAGTCACGACGTTGCCAAATTGCTGCGTCCCGATATTCAGAGAATTGCTTCCAAATACAACGCCAACGTCAAGCTGGTAGAAGTACCGCCCGGACCTCCGGTGTTGAGTACCATTGTGGCCGAGATTTACGGACCCGATTACGAAGAGCAAATACGTGTGGCCGACTCGGTGCAAAGCATCCTGAGCAACACCACCGATGTCGTGGATATCGACTGGATGGTAGAAGCCGATCAAACCGAATTTGTCTATGACATCGACCGTGAAAAAGCGATGCGTTACGGGATTGCCCCACAACAAATTGTACATACGCTAAACATGGCATTGGGCGACCGTGCCGTCACCCATTTGTATGATGAAAATGCCACCGAGCGCGTGGGCATACTACTGACACTGGACGAACAAGAAAAAGCCAGCCCGGAAGCCATTGCACAAATTGAAATTGCTTCCCAACAAGGAAATATGGTTTCTGTGGGTGATTTGGTAACCATTAATGAAAGTTCGGTGCCGAAAAGCATTTACCGCAAAAACCAAAAACGCGTGGTCTATGTCATGGCCGATATGGCGGGTACATTGGAAAGCCCCGTGTATGCCATCCTGGGAATGGAAGAAAAATTAAAGCAAATTCCGTTACCGGAAGGATACACCATGAACGAACTCTATGCCAGCCAACCGGAACATGAGGATGACTACACCGTCAAATGGGACGGCGAATGGCAAATTACCCTTGAGGTATTCCGTGATTTGGGGATTGCATTTTTGGGCGTGATTGTGATTATCTATATGCTCATTGTGGGTTGGTTCCAAAACTTTAAAGCACCCATTGTGATGATGGTGGCCATTCCTTTATCGATGATAGGGATTGTAATAGGACACTGGTTGCTGGGTGCCTTCTTTACCGCTACTTCGTTTATCGGGATGATTGCCCTGGCGGGAATTATGGTGCGGAACTCTGTCCTGCTCATTGACTTTGTCAACCTGCGACTGGAAGAAGGCATTCCGCTGAAACAAGCCATCGTAGAAGCCGGTGCCGTGCGTACCACACCTATTCTACTCACCGCAGGAACGGTGGTCATCGGGGCCTTTGTGATCCTGTTTGACCCCATTTTTCAGGGACTCGCCATCTCGTTGATGGGTGGAACGATTGGTTCTACCTTTCTCACGCTATTGGTCGTACCGCTGGTGTATTATCTGATTATGCGGAAGCAGTATCCGGAGTCCCCCCTCAGTCCCCCCGAAGGGGGGAAGCTTCAAGTTGAGGAAGACTTGGGTGAGAAGGAATAAAAAATAAAAAACCTCAAATAGCCCCTCTCCTTGGGAGAGGAGTTGGGGTGAGGATAAAAATTAAAACAAGATGAAACTATTAATTGTAACCGCAGTAGAGGAATTCCAAAAGGACATTCTCAAGCTGTTTAAAAAAGCCGGTATCGAGGCGTTTAGTACCTCAGAAATTGACGGCTACAAGAATACCAACAACTCGGTTGTCGCCACGCAAAGCTGGTTTCCGGGAGAGAAAGGCGGCAGCGAATCACTGATGGTATTTTCGTTTGCTGAAGAAGAAAAAATCGATCCGTTTTTTGAATTGGTCATTCAGTACAACAGCACCCTGGAAACTGAAAACCCGGTGCGGGTGGTTGTGGTGCCGATTGAAAGAGCGATTTAGTAATTAGTGGTGAGAGGTGAGTAAATAAATGTTTAAAACCCTCTGTAAAACCCTGCCTGCCGGCAGGTAGGTCTGTGGTACAACTTGTATCCAGTTCTGAACATTTTAAAAATAAATAACTAAAAACAATTAACTATGTTAAACAGAATCATTAGAGCCGTTGCCGGCACGTTTATTCTTATCAGCTTGTTATTGGCTGTTTATGTCAACATTAACTGGCTTTGGTTTACCGCTTTTGTGGGTGTGAACCTTTTGCAATCATCAATCACCAAATGGTGCCTGATGGAAGATATTTTAAAGAAGCTTGGAGTGAAGGATTAATACAGATTAAAGAAAATAGAGAAGAGAAAAAAGACTCAAAAATCTTAATACTTCGGATTTTGCCACAAAATTATGTACTTTGTGGCAATGGGCAGTATCAAAAATCTTTTGTATTTTAGTAGAAATCACAAACTCACTTCGTTATGAAAGCATTTTATACCCTCTTCAGCATATTGATTACCACCACCCTGTTTTCGCAAAATATAGAAGGTGCCTGGCAGCTAACGCACGAAAACGGTGAAATGATCACTGATAAACAGGTCATCGCCATATATCAGGATGGTTATTTTGCTCTGGGTGCCAAAGAAGCGGGTACAGATACCTTCTTGTATGCCTCCGGAGGGGAGTATGAACTGAAAGGGAAGACCTATTATGAAACCCAGGACTTCAACAGCAAGAGTCCGCAACGTATCGGAAATAAAATGGCGTTTGCTTTAAAGCTAAACGAAGACCAAATGGAACTCACCTCGGGAAGCAGTAGTCAAAACTGGCAAAAACTGCCTGTACACCGTGATGCTCTCACCCGGGCCTGGGTCATTACCGGAAGGGAACGTGACGGCACTATGAATACCATGACACCCGGTGATCGCCGCACTGTTAAAATCCTCAGCGGGGGCAGGTTTCAGTGGATTGCCTTCAACTCGGCAACCAAAGAATTTAACGGTACCGGTGGCGGAACCTATGTAGCTGCTGATGGAATGTATACTGAAAACATTACCTTCTTTTCACGCGACGACAGCCGTGTAGGCGCCAGCCTTCAGTTTCACTATGAAGTCAAAGACGGAAAATGGCACCACAAAGGAAAAAGCTCAAAAGGCGACCCCATCTACGAAATCTGGAGCCCGTATCGCGAAGCATACCAAAAATAACCTTGTTTATAATCCCCCCTCTTTATAAGGTGTCCTTTTTACTAAAAATGACACCCGTTTCCGGTTTGGAAAATGCCAAAGAAAACCTAATTAAGATTTTTTTTAGGAAAAAGGGGATATTTTTTTATAGCTTACTTTCTTTAAAACAGGCCTCAGTACAGCTGTTACTGCTGCGCTGCTTTTAAAAGCATCAAAAACAATGACTAAAACAACCACACATACTACCTCAAGTATCGAATATATTATGGAATCCCTGGTGGAAGACGGCCGCGTGGAAGGCGTGCTTCCGGGGGGCGGTTTTTTACATCTGGATGAAAAACTTCCATTTGTGCTGCTTTATCGTAAGAAAGAAAGAGGGACAGACCGCGGCACCAGAAGACTCGCCAAAAGCCTGGGCTCTTATCTTATCATGGGGACTGAAAATTTTGAATTCTATCAGGAATTAATTTATAAGCTTGCGAGCTATTTTTCCAAAAAATTCAACACATACCTGCTGTTTGAAATATACAGCGGCAATACCTCAAGTGACACTTTTGTCATTAAGGGACCGGCGCACAAATTGCCCACTACCCTCGAGGTGCTGAAAGAAGAACTCTCCAAGCTACCGGAGAGACTTTACAGCCTCCCACTGAAAGCGGAAATAAAAAGAACCAAAACCCGTCAGGAAGAAGGTCAGGAACCCCTTCTCGACATTGAAGAAGCCAAAATGCAGGGAGCTGTGTGGATAGCACTGGAAATCCCACCGGTGTTCCGTGATGAGAAGGGTATTTTATACCCTGTGTTTTTCAGGCATTTCCGGGATTTGTTTGTAGAAGCACTGCAAAAGGCCATCTTTGATTACCTTCGGGTACAAACCTCATCAGGCATCAGCAACTATTTTGCGCTGGGGAAACGCAAAATCCACGACGAAGTCTTTAAAATAGACCGGCAACTCACTGAAATTGAGTCCAGCTATCAGTTCCTATTGCTGGTGTCGCCCGTGAATATGCACGAGATACGCGAAACCTATTTTGAAAGCAATTTTAAAGAATTGCATGACTATCAGTACCGTCTGCTTACCATTGACCCTGACCTGCTCAAGCGTAAACTTTTTAACCTGCGCATCGATGAGATAGACGACCCTGCCCTGTCTTTCATTTTTAAGGAAAAAAGGGAAGAGCTCGATCAACAGATTACCATGCTCAATGAGCGCGGTAACAAAAACTTCTTTTACAACAGCATCTGCCTCTACTATGTAGTGGAACAAGGACTAAAAGAAGAAGCCCTGAATATCCTCAACGACTTACAGGAAGAAACCGTTGGCCCTGCAGAAGAAAAGATTGACGCAAAAGAATTCAGTGCAATGGCCCGGAAGGAGTTTGATTACTTCCGCACCCAGGACCCTGAATTTAAAAGTATGGTACACATCAGGGAAGACGTGAACGTGATTATGGTATCGCGTGGCGAACTTTATATTCCCGCAGACTATACTATGAGCCGTCGTGAAGCCGACGCCCTCATCCAGCACGAGATAGGAACGCATGTACTTACGTATTACAACGGAAGCCGGCAACCCCTCACCCAATTGTGTTCGGGGCTTGCACATTATGACCCTTTACAGGAGGGTCTTGCCGTTCTGGCTGAGTATTTTGCAGACGGATTGACCGTCAATCGTTTGCGCCTGCTGGCCGGGCGTGTGATTGCCGGGGCGGCACTCATTGAGGGAGGTGACTTTCACAGTATTTTTAAACTGCTTCATGAAGCGCATGGCTTCTCCAAAGAACGGGCTTTTAATATTACCTGCAGGATTTTGCAGGGCGGTGGTTTTTTAAAAGACATCATCTATTTAAAAGGTCTACTGGAATTGATAGATTTTATCAGGGAAGGTGGTGACCCCGCTTCCCTGCTTGTGGGCAAATTTGCCCTGAAACACCTCAATGTCATCAAAGACCTGACTGAACGCGAGATTCTCAAAACCGCAGTCTTAAGGCCGCGCTATATGGAGTCTGAAGACTATGAACACAAATTAACAAAAATCAGAGAGGGCATGCCCCTTTCACAACTTGTAACACTATGAAAATATGCTTTGTTTTAAACGATATCGCCACTGAAAAATGCGGCTCTTCAGTACTGATGATGAAAAAAGCCCACGACCTGGGCCATGATGTTATGGTTATGGGTGTTGGCGACTTTTTTTTCAAACACGATAAACCCCTGAGCATGCACTGCATCCGCATCTCAAAAACGGCAAAATTTGACTCGGCAGAGCATTTTCTGGATCGCCTGCAAGCCGGAGATTTTAAAAGAAAAGAAATCCTGGCAACTACACTCGATGTTTTGTTTATCAGGAACAATCCCACCGAAGAGGATACCGCACGCCAGTGGGCAGAACACGCCGGGGTGGCCTTTGGAAGGATGATTCAGCAGGAAGGTGTGCTGGTCTTAAACGACGCTTTTGCCCTTTCCTATGCCTTTATTGACAAGCTTTACTTTGAAGAACTACCGTCAGAAATCAAACCCGATTCCATCATCACCCGTAAAAAAGAAGACATTCTGGAGTTCTGGGAAAAACAAAACAACAAAATGGTATTAAAACCCCTGGAAGGATCCGGTGGAAGGGACGTCTATCTCATTGACAAAAATGAGAAAAACATCAATCAGATTATCGAGAACCTCACCCAGCAGGGCTATATCATTGCACAGGAATACCTTCCGGCAGTCAAGGATGGTGATGTGCGCATCCTGCTGATGAACGGCAAGGTCATAGAAGAAAAGGGTAAGCAAGCCATTATCAGACGGGTGAGCGGTGAAGGGGAGTTTCGCAGTAATTTTGCCCTGGGGGCCACGGCAAACAGCAGCAAACTCACCAAGGCAATGCAAAAAATCGTTGACCTCACCGCACCCAAACTCATACGGGATGGTTTGTTTCTGGTGGGTCTGGATGTGGTCAAAGATAAACTTATTGAAATCAATGTACTGAGTCCCGGCGGTCTGGAGCGTTTCAGCGATATTGGTCTGCCCGATTTTTCAGAAACCATTATCAAAGCCATTGAACGCAAACTCTATTACAAAGAAAAATTTCCGGGTCAGTTCCCCAACAAAATACTGGCCACTATGGAGTAAAAAAAGATTACGATTATGGAAACTAAAACAAAAAATACATTTCCACGCATTATAGGAACCTATTCAGGCACCCAAAAAGGTCCGTTATTGTTTATTACTGCAGGCATTCACGGCAATGAGCCCAGTGGTGTCTATGCTCTTCAAAAGGTTTTTGATGAACTGCAGCTTTCCAAACCCGACATGGCAGGTACTGTGGTGGGCGTAACAGGGAACCGCAAAGCCCTTGAACAAGGCGTGCGCTATATCGACGAAGACCTCAACCGTGCGTGGACCGAGAAAAATATTGAAAATAAGCTCAAGGAAACCCACGAACAAAAAGAAATGCATGAAATTATTGAAGTGCTGGAAAGTTTTCCGGAAACCGATTATACCCGGCGCTATTTTATGGACTGCCACACCACTTCTGCAGCAACCCTTCCTTTTATATCCGTTCAGGAAGTGGGTGAGAATGACACCTGGGCACATTACTTTCCCATCCATATCGTGCGCGGGTTCAGCGATTTGGTCTATGGCTGTATTGATCATTATTTAACCCGCATCGGGATCACAGGATTTGTGCTGGAAGCAGGGCAGCACGAAAGCAAGACCGCTGTATGCAATCAGGAAGGTATGATCTGGCTTGCCATACAAGAGGCTTGCGGCCTTGATATGCATCACATCGTGAGCTACCCGGAGTGTATCGATAAACTTACGCAAAACCTCAAACCGCCACGCAAGACTTTTGAAATTGAATACCGTCACGAACTGCAAAAAGGCGATACCTTCAAAATGGAACCGGGTTTTGAAAACTTTCAAAAAATTGAAAGAGACCAGCTCCTGGCTGTACAAAACGGCAGGGAAATATACAGCCAATGGGATGCATACATCTATATGCCCCTCTATCAGGACCAGGGAAATGACGGGTTTTTTGTTGTTGCTGAAGCAGAATAGCAAACAAATATCAGCTTTAAGCTCACGACTTACTCTTTGGAACGCTTCCACTGACGTAGGACTACAGGACATAAAAAAATCCTTTGCGCTTACTTTGCGTCTAGACTTTGCGCATTTTGCGTGAAACCTTTAAATTATGAATCAGTGTACCTTTTCTAAAAAAACTTAGAAATTTGAGTCTTAGGGTTGCTGTTAACTGTAACTGACAAAAATGTATCTTTACCTTTCAAAACAGCAAACTCCATGAACTGCCCGTTATGCCACAGCCCGCTCACGACCCTGATTGATACTGATTATTTTGACTGTAGCAATTGCAGAGCATTGGTGAAAGACCCTTTACTGCTTCCAACGCCCGAAGAAGAACAAAAACGCTATGAGTCGCACAACAACGATGTGAACGATGTGCGGTATCAAAACTTTACTGCGCCCATCTGGAAATATATTCTGGAGCATTTTACGCAGAATCACCTTGGCCTGGATTATGGGTCGGGTACCGGGCCGGTGATTTCAAAAATGCTGCTGGACGCCGGGTACAACATCAAACAGTATGACCCGTTTTTTAGTCCGGACCGTGCGCTATTGAACCTGCAATACAATTACATTGCCTGTTGCGAAGTAGTGGAACACTTTTTTCACCCACGGCAAGAGTTTACTAAATTAAACGCCATGCTACTCCCCGGGGGAAAGTTTGTGGGCATGACCCTCCTCTACCACGACGACATCGACTTTAAAACCTGGTCCTACAGAAAAGACGAAACCCACGTATTCATCTACCGAAAGGAAACCCTGGAGTTTATCGCGCACCTTTTTGACTACAAACTTACCGGGCTTACGAACCGGTTTTTTGTGTTTGAAAAGAGTATTAAGTAGTGAGTACAAAGTATTAAGACTTTTAGAAAAAAAAGTAAAGACAATTGTCTCTGCTCTATTAAAACCAAAACTGAATATTGCCTCTGACTAAAACTTATCCGTCACCACCTTATAGGTAGGGTCTTCGATGACGTTGACGTCGATGATGGCTTCGGCATTTTTAAGGAGACGGCGACAGTCAGGGCTGAGGTGTTTGAGGTGTACTTTTTTACCCACTTTCAGATAGCGCTCGGTGAGTTTGTTAAGAGCTTCAATTGCCGACATATCCACCACACGGCTTTCTTCAAAATCAATGATGACTTCATCGGGGTCGTTGAGCACGTCAAACTTTTCGTTAAAGACCGTTACCGAACCGAAAAACAAGGGTCCGTATATTTGGTAATGCTTCACGCCGTTTTCATCAATATGCTTGCGTGCACGGATGCGCTTTGCATTGTCCCAGGCAAATACCAGTGCGGCAATAATCACACCCACCAGTACGGCCAGTGCCAGGTTGTGCAACACCACCGTTACCAGGGTTACCAGCACCATTACCAATACGTCTGACTTGGGCATACGGTTAAAGGTCTTTACACTTGCCCATTCAAAGGTTCCGATCGCTACCATAATCATCAGCCCCGTGAGGGCTGCCATAGGTACTTGCTCGATGAGGCTTGAGCCAAACATCACAAACACCAGCAGCATCAGGGCAGCCACGATTCCCGCCAGACGCGCACGCGAACCCGACGAGACGTTGATCAAACTCTGCCCCAGCATGGCACAACCTCCCATACCTGAAAACAGGCCTGAACAAAAATTGGCTGCTCCCTGTGCCACGGCTTCTTTGTTGCCGCGACCACGGGTTTCGGTGATTTCGTCAATAATATTCAGGGTAAGCAAGCTTTCGATAAGACCCACCCCGGCTACTATGGCCGAATAAGGTAAAATGAGCATAAAGGTATCCCAGGTAAAAGGTACCTGCGGAATATGAAACGGCGGGAAGCCTCCTTCGATGGAAGCAATATCGCCTACGGTTTTGGTATCGATTCCAAAAAAAACCACAATCCCAAATACCACAAGAATAGCCGCCAGCGTCGCAGGAACTGCTTTAGTGAGTTTGGGAAGTCCCCATATAATCAGCATCGTTAATAAAACCAGTCCCAGAATGATATAGAGAGCCTGACCCGTAAGCCAGTCACCACTTGGGTCCTTAAACTGGTCGAGTTGTGACATAAAGATGATAATGGCCAGCCCGTTTACAAAACCAAAAATCACAGGGTGCGGCACCAGGCGGATGAGTTTGCCCAGTTTTAAAAACCCGGCGAGCATTTGAATGATTCCTGCCAGGATTACAGCAGCAAACACATATTCCACACCGTGTGACAGTGCAAGTGATACAATTACAACGGCCACAGCACCTGTTGCTCCCGAAATCATCCCCGGGCGACCTCCAAAAATGGCCGTTACCAATCCCATCACAAAAGCGGCATAAAGACCGGTCAATGGCGACAGGCCGGCTATAAGTGCAAAGGCCACCGCTTCCGGGACCAGTGCCAAAGCCACGGTGAGGCCGGAAAGGATTTCGGTTTTGTAATCTACCTTTTGCGTTAGGTCAAATAAATTTAAATACTTTTTCATTTTTATTGCTTGTAATCAAATACTGTTTTACGGCAACTAAGGAATGCTTAATTGTCTTTTGTTTTTTTATTCTGTAAAGTATGGGAAATGCCCCCTGCTATGGCGGCGTAAGTTGGATAAAATGATATGTAAGATGAGTACCTTTCATTTTGAGCGGGCAAAAATAGCCTTTTATTGGTTGGAGACAATGGTTTTAGTTTAAAATTTACGTTAACTGCAGAGGAATGAGGCGTCCAACTCTAAAAAATAATGTAGGTTCAAGATTTAAAGTTCCATGTTCCTTTGCTGAAAGCTGAGAGCTGATTGCGTTTTATAAAGACGCTCAAAGGTGGGCTACTAATTGTCAAAATAATATTTCACTCCAACCCCGAAATTGTTGGAATAAAAATTCTTTAAGGTGTAAAACTCTGCATTAGCAGTAAGATAACACCAGGGGAACAAAGGAAAGCTTGCAGACCCCCGGTACCGTTGAAAAAAATCTGAAAAAGTATCAGCAAAAGCGGCAGCTTCCAGGCCAAATTCCACCTCTCCGGAAGGATTTTTATAGGCATATCGCAAACCTAAACCACCATGCAGGCGTTCTTCAATAGTCCAGTACGGAAAACCATTCGTGTTGTTGCTATTGCCCAACCTGCCGGTGGCCTCTGTAAAAGGTGCTAAGGTAGCGTTAGTGCCAATCTTATAGTTTTTTCCTATTTGTGTTGAGAGAAGTCCGTCAAGAGCATCATCACTGTAGTAATTGCCTTGCAATAAAAAGACGGCGAATAAATCGGTTAGGAATTTTTGTTCTTCATAATAAACAGTAAGATTGGTATTATAAATGCCCAAACTATATGCCGGTCCTGTAACAGCCGGTTTATGTGAAAGGGAAATTGACCTGTACAGACTGTCTTTTGACTGGGAAATGCCGGCTTGTAAACGGTAAAACAGATCATTGTATTCATCCATTTCCAAACGGGCAGTTGCCGTGTAATTTAATTTTTTAAAGCGCTCTTTGCTTTTAAAGCCATATTCAACCCCATATAAAGAGTGTGTGATATTAGCCGGGTTATCAAAATTCTGGTCTAGGGAGCGGGCAATGTATTGGGTGGCACTTACCAAATGTTTGTTTTCTTTGCCATCGTAAAAACCATAGGTGACATCTGTCCCCACTGAAGTGGGTAGTAGTCTGTTAGCCACAACAGCGTTTGAGATCTCAAGGGTATTCCCGGTTTTTAATCGCAGTTCTTTTGTTATTTTATGAAGTACTTCAGGATAAAAAAGATTTGGGTACTTGTTCAGCAATTCTTTCTGGGTGGTTCCATCTGTGTATATAACATCCCTGTTCAAGAGTCTTTGTAACGCATCTTTTCCTGAACTCTCCGGAAGAGAAGATGCGAGTATCCAGCTCTTTTTGATGTTTCCCAGGGCTGCATAAACCTCAGCCATAAATAATTTCAGGTCATCATCTTCGGGATTTTTGGCGATATGGGCTGTGTAAATTTGTTCCATAGTATCAAGTGCCTGTAATTCATAATACCATTGCAATATTTCCCTGATCTGAATATCCGGGCTGCAGCCGGCCCACTCAATCGCTTTCCGGTAAAATCCTCTATTGGCATAAGCATAAGCTATATTTGTACTTTGAGGAACTAGCTCGTCGTCACAGGGTGTAGCTTCCAGAAGCAAATTAACAGCCCTATAGGCATCATAGCGCAACAAATATTCAATGTATTTCGCGTAATCATTATTTTTCAAATAGTCCTCATTTCCATCAAGGGCATACCATTCCAATATAATTTCTCTTGAAATGTCTTTTGTACATGCAGACCATTGTATCGCGGCACCATATTGCTGATTATTAGCATACCACCAGGCAATGCTGTCTGCCAGCGGAAGCAAATAATCGTCTGTACAGGCTTTAGTGTCAGCAATAAATGATATAAAGTCATCCGGATACACATCGAGTAAGACATTGCTGTAAATCGTTTTACTTTTCGCGTCAGGTGTGGTGTTGATTAAGTCAATCAATGATTGGGGCGATAAATTTCTGGTTTCTTCATAGAAATAGGTCAGATAGGTTTGCAATAGTTGCTGATTACCGGGATATAAATCCAACTGGCGGTCCATCCAGCGTTTTCTTATTTCCAGACTGGGATAATCACTGTTTTTAACCAGTTGCAGGGAAAGCGCAACGATGTCATTTTTTTCTGAACTATTCTCATAAGCGCTTTCCATCACCGGCCAGATTTCAAATTCGCGTCCTACATACCCTAAATATGTTGCCAATTTTGCCAAATCTGAAACCATAGAGCCCGGCACTCTTTCAATCTTGCGTTTGAGGATGGAAACGGCTTCGGAAACTCTTCCTTCTGCAATGAACCATTCTATTTCCTCATCGACCGTAGCAAATGCCTTATCGGCTTTCAGATAAGCTCCATAGCCTTCCACAGCCATCAGGGCATCTTCTGTTTTAGCTGTCAAAGCCGTTTTATTTAAAAGGTTGGGAAGCGAAAGTGAGGTTCCGTTTGTTTTTATATTATATAAAAAACCATCTTGAAAAGGGGTTTTGGTATACTCAATGCGGGTCCTTCTTAAAAAAGCCTCCAAATCTAAAGAGTTATCACGGGAAGCGTAGGCAAACCACCAGGTGGTTTTGCTTTCCTGAGGTCTTGAAAGGCTCACTGTATAAAGGTCTTCTGTAGCCGTATGGGCATAACGTTCATAGCGCCAGTTTTGCGTTTCTGCAGCTGCTGTTTCCGCCTTTACAAATCGTATGTAAGGATAGGTTTTTTTTAAATCTTTAATAAAACTGGAAAAGCGGGGATACATTGCGGTTTTACCGTTGGCAGATTTACGCCAGCCTAGGTTCAACGAATTCCTGAAGTCATAGTCTCCACGGGTTTTTTCATTTGCGCCAGGTTGAATCTGGTACACATCATCAGGGTGTACAAAATGAGACCAGATACCGGTGTAGAGATATAGGGACTGCATTTCAAAACGTATTTTATCATCTAGAATAAAACCGCTTGTAATGCGTGGAAAATCAAAAAATACCCGGTTGAAGGGGTCGGGATCAAATTCGCGATTTCCTCCTTTTTCAAGATCACCCAGATACGTGCTGGCTATGTATTTAATGGAAGGCATTCCCCACTCCAGACTTGCTAGTCCTACACTGTCAATAAGATTAGAGGGGGGAACATAGGTTACAGGAAGTTTTCCATAGTTTGAAGACCTCCATTTTTTATAAGCTGTAAAAACGGCGGTTTCCATGAAGTCTTCCCGACCCCAGTCTTTCTTTAAAAGGGATATGTGATTGTAGCCGTGAAAAGCAATCTCATTTCCTGAATTGAGAACCTGGCGCATCAGCCAGTCAGCCATGATTACTTGACGCCCATTGACATTCATTTTTGTTGTTTCCCATTCCGGCATAATAAACGGGGGCTCGGTATCCACCCGATAATCAAAACATACCACCGCTGTATATTCAATATTTTCTTCCCTGGAAAGCTTCAGCATATCGGGCCACCATACCTCTGTAACAAACGATGCCATGGTGACGTTCATTTCGCTGGCGATAGGCTCTTGTTTGATGTCATACATAGGTGAGGGAAAGTCATCTAAAAAAATGACCCCCGCATTTACAACGGGATATGGAATCTTCTCTAAACCAGCCAGTATAGCCGCAAAATAAAGCCCCCGATCTGCTTTTTGGGCACCCACGGTTGTATTCAGGACGAGTGTTTGCCCAAGACCCACTTTATACCTCAGCAATGTTGGATAATTTGTATCATTTACCGCAGTTGCCAAAACCTCAACATCATCTTCAAAATTTTCGCGTTTTAATCCATTATGGTTATCCTCCAAGGGATAACTGGTGCTTTTTAAACCGGGAAGGAAATGGGTTTGGAATTTAATTCCTGTGGCTGCCGGGTCAATGGAATAAGGGGCATTGCTTTTTATACCGGCTAAAAAGCCAAAATTTACATCGTTAGATACATTGGGTATAAATATATGACCTCCATTGGCTACAAAAGTCACAAGGGTTTGCATGGCAGCCTCTGTAAGTAAATAAGTGTCTAAAACAACCACAACCCGGGTAGGTGAAGATATAGCAGGGGTTCTGTTAAAGTCTTGAATATGGGTTAGCTCAACGGGGATTTTGGCATAATTCAGTGCCTTTTTGATATTGTTGTAATATCCTGCATCATGGGGGCTCTGCGGGTTGCTCAGGTATACCACTAAAGGGGTACTGCTGTTTCCTTCAGAGACAAAGGGTAATTCGCTGCGTTCACTCACATCAACTGCACATCCCAGAAAAAGGACCGCACAAATAAGGTTGGTAAAAAATAATCTTTTAGAGTGCTTCACGCGAATTGTTTTTTGAAAGTAAATCGTTAATATTCCCGGCGCCGGGTTCATTTATTATTTCATAAACCTCAACCTCCTTACCTTTGTAAAACAAACGGACCTCTCTCTCCCGCTGTCTTAGTACAGAGAGGTTTTCACGCACCCTTTTTTGGTCCTCGGCATTAATTCCGTTTTTTATATTCAATTGGGCATCTTCACTGTAAAGAAATACGAAAGTCGTTTTAGGAAGTATCAGATGCGGATTTTCTTTCAGTAAAGCTTTATCGGTTCTGTGCTTTGCATAATTTGCATCACGGTCCAGATACCGGGTATTAAAGTATTCGTAGTTAATAAAGTAGTGACTGTCTCTGCTGATAGGTGCGCTTGAAACACTGTTTACAATAGCATAAGAATAGGGAAGGTAGTTGCTTTCAATGGTGTTATAGGCACTTAAAACGCTTTCTATAGCCAGGCTTCTTTTAGTGAGTTGCAGCGGATTTTGCTGTTGCCAGAGCCCCAGTGATCCCAGTACAAGCACAACCATGGAAAGTGTCGCCGCAAGGGGAGCTCTTTTTTTCTGTCCTAAAAGAATCTGCAACCAACAAAAAACAACCCATATAAGGATTCCAAAGGAAATGGGGATGAAAACGGTTATCAACTGGTTCAGGACATCCCTGTCAAAGAATAGGTTCTTTATATTCATTATCTGGGTCAGGCTTACCAGCAGTAGTGAAAATGCCAGCAGGGTATACCCTTTCTTTTTATTTCTGAAGAACAGCGGCAGTACCAAAACAAGACCGGATATGGCAACAATTTGAAGGAAAACAACAAACTCTGAATACGGTAAAACCAGTTGCGGCACATACGTATAAGAGCTCACCGAGTATAAATTTGAATACAGAAATTCTGAAAAAGAATCTCCGCCCGAAAACACGGCCATCGCATATATGCAAAGCACCAGTAATAATGAACACATAAAGGCCAGTAAAGCGCTTTTAAAGAAGGGTTTGACACCTTTGGGGATACTGAAGTATGCAAAAAGAAGAAAGAGGGGTGCCACCAGCAGTGATACAAACAAATCAATAAAAGCGATACCGCTAAACAGCACGGTCATTTTCAAAAAATAGGCTCTTTTATTTTTTGACAGGGTTTCAGGCCGCAAGACCATCGCAAATGCAGGTATGGCAATAGCTAAAGCCAAAAACACCGATCTGTGCTGGGTAATTGTCGCTATGTCCAGCAACATAAAACCGTACAGGAAGATAAAACCCAGAGCCGCAATTAAACCGGGAAACCAACGTGTTTGTGTAATCTTTGACGTACCCCAAAAAACAGAAACCGCGAGCAGGGAAGACTCCAGAAAACCAAATGTCTGTAAGGCCAGGGAACTGCTTATTCCGGTGAGTTGTTTGTACAAACTAATCAGTGCATAATCACCCAGGATGATCTCCCGGTTGCTGAGCCAGTTTTGGTTGCCCAGCCCTTTAACAATGATTAAATCATTGTACCAAATATTTGACAACGTATAGTTGTCAAAATGTAAAAACCAGACCCGTGACAGGTAGGCGGTAATAAAGACTGCAATGGGAATACCATAATGAATCAGCGCTTTTTTGCGAAACAGTTTCTTTACAGTCCGTTGTATTTTCGATTTCTTAAAAAATGTTGTTTTCAGCCATTCTGAAAAGGAAGCATTCCTGTCTGTCAAGTCCAGAAAAAAGAGTAATGTGTTTTCTCTTCGTTCTTTTAACTGGGTCTTTAAAGGAATACCCCAACGCAGGTCAAGTGCTGTTAAGACTATAAAACCGAAAATAACAAGAAAAACGGTGAACCGGTCAAACGAATTGATTTGAATTAGCACAAAGCACAGCAGTACAGCAGCACTGATAAAAAAGATTAAGCCGGCATAGTTTGACGTTTTTGTTTTACCGGATTTGGGTACTGCAAACCGGTATAGTATGGCAACAAAGAGCACAAACATTCCCAGCCTGAACAGGCCTAAAAATAGGGAGGGTCTGTAGAATTGTTCCATAGATTCCGGGGTTTAACAACAATTTCAGTAGTGTGGTATTTTTTGTAATTCAATTCTTCCTATAAAATAGCTCCATCCTAAATCCTTTATTCTGTCGACGATTTGGGAATGCAGCATTTTTGTATCGGCATACTCTATTAATATTATCTGAACATCATGTTCGGCTTCTATGCCGCTAAGTTCATTGACGCGATTGGTATAGGTTTTCTCATCCCGCAGGCGGTATTTTCTTCTGGTAAAATCAAAATCGGTAGCTACAGATTCAACGCCCAGCACATCCACATATTCACGTGTGTCGGCTATAATCTCAACACCCGCATTTTGCATCATAAAGATATCGGGGAAAGCCGTTTTAACACGCTTGAGAAAAGCCGTCAGTGCAGGTTTTTGATGGGGTGTGGGACCATAAATACTGAAATTATCAATATTGTCGAGAAACAACCCATCATACCCCCTCTCGGTCATATACATCTCAATGAGTTCAAAAAGGACTTCTGTGGTTTTGGGGTTTTCAAGGTCAAGGATGTTGCTGTCCCATATTTTATTCTCGCCTATGGTATGGTCGACCAGTTTTGGATAGTACCAGGAGCCTTTATCCACTTCGCCTAAACTAATGTAGGCCAGCACCTTCTTGTTGTTTTCTTTAAAAGCACGAACATCCATAGCGGTAAAATAAGCGGGTTCTACAATTAAATAATCATAGCCCGTTACCTTTTCAGGAAATAAATCACCATAGCAAAACAGAACTTCCTCGCTTTTTTGTTGCGCAGTTATCATACCCGAAAATATTACAATCGTTAGTAGTGTTATCTTTAAATTTTTAAAATGCTGCATAATAGTTATAATCAAGTTTCTTAAAAAATGCATGGACCATTCGGGTGGTTAAGACCATAAATACTACTGAGCCCGCCAGTATTCCAATCACACTGTATTCATAGGAAATAACACGACTGAACCACCACCCCACACCCAGGTTTACCACACAGGCGATCAGTAATGCTTTAAGCGGTTTTTGAGATTTATTCAACGTGAACAAAAGCAACACGTTCAACAAAGCCAGTGTTAAAAAAAGATAGGCCACACACCCCAAAATGGCCACGATAAGACTCAAGGAGCTGATCTGTTCATCAAAACCTGCCTGATAGCCCCAGGGCTGCGTGATGGTGAAGTACAACAATACCATAATGAACAGGGCATTTAGCGCAAAAACCCAGAGGTGTTTGTAATACATGCTGAGCATCTGTTTGTTAAAAAGCTTTGCATCAGTATACTTAATGGTGCGTTGTTTATGCTCCAGGGTACGGCTAAAGGATGACACACTGTATTCCAGAACGCCTGCAAGCAGGAAAAAAACCAGCATCGCCAGGTCCATACCAATTTCATAATCCTTATCGTAATAAATGATATAAGGAAGGATGCGGTCCTGCGTGGAGGACCAGGCCAGAATGCGATCGGTAAATATAAAAATATAGAAAAAGGTGCCATACAGGAAGTAGTTGTAATTCCTGGAGAGCAGTACCCCTAATTTGGGACTGCCGTTTTGAACCCCTTTTTTGGATTGCACTGTTTTCTTTAAAAAAAAGTGTAAATAAACCCATGAAATACCGGTAGCAATTGCAATACCCAGCCAGTGAATGCTGTAAATGGACCAGGACGAATAAAACAACAGCAGCCCGGCGACCCCCGTTCCCGCAAATACAGAAACAGAAATAATCCAGCGTCGCTTAATGGTATACAGCGGTGCAAAAACCAACAGCAAGGTGCCTATTAAAAAAGCGTATGCAAAAACAATAAGCAAAAACAACAAAGGATAAAGGTTGAGTACAAAGTTTACTGCCGTCACCACAACAAACAACATCAATAAAAAAGCCACGCCCCATTTTAACAGGTAGTCAACAGATTTTTTTGTCATTTCATAATCTTCGTGATACCAGTAATAAGAGACCTGCTTGCTGATCGCCTGCACAAATCCGCCGGTGGCGGTAAGCCCCATGATTAAACCGAGCACAACGGCGGTTGACTGAACGGTATTAAACCCTACAAAGGTCCACAGCGAGTAGCCAAAAAGAACGATGGCCACAATTTGAAGCGCTATGGGCAATAAGTGAAACATACCCTTACTGTAATCCTGTATCAGCAGCTTTTGCCGCACTGCAGAATATTCAGAGAGATACAGCATTTTGCTTTCCTTGCGTTCCTCCTTTATTTGTTGCTTGTTTTTTAAGGGTGGCTGAGAAGGGTTGTTCAGCAGCTCAAAAACGTGGTCAGACAAATCTGCTATACTGTCAAATCCATAATCATCCTGAACGTCAACATCACGAATGCCCAGAGATTCTATGGTAGCATATATAACACGCACATTGACGGGCTTGCCGTTGCGGTCTTTTATGGTTTCAATCAGGGTATTGTATATGTTCTTATCCGGCTGCATATTTCTTGAGGCTTAAGTCATGTTGCGGCATTACAGGCTGGGGTTTGTAATGAACTTCATGATACACCCGTTCATAGGTTTCTATGAAATTTGCCATCGTAAAGTTTTCTATAATCCGTTTGCGGGCATTTCTGCTCATTTCCTCACGCAGATGGGTATCGGTCAGCAACTGGACTACCCTGTTGCCAATATCTTCCGGATCTCTGGGTTTGCATATAAAACCCGACACCTGATGATTCAGTGCTTCTGCTGTTCCGCCCACATCGGTGGCTACCACGGGAATCCCACAACTCATAGATTCCAGTATGGTATAGGGAAATCCTTCAGATACCGATGTCAAGATGGATAGATCTCCTTCACAAAACAGCTCTTGGGGACAGTTGCGTGTACCTTTTAGCGTAAAATTATTCTGCAGCCCCAGTTCCTTGATCAGCGCTTCACATTCGGCGGTATATTCAGGAACGGAGGTCTTGTCACCATACACCAGAAATTGCACATTGGGAATTTTCCTTTTCACTACGGCACAGGACCGAATCATCGTGATAATATCTTTTAATTCAAATATCCGAGCAAGCGCCACCACGGTAGGGGTGTGGCGTAAGTGTTCCGGTTTTGGGCGCGGTTTAAACAGGGTATGGTCAATACCGTTATAGGCGACCCTCAGTTTTTCGGGAGCAGCGCCATATTGCAGTTCCCATTTTTTGTTGAATTGATTTACAGAAAGAATGATATCAGCCTTATGATACGCCAGGCGGGCGATGCTTTCCGAAAAGCAAATCAGGAATTTCTTCAGGAAAAAAGAATATCCCGAACTGTTGATAGCCAGCAGGCGTTCTCTTATAAACACCCCATGCTCTGTGAGCACGATGGGGGTATTGTACTTGTAACTGGCAATCAAAGCCGGCAACAAGGCAAAACCACTCATGGTAAGGTGCACCACATCTACTTTGGGTACCGGTACAGAAAGGGGTGTCAACAAACGGTATAACCAGCGCATGCCCGTGGTTAATTCGATAAGCTTGGGCTCCGGTTCCCCTTTCCTGACACCCATGGTACATACAAATTCACGATAGGTATTCCAGACCTGCTGTTCCAGCATCGTTTCCTTAAAGTCAAACAGCTTAAAGTAATGCCACATTTCAATGAACACCCGGTCTAAGCGGTCGGGATCATGATTGTCAGAATAGATATGCGTGAGCAGTTCCTCTAAAAGAGGTACAAATCGTAAGGATACTATGCGCGCTGTAGTCCTGTTTTTCTTACTAACGGTTGTAGCATAATTTACTCCCTCTCCGGTATAATCTCCCGGCTCGTCTGGTGACCACAGCGGAACCTGTATCACGTGTTTAACAGATTGAGGAAGCGTGTATTTGGATTTTGTATGATAATTGGCTGTAATGGCGTACAAGGTGAAATCTGCATTATCTACGCGATTGCACAAGGTATGCGCCCAGGTAGAAACACCACCGTCGCAGTAAGGATAAGTCCCCTCGAGGACAAGCATAATCTTTATTTTCCCCATAATGACATTTATTAATGACAGCCTTTTGAGCTGTTTAAAACCTTAACTGATACTGGTATTAAGGAATATGGTTTTGGGGATAATGATTGTGAAAATCAGAATAAACCTACAAATAATTTGAATATAATCAGTGTTTAAAGGATCCCTTTTCGAATAAAGGCAAATATATTAGATGAAAGCATTTTTTTTGGCTGTTTTGTCTCAAAAATGGAAAGCATTTTTAGCTGGTTTTTAATGGGTTGTATTTTGTAGGGGTTGTTTTAGTAAAATGAAGGAGTGCCATTTTAAGAATATCCCATAAAGACCTTTTCAGGGTTCCATGTTTAAAGTTTCAGGTTCCTTTGCTGATAGCTGAATTGACGTAGGACAAAATAGTATTAAGTACTAAGTATTAAGTATTAAGACTTTTGATGATAAAGCTGATTTCTAATAGTAATAGAAATTTCAAAGTGCAAGCGTTTGTATTTAAAAGCAGGAACAGCATCAGATGATGCTGAGGTCTTTTTCTAAAATTAATAAACTGTGGTGCTCATAACAGCGTTGTCTTTTACATCCCCATTTAATTATTTCCCCTTCACCAGCTGATGATGCTTGTTGATTTCAGCTTCAGTAAGCCCCAAAAACCTTGCGGCATTGTTGTAAAAGATATCAGCTTTTTCTTCCGCAGTTAAAAAATCAAGGGAATTGACACGGTCAATGGCGATTCCAATAGCATCGTGCCACACCATCTGGTCTGTCCCAAAGAGGATGCGGTCCAGCATTCCCATGTGTTTTGCCTTTTGCAGGAACGATTCCAATACGGTTTCCATTCCCGGCATCCAGTTAAGGATGCTGATATCTGTATACAATTGCGGATACATATTCATCATCTGCAGGGTATAATCTGAAAAAGGCCCTGCACCGCCGGCGTGCATCATAAAAACCTTTAGTTTCGGAAATGCAACCAACATATCTTCCAGCAACATAGGGTTGCCCAACGCAAGCCGGAATTTCGGACAGCAGACAAACGGTGTGCCCGGAAAGCTTGCCCCGGTATGAATCCCCACCGGTATGCCTTCCTCCTCTGCAATCTTATAGTAGGGATAATACCCCTGCTCTGAAGGCGAATACCCAAAATACTGGGCGGCCACTTCTCCCAGCATCCCGAGGGTTCCGTTTTGTATGCTGTTTCTGAAGGCAGCTTCGTCCATAAATTCTGAGGGCTCTCTTAATTCAATACCTCGTAAAAACATACCGGGTGCTTTGGAATGCCATTCGTTTCCTGATTGTTCAGACACGCCTGAAACAGCACCCAGCACCACATTGTACCGGCGCATAATCTTTAAAGTCTCCTCCAAATGTTCCTCAGCGGTAGCTACTGATAGTTCCCCCGTAACCGGATGGGGTGCCGGACCCCAAAAATCAGCCGATGTATAAGAGTGCAGGTGCATATCGATGATGGGCCCTGTATAGGCGTTTTGCTGGTTACTGTTGCTTTGTGCTAACAGGGGCAGCGCAGCCATTAGAAGCAGTACCATGAACAGTTTCTTGAGGCCTTTCGGTAATTTTAAAGTAGTTTCCATAGATGTTGATTCATTTAGTTTTCAAAATATGTATGGGTTTGCTGTAGTATGTTTGCTATCCTATACGGTTTCCTTCCCTGCCGCAAGTTTACTTTCAGGATGTTTCGGCAGTATCTTTATAATTCCTCAGCTTTTGGCTCTGAAGCCGGAGACACCTTTATATTTTATTGATATCAAGGATATCATTTTGACGATACTTTTATTGAGGGGGATGTTATGTAGTGGCGCACAAACAAATCGCCGGGCGGCTTGTTTCTTATTTTATTGCTGTCTGGTAATATTCAAACCACAGAACAGCACTTAAGTTCCTGATAGCTAATGTACAAAAAAAATAAAACAATTTTAAAGGGGGAAGGATTCAAGGCTTAAAGTTTAAGGTTCAATGTTCGTTTGCTAAAAGCTGATGGCTGATTGCTGATACCTGATTTGACGTAAGACCACAGGCATCGCCGTCGGCAAGCCTATGGCGGCCGATGGACGTAAGACGTAGGACGAAAAAGTATTAAGTGTTAAGTAAAAGACACGAGCGATAGCGAACTTAGCTCTGCGAAGTTTGAAACTTCGCAGTTTTCAAACGTTATTTATACTTTCCTAAATTAATGACCACCTCTGATAGTCTTCTCCACTTGATTTCCATTAGGGGAGTTTGTATTTATCCCGTATTTTTTCCATCACCATATCATGAGAATGCACCTCTTCGTCTGCACTTTGTTGTTGGCTTTTCTTCAACAACGCTTTTGCATTTTCAGGAAGATTGTCCCATACATTTTCATCAGAGGAGATTTCATTCTTAAAAAACCGTTCCACTTTCAGTAGTTGTTCATCGCTACCAATCTTCATCAACTTTTCCAATAACCGATATTTTCTGGTTGCTAAATCCATGGTATTTTATATTTATCTATCAAAGATAAGAAAAATAGTACTTGTTGGGGGATTCCGTTTAAGGTTTAAAGTACCGGATTCATTAGCTGAAGGCTGATTGCTGAATTGACGTAAGACTGCAAGACGCTTGGCCGAAGGCTGATAAGACTTATGACTAATCCTTTGCGGCTCTGCGGCCCTGCCTACCGACAGGCAGGTTTGCGAGAAACAATGAATGAGCGTTGACCCGGCACAAACAACCCCCAAACTAAAATCCATATACCTCAAAAAATATAAGCAGTATAAAAACAACAAAAATGAGCAGGTAATACAACCAGTACGGCTTTGGGCTGCGGGGGTTTTTGCCAAAAAGGGCCCGGGTGATCTTGAAGTAAAAAGGACGGTTTTTGGCAATATGGTTATAGCCGTGGTCACTGAGGTATTGAAACCAGCGGTATTTTTTATACCATTGATGCCACCTTTCAGTACCGGCATGGTACAGGCTGCGGTAAGCAGAATCGGGTCCTGAGTATATCTTGCCATCGGGCTCTATCAAACGGCTGGCTTTTTTGAATTCTTTTAAGGGGATGTCTTTAAAGTCTTCGGCAGCTTCCTGATAGGGAACAAAAGCTACGTTCCCCTCTGTAAGGAGCTCCCAGCGCAGCCTCCAGTAGTGGCAAAACCCACAGTGCTCGTCCCAATAGAGGGTGGGCCGGGAAGGTGGGTAAGCGGTTTTGTGAATTTTTTTGAACATATGATTTTTGCTGAATACTACTTAAAGTTATGAAATTTAAAAGGAATGGGCGCTGTTTGAATTCAATAAGATTCTGACAGGGCACAGCGCTATTTCAAACACTATCCATACACTATCTATGGAGTATCTATTAAGTATCTATGAAGCTGACCCGTCCTGAAATAACTAAAAGCTGAATGCTGACTGCTGATAGCTGATAGCTGACAGCTAAGAGCTGATAGCTACATTATATGGCTTTAATGAAGCTTATATGACGCTTATATGGAACCACTATGGGAGGATTATGAAACTACCATAAAGCAACTATAAAGCAACCCGTTAATAAACATACCTCCACCATAAGACTAAGAAAACAAAAGAATTGCTTCTTTTCCTGACCAAGGTTAACTTTTCAACCACATTATGAACAATTCTATTATTTGATTTGCATCTGTTTTAAAAGCTAATATTGTTACAATCAAAATGATTGCAACCTGCCACCACCTCCATTTAGGAGCAGGTATCTTTATATACTTTCTTTTACCCATAGTTATGTTTTTTATACTATATATATCATTTTCCTACTTCCCTTCGTCACATAATGGCCGGAGCGGGATTTCCTAGATCAAGTCTTTCAAGCAAAGAAAAATCAATCTTTTTAGATTTGGTGTGACGTGGAATTGAAGGTTGCGCAAAATATGGGAGAGTTTGACCCCCCAGCTTTGGTTTCCCCACAAGTGTTGGAAGACCTCAAGGATATTGGAGGCCACCAAGGGGCGTTTTTCAATAGAAACATTCCTAAAAACATTGTAACCAAGGCTAAGGTTTGGGTTGGTGGCATCGAGGTAAATGAGATCTTGTTGCCGTGAGGGAGGGATATGGGTAAGTACCTTTTGTACCAAGTCACCGTGGATGTCAATGAGGCAAAGTCCATTTCCCGCATGTAGGTCGTGGTATATTTTGGTTTCAAGCAGGGTAGATTTCCCTGTACCTGTACGCCCGAGGATATATACATGTTATTCGGGAATCTAAAAAAGGACTTGGTTTATTTTTCCGATTTGGGTGATGTTCCCTTTTTTTTTTAGGGATGGAGGCTTTTAAAAGGCAGTAAAGGCAATGAAGGATTGCCGTTTCAAAGTCTAAGCGATCAAGATCGTGCAAATTCGCATTTGTGACGTCGGGAACGTCTAAAAGACTTTGAGCCAAGGTATTGAAAAAATTTTAAAAAGTCAAGTGTTTGTTGTTTTTTCAATCCTGGTTACTGAAATTTAAAAGCTGCAGCTTGGTAAAAAGGGAAATCCCCTGGTTCGCACCGTTCTACTTTGTATAGCATAAGGCCTATAAAAAATAGCCCGTTTCGACAAATCGAAAAGATAGCCTTGCAGTGTTTTGGGTCCTTTTTCAGACTCCGTGTTTATGATTCCAATGACAAAAAAGATTATATTTGAAAAGGGAATGGGATACAAAACACTCCCGATAACACCAGATATAGGATAATATCGCCTTTGGCGAGACTACCCATATCCCTCTGATAGAGGCGGTCAAGCAGGTGGATACCAAAACGGTCCTCTTGTCCCGGAAGTTGGTTTCTGCAAAGTAGCATATGGGGTTGTTGGGGTGGTAATGCATCCCACCATTATTACTTCCCTGTTACGGTTGCAAAGGCGGGGGATGTTGTAGATGTTTATTAGTTGATTTCATTCTTAAAAAAGTGGAGCTGCTGTGAGGTTAGATTACATATAACTCTAATTTGTAATGTGTTCCACTAATTGATTATCCCGGTAAATTGATGTAGATAACAATTTTCCATTTTTATCATACTTTTTGTGATAAACCGCTCCATCTCTGTATTCTAAATCAACGTAATACGCTAATTTTCCATAGTTAAATTTTTCTATCAAAAACAATCTATCATTTTGGTAGCAATGATTAAGTCCAGTCTTTTTTCCAAAAACATAGTTGTTCACACAAAGCGTTTGCAAATCTGTTTCAATCCACTCTCCTGTTTTCTTGTCCATTGAATAGTTCCCCTGTTCCAATATCTCGCCTAATTCGTCATACTTAATATAAAGACCATTTTTTCGATGATTTTTAGTTTCGATATATTCCTGGATGTTGCCATTTTCATAATAGGTATTTAAAAACCTCCCTTTTCCAGAATAATAAAAATATAGCGTATCGTGTTGCGTTACATATCCATTGTATTCAGCACCGTTTAGCATAAGAGTTTTTTCATCGGTTCTTACGCTATCAACATCAAATACCCGATAAGTTCCTTGCCGGGATTGGTATTTCAATCTATCAAAAGTAATTGCCTTTTCAGGTTCGTAATCTTTCGCAACACTTGACCAAACAAATACAGCTTTTGGATTTTCAATGTTAGCACATCCATCTTTTTTTAAAATGCCATTCTCAACAATTTGATAACAATAGGTGTCTGACACTCTCACCTTAATAACACCTGTAAATTTGGAATCAGAATGCCAATACACATATTGGTCACCTGTTCGTTTTATGCTGATTTGATTTTGACTCAATGTATCGCTTTGTGAATACACCGAAAGCGTACCAGCCAATAATAAAACCGTTAAAGTAATTCGTTCCATAATTTTATTCCTTTATCTGTTCAGGTTTAATCCCTACTAATTCAGGTTTTTGATTTATAGATAATATTGTGGTATTTGTACCTTTTCCATCTTTTGTAGCATTAAATTCTGGTTGAACTATATTCAATTGGTCTTCGGGTACACCGTTATCCAGAAGTTGATTGTAAATAGTTTCTGCTCTTGCCTGTACAAGGTCATTGGATGTATAATCCCCTCTTTCAACACCGTTTATTGTGGCTCCTCCCACAATTGTCTGCCCATCATCTAACGAGGTTCTTCCTTGTATATCAACAATACTGCCAGTATCTATAATATTCTGGGCTATACTGCTAAAATCATCATTCAACAGCGTGTTTTGATTACCGACGAAGCCTATCTCTTGAGATGTAGTTGTTCCCTCTTGTTTACCGTAAGTGAATCCAGGTCTTCCATACGAAGTACTTGAAATAGATTCGGTTAAGTAAATCATAGGGCTTCCAGCCTTTGTCCCTTGATTCAATAAAATTTTATTGTACGTTCTTTGTGATGGTGGCAAGGACATAATAGTTCCTCTACTGTTTCTCTGCGGAATTTCCTGAAAAACATATACAGTAGAATTTTTAGATAAGCTCCCCCAAATATTTTTGAATTTAGCCCAAGTTGGTGGGTCTGGCCATCTTCCATCGGGATCAGTAAAATTAATTGGATTATTGAATGTGTAAATATATGGCGAATACTGTGGACCTCTTTCCGCCATCGGATCAACACTCAACCAAACACTCCACTTAGGATCATAATACCTCGCCCCATAATAGTACCACCCCGTCTCTTCATCCAGCTCCTTGGCGTTGAACTTGTAGGGCGAGTTGTTTGAGTTTAAATGTTCCTCCACTAAGGTCTCGCCAAAGGGTAAATATTCCATATGCTGTGTGATATCCCCTGCTAAATTAGTGATATAACTTGAACTTCCCAAATGATCGGGGTGGTACCAGTAAGCAGCAAAAACCTTGTCGTTATGTTGAAAACTACAGGTAAACGCTTCGGTAGTTCCATAAAGCACTTGAGGGCTTATGAAAATTTCTTTGTCAAACTTCAAATGGTCTGCTACTATGGCGTCGCTCGCGTCAATCACCTTTTGGTCCACCAATTGGACAACCGCAGTACTTACTTCCATATCTTCACATAATAACCCTAAATTATTTACTGTTCCCAACGCACTATGGATACGCTCACTTCCAATATAGTAATGCTTGGTGTATTTAGTAAGTGGAAATTGGTCTAAGATGTCGGGCCGTACCCTGTCAGGCAACTCCAAAGGGATAACCGTGAGCAAAGGGCTGGGGTATACCGTGGCTTTCAGTGTATGGGCATTACCGGTTTCTTTTGCACTGTAACGTGCATCAAACCGTCCGGGGGCATATTTTATGGTACGTTCACCACCGGCATCATAGGTGTAAACGGCTACCTCGGGTTTATCAATATCTGCTTCGGGCACCAAATCAACAGCACGCAGGCGGTCTTCTTCGTCCCATAGGTTCTGTCGGAGTATAATATCAATGGTGCCAGTGGGCTCGTTAGGGTCACTCACACGTTGCGTGGTTGATACCATATTGCCATTGGCATCATAATCAACAAACTGGCGTTTGATGCGGGGATCGTTAGGGTCATCATTGTAGTCGTGATTGGGAAACTCGGTGATTTCACGGGGTGCATGGGGCTGTACATAGTTGTAATCACCTGCCACCTGACTGCCACTGGCATACCCGTCATACTCCAGGTCATAAGAGGTGGTCATTACCGGGATCACTTGACTGATAGGATCATTTAGGCTGTTTATTGCGCCCTTGATATGGGTTTGTTTTTTGCTTAAAATAGTGTGGTCCACATCATATAGCATATCAAGGGTATACTCGTGCCTCAAGAGCTCCGGGGTGGCATCGCCGGGTCCCACATAAGACCCGTTGGCATCTATCAACCTGTTGTAATCATCATATTTATAAGTATGGTTTACAGGGCCACCCAACTTTCCTGATATAGGACTGGTGATGTTAACGGTTTCAATATTTAAAATATTACTCAAGGCATCATAGGTATATTTCTTATGTATCTGGAAATAAGGATCGCCCGGCGAAGCAGGAACTGGCAGGGTATGTTCAATGTTATCCAAGCGCCGGCGAATATCATAATCATAAGTGGTTTTCGTGCCATTGCCATAAAGAATACTGGCGCGCTCACCATAATCTGTATAGGAGATATTTTCCACAATGTAACGTGGAGCGTTTACCCCGGGTATATCCCTTGCTATATTATTAAGCTGTCCGGCTTTATCATATTGGTAATCTACGGTTTCACCATCAGGATAGTATATTTTACTGATACGGTTCCAGCTGTCATAAATCCATTCGGTTTTGAACCAGTAGGACAGCTTTCCGGCCACGGCAACTCCCCTTATGGTTTCAATGAGCTCACCTAGTTTCCCGTAGTTAAATTCTTGTATGCCCGTGGCATCTTCCTGCCTGATCAATCGCCCAATGTTATATTCGTCCGGCCCTGAGGTCAAAGCACTTCCATAGGTGTATTTGACATCATTTTCAGGATGATGTGGGTAATTTATTTCGGTGAGCCTGTGATAGTTGTATTGGTATGTGATCACACCGGTCTGGTTGGGTTGGGAAAGGTTTGCGGTTTTCTTCTCGGTTAAGGCACCGGCGTTGTTATAGGTATAAGAGGTAATGCCCCTATCTGGATGCTTCTCGAGTATACGTCTGCCTGCCAAATCATACTCATACACCGTTTCATAACCCTTGGTGTTTTTTACCTTGATGAGCTCGTTAATGGTATTGTAATAAAACTGTGTCGTGATTTCGTCGTTTTGAACTACTTTTCGCTTCCTGCCCCTAACATCGGTGAATGATTCCTGTACCTGATCCTGTCCAAATGTGTTCTCATTGGTAACCCGTGTGCTGAACATCCCGTCAACAATGGCATATTCAAAAGAAGTTTGTAGTTCTTCCCCCGGTTGTTTGACAAACAATTGCCTGTCACGCTCATCATAATCCATTTCTACAGCAGGCACTTCATTTATATCTTGTACATCAAAATAACTCATATCACTACTAGTGAGTCCATACAGGTTGGTGGGATAATTACCTTGTACAACGGGCAGGAAGCTTTTCAATACCCTGCCATAGGCATCCTTTTCTTCATAACCGCTTACAAGCCATTTCATTGCGTCTGAATTGTGGGTCTTTTTAAGCTGGATTGCCTGACCAAAGCCATCCACAATACTCACGGTTAATATCTCATTTAGTGCATTGTCCGGATCAAAATGCCGGGTCACAGCATGATGCTGTGCATTGGTCAATGGATCGGTCCCAGGCTCTACTGCCACAAAACTGCCCTGGGCGTTGCTGATCATATAATCATTGGGGCCTGCACCTCCTATTTGCTCGTGAACGGAAGCTTCCCCTTTATATTCATTTCTGATGGTCCACCCGTTTGGCAGCTCATAGGGCCCGGTGACTTCTATCACCCTGCCCCGGTTGTCAATGCGCGTGCGCATGGAGATTCCGTTCATGTCCGTGACATATACCGGCACACCGAATAAATAATTGTATACTGAACTCGATTGTTGGTTAAAGGAATCGGAAAAACTTACAGGATAGGTTTTAACCGCGGTATCATACCCGATGGTTTGTGTAAAATAACCGCCCAATGCCCCCAAATTATCCAATTGCTTTACTTGGGTGGTGTTTCCATAGGAATCGTAAGCAAATTCAACAGTGTTGGTTTCATTGTCTCCCAAGTTTACGATGATCTGGTGTAGTTTTCCGTTATTATTATATATGGCTTCACGTTCACGAAGGAGCACGTTGCCTTGGTTTTTAAAGACGCTTATTTTTGTGGGCAAACCCGGAAAATCTATATCTTCATATTCAATCTCAGTTCTATATGCGTCATCAAAAGTACTTCCATTATTACGATAGCGGGTAATGTTCCCTTGACCGTCATATTCATTGAACAACTGGACCAAATTGAGGTTTTGCCCATCCTCAAAACTGGTTGTGATGGTTTTCACTGGAACCGCAAGCAAACGGCTATAGTCAGGGTCACCCGATAAGGGTTGCTGATATACAGCATCGATGTTGACATTGGTTTCAACAACAGGGGTGTCAGGGTTCAGGAGGTTATAAAACATCCTTGTTAACGATAACATCTCATCGGCATCAGTGTAAACTGCTGTCTCTTTAACAGCACCTTTGAGATAATAGCTGGTATTGTGGTATTTTTTTTCGGTATACCTGTAAATCAACTCCGATGAAGGATGGCGTTGTTCCACTCTCAGGGTTTCAAAGCCTAAAAATTCACGTTCCCGTCGGTCGTGCTTCCCTGCATCATATACAAGGGTTGTCAAGGTTTCATCAAAAGTGGGCGCTGCCTCATCTGTAAAGCCATCGTGAGTGATAATTCTGTTCATCACCCATTTGCTATGGGGCAAATCGTAGGTATTCTCAGTCAATTCATAATCCACTTCCCAACTGCCACCCAGTGGCGTATTGACTTTGTAAAGCAAATTGTTTTTCCCCACTTGGTTTAGCCGTGCTGAAACAGAAGCATTGTCATCTTCACCGGTTAAAATATCCGGCAAACCATCACCATTGATATCTTGTACGGTAACCCTTTTTTCACTAAATGCTGCATTCAAACCAAAAGAGGGTGTAAAGGTCACTTTTATTGGGGCAAAAGGTATTGGGATCATAAAACCTGTGGTAAATGAAGCATAAACATTCCCCGAGACAGAAACGTCTTCTTCTACTTCACCGCCCCCATAAAATGGTTGCGGAACATCGTCAAACCCTGTTCCTGTGTTTAGATAATACTCAAATCCATTTTGGGTACTAATAACCAAATCGGGCAATCCATCACCATTAACATCAGTTAATAAAGTATTCATCGCAGAGGTACTTTGCCCTCCACCAAAACCGGCAGCAAAGGATGCTGAAATGGGAAGGGGCGCACCCAAACCTAAATTGTCCCTTTCACTGGTCAGCAGGGTGCCATACCCACTTCCCCAAGGAATCATTTCTTCTGTGAAAGAACCATAACCTACGTTAAGCCGTACTTTGACTGCATGATCCTCAATAAGTACTTGATCCGGCAAACCATCACCGTTCATATCCGTCCATTGCTTTACATTAGATGTGCTACCATCACCGGTATTAATACCCGCACTGATATTTGATATTATGGGGTTTTTTTGGCTTTTCCCTTGGTCCGATTTAGGGTTCATGCCTGAAATGGTAACCCCATGGGTATTATCTTCATTGAAGCTCCCTGAAACAAATCCATTCTCATTGTTTAAAGTAGTGCCCGACAAGCCCCCACGCAAATTTGTGTACTGTATTTTACCTCCTGTGATTATATCGGGGTAACGGTCCCCGTTTAAGTCAATGTATTGGTTAAGGACAACAGACTTGGCTTCACTATCGGTACCAGACACTGTAACAAGGTTTCCGGATTTGGCTTTTCCTTTGGACTCACTAAGTTGTTTGAACCCCACAAACGCCCCTGGCGTATCATCGAGCAAATCATCTGCCGTTAGATAGAGGTCGTGTAAGTTGCTTTCACCAAAACGCCCAACGGTCGAAGTAAGATCACCATCCAAGTTATAACCATATTTTGCCGTTATAATGGATGGATTTTCATACATCTGATCTGGCTGGTCCTGTGAATAAAAGGTATACCGGATGGTTTCGCCGTTCAGATCCATAGCTTCAGGATTTGCATTGTCAATTTCATCTTGTATACCTGCTGCCTCACCTTCAAAATCAAATATGCTCATATCAATATTGCCATCAAATACATCGGGAGAACCAGGATTGGTAATTTCCCCTTCTTCATTGTATTCAAATGCCAGTCCCCCATTGTACAAAAACTGTCCCCATCCTCGGTAAGGTATCCCATAAAAGGAATGGGTTATGGAATGAAATGTTTTTTGAAGTGAAATGGGCGGGAACGAAACCCCTTGGATGTCCGGGTGCAAACTCAAGGTGGTGGATGTTACATTGTTCTTGCCAAAGTTTTTATTGTCAATATAGAATGCCGAGTAAAGCCTGCTTCCGGGAGTATTGTATATAGCTTCTATATTTTCTTTACTTATGGAATATTGAAAATATTCAGTATCTGTTGCAGGGTCTATTTGATCAGATGTTGGGTCGGCTTCTTTTGTAAATATATACACCCAAGAAGGAACCCAAGTGCCAACTAATTCAGCCTGAAGATAGAATGTTTCTCTATGAAGCACTTGGGTCACATTTCCCTCTTTCTTCTTCACCACCCAATTTATCTTCACGGGAAGTGGTTCATCCTCATTGAAATAAGTATTCAATAAATTTGTATGATCCAGGTCAAACATATTGTGTTTTAATTCCATAAAAGGGTTTTGTTCATCCCCGGGCACCTGTGGGTCAATAATAGGATCAATGAGTTGGTTGGCATTGAACCAATATTTTTCTTCATTCACGTTATCATCATACACCTTATAATTGACGGGCGGGTTGACCACCCCTGTATTTTCACCACTGACCACAGGTTTCCAGTTTATCTCATCCCAGGCTACATTTGAATCGCTTTCAGCTTCAAAACTGAATACAAAATTGCTGTTTGTCGCATCAACGTTGGTAGTAAAGGTTCCAGTGGTTCCCGATAGGGATGAATCTATATGATCGTAACTCAATGTCCATGTATTGGTCAACTGTACTGAACCATCATTAAGGTCAACCTGGTACTTTTTTATTTTAAAATGAATGTCATCTGATAAATCAATAGCACTTAACTCGCTTATGGAGATGTTAAAATCTAATAAGACGGATGCATCATTTTGATGAGGGCCCCAACTTAAATCATTGTTCATGATAAAATCCCCTTCCGCTTCAAAAACATTCATCAATTTCCCGTTTTCATCATCGTGGGTGATATACGGGAAGTTATCTGTTGAAGTATAGGTGATGGTAGGGTTCCATTTCACTTCACCTCCATATCCATATCCTAAATTATGAACCCTGAAAAACAGGTACTCCCCTTTCTCCACTAAAACATTATCTTCATCAATTGTTGTGGCAGGCCCAGTTAAGCTCTCTAATTGTATTGCATTACCAAGTGGAGTTGTTGTTCCATTGGTTTGTTGGCTACCTGCCCGCTCAATGGTTAACCTGAACTTATTCACATTGTTATCGGCATCTATGTTTTTAGCTACCAATTTTGCTTGGCTCGCAATATTTACAGTTCCCTTATAAGGGGCACGCCAAACCTTTACATGATCAAATTGGGAATGCTGTTCACGCAATTCATCCATTGATTCAAGTTGCAAATACTCCAATAAAGCAGGGTCAATAGCCCCTGAAACGATAGGGTTTTCAGTATCATTCACGGCATTATCATCAAATGATCTTAATGTATAATCACTGTTCTCCTGGGTGACATTGAATTTGACCCTATTGTTACTTAAGAGGTCCGGCAAGCCGTCTCCATTAAAGTCGGCAAAATAATGATTGGTAGTGGTTTTGGTTTTGCTCCTGCTTTTACCCACACCAATAAGACCAAGAAGATTGGCATCATAACCCGTTCCGTGTGATTTGGATATTGACTTGTCCAGACTCGTGGCTCCATCCACGAGCATTAAATTCCCAAATCCTTCACCGGTATTGGGCCTGTAATAAACCCCCCCATTATTATTGTAATACACTTTATCAGGTAGGCCATCACCATTGATATCGATAAAACTTATGCGTGTGGTTTGTTCATTCCTACTGTAATTATAAGACCCCCCGATGGTGTTTGCAACACTTGTAAAATTAGTGCCAAGCCCCAGACCGGCCCTTAACCCAAAAGAATTCCCTTTAGAGGTATTTGTCCCCAAAGCAGATCCTTTGGGAATATTATCCCCAAAACCGCCGGTAGCTATATTGTGAAGCGTGGATGAAATGGTTTCACTGTTCCCATTCCATAATGTTTCGGTATTGTTTATCAGTGGGTCATTGTTTATTTTAAAATACTCCATGGTATTTGAATAAAAAAGATTCCCTTGGGTGTCAAACTCTGAAATCCTTGTCAGAAGCTGTTTTTTAAAATCCCCTTCCGCATAATCAAAACGATAGGTGCGGATGGCCTGCTTTTGAAAGCCATCAAAATATGCTACTTCAATTTCGGTCAACAGGTCTTTGGTAATTTGCAGTAAACCATACCGTGCATTGGTACTTATATCTTCTCTTTCTAAAGATGAAGTGGGTTGCCCTACACTATATTGATTCCGTTTAAAATTAACCACATAATTTGTATTTACCCCAGTGGCCAAAGTATACTCTACCTTTGAAAGGTAAAACTCCTGAGCAGAGATAGTGAGACCGAGCATAACTTCATCTTTATCATAGGAGTACTTAATATAGTTGCCATAGGGATCCTCTTGTCGGTATAGTGCCCAGTGGGCAATCCTTCCTTCTCCATCTTTAATGACAGCATTATCAACAACACTTCCCTGATACCCCCCGTAAAAACTTTTATTGCCAAATTTATCGGTAACTTCCCACCAATAATTTTGAGGGCTTGAACCTTTACGGACAATAGTATTATAACTCCCTTCTTTTCGCAAATAAAACTGTTTATTTGGTTGGCGAAGAATATCCTCATTAATTCTATGAGGTGATGTATATTCTCCATTGTTCATAAAAACCAAATCCTGGCCGTTTAAGCTAAAAACCTCAGATTCATAGGTTGGATCAAAAAAGGGGATTCCCCATTTTGTGTTCACATTAATAGCAGGTGTTTGGATATCCCATCCCATTCCCATCCAACCGTTTCTACCCTCACTGTTGTAGGCAACTTCTAGGGAAGGTTGCAGGCCATTTCTGCCGGGAGGCAACTTAATGGGAAAACTGGTACTTGCAGCACCCATATTGTTAGGGGAAGGCGGCGGGATGCTTACAACCCCTTGGGAAGGGTTTGCAAATTCTATATCACTCATTGCTGTTGGGACAAAATTGGAAGTTTCCGGGTTTTCAGATACTTTAATGATTCCGTTGATATAATCGGTTTCCCCTCCGGGGTCAGTAATCAACGACACGACACTGTTACCTTCCATTTTCAAGGATTCGAGGGGCAATGCTTTCCAGTTGCGAGCACTAGCATCATAATAAAAGGTGCGGATGTCTTTAGCAGTATACCCTGTGGGGATCAGTTGTTCATCAAATTCAAGGTGCATTTTAACAGATGCCGTATCTTCTATTTGAGTACCGCTTACCCTGTATGCTTCATATACGCCTGAAGTGACATTGACCAAATCCTGGTTCAAGGGCTTCATGTCTTTAAAATTCAAGCCTTGGACCAAAATTGCTGCATTATCTTTAAAATACTCCTTGTAGGTTGTTTCTATGGTAATGGACTGAAATTGAAAGTCAGTGCTGGGTGTGTTCAAACCAAAAAGTTTGGATTGTGTTAAAAATTCATCTTGAAAAATAATTTCCTCTAAATCTGCTTCTTCAGAGGTGACAGGATAATGATAACTGTTAATCATTCCCTCTTCCTGATATTGTACAGTAAGTTTTTCACCTTCTAGATTTTCAATATCTAGAAAATAATCAATAACCCCATTTTTGACGGGTACCGTTTTACCTGCAATTGTAATTGCCCCGTTGGTATGTAATGTTGAAGTACCTACAATATACACCTGATTGTTGTTGTGGATTGCTTTGGCCGTTACCAATGTGATAGGGGCATCCTTTTTTTCAACTAGGGTCAACTTTACATTTTTTATAAAATAGGTGTAAGGAATATCCGCCCGTCGCGTGAAGAATATCTCATTGGGCCCTTGCTTTAAATGGGTCGGCTGGATTTGCTCTTGCACTTCTTTCCATGCATTGTCTTTTGTAATGATTTTTCCACCATATGCTTCGTTACCGTTTATGCTTTTTGTGGTATTGGCCGCCTCATTCAAACCAAATAAATCATATGATAGAATAACATCATATTTGTCGATTGAAATATTTTCAGGAATAACTATATTGAAGAAATTATCATGGGGGTTTTCAGGGTAAAACACCTCTTCAATCCCAATTTTGCCTTGTTCCTCTTTGGCATAAAAAACAAAGTATTCACTTAGATCATTAAAGGTATTGTTTTGGGCCTGCTGGGGTGCTTTTCTTTTTAAATTTGAATTCGTTGATAAAGACTCATTCTCTTTTGAACTCTTAACAGTAGTCCTGGGCTTATCAGGATTTACATTGTTTTCCACGGTTTTTAAAGTACCCTCTACCGGTTCAATAGTGTTGGTATCAGCTTCGGGCTTATGGAACGTGTTTTTATGGAAATGAATGCGAAAATTTTTCTCGAATAACAGGTTTGAACTTGCTCTTTGTACCGGTTCAGCAAATACCATTAAATTGCTCATCAGACCGGCAATTAAAAAATTTGTATAACCGGGTTTTCTCAATGTTTTGAATACGTTAAAAGGCATATAGGTGGTTTGTTTGGTTATTTAATAATTACTCTGTCAACAAGAACGGTCCCATCTGAAGTGGTAGTCCTTATAAAATAAGTCCCTGAAGTAGATATGCTATACGGGAGGACAAACTGTGTATTCCCGTCTATGGTATTGGAATAAAGTATTTGGCCCGTGACATTAAAAACCTCGACAGTCCCTCCAAATGCAACATTGGAACTTACTTCATAATAAAATGTGACAGACGTGTCTCCAGGGTTTGGATAGACTAAAGAGTTGTATGTTTTTGGCAATAAATTTTCAGGAGGCAAAAGACAAATACCTTTAGACGCAAACTTTTGTGTTACGCTGCATCCAGTATCAATATCAGTGACTATAACTGTGTATACCGGATTGGAAAAGCAAGAGCCATTGTTCTGAAAAATTTCACACTCATTATGAACAGTAAAAGTTAATTCCGGTTGCGTTGTGATTAAATCATCCCAAATAAACCACTCATAGCTTACATTTTGCCCATTTTGTATCAATAAAGATGCATCTAACGTATAATCCGGAAGAGAGGAACATCCGGTAAATTCAATAAATGGGATGTCATTGCCACAATAACTTTCATTAAAACCACAAGTTGGAGCTGTACTACAATCCTCACATATATCGATTAATTGGCTATAAATATCAAGGTTTATACCCATGAATGTAACTGTCTCCTCAAATATTTGACCATTGCCGTAATTATCAGTTACCCTTACCAAATATTCATCTACTGGCAATTCATAAACTGTATAGTTGCCACTATGTTCAGACGTAAAATAGTATCCTAAATCACCAAATACTTCTGTTATGTAATTTTGATATCCAAAATCAATATTTATTTCTATGAAATTTGAGTTCTCTTCGCATTCGCTACTTGGAATTATGGTAACTTCCAATAAATAATCGATCATTATATTTGCCTCTACCTCACATTGATCTTCAGGGTCTATTGCAATTACACTATATTCCCCCGGCACATCTACTGTAATTTGAGGGGTGCTTTCACCGGTTGGCAAACCATTATGGAACCATTCGTAAATATGATTGGGGTTGGTACCAAAAGGAATAGTTGCATCCAACGTGATACTGGGTTGTGAGGAACTTAAAGTGGCATCGGGGCCCAAGCTCAAGACAGGGCTTTGTGTTCCATCAATAACAATATTTACCTCAAAAAAAGAACCTGCACTATCAGAAACCGTCACCAAATAACTTCCTGCTGCAATGCCATAATAAGTTTCTGTGGGCCCATGGGTGAGGGTTACATCCAATGGATTATCTATCCCATATATATGTGTTTGATACGGGGGGATCCCGTCACTCACTTCAATACTTAAATAACTCAACGTTTCACTGCAAATAAAGTGATAGGTTACGGTTCCATTTAACTGATACCCCAAATTGATATCATCCTCCAATTGGCAAGCCATATCGGAAGTAGTGACAATTACACTATAATTGCCCGCCTCAGTTGCTATCAAGGTGGCTTCATCGTGCGCAATCTCGTCCCCATTAAAAAACCACTGGTATATAGCATCTGGGTCATTAATCCCTGCCCCGGCATTCAGCTCTATTTCTGTTAGAATTTCAGAAAAAAACTGATCGGGCCCTAAGTCCAATGTATAATTAAGTGCTTCAACACTAAAACTATACTCAGTACTCGCATTATTGTCATCTACAACTTCTACCGTGTATTCACCAACACACACATTTGCCGTATAGGTATATGCTTCGTTTAAATCTGTAAGTACCTGATCAAATGTTACGGTTACCGGGTTATCCATTTCATCAGTTAAAGTAACGGTGTAAGGGGGCGTCCCTCCTGTAATCAAGATTTCAATATCAAAACACTGGCCTACACATTGCCATTGGGAATAACGTACCTGTACCAACATTTCAGGTCCAACACCAAAAGTAAACTGGTCAAAATTATTCGTATCTGAATCAAAATAAATCTCATTGAAATGGGCATATATCTTACCATTGGGTAAAATTTCCAAATTACTATGCGTGGTATATTCAATATTCCCGTTATCAAACTCCGAAATAGAGCCATTATTGACATAGGGATCCCGTAGCATCCATACTTTATAAATACCTCCAGCAATACCCTCCAAAAATTGATCAGGAAATACCGTATTTAGTTCCAACCGCAAGTGTATTGGGACATCCTTTATTGAATCCCCTGTAACCTGGGCAAGCCATACCCTGTTCATTTGATGTAAACCCTGTGAATTGGGCTCTTTCAACCCCGTCAATCCATTATCCCCAAACACTAGAAAATTTTTGTCGGTAATTTCAACACTGTCCTGCACCATCGCATTGGTCTCTAAAATTTCATGGGTCGCAGCCACTAAAAAGCCTGTTGCGTGAGCACTTTCACATTGCAATTGATTTAGTCCGGAAATATGGTCCCTCCCTATACCGAATATTCTATTGCCAAACAATTCATTGTTCCCTTTATTCCAGTATATTTTGTTGCCGGAATCCCTATAATGATCTGTATTCCATTTGGTAATACCATATTTTAAAGAAAGATATGATTCCACTCGGTTAAGCTCGTTTTTGGTAAGGTACCTGTCAAATACAATAAATTCGGGTATGTAACCTGTAAACAAACCACTTGGATCAAGCTCAGGGTTTTGCATGTTACGGGCTATAAAGATGCTCGTTTCACCTTCTAAACCATAACTTTTAAACTTTTTCTCTATATTATAATGGCTCCAACTATAATTATAAACATGGGCATTTTGATGCTGGGAGAAGGTTGTCTTCATAGAACTTGCATACCCTTGCTGTGTTTCAATTACAAAAGTATTCCTGCTCAATGAATCCAAAAGATCTGTTGGTACGTTTTCATTGAATGCGTTTCCAAAAAGGGGATATGAATTTTGTGTATCACCAGGTACTGAAACAATCACGAGATTCCGGTTGGGGGTACTTTCAAGTTCAGTATTGTATTTTAAATAGAACTCATTTTCCTTAATAGAAATGGTAGGGTTAAAATTTAATAGCCTTTGCTCATATGCTCCAAAGGGAATGAACTGAATGTCTCTTTGACTGAAATTAGAAAAAATTCCAGTATTTAAACCTTCTTTATCAGCTATATACCAAGCTTCACTACCGGGAACACCTCCCGGTATGATGGGAGTGGTTTGCCCGGCAAGATGTAAAGAAAAAAATAGAACGATAAGAATAATCAGGAGTCGGTGGGTTAATAACATATGGAATGGGTTGGATGTTGAGAATTTAGTTTTTATATGAAAACTTATAATATAAATTCAGGATATGGGAAATATCTTTACAAGGAAAAATCCCATAAAATGATTTTATAAGTTGGATGAATAAAAAAGAATTTGTTTTAAATAACTTACTTGAAGAGGAAAAATAAACCATGCTAGTCGCCTTTTAATAGTGTTAATTAAGTATAGACTTTCTAAACTTGGGGAGTTTAAATCTAATTAACTTAGGCGGCAATTATTTGGACTGCTAAACAAGTAAATTTGTTAAAATAAACCAAATAAAATCTTAAAAATAATTATAATTTAACATTTAAGTAAAGAAGGTTTTTTTATAACTAACTGCTTACTAAATATTTATAAAATTATTAAACACTTGGCACTTTAAATAGAACTAAATAATAGTGAACACAAAGACACAAGCGATAGCGAATTTACCCGCCGTAGGCTGGCTGGTGAAGCAATTAAGACTTGAAATCGCAAAGCTAAAAGCTAACAGCTAACAGCTGACCACTGAAAGCTAACAGCTAAACAAAAAACCCTTCCCAAAAATGGGAAAGGCTCTTCTCAATCCATAGCAAAAAGTCAACGGGATTTAAACCAATTGCTTATCTGGCGCAACAACTCGGTGACCACATAACTGGCAATGGCACCCATCGCGGCCATAACCAGCGTGACCACCAAGTCTTCTACCGGGAGGTTGGGCAGGAGCCCGGAAGCCGTGCCGCCAAAAAAGCTTATACGATAACGATCCATCGGGAGCATTATTGATTGGGATCCAGCAAAGGATTCAACCCGGGATGCGGGATGACCCCGTCCGGATCCAGATCATCCTCGTCCTCTAGATCCTTGATCACGGTTTGGCTCACGATCGTGGCCACCGTGCCACCCACCACCACATAACCGGCCAGGCTTATCAAAGCTGCGGGCAGTGCTACAGGGGCGGTAAGGATCGCCCCTCCCACGGCAGTCAAACCTATTCCAATAGTGCGCAACACCCTGAAAAACTTCGGCGTTGGCTTCTCCATTCTCTCGAGTACATTCATAATATAATTTTTAAATGAAACAATTAATTAAAACTTAATCTAAGCCCCCCGGCTCCCTTTAGATACTATGGTTAAATCCAAATTGATTTGCTGTTATTTTACTTTTTTA
>CAXBIQ010000006.1:0-209929 GCA_963975935.1 uncultured Flavobacteriaceae bacterium
CCGTGAAGACGATACTGACAAAGAATTCAGAGGACATTTTACATTGAAGCGATAAATTAATTAGTTACCCATGAACTTAAAAAAAAGCACCTACATCTTATTATTTTTTGCATTGATATTTCAATTTTCAAATGCACAAGATGGCATACCTGTTTATTCAGATTACTTTGCTGATAACTTATATATATTACACCCTTCAATGGCCGGAGCGGCCAACTCAGGGCAAATAAGACTAACAGCAAGACAACAGTGGTTTGATCAGAACAACGCACCCAATTTACAAACCCTTGCGGCCAATGTAAGATTGGGCGAGCAATCCGGATTGGGGGCAATTGCCTTTAATGATAAAAACGGTTTTCACTCTCAGGTGGGGGCATACCTTACCTATGCACACCATTTAAACTTTTCACGAAGTGATGTTGATTTGAATCAGTTGTCATTTGGTTTAAGTGCCGGTATAGTACAGACAAGGCTGGACGAAACAAATTTTGATTTGACAGACTTTGATCCGGTTATTGCCGGAATATTGCAAAGCACATCCTATTTTAACATAGATGTTGGTGCCTCATACAACCTTATGGACGTTTCTATGCACTTTACTGTTAAGAATTTAATTTTTCAAAACAGGAATTTGTTTACTGAAGAATTTGAATCAAATAATCAACGCAGGTATTTGTTTTCCGGTTCTTACACCTTTGGTGGGAAAGCATACTCTGATTGGACCTATGAGCCTTCTTTCTTACTTCAGTTTTTTGAGAGAACAAATGAATCTGCTGTGGATGTAAACTTCAAGGCATACTACAAGACTGATTTTGGACGTCTGTGGGGCGGCTTGTCTTACCGCAGAAGTTTTGATGGTGCTGAGTTTTTAAATGGTTCCAGTGTCTCAAGTCAAAAGCTTCAATACCTTTCACCGGTATTGGGTATAAATTACAATAAATTTATGTTTGCGTATACATATTCCTATCAAATAGGGGAGGTAAAATTTGACAATGGAGGCTTCCACCAAATCACTTTAGGCTTTAATTTTATGGATCGAGGCACAGCTTATGATTGTAACTGTCCTGCAGTAAATTAAGGAATATTGCTAAAAGTCAAGATACGTAATTGAAATATTTTTCTGATGCTTTTTTAGCAGGTCCTTAAGTGTCTCAGTTTTTGCATTTGTATAAAAAAGAGAAGCTGTTTTATGACGTATCAAGGTTTCTAATTTGTTGCTTTTCAATATCGCTTTTGTCTGTTTAGCAACAGCCCTTCCGGAATCGATTATGGTAACATCCTCAGGAAGCATTTTTTTTAATTGCGGGATTAAATAAGGGTAGTGGCTACACCCCAATACCAAATAGTCTATTTGGGCTTCCAGCATCGGGTTTAAATACTTGGAGAGTAAGGTAGTCATTTCCGGTGAATACAACTTGCCATTTTCAATTAAAGGAACCAGTCCTTCCCCTATTACTTCAATTACATTTATATTTTGCGCATACAATTCTGATGTCTTGCTGAACAAATCACTTTTAAGGGTTCCTTTGGTAGCCAGTATCCCTACTTGTTTTGTTTTTGTTTTTAAGGCAGCAGGCTTTATGGCAGGTTCAATCCCTATAAAGGGGATTGAATAGTTTTTCCGTAAATAATCAATGGCATTTGTTGTTGCAGTATTACAAGCAACAACTATAATTTTTGCATCTAAAGAAATTAGCTTTTCAGTATTTTTTATACTTAAACGAATTATATCTTCCCTGCTTTTATGGCCATAAGGGGCATTTTTACTGTCTGCTAGGTAGATAGTTTGCTCATATGGCATTAAAGCATTAATCTCTTTCCAAATAGAAGTTCCGCCCACACCTGAATCAAAAATACCAATGCGATTATTTTTCATGGATATAAAAATAAAAAAACTGCCCGACAAAAGACGGGCAGTTAGTTTAATTTATGAATGGGTTTAAAATTAAATTCCCAATTCTTTTTTTACAGCAGCTAGTAAATCCTCTCCGTCAGAGACAATAAGACCGCTTCCGGGTGTAGCATCCATTACATATTGAATGCCTTTGTCTTTTGCTACTTTTTGAATTGCGGCTCTGGCCTTTTCAAAAAGTGGCGAAAACAGGTCAGCTTCTTTTTTACGCAAGTCCTGAGCTGCATTTTGACGGTATTCACCTATTTTTTGTTGAGCACCTTGAACCTCTTCAAGTCTTTTTTGGTTTTCAGCCTCTGTTTTGGATTCGGCTTCAGCATCATAACGAACATACTTAGCTTCTAATTCTTTTTGCATTGATGTCAATTCTGCATCATATGTCTTTCTGATACGTTCCAACTCGTTTTGAGCAGCTTTTGTCTCGGGCATTGCTTCTATTAATGCTTGTGTATCGATATGAGCCATTTTTTGAGCATTGACAAAACTTGTAGCCCCTACCATCAGCACTAACGCTACGAATAATGATTTCATGTGTTTCATTGTAAAATTAATTAAGTGTTAAAGTGTTTGATTAAAAATTTGTAATTATACTAGTTAAGGTTTTTATTTACTGTCACCGCTGCCATCTCCCTCATCGTCTCCTGCTGTTTGAGGGGGCGCATTGTTATTTCCTCTTGCATTCATAATAGAGTCCTGTCTTCTTTGTCTTTCCTCAAGGATTTGATTTCTTCTTGCTTCTTGTTCTGCTTTTCTTGCATCCCTGATGGAATCCTGAACCCTTCTTCTTTCTTCTATTATTTGTTCTCGTGTGGGTGTCTCAGAATTAGAGGTATTATTTTTACCATCTATTTCAGGTTCTTCGTCACCTTCTTCGGTATTTCCTTGATTTCTTTCTTCCAGAATGCGATTGCGTCTTTCTTCAAATTCTCTTTGCTTGGCATCTCTTATGGAGTCTCTCACCCTTCTGCGCTCTTCTAAAAGGGCCTCTCTTTCTTTTTTCTTGTCTTCAATTAATTGCTCCCTTTCAGTAAGTGCTTTATCTTGTTCTCCTGAGAGTGCATCGCGCTTTTCAATATCCCTTTTATCCTGTCTGCTTTCAGCCTGAGTTCTTTTTGCTGCCCTGGTGATGCTTCTGATAATTTGATCACTAATGTCATTTCTCTCAGCGGCATAGAGCATTACAACGTCTGCTGATTTGTCAAAAATAAAGTCATATTCCCTGTTTCCTGCTATTTCCTGAACAGCGTTAAATACCTGGTCCTGGATGGGTTGTACCAATTGTCTTTTTTGAATAATCAAATCTCCATTTGGGCCAAAACGGTCTTGCTGGTATTGAAACAATTCATCTTCTTTAATTTTTATATCCTCTTCTCTTTCTTCAACAAGCTCGGGAGTTAAAAGAACCCTTTCATTACTCAAATTGATTTTTAACTGGTCTATTTCTTTTTGCATCTTTTCAATATCCTTTTTCCAGCGTTGTACCTTCCCTTCAAGTTGAATAGAGGCCTCTTGATATTCAGGAACATTTTCAAGAATATATTCCATATCGATATATCCAATTCTTACACCTCTTTGTGATTGCGCTTCAAACACACAAGTGAAAAGAAGGATTGCAGCGAGAAAAAATAACTTGTTTTTCATAATCGTGGTTGTTTAGAGAAAATATCGTGCCAAAATTAAAATTGTTGCCCTATGATAAAGTGAGTTTCCCATCCATTTGCTCCTTCAGTACCCGGAATAGGGTCAAACCCATATCCAAAATCAATACCCAACAATCCAAACGCTGGCATAAATATACGAATTCCTGCGCCGGCTGAACGATTTATTTGAAACGGATTGTAATCTTTGAATCCGTTATAAGTCGCTCCGCCTTCAATAAAGGTGAGTGCATATATTTGCGCCATTCCTTCAAGGGTAATAGGGTATCGCAATTCTAACGAAAATTTGTTAAAAATAGTATTTCCGTCTTGAGGTGACAAAGATTGGTTAGGATATCCTCTCAAGGAGATGATTTCCCTTCCGTCCAGACTAAAAGCTCCAAGGCCGTCACCTCCCATAAAGAAACGCTCAAAAGGCGGAATACCCCTGTCTAGATTATAGGCACCCAAAAAGCCAAATTCAGCTTGTGGTCTCAAAATAAGTTTATCAACAATGCGGGTATACCAGGTTCCTTTAAACTTGATTTTGTAGTATTCCAACCAGTTAAAACGTTCTTGGTCTATTAAACTCTGGTCTGGAGTGCCGTCCGGATTTTGAAACTCAGGATCACTGCTCAATGTACTATATTTTACATCATTAAACAAGGAGTAGGGGGGTGTTAATTTAGCGGTAATACTAAAATCTGAACCACCTAGCGGATACACCGGATTTGTAAATGTATTGTTTCTGCTGAGACCAATGGTGTATGCAAGGTTGTTAGAAAACCCGTTACCAAAGGTAAACAGTCCTGTATTATAGTTTTGAAGGTTATAATGCTGAAAACTCAATGCATGCGAAAGTACAAAGTGGTCATCAGGCCATTGCAATCTTTTTGCAAGGCCAATGGAGCCCCCGGTAATTAAAAAGCTTCTGTCCTTGTCTGCTTCCCGAGATTGGAAGTCATACAGGAATTGTATGGTGTGGGAAAATGAAAAACTGAACTGAACCGGTTTTTTTCCTCCCAACCAAGGTTCTACCAATGACAAACTATAGGTTTGGTAAAAGCTGCTGGCTTGGGCTCTTAACGAAAGTTTTTGACCGTCACCCATAGGTAAGGGTTTGTATGCATCGCCATTGAATATGTTACGCAGTGAGAAATTGTTGAATGAGAGACCCAGCGTTCCCACAAAGCCGCCACCGCCATAACCTCCCTGAAGCTCAATCTGGCTCGCGCCTTTTTCTTCTACAGTGAACTGCATATCCAGTGTGCCGGCATCGGGATCAACATTTTGAAAATCAGGTCGGATGTTTTCGGCGTCAAAGAAGCCAAGTTGACCCAGTTCCCTGATAGTTCTTACCACATTAGTTTTGCTGTATTTCTGGCCGGGTCTTACACGTAATTCCCTGTATATTACATGGTCATTTGTTTTGTCATTTCCCACCACGGTAACATTGTTAAAATAAGCAAGTTTCCCTTCATAAATCCTGACTTCAAAATCAATGGTGTCATTTTGAACATTTACTTCAACAGGATTTATGCGAGAGAATAAATAGCCGTTGTTTTGATAAGCGTTGGTAATATCATCTGCATCAGGGTTTGTGTCATCAGCGATTCTTTTTTGCAACAAGACGCCGTTATAAACATCACCTCTTTTGATACCCATAAAGTTTCTCAGTTCCTGATCTGTATAAACACTGTTGCCAATAAACCTTAGGTCACCAAAATAGTGTTTTCTGCCTTCCTCAACTTCGATAAAGAGTTCAATGTTTTTTTCATCAATTACAGCCAGGGAATCTGAAATAATGCGGGCATCGCGAAAACCATTTTCCTTATACTTGGAGACGAGAGAAACTTTATCCTCTTCATAATCTGCCGCGATGTATTTTGATCGTTTTAAAAAACGGAGCAGGTTTTTCTGTTTGGTGTTTTTCATCGCCTTTCTCACTTTTGCGTCACTGAGCTCTGAGTTTCCTGCAATATTGATATTCTTAATTTTAACTTTCTGGCCTTTTTCAATGGCTATTTTTAAATCCTGTCCAACTTCTGAACCGGTTGAATCTATAACCGGAGAAGAACTAATGACTGCCTCAGCATTCAAAAATCCTTTGTCTTTGTATTTTTTTTCAATAAAATTTTGTGTGGTAGTAATGAGGTTTTTTGTGACTTTAGTACCTTTTGTCAACTTTATCTCATTACGCAGCTCTTTGGTTTTCCCTTTTCTTAATCCGGTTATGGAAACTTCATTTAAGGTGGGGAGTTCTGTAATGTTGATTTCAAGATCCACAACATCTCCTTCAATGTTTGTGACATAAATGTTTACATCACTAAAGAGGTTTTCGTCCCACAACTTTTTAATAACACTGCTAATGCGATCACCGGGAATATAGACTTGCTCACCTTCTTTTAAACCGGCAAATGTGATTACAGTGAGTTCATTAAAACTCTGGGCACCGGCCACGGATATTTTACCAATGGTATATTTTTTTCCGGTATCCATTGGGTTTTGTTGAGAGAAAACCAGCAAAGGCAATGATAGGATTAGAAATAAAGTATAAATTGATTTCATGCGTTTTGATAATGAAACCATATTAGTTAAGTTGATCACTAGTTTTTCCAAATCTTCTTTCTCGGTTTTGATAATTTATAATTGCTTCAAAAAGATTTTCTTTATGAAAATCCGGCCAAAGCACTTCTGTAAAGTAAAGCTCAGCATATGCAATTTGCCATAGCAAAAAGTTGCTAATGCGCTGTTCTCCACTGGTTCTAATGAGTAAATCTACATCGGGTAAATTTAGCGTGTAAAGATGCTCATTTATAATTGTTTCGTCAATTTTTTCGATGGAAATTATATTATTTTTAACTTTATGGCATAGTTCCTTCACAGCCTGCGTTATTTCTTCCCTGGAGCCATAACTTAAAGCTAAAGTCAGCACCATTTTATCGTTGTTTTTTGTTTTTTCAATAACTTCCAGAAGCTCTTTATTGGCTTTTGAAGGCAATGCATTTATATTTCCAATGGCATTGAGCCGGATACCGTTCTCCTGAAGCGTTTTAATTTCTTTTTTTAAGGAAGAGACGAGGAGGTTCATCAAGGTTTTGACTTCCATTTTGGGTCTATTCCAGTTTTCAGTAGAGAATGCATAGAGCGTCACATATTGAATCCCCAAGTCACCACATCCTTCAACGACTTCTTTCACGGCATTGGCTCCCTTTTCATGACCTGCAGTGCGGAACAAACCCTTGAGTTTTGCCCAGCGGCCATTTCCGTCCATAATCACGGCAAGGTGAATAGGTAGTTTTGATTTGTCTATTTGATTGACTAAACTCATCAGCAATTAAAAAGCACAATAACAAGGTTTTCTTCCAAACATCACCGTTAGGTTAATACCGGCAAATACATACCAGTCATTACTGTTCAGGTTTCCAAATTGCAGATTGGGATTTCCTTCCTTTTCTCCAGTGGGATTGCTTCCGTCAAGGTTGTCAGTAAAAGTATACCGGGCGCCTATTTCAATGCCCGCTACCATAAACCTCCCAACGGTTGCTTTATAACCCACAACCATAGGTATGGCAAAAGCCCAATCGTTATCATATTTTTTTATTTGGTTGTTTCTCGGGTCCAAAAATAAGCTTTCATAATTAAAATAGGTAATTCCTGTGTATAAATATGGTGCTTGCTGCGGTTTGGAACTGTGTGTGTTAAATTCCCAAAAAGTATATTCAATACCCAGAGACAATTCTTTGACGCTATTGTCAAAGGAAAAGCCCCTTGCCAATCTCCTGTCATCATCTGCATCTGCATCATCAGCATTTAGGGATGCCACAAGTGCTGTAAAGCGAAAAGAATGCCGGGGGCTCCTGTTCCACCTGAAAAGTGCACCAAAAGCCAAATCATTTGGGGCGATATAGTTTGTTGGGCCCACATCCCCAATATAATTTACACCACCCACCGTGCCACCTATTTCATAGGTCTGGGAGTGTGATGCCTGTATACAGAATAAAATAATTAATGCGGTTGCAAAATGCTTCATAAACCTTAAAAGTTTGCAAATATAACAATTATGTTTGCTCTGCAACAGGCAAAGCAAAATACTCACACTTGATTAACAAAAATTGAGGTGATTTATTGCCTAGTTTCTCTTGTCCTCACCCCATAAAAGTTTTTTACGCAGCGTTTTGATGAAACTATCCTCGTGAAGTTGAATCATTTTTAAGGTAAATGGGGATTTTTTAATGGTAATCTCGGTTTCATTGGAAAGCGTGGCAATACGTGAGTCGAGCGAAACAAGATAATTGTCTTCACGACCGGTGACTTTGAGTTTGATTTCAGTGGAATCAGGAATAACAATGGGTCTCGCATTGAGGTTGTGCGGGGCTATGGGTGTTAATATAAAACTTGTTGAACTGGGTTCGAGCACAGGACCACCACAACTCAAAGAATAACCTGTTGAGCCGGTGGGAGTGGAGACAATGAGCCCGTCAGACCAATAAGAAGTGAGATACTCATCATTGAGATAGGTTTCCACTTTGATCATTGAAGTGGTATTTTTGCGGATGACGCTTATTTCGTTTAAAGCAAAATTCAGTGTTTTTATATCGTGGTGGTCCGGCGATACATCAATGCTTAAAAGTGTCCTTTCGGAAAGGGTGTAATCGCCATTCATTATTTTATCGACACAGCTGGTGATTTCCTCTTTTTGAATACTTGCCAAAAAGCCCAAACGACCGGTGTTGATCCCGGCAAAAGGAATGTTTAAATCCTTGATGTAAGTAATTGACTTTAAAATAGTACCGTCACCACCAATACTGAAAAACAGATCAAAACCGGAATCCAGCTCCTTGAACGTAGGAAATTGGAGGTCTTGGGTGTCAATTTCCTTGTTTTCACTAATAAGGCTATGGAAGTTTTCTTCAATAAAAATGGACACATTGTTTTTGCTCAGGACATCTAAAAGGAGTTTGATATAAACACTTGAGTTTTCGTGGTAAAATTGTCCGTAAATTCCAACTTTTAGAGGTTTCATGGCAAGTTGTTTGGTTTTTTATTGATGTTTATTGGGTGAGTTTTTCTAATAATTTATTTTCTAATCAGCATTACTGACCACTGCCTCTTAAATATTAAGATATTTATCGAGATACTCTGACCGTTCTTTTAAATTATCGGTCCATTTATCTTCATCATGGCTGGAAATAATTTCATATCCATAACGCCTAAAAGTTTGTACAATGGCATTCATTCCCGTGTGACCGATTTTGATAGTGGTTTGTGTCTTTTCCCCTTCGATTTTTGAAACAAAAACCCCTAAGATTTTGGCATTGTTTGACTCGATAATCTGACAGATTTCACTAAAGGAGTAATCCCGCGAACCTTTTTGGATTTCAAGAATACCGCCATTTTCGTTAAGGAAAGGGGTGTTGTTGAAAAGGCTCATGATATCAGCAAGTTCAAAATATCCCATATAGTTGTTTTGCTCATCGAGCACCGGCATAATGTTGCTCGCGTGATTTGCAAAGGCTTCGATAATATCAAGCCAGTTTGTATCTTCTCTTACAAAAAAGGGCTCAAGGGCATATCTGAAATCGGAGAGTTTTTTGGTGGAGTCAAAACAATGTGCATCGGTTTCAGAAACACAGCCCACAAAAACACCTTCTTTTAAAACCGGGATATGGGAATAGGTCAACTGGTTGAATGCATTCTTGACATCCACCATCTCAGTGGCGATGTCAAAAGGGTCAATGTCTCTTATAATATATAATTGAGTGTCCACGATTAAAATTTATTTCGCAAATTAATTAAAATAGTACAGATGGTCGTTATGCATCTTTGTATTTTTGTAATTCAAAAGTACAATTTATGACAAAGCTTAGCGTAAATATTAACAAAATTGCAACGTTGCGAAATGCAAGGGGGGGGAATGTACCCGATTTACTAAAGACAGCAAAGGATATTCAGGAATTTGGTGCGCAGGGCATCACCATTCACCCACGGCCTGATGAACGTCACATTCGCCGGCAGGATGCCTATGATTTAAAACCCATTGTGCATACCGAATACAATATTGAAGGCAATCCCTTCCGGCCGTTTCTGGATATGGTGCTCGAAATAAAACCCACTCAGGTTACCTTAGTGCCTGATAGTGACGATGTGCTCACCTCAAACGCAGGCTGGGATACCGTTAAACACAAAGATTTCTTGGTAGATGTGATTGCAGAGCTGAAGCAAAACGGAATACGCACCTCAATATTTGTGGACCCCGATTTAAAAATGATCGAAGGCGCCAAAGCCACCGGTACAGATAGAATTGAGCTCTACACCGAAGAATTTGCCCGTCAATATGAACTAGGAAACAAAGAAGGGGTTAAACCCTATGCATATGGCGCTCATCTGGCAAACTCGCTGGATTTAGGGGTCAATGCCGGTCACGACCTTTCACTGGATAATATCGCTTTTTTTAAACAAGAAGTTCCCGGACTGCTGGAAGTTTCCATCGGTCATGCCTTGATTTCTGAAGCTTTGTATTTGGGATTGGAAAATGTGGTGGGGATGTATCTTCAAAAATTAAAATAAATTTATGGTATTATATGCAAACATAGAAGGCACCGGTACCCCGTTCTTAATCCTTCACGGATTCCTGGGAATGGGTGATAACTGGAAAACCCTGGGCAGTGATTTTGCTGAAAACGGCTATGAAGTCCACCTCATCGACCAGCGCAACCACGGCAGGAGCTTTCACGATGATGAGTTCAGTTATGAAGCTATGGCAGAAGATTTGAAAACCTATTGCGACCACCACAAATTAAAAGATGTGATATTATTGGGGCACTCCATGGGCGGGAAAACGGCGATGCTTTTTGCTAGCCAATACCCTGAATATGTATCAAAGTTAATCGTCGCAGATATTGCACCCAAATTTTACCCGCAACACCATCAGGATATTTTAAAAGGCCTTTCATCCCTGGACTTCAGTAAAATTGATTCAAGGGAGGATGCAGATGTTCAGCTCAAAGAATACATATCCATTAAAGCAGTGCGCCAGTTTTTGTTAAAAAACCTTTACCGCAAAGAGAGAGAGGAATATGGCCTGCGCATCAACTTGCCGGTACTCATTGAGCATATTGAAGAAGTGGGGAAAGGGCTGCCTCAGGAAGCAGTCTATAATGGGGAAACATTGTTTTTAAAAGGGGAAAAATCAGGCTATATTGAAGAGATGGATGAATTGGTCATTCAAAAACATTTCCCGAAAGCCAACATAAAAAGCATTCCAAATGCCGGTCACTGGCTGCATGCAGAAAATCCAAAAGCCTTTTTTAAAGAAGTGATGTCATTTTTGAAATAATCATTTTATTCACAGATTAGAATTTTTCAGTAACTTTAGGATTGTTAAACAATAAAAACTCCCAAGCATGAAACTAATCATCCAGATTCTTTTAACAGCGGTTGTCGTTTTGGTACTTGCTGAAATCCTTTCAGGGGTGAGCGTCAATTCTTTTACCACTTCGTTAATTGTAGCGGCTTTATTGGCATTACTCAATGTAACGATTAAACCCATTTTAATATTCCTCACCCTGCCGGCAACCATCATTACTTTCGGTTTGTTTCTGCTGGTGATTAATGCGGTGATCATTTTGTTGCTTGACTATTTAATTGGCGGTTTTATTGTTACAAATTTCTGGTGGGCGCTCTTATTTAGCCTGTTACTTTCACTCTGCCAATCCATATTATATTCCCTGGTGGAAAGGAAATAAGATTCCTTATATCCAAAGAGTTAAACCTTTTGCGGTGTTGATAAATTATCGTAAATTTGCACCCGTTTTAAAAAGCAAGCCCGCAGTGGGCGTGCATAAATGGGTTATTACTTAAAATTACTTTATGAACATTACCAAAAAAGAAATAGATAGCTTAAATGCTGTGTTGAAAGTAGATATTTCAAAAGATGATTACGCACCGCGTGTTGAAAAAATCCTTTCAGATTACAAAAAAAATGCAAACATCCCCGGCTTCAGAAAAGGACACGTGCCCATGGGAATGATCAAAAAACAGTATGGAAAAGCAGTTTTGCTTGATGAAGTAAACAAACTTATCCAGGAATCACTTCACAAATACCTTACGGAAGAAAAACTGGATGTTCTGGGCAATCCGTTACCCAAAAATGAAATGGACATCAATTGGGATGCAGATGATTTTGCCTTTGAATTTGAAGTGGGTCTTGCGCCATCTTTTGAGATTGATTTAAATGCAAAACCCGTTACAAATTATAAAGTTGTTGCAGATAAAGAATTTTTGGACAACCAGGTGAAGTCCATCAGAAAGCAATATGGAAAACTTATTTCCAAAAACGTAATTGAAAAAGGAGACGAAATTACCGGAACCTTTAAAAATGATGAAAAAGAAATAGACAATAAAGCTACTTTTCCTTTAGATAAAATAAAAGGCAAAAAACAATTGGAGCAATTGCTTGGAGCCAAAGTAGGTGACACCCTTACCTTAAAAACCAAAGGCCTGTTTGAAGATGAGCATGACAATGAGACTTTTTTAAAAGTGTCACACGATGATACCCACGGCCTGGATATTGAAGTTTCCCTTACCATTGAAGAAGTAAACAAAAGGGAAGAGGCTGAACTCAATCAGGAGCTTTTTGACAAAATTTTCGGAGAAGGTGTCGTTAAAAGTGAAGCGGAATTGCGTGATAAAATCAAAGAAGATGCAGAGCGTCAATTTGAGCAACAATCAGATCAGGTATTGCTGAACAATGCAGTGGAAAGTCTGATTGAAAATACCAAATTTGACCTTCCCGGTGAATTCCTGACACGCTGGATTCAAAAAAGCGGTGAAAAAGAACTCACCGAAGAAGAAGCAAAAGCTGAATATGAGCGTTCTGAAAAAGGACTTCGTTACCAGTTAATCGAAGGAAAGCTGATGGCAGACCATAAGCTTCAGGCAAATTTTGAGGAACTAAAAGACTATACCAAAGCGATGATAGCTTCTCAAATGATGCAGTATGGCCAGATGAATCCTTCTGAAGAAGAAATGGATAACATTGCCGCACGAATCCTCTCAAATCAGGATGAGGCAAAACGCCTTGCAGAGCAATTGAACCAGCAAAAAATGCTGAAATTTTTCAAGGAAAACGCAAAATTAAAAACCAAAGAGGTTTCTTATGATAAATTTGTGAAAGAAGCTTATCAATAAATCAACGATAAATTAGTTATATTTAGGCGTTGAATAAGTATATTTAACGCCTTTTTTAACTCATAACATTACAATAAATTATATGGATTACGGTAAAGAATTTGAAAAATATGCAACTAAGCACCATGGTGTAAGCAGTACCTATTTTGGCGATATTATAAGCAGTATGACACCTTATATCATTGAGGAACGACAGTTGAATGTCGCTCAGATGGATGTGTTTTCCCGCTTGATGATGGACAGGATTATCTTTATGGGAACCGCCATCAACGACCAGGTTGCAAACATTATTCAAGCACAATTGTTGTTTTTGGAAAGTACAGATGCCTCAAAAGACATTCAGATATACATCAACTCTCCGGGGGGAAGTGTATATGCCGGTTTAGGCATCTATGATACCATGCAGTTTATAAAACCTAATGTCGCTACCATTTGCACCGGTATGGCCGCTTCTATGGGAGCCGTCTTGTTATGTGCGGGTGAAAAAGGAAAGAGAAGTGCTTTACCACATTCCAGAGTGATGATCCACCAGCCATTGGGAGGTGCTCAAGGGCAGGCAAGTGATATTGAAATTACTGCGCGTGAAATTGTAACCTTAAAAGAAGAATTATATAAAATCATCGCCAAGCATTCCGGTCAGAAATATGAGAAAGTATATGAAGACAGTGACCGTGATTTCTGGTTAAAAGCAGATCAGGCACTGGAATATGGAATGATTGACGAAATATTAACGAGAGATAAAAAGTAATTCAATGTTTAAAGTTCAAGGTTCAAGGTTTTTAACAACTTTGAATATTGAACCTGAAACTAAAAAAGATGGCAAAAGAAAATTTAGAATGTTCCTTTTGTGGACGTAAAAAAGCTGAAACCAATCTATTGATTGCCGGCCTTGACGCACACATTTGTGACCGATGTATAGAGCAAGCCCATGGCATTGTGATGGAAGAGGCAACTCATTCTTCCAAATCACAGTTGTCAAGTGAATTGATGTTGAAAAAACCTAAAGCCATAAATGCTTTCCTGGATGAATACATCATCGGGCAGGAGCACACTAAAAAAGTGATGTCTGTGGCGGTTTACAATCATTATAAGCGTCTTTTACAACCACCGACAGATGACGATATCGAAATTCAAAAAAGTAACATCATCATTGTGGGTCAGACCGGAACCGGAAAAACCCTTATCGCCAAGACCATCGCCAGAATGCTCAATGTACCTTTGGCCATCGTTGATGCAACCGTGCTTACTGAAGCGGGTTATGTGGGTGAAGATGTTGAAAGCATTTTAACCCGATTGTTGCAGGCAGCAGATTATGACTTGGAAAAAGCACAAAACGGAATAGTTTTCATTGATGAGATCGATAAAATCGCCAGAAAGAGTGATAACCCCTCTATTACCCGTGATGTTTCGGGTGAAGGAGTACAGCAGGCATTGTTAAAACTTTTGGAAGGAACCACGGTAAACGTTCCGCCAAAGGGAGGAAGAAAACATCCGGACCAGAAGTTTATAGAAGTCAATACAGAAAACATTCTCTTCATTGCAGGTGGTGCTTTTGACGGAATTGATAAGAAAATCAAGCAACGTCTCAATTTACAGGCAGTGGGCTTTAGTGCTTCAAAATCTGATGACGTAATTGAACGGGATAATTTATTGCAATACATCATTCCTAAAGACTTAAAGGATTTTGGTCTTATTCCTGAAATTATTGGGCGACTTCCCGTTTTGACTCATATGAATCCTCTGGATAAAGAAACCTTAAGGGCTATTTTAACAGAACCCAAAAATGCCATTATCAAACAATATGAAAAACTGTTTGAAATGGATGACATTAAATTTACAATAGAAGATGAAGCCCTTGACTTTATTGTAGAAAAGGCGATAGAATACAAACTGGGGGCTCGTGGATTGCGTTCACTGTGTGAAGCGGTCCTTACCGATGCCATGTTTGAAATGCCCGGTACCGATGAAAATAATCTGGAAGTATCCAAAGAGTATGCTGAGCAAAAGCTCAATAGTTCTACCATCAAAAAATTAAAGGCAGTTTCATAAAGTCTAAGATATTTAAAATTTAAAGCCCTCAAGAATAAATCCTTGAGGGCTTTTACATGTTGCGATTATGTAATATTTTTATGGAGTAGCCAGTATGGTTTTTTTACCGGCCTGTGAAATGCGTTGCTTTACTAAATCCTTTTTAGCCTTTAATGAAAAAGTGACTTCTTCATTTTTTTCCAACTGAAACGATTTTGATGTCCCACAAGAAAAAAGAGAAACACTAAACATTGCAATTAAAAGGATATATATTGTTTTTTTCATTACTTGGATTTTGATTAATTCAACGGGGCAAATCTACCTTGTAAGAATTCTATTACCAAAACTTTTAGTTGAAGGGGCCGGAAAGTCGATTAAGTGTAAAAATAAGGCCTTTTTGCTGCAAATACCAATAAATCAGTAATTTACGAACTTACCGTGGTCGTTAATTTGTGCCTTTTATCGATGATTTTAGGAGGTGCTACTGATTCATCCGGAGCAATTCTTCGATAAAATCCCTGGAATTTGATAAACGGGGTACTTTATGTTGCCCGCCGAGTTTGTCTTGTTGTTTTAGCCATTGATAAAACAGGTCTTTTTTGGCAATATTTATTTTTAGTTGATTCAGCGTGGTATTGTTAAATCGCTTAGCTTCATAATCACTGTTTACGTGTTGAAGCGCCTCATCAAGCAATTGTGTAAACTGTTCCAGGTTTTCAGGAGGAGTTTTAAATTCAATGATCCACTCGTGGGCTCCTTTTTCTTTTCCTTTCATAAACACCGGTGCCACGGTATAATCCACAATTTCAGAATGGGTAGCGGTAGTTACTTTTCGTAATGCGTCTTCGGCATTTTCAATAATCAGCTCTTCTCCAAAGACGTTGATGTGATGTTTGGTGCGGCCGGTAACTTTGATACGGTAGGGGCTTGTTGAGGTAAAACGCACAGTATCCCCTATTTTATAGCGCCACAAACCCGAATTGGTTGTAATAATAATCGCATAGTTCTTTCCCACTTCCACCTCACTCAAAGGAATGACTTTCTCTGAAGTGGTTTCATAAAGATCCATAGGGATAAACTCATAAAAAATACCATAATCGAGCATCAACAACAATTCCTTATTACTGTTGCGGTCTTGTATGGCAAAAAATCCTTCCGAGGCATTGTAGATTTCGTAATAACGAAAATTTTCTTTTGGCAAAATTTTATTGTATTGCTCGATATAAGGGTTGAAACTCACCCCGCCATGAAAGTAAACTTCAAGATTGGGCCAGATTTTAAAAAGATTATCCTCACCTGTGGTTTCCAAAACATTGTTCAGCAATACAAGCATCCATGAAGGTACACCGGCAAGACTGGTTACATTTTCCTGAACAGACTCATTGACAATGGCCTGCATTTTTATTTCCCAGTCAGACATCAATGAAACTTCGTTGCTGGGCGTGCTGCTGTATTCTGCCCAGAAAGGCATATTGGCTATGAGAATGGCAGAAAGGTCGCCAAAAGCAGTCCCGTTGTCTTTATAGAGATCTTTGCTTCCCCCCAGGCGCAGGCTTTTGCCTAAAAAGAGTTGAGAGTCAGGATTGTTGTTTAAATACATGCATAAGAGGTCTTTGCTGGCTGCATAATGGCAGTCTTCCAAAGCCTCTGTACTCACCGGTATAAACTTGCTTTTTGCATTGGTAGTTCCGCTTGATTTAGCAAACCATTTGATGGGGGTGGGCCAGAAGATATTGTTTTCACCACGGCGGGAACGTTCAATGCGGGATTCATTTTCTTCATACGTGCTCACGGGGACGCGCTCAGCAAAGGTTTTGTAATTGGTAATCGAGGCAAAGTCATATTGTTTGCCGATTTCGGTATTTTTCGCCTTGAGCAAAAGGATGTGAAGCAATTCTTCCTGTACTTCATTGGGGTACTTGAGAAACAATTCTATTTGATGGAATCGTTTCTTGAGAAACCAAGATGCAATGGAGTTAACAATGGGAATTGGCATAAAAAAAGTATCTTTATTGCTGTAAAATCGCTTTGTAAATTTAAACTTAATTTTTTGTAATGCAATACCACGGCGTCTTAACCAAAATGCAAACGGAATTTACCAGTCCCATTCAGTACTACTTAGTCTTTGAGAATGACTTTCTTAACCTCAATCAGCTGCTGGGAAAAAAAATAAAAATTCAATTTGCGGGCTATCAATGTTTGTCTTGTGGACAGGATAAGAAAATCTTCAGGCAGGGGTTTTGTTATGATTGTTTTTACAGCATACCTGCTGCCGGAGATTGGATTATGAACCCTGAACTAAGCAAAGCGCATCTCGATATAGAAGACCGTGACCTGGACTATGAAAAAAGGGTTCAGTTACAGCCGCACATTGTGTACTTGGCCAACTCCAGCAATGTCAAAGTGGGTGTTACCCGAAAAAGCCAAATCCCCACTAGGTGGATTGACCAGGGGGCCCACGAAGCCATTGAAATTGTGGAAGTACCCAATCGTTACCTTGCCGGAATTACTGAAATTGCACTGAAACAACATGTTTCAGACAAAACGAACTGGCGTAAGATGTTGCAAAACGATGTGTTGGACTTAAACCTTGTTGAAATCAGGGATTCCTTAAAAAAATACATTCCCGAAGAAGCACAGGAATATTTTATAGCATCAAACGCTGAAACCAATATTGATTTTCCAGTATTGCAATATCCCACAAAACTCAAAACCCTCAATCTGGAAAAAACACCACACTATGAAGGTGTGTTAAAGGGCATCAAAGGTCAGTATTTGCTGTTTGAGGACAATACGGTTTTCAATGTGCGCAGCAGTGAAGGGTATGTTGTTGATTTAATGATAAGTTAATCAATCAACCGCTTTTCAATATAATTTGAATTCATCACGCCCAGAGCGCCCATATAGGTCATTTTAAAAGTAACCACATCACCCACTTTATATTCTTTTTGGGTATCTGTGACATTCAGTACCAGCATATCTGAACTCGCACCAATAAAAGTCAGATCAGTATCGATGGGGAATAAATAAGCAATTTTAGAAATATCCAGGAGGCCAATATCCAGTATGGCTCTTTTTTGGAGCGTTCCAAATTCGCTTTCGTCAATTTCAAAAACCTCTCCTGAGGGGTTGGCTTCCATTTCGCCATAAGGAATGGAGGGTTTTTCAGTGATTTCAATTATCTCTGAGTGGAGTAAAAAGACATCATCTTTCATACCTTCAATGGTTTCGTTTTCAAAAAGATCAACTCCAAAAAATAAGGTTTCACCAATCCTGAAATGATTAACACCCTTTGGCACCAATCCTTTCATCAGTAACGGCACCATCACGGAAGAACCTCCCGAAACACCAATGATTTTCTTGCCAAATTTAGCTTCAATTAATTGCTCATAAAGGCTTAATTGTATCAATTTATCTTTGCTGGGCATAACACCGCTCAAACAGTTGAGGTTGGAACCAATACCCACCACTTCAATGTTGGGAAGTTCAAATACCTTTTTATAGAAATCTATCAAATCTTCACCCATGATACCTTCACGCAGGTCACCCAACTCAATCATTATAATAACACGGTGAATCTTGTTTTGTCTTACGGCTTCTTCAGAGAGCCATTGGATGGTGGTATATTCTGTGTTGAAACTTACATCGGCAAATTTTATAATGTCTTTGATGATTTTTTTTGCCGGGGGTTTGATGTAAATGGTTTCTTTTTCGGGGGCAATTGATTTTATGGTTTTCAGGTTACCCAGTCGGGCATCACAAACTTGTTCAGGACCTAAAGAGAGAATGTACTTCAGGTATTTTTCATTACCGCACAACATCTTTAAAACAGGCGCCCATTCGATATCATTTTTTTTAAAAAGGGATTGTAAAAAAGTATAATTGTGCTTTAGTGATGATTTGCTTAAAGTTATAGAAGCCATAATTTTTTGTGTTTCGGCGCAAGCCTATTTTTTCACTATTAAATACAAAAATAAGGAAATTAAAACGCCTATGAGAATCGGGTCAAATCCAAAGGGTATTTCAATAGCTAAAAAGGTAAGCAATAATGTCGTGAACCCGCCCGAAAGCATCGCCAAAAGTGCCGCAACCGGCTTTTTCTTTTTTGACCATAACATCCCCAAAACAGGAACCAGCAACCCTGAAACCATAAAGGCATAAGAAAGTAGCATCAGGTCAAGCACACTGGTCATATAACTCGCAATGAGAACGGCACTAAAACCAATGATAAAAGTAATTACCTGAGAAATGCGAATGGCCCTGGGATTATCTTCTTTCAGCCCCAGTATGTCAGTTACAAAATTTCCTGAAGAAGCCAGCAAACAGCTATCGGCCGTTGATATAATTGCTGAAAAATAAGCTGCCATCATCAAACCCATAAGTCCGGCAGGAAGGATATTTTTGAGCAAGAGCGGTAAACCAATCTCAGGATCCATCGTGGAGACCTGCGCAAAACCATCTGCGATAAAGAGCCCTTGTTCTGCACCCACACGGGCGAGTAATCCAAGGGCAATTCCCATAAAAGCCATCACAGGCCATTCAAAAAGTCCGGCGATATACCAGGCTTTTTTGGCTGTTTTTTCATCCTTACAGGCATAGATGCGTTGGTACAAAGTCATCCCCACAAACCAGATGGGGACGATGGTTATAAACCAATTGGCAAATTGTACCCAGCTGAGGTTGGTCAACGAAAAGAATTCTGCCGGTAACACGGCTTGTATTGCTTCCCAGCCACCCAGTTTAAAATAAGCAATGGGTATTCCCACAAAGATGAGTCCAATCATCAAAATGGCCCATTGGAAGGTGTCTGTATAGATAACCGCTTTGATTCCGCCAAAAACGGTATAAATCACAGCTACGGCACCCATAATATATAGAGCGTGTAGTAAGTCCAATTCAGGGAATGTACCAACGGCAAGTTTGGCTCCGGCTAATAGTTGGGAGGAAGTAAACCCAAGATACCCAATAAATGAAATAATACCGGCCACGAGTGCCACGGTCACGCCATAGTTTTCCTTGAGCAATTGCGGAAACGTCAAAAAGCGGTGTTTGTGTCCTTTGTGAATAACTTTAGGTATAAGTAAAACGGCACTCAACCAGGCACCAATCAAACCGGTAAAAAGCATCCACGAGCCAGAAAGACCCATAACAAAACCCAGTCCGCCCAGACCAATGGAAAATCCGCCGCCCACATCAGTAGCCACAACAGAAAGGCCCACATGTAGGCTTTTCATATTTCTGCCACCCACATAGTAGTCGTTTGTATTTTTGTTTTTTCGGTAGAAATAAAAACCTATTCCCAGAACGAGAATAAGATATAAGGTAAAAACAATAATGTCTAAAAAATGCATGGACTATTTTTTTAGCCGCTTTGCGCTTCAAAGCTTCTAGCGACGAAGCCGCATTTCGAGGTATTTGTTTGTGAAACCCAGCTTTTCATAAAGCTTTTTTGCCGGATTGTCCGGCTCCACGTGAAGTGCGATACCACCGTCGGCAAGGTCGATGGCTTTTTCCATCAATGTTTTTCCAATTCCCTTTCCACGGGCATCTTCATGAACGGCGATGTATACAAGGATGTTTTCAGGAATATAACCTGACATACCGGTTTTGTTGATTATCGTGGCTCCCATAATTTCCCCTTTTTCTTCACAGACCAAGGCAAAGCCACCGGCAGCAGAAGGAGATTCCATAATGGCATAATCCAAACAGCTTAGGATATGCTCTTTCGGGTCACCATATTCTCCAAGATGGGCAAATAGAAAGTTTACAATTTTATCTTTTTCAGCTTTCTCAGGTCTTACGTTGGTATTGTAAATTTTAAAAGAATGCATGATGTTTGATTTTAATTTTCTTCTTGATCCCTTAAATTTTGGATGTAAGAAGCTTTTTGTACTTCTTTTCTTCTTTTAACAGATTTTTTTGTGAAGTGTTGGTTCTCACGGAGTTTTTGAAGCACTTTTGTGTTTCTGAACTTGTGTTTCATACGCTTTAAAGCGCGCTCTATGTTTTCTCCGTCCTGTACTTTTACTTTTAGCATGTGTTTATTTTAAATGTTATAAGGGTTTTGACAATCAGGAATTTGCTGATCAAAACCGTTGTTTTTTTAATAAAACTGATAAGAGATTATCGTCAAGCCGGAAGGCTCTAAATATTAGCAGTCATTTTGAAGTTGCAAATTTACAAATAAATAATAAGAATCTCTTATATGTATAAAATATTTCATAAAAACAAGCTTGAAATTTATGAGCAAATTATCATTTCTTCATCAAATTTGGATAAAAGTAAGAAGTTTCCATTGGGGCTTTGAAAACGTTTCCGGAAGAAATTGGGAAAATATATAATTTTAAGCCGTCTGCAAATACAAGAACAAACCCCAAAAAATCAGGCGCCTGAGGAAATAGTATCGTAAATCTTTTTTCTTTCAATTCCTTTTTGTGAATAATAAATTTAGGCGAACTGGTTTTCTTTTTCTTAATTTGTGCAGGCTATTTTCAAATAGTACACTGGATTTCCCTGCATAAAGGAGTTTTATAAAACAATGAAACAACATCAAACATATATTTCACTGGGCAGCAATGTGGGGGATAAATTTTTGAACTTACAAACCGCTGTTGATGCTGTGTTTAAAAATATAGGTTCCATTCACAAAATTTCACCGGTTTATCAAACCGCTTCCTGGGGTTTTGAGGCAGATGATTTTTTAAACGCCGTGATTTTGGTGCATACCACCCTGTCTCCTCAACAGCTTTTGAAGGCATTGTTAAAAATTGAAACCAAACTGGGAAGAACCCGAAACGGAGGTTCCGGCTATAAATCGCGCAGCATTGACCTTGATATTTTGTATTATGATTCAGAAGTCAAAGATTCCGGTCAATTGCAGTTACCACATCCCCGTTTACACTTGAGGCGTTTTATTCTACAACCGCTATGCGATATTGCTTCAGATGAAATACACCCGGTTTTAAAAAAGAAAAGCGAGCAATTGCTTTTAGAATGTGAGGATGATACCAAAGCTGAAAAAATGCAGCGTTGGTTGAAAAATCCCATTGCGGCATTTTCATTAAACCGGTATAATTACATAGCTATTGAAGGAAACATAGGAGCAGGAAAAACAACCTTGGCGGAAAAAATTGCTTCAGATTTTAACGCCAAACTCGTCTTGGAACGTTTTGCCGACAACCCGTTTCTGCCCAAATTTTATGAAGATAAAAGCCGTTATGCCTTTCCGCTGGAAATGTCTTTTCTTGCAGACCGTTACCAGCAGGTGCATGACGACCTGGGGCAACTGGATCTTTTTAAGGATTTTGTCGTGGCTGATTATGACATCTACAAATCACTCATTTTTGCGAAAGTCACCCTTCAGGAAGAAGAGTATAAACTGTACCGAAGGTTGTTTGAATTGATGTATAAAGATATTCAACGGCCGGAGCTCTATGTTTTTTTGTTTCAGTCAACGGAAAAACTTATTCAAAACATTCAAAAGCGGGGGCGTGATTATGAACAGAAAATAGAACCGGACTATCTGGAATCCCTTCAGCGGGGATATCTCGACTTCATAAAATCACAACCCGGTAATAAAGTTAGAATCATCGATATCACCGAAATGGATTTTGTAGACAGCCGAAAAGATTACCTGGAAATATTGAGGCAAATCAGTGCTGAGTAATACTTTTTATTTTTGAAACCAGATCCCAAACCACTACCCCTGCACTTACTGCAATATTTAAAGAGTGCTTGGTGCCATACTGAGGGATTTCAATGACCTTGTCAGAAGCGTTGACTACAGTTTGTGAAACACCTTTTACTTCGTTGCCAAACACAACGGCATACGTCTGGTCTTTTTCAGGACGAAAAGCATCAAGCATCACTGCCTGTTCAGCCTGTTCAATGGCAAGGACTTTTACGTTTTCCGATTTTAGCTTTTCTATAACCTCCGGGGTGTTTTTATAATATTCCCAGTCGACACTTTCTGTTGCTCCTAATGCAGTTTTGTGAATATCTTTATGCGGCGGTTGTGCCGTTATGCCGCAGAGGTATATTTTTTTAATGAGAAAGGCATCTGCAGTGCGGAAAACGGAACCAATGTTATTGAGGCTCCTGATGTTGTCCAAAACAATAATCAAAGGCATTTTTTCAGCCTTTTTAAATTCTTGTTCGCTTAACCGCAAAAGTTCGCTGTTCTTTAATTTTCTGTTGCCCATCAGCACAAAAGTAATGTTTTAAAGCGAAAATGCTTTGTGTTTTCAAAGATTGCGCTTTCATTCATCGCCTTGTAATTTTAAATAAGCCACTGCTTTCTCTCTCAGGAAATGGAGGATTGTAATCCTGTCTTTTCTTATGGTTTCCAAAAAATCAGGGTCTGCTTCACAATAATACAGAAAATCATAGATTGCATCTTCCTCAATCTTTAATTCTTCCACCAAATAGGGCAACGGAAATTTAGCCAGTAAATTTTCAATACGCACATTGGTTTTATCAACTTCCACGCGCTTTTTAAGCATTTTTGTTCTGCCTGAAATAGCATTAATAATTCCGTCTAAAGACATCGCACCCGCTCCATAGGAAGCTGTTTTTAATTGCCGCTCAGATTGGGTTAAAACCCTTACTTCTTTTTTTACAATCCCCAGGGAAAAAGGACTCACCGGGGCATTGGTTTTAATGCTTTTGGAGTCTTTATCCAAATCGCCGGTAAGGTTGTGGTTTCTTAAGAATATTTCGTCAAGTTCGTTGGTAATATCTGTAAGCTCAATGCTTAGCTTTTTGGTAACATAATGCTCCAATGAAATTGCAATGGAAACTTTTTCATATTGCAAAGCTGAAATCGACAGGGTATCGCCTATTGACACCGAAATAGTATATCTTCCGTTTATATCTGTAACGGTTCCTTTGAATGTGTTTGTGTTGAAAATGTGAATATTATCCAGTTCTTTTTCAAAGGGGTGAGTTACTTCACCCTCGAGCAAAAACGACTGCGAGGAAGCCAGCGTAGCCATACAACACGCAAGGATGCTTAAAAAATATTTTTGTGTCTTAATAGCAGTGGGTTTAAAAGAACTCTCAAATTAACTTGATAATCTTTTAGAAAGGTATTAATAAAATCACAAAATATAAGGTGTCTTATTGTCGGTAAAAGAACAGCTGTAAATAGTCGTTCTTGTTGATAAAATGAGAATAAAAAAACATTAAGGGTTTAAAAAATGAAATGAGATTTTTTACCTTAGCTCATTCAACAAAGCACGAATCAATGGCGACCAAAGTCACCCCTTTAATGAAACAATACAACACTATCAAGGCCAAATACCCTGATGCGTTGTTGCTGTTTAGGGTGGGTGATTTTTATGAAACCTTTGGGGAAGATGCCGTTCGCGCCGCTGGCATTCTTAACATTACACTCACGGCCAGAAACAATGGCGGCGATCAAACAGAGCTGGCAGGGTTTCCACATCATTCTTTGAATACCTATTTGCCCAAACTGGTCAAAGCAGGATGCCGCGTCGCTATTTGTGATCAGCTCGAAGATCCCAAGCAAACCAAAACCATCGTAAAAAGGGGCGTGACAGAATTGGTCACTCCCGGGGTTGCACTCAATGATGATATACTGCAATCTAAGAGTAATAATTTCCTGGCAGCACTACACTTTGGCAAAGAAACCATCGGTATTTCCTTTCTGGATGTTTCCACAGGAGAATATCTTACCTCTGAAGGGCAAAGAGACTACATTGATAAACTGCTGCAAAACTTTCAACCCAGCGAAATTCTGATTCAGAAACAAAAGAAAAAAGATTTTTTTGCTGCTTTTGGTGATGACTTCCACCTTTTTTACCAGGAAGACTGGGTGTTTCAACGAGACTACTCGCTGGAAACCCTTCACAACCATTTTAATGTAAAATCTTTAAAAGGGTTTGGTGTTGATCATCTTGAGAATGGCATAGTAGCTTCAGGGGTGGTGCTTCATTACCTCAGTGAAACGCAGCATCGCAAGCTGGATCACATCAGTCATTTGCAACGTATTGCTGAAGATGCGTATGTTTGGATGGATCGCTTTACCATCCGCAATCTGGAACTTTACAATTCGCATGCCCAAAATGCCGTGACTCTGTTGCAGGTGATTGATAAAACCATTTCGGCAATGGGGGGCAGGCTTTTAAAGCGCTGGCTCGCACTTCCGCTTAAAAACAGTGATGCCATTACCGAGCGCCATGAGGTGGTGAGCTTTCTTCTTGACAATGAACCGGTTTTGCAGAAAAAGCGCCAATACATTAAGCATATTGGCGATCTGGAACGACTCATTTCAAAAGTAGCCACGGGTAAAGTAAATCCGCGGGAAGTCATTCAGCTTAAGAATTCGCTGGACGCCATTGTACCCATTAAAGCCCTCGCAGCACAATCAGGTAATGCTGCTTTAAAACTTATAGGAGAGCAATTGTTCCCCTGTGAAAGCTTGCGCGAAAGGATAAAAGAAACCCTAAATGAGGAAGCTCCCGTCAATATATTAAAAGGCAACAGCATTGCACCCGGGTTTGATGAGACGCTGGATGAATTGCGGGCCATTTCCACAGGAGGGAAGGAATACCTCGACGCCATGCTGGAACGTGAAACCAAACGCACCGGCATCACCTCCCTGAAAATTGCTTCAAACAATGTTTTTGGATATTACATTGAAGTGCGCAACACCCACAAAGATAAAGTGCCTGAAGAGTGGATCAGAAAACAAACCCTGGTCAATGCAGAGCGGTACATCACTAAAGAACTAAAGGTATATGAAAGTAAAATCCTGGGGGCAGAAGAGAAAATACTTGCCCTGGAACAGGAGCTCTTTTCAAAACTTATCCTGTGGATTGCAGACCACATCAGTCAGGTGCAGCAAAACGCCTCCCTTATTGCAAAACTGGATTGTTTGTGTGCCTTTGCACAACTTGCCAAAGAAAACAACTATACCCGGCCCTTGCTGGATGACAGTTTTGACATTGACATAAAAGAGGGCAGGCACCCGGTTATTGAAAAACAACTTCCCCCAGATGAGCCCTATATTGCAAATGATGTCTATCTCGACCGTGAAGACCAGCAATTTATAATGATTACCGGCCCTAATATGAGTGGTAAATCGGCTTTATTAAGGCAAACGGCTTTGATAGTATTGCTGGCACAGATAGGTAGTTTCGTTCCGGCGAAAGCCGTGAGAATGGGGTGTGTTGACCGCATTTTTACACGGGTGGGGGCAAGTGATAACATTTCTATGGGCGAATCTACCTTTATGGTTGAGATGAATGAAACCGCCAGTATTTTGAACAATATTTCAGGCCGAAGCCTGGTGTTACTGGACGAGATCGGTCGTGGTACCAGCACTTATGACGGTATTTCCATTGCCTGGGCTATCAGTGAGTATTTGCATGAACACCCGGGAAGACCGAAGACATTGTTTGCAACCCACTACCATGAGTTGAATGAAATGACCGAAACCTTTCCAAGAATCAAAAATTATAATGTTTCGGTAAAAGAGTTGAAAGACAATGTGCTTTTTTTACGCAAATTGACCCCCGGTGGTTCTGCCCACAGCTTTGGGATTCACGTGGCAAAAATGGCCGGAATGCCTCCTCAGGTATTACGCAGGGCTAATAAAATGCTTGCACAATTGGAAAAATCACATTCTTCAGATGTGTTGACCGATAAAATCAAGCAGGCGGGACAGGAAGATTTGCAGCTCAGCTTTTTCAATTTAGACGACCCGTTGCTGGAAGGAATCAGGGAGGAAATACTTGATTTAGACATTGATACCTTAACGCCTGTGGAAGCACTTATGAAGCTCAATGAGATAAAAAGGATGCTTACGCGAAAGGATACTTTGAAGTTTAAAAAATAGTATTTTATTTTACTGTACTTTTTTTTGAAAAGCCTTTGGTATTGGTAAAAAAGTTTTAAATTTGCAACCGCTTTAGAGTTATAAAAACGTAACGTTCTGAAATTTTATTGACGAGATACCCGCTTACGCGAGTATTGAAAATGCGAAAATAGCTCAGTTGGTAGAGCGCCACCTTGCCAAGGTGGAGGTCGCGGGTTCGAATCCCGTTTTTCGCTCAAAACCAATCCGCCTGAAAGCGGATTTTTTTTACTACGCTCGGGTGGTGGAATTGGTAGACACGCTGGACTTAAAATCCAGTGGGCAGTAATGCCCGTATGGGTTCAAGTCCCATCCCGAGTACATAAAAAGCCTTATAACAGCGTGTTATAAGGCTTTTTTGTTTTTTAAGGGGTATTGAAAATTTATATCTCGTCGCTGAACATTTTCTTTATTTCTTCGTCAGCTTCTTCATCTAAGGTGCTTCTGGATTTTCTCGTGCTCAACCTATGAGAAATAAAGGCCAGGAAAAATATGATAGGGAAGATAAATGGGAGCGCATCCCAAAAATCATACTCATCCATATATTTCACCTGATAATTTATAACACCGGAAAGTTGAAACAGAAACATAGTAAAGGGTACTAAAATAGCGTATTTCCACCAGCTTCTGGAGGTCAGGAACCACAGACCTGTCAGGATAACAAAGGTGACTTTTGTGAACAAGGCATGAAAATATACCTGAACACTACTGAATTGTCCGGCTTCAAAAGTCCCCAGATAGGTGTCCCAGGTTACTTGATCTGCCGGGGCATACTTGTATATATAAAATAAAAATGGCGTAGAAATCAGTATTAATGAAATTACGCCACCTATAAGTAAGTCTTTTTTTCTATCCGTTAATCGGGATTTCATATTTTGCTTTGTCAAGGTTTTGTTCGTCTTCTCCAATGGATTCGGGTGTGCAACTTGCTGCTAATGCTAGAACGCCTAAAGTAAAGATAAATTTTTTCATAAGAGTAGTTTTTTTGTTAGATTTATATTACAAATAAACGAATAAATATGCTCTTAGTCGATTTTATGTTCAGAAAATTGTTAACATGTTATCAACAATGTTAAAATTTAGAAATAAAAAAAACTCCTGAGTAGGAGTTTTCTTTCAAAAATAAGAAGTTTCGTTTGTTAGTTAGTTTCTTCCGTTTCTTCTTCAATCGATTCTTCAGTGTCATCAATAGCTTCTTCAGTTGCCTCTTCAACATCTTCTGCTGCTTCTTCCATTTCATCAATAGCTTCTTCAGTAGTTTCTTCAATAGCTTCAGCTGATTCTTCAGTTTTGTTTTCTGTATCTCTACAAGAAGTTATTGAAAACGTGAACATTAAAACAAAAATACTTAAAAATAATTTTTTCATTTTCTTTAGTTTTTAAATTGGTTATTAAGCTACAAAGCTATTAAATATTTCTATTTTTTTAACAGGCAGTACTCTTTTTTTCAATTTAATAAGGATATTTAAAAATAATCCACCAATATTTGGATATATTCCAATAATATACTTATTTTAGTTCTTTAAATTCTTTAGCTATGAAAGATACCCTGCCCATTGAAGCCACTAGGTTCAAATCTGTAAGAGAAGAGTTGCGTTATACCCAGCAGGCATTTGCTGAGTTATTGCAAATCCCATCCACAACAGCCGATATAGAGCGCGGTAAAACCAAAATATCAGGTCAGGTAGTGATGGGCCTGATGAAACACTTTCAGATTAACCCTTTGTGGTTGTTTGGTGAAGCTAAAGAAAAGTATATTAAAAAGACACCGCATGATATTTTACCCAAGGTGATTTCCATCAACTCCCAAACCAATGAGAATATCCTGCTGGTAAATGAAAAGGCCGCTGCCGGTTATCCGCATAATATTCAGGACCCGCAATGGTATGAGCGCTTACCGGCTTTTGATTTGCCGTTGCCCCAGTTCAGGAATGCGACCTACAGGGGCTTTCAGGTAGAGGGAGACAGCATGTTGCCCACCATCAAACCCGGTGAGTGGGTCATTGGTAAAGCAATGAGCAGTTTTAGCGAAATGATCAACAACCGCGTATATGTGATTGTTCTTTCAGATTCTATTCTGGTGAAAAAGATTCAAAAGCTTCCTGAGAAAAACAAACTTAAATTAATATCATTCAATGAGGGATACCTGCCGGTGGAAATAAACTTCAGCGAAGTTCAGGAGATTTGGCTGGTGAACAGCAAATTGTCTTTTGGTATTGAAGATGCTTCAGAAAGCAATTTGTTGAAGGAGTTAAAGGAGTCTATGCAGGAATTAAAAAGCCAGCTTAATAAAATAAACTGATACAGACAGCATAACTGCCTGTACCAGTTTTTAAAATTTAGTTATCGTCACCAATTTTGTCAATCGCTTTGTCAATTTCTTCATTGACTTCACTATCTACCTTTTCGCCGGCGCGTTCAATAGCACCTTTTGACTCTTCAGTTTCGACTCTTACTTCTTTAGTAACTTCTTTGGTTTCCGTCTTAGTTTCACGACAAGAAACAAAAACAATACTTGCTGAAAATATAACAGCAATCATTAAAATTAATTTTTTCATAGTTATTAGATTAAGTGTTTATGAGTTGCAAGATATTACTATTTTTTTATAAACTGAAATCGCGGGTATTTTTAAGGTGCAATACCCTGTAATTCTTTTAGTATAGTTTGAGTGGCACCGGTATTGTTTTGAACAAAATGACCGTTGATCATTCCTGTTTTTTCCCTGAAACCTTTGTTCTTTACCAGTTTATCAGCAATCTCCTCAAACTCTTCCCGGGTTGCCACCGAAAACAACCCCGCCCTGCTTTGCAATGCTTTTGCTTCGGGGAAGGTATCATAGTTCTTACCAATTATAAGCGGAACCCCAAAAGTGGCCGCTTCCAGTATGTTGTGCAGGCCTGATGATCCCATACCTCCACCCACATAGGCGATATCGGCATAACTGTATGCCTTTTTTAAAAGCCCGATGGTATCCAGAACAAACACCTTATACGCACTCAAATCCTTTCCGTCCATTTCAGTGTACCGCACACATTTTCCTGTCAGCTGTTTTTGAAAAGCATCCATCTGCTCTTTTTTGAGATTGTGGGGGGCCACGATAAACTTGATGTTTTCAGAAGCATTGATATAATCTATCAGGATGCTCTCATCTTCCGGCCAGGTGCTTCCTGCGACGATGCAGAGAGAATTTCCTTTAAACCTTTCGATAAAATCCAGGTCATTGTTTTCTTCAATTTGTTTGGAAACCCGGTCATAACGGGTATCGCCGCTTACGGTAACCTGTTTTATGGAAATGGATTCCAGCAGCTGTCTTGACGTCTCGTCCTGAACGAAAATATGAGTAAAGCTCCCCAACACCTTCCGCATCCAGAAACCGTGAGGTTTAAAAAACACCTGTTTCTTCCGGAAGAGTGCCGAGATGAGGTAGGCTGGCACCATTCGCTTGCGCAACTCCAGCAAATAATTGGGCCAGAACTCATACTTTACAAACAACACCACCTCAGGATTGACTAGGTCCAAAAAGCGCTTCACGTTGCTTTTGGTATCCAGCGGCAGGTACACCGTTACATCCCCAATCGAACTGTTCTTTTTGTTCTCATAGCCCGAGGGCGAAAAGAAGGTGACCAGCAGTTTGTGGTCCGGATATTCTTTTTTTACGGCTTCCATTACAGGAAGCCCCTGTTCATATTCACCCAAAGAGGCACAATGAAACCAAATGGTCTTATCTGAAGGGGCAATGTTTTCTTCCAGCGTCTCAAATACCTGCTTTCTTCCGGTTACAAATTGTTTCATTTTTGTTGAAAACAATCCGCTGAGCGGAAGTACCGCGGCTGTAATGGAAGAAAGTGTGGAATACAAAAATCGCATAGAGGTCTATTGTCTTGCTAAAATACATCTCTTTGTGAAAATACATGGTTTCCCCCGCAATTTTCTTATTTTTGTGTCCTTACCTTATCTAATATTTATGAAGAAAATCCAAATGGTCGACCTTAAGGGTCAATATGAAGGCATCAAAGAACAAGTCAATCAATCCATCAACGAAGTACTTGAAAACAATGCATATATAAACGGTCCCGAGGTACACAGTTTTCAAAAAGAACTGGAGGCTTATCTGGGTGTAAAGCATGTGATTCCCTGCGCCAACGGGACTGATGCATTGCAGATAGCCATGATGGGCCTCAATTTAAAACCCGGTGACGAGGTCATCACAGCCGACTTCACCTTTGCGGCCACCGTTGAGGTGATTGCCCTGTTGCAGTTGACCCCGGTATTGGTTGATGTCTATCCAGACACCTTTAATATCAATATCGAGGCGCTAGAAAAAGCGATTACCCCCAAAACCAAAGCCATCGTGCCTGTGCACCTCTTTGGACAAAGTGCCAATATGGACGCCATTATGGCTGTCGCCGAAAAGCACAACCTCTATGTTATCGAGGACAATGCACAAGCCATAGGTGCGAACTATACCTTTAAAAACGGAAGCAAAAAGAAGGCGGGAACCATTGGTCACGTGGGTGCTACTTCTTTTTTCCCGTCAAAAAACCTGGGGTGTTATGGAGACGGCGGTGCTATATTTACCAATGATGATGACCTGGCACACACCCTGCGCGGCATCGTAAACCACGGGATGTATGAGCGGTACTACCATGATGTGGTGGGCGTGAATTCACGACTGGATTCCATTCAGGCAGCGGTGTTGCGTGCGAAATTGCCAAATCTCAACAGCTATAACAAAGCCCGTCAGGAAGCAGCCCGAAAATATACAGCAGCCTTAAAAGACCATCCGGCGATTGAAACCCCGGTAACGGTTACAAACGTTGACTGCAACAAGACAAACGGCATTTGTGATACCTGCGATTGCCACGTGTTTCACCAGTACACCTTGAAGATTACCAATGGAATGCGCGATGCCCTTGCAAAGCATTTGCAGGAGAAAAACATCCCGCACGGGATTTATTACCCCATACCGTTGCACAGTCAAAAGGCCTATAAAGATTCACGCTACAATGAAGCCGATTTCCCCGTGACCAACCAACTGGTCAAGGAAGTCATTTCATTGCCTATGCACACCGAGCTGGATGATGAGCAGATTGGGTTTATTACACAGACTATATTAGGGTTTTTAAAATAAACATATTTCCCCCTTCCGGTCACTGAGCGAAGTCGAAGTGTGGAGGGGGTTAGGGGGAGGACTCCCATTAATTTTTAGTTATATTTACGTTTAATCATTTTAATAACGAGACCCCCGCCTTCGCGGGGGTGTGGATATGAAGATACTGGTTACAGGAGGATTGGGTTATATTGGGTCGCACACGGCCGTTGCCTTGCAGCAAGCAGGCTTTGAAGTTTTAATCGTGGACAATATGTCCAATTCATCTATTGATGTTTTGGAAGGTATTACCCGGATTACCGGGGTTACCCCACAGTTCAAATACCTTGACCTGCGCGACAAGGCAGAGGTGCACCACTACTTTAAAACCCATAAGGACATTGACGGTATCATTCATTTTGCGGCTTCCAAAGCCGTGGGTGAAAGTGTGGAAAATCCTTTGTTGTATTACGAAAACAACCTGACTACACTGGTCTATATGCTTCAGGAGTGTGCCAAATACAACATCAATAACTTTATTTTCAGTTCGTCTTGTACGGTTTACGGAGAACCAGACAGCCTGCCCATCACTGAAAGCGCCCCGGTAAAAACGGCCACCTCGCCTTACGGGAATACCAAGCAAATCAGTGAAGAAATCATTTTTGATACCACTCAGGTATCCCCTATAAAAGCTATTGCCTTGCGCTATTTCAATCCAATTGGCGCTCACGAGTCCGGTGAAATAGGGGAGTTGCCCCTGGGCGTGCCCCAAAACCTGGTTCCTTTTATCACCCAGACTGCCATTGGTTTGCGCGAGCAATTGTCGGTATTTGGAAATGATTATGATACCGCAGACGGCAGCTGCATCCGTGATTACATACACGTGATGGACCTGGCCGAAGCCCATGTGGTTGCTTTAAAGCGCCTGCTTGACAACAAACAAGAAGACGCTTTTGAAGTGTTTAATGTGGGAACGGGCACAGGCTCCTCGGTTTTTGAAGTCATCAAAGCCTTTGAAAACGTTACCGGAACCCCTTTAAATTACAAAGTGGTTGACCGCCGCCCGGGTGATGTGGTGGCTGTCTATGCCGACACCACCAAAGCCAATACCCAACTGGGCTGGAACGCCCAACGCGACCTGGAAACCGCCCTGCGCTCCGCCTGGAAATGGGAGCAAAAAGTGCGGAAGGAGCAATAGGCTTTTGGTTCTATGGGTTCCTTTAGAGATATGAGTATCTGGAGTAATGTTTTATATAGGAAAAGCCGTTTATGTAAATTACATTGACAGAACAATAAGTAAGAACCATTATCTTAATAGAGTTTTCAGTACGGCAACAAGAGTTGATAATTCAAATAATATATAAAGGTCAAAAGGGTAAAACACTTCTTGGAGTTGTAAGATAAATTGATTCCCAAAAAGATAAATAGCTATGAAAATAGTTTTTGGAATACTGTGTATAGGGGTTGGCATTACCTCATTGTATTTTATTTTAAAAAATGATAGGGTTCTAAATTCTTTAAGAGAATTAGAAACAGATAGAGGTATTTCCTATTATGCTGGCCTTTTCGCTGCAATCGTGTTTTTAATTATGGGTGTATCATTAATAATTAATTTCTTTCAGTAATTTTATAAACGTGCATAATCAGGGAATCCCACTGCGAATTGTGGTCAATGACTTTTTATATATGGAACTAAATGAAATAATTGAACAAAAAGTATCTACATTTAAAGAAAGGTTGTCAGATAAATCAACATCAGAAAAAAAGCTATTCCATTATAACTCTGTTGTGAACCTATCAATGAGAATTATTTTATATAAAGAAGAAAAGGCTAATAGTTTAAAAGTGAAACTTATAGGATTTTTTGATGAAATAGAGAGTTGTAATTATCATATTAATGGAAAATATGAGAGTTCATTAATTCATAATAAGTATGTTTTACCTATTTCTTTATATTTATTTAAAAAAGAAAATTTTTTATCCAATGCTGATTTAAGATTACTTACTGTAATAGGGGTTGGAATTGATGTAATACTTTATTTTCTTGTGTCTGGATACATCTATCCGATATTTATTTTATTGTTTATTATTTTAGGAGTTTACAGGCGAAGACAAGCTAAAAAAGACGGTAAATATGCAACGATGTTTTGGTAATCGTTTTACTCAAATCCGGTATACTTTATTTAACGTTTAGCCTATTAAAAGAAGGCCTATGAAAAAGAAATGTTTTTATATTTTAATACCCTTATTTTATACTCTGTTTACACTTTCAAGTTGTAAAACTTATAAAAATGAAATGATTTCAACAGGTTGGGTAAATGAAGCTATTACAAACGCTATACTCGATTTCTCCAATTCGAGTCGTTTTTACAATCAAAACAAAATATTTTCGGTAAGAGCCCACGATACATTACATAGAATGGCTTTAGTAAATACAAATGAAAATCTTGATAGTTGGGTTAAGGGAGAAATACAAGAAGGCATACTATCTGTAAGCATAATTCCCAGACCAAAAGAAAACAAACTACTTCTAACAGCAGAGACAATAGTGGGTAGCAAAGGCAAGTTGCCTTCCAGGTTTATTGAAATTAATGAAAAACTTTTCTTTTGGTGGGACGATGATTTTCCACTTTCACAAGCCGCACTTGATGTATATTCTAAATACGACCTGCTTCAAGATGATGAAGGTGGTATAATTCAATTACCGGATTTCATTATTGATGATTCTCAAAAAGCAGTTGATTATTATTTTTGTAAAAATAATTTATTAAAATACAAAAAGGTAACCACAAAAATAGCTATGGGATATTACGATATCCCCAAATTGGAATGTCATAATATGTGATAAACTCTTACTATATCTACAAGTTCAACTGTATAAAATTGTAGTATGGTCACGTGTAAATCATTTTATATTAAATTAGTTTCCCTCAAAGCCCTGCGACTTTACCCAACGGCCATCCTGAACCAACCCTCCCCAAACCCCTATCAACATCCCACCGCATACGTGCAAGAAACCCGTATCATTTCGGTTCCTTTACCCAAGAACCCCGCTTGAAACCTTTCCGATTAAAGCCCTGTTAAGCAAGGTTTTATAGTGCATTCCTTGTATTCTCATTCCACCTTAGCGCATAGATAGCGCGTTGATAGCCCATAGTTTGCCCGTAAATACAGGGGTTTAACGTGCTTTTAACGCGCTATCAATGGGTAACGCGTAAGTCTGGAGCGAGATCCGGGTTTGCAAGCGGGTTGTTGGCAGGTATGCGGGAGGGGTTGCAGGGGGATATGGCTGGTGTGCCTGAGGAACTTAAAATCAGCTAATTGGAAAGTTTTCGTATCTTTAAAGCGATGATTTCCGGGAAGGGAAGGTGTGCGGTGGTTTGCACCGGATGCTGTCCCGGGAGGCGTCAACAACCTAAATAAACAACCCAATGAAAACAACCAAGACACTCAGCCTGATTTTTACGGTAATGCTCTTGAGCTCCTGCCAGTTTAACCAGTCTGTTAAAAAAGATCTTTCAACAGGGGCCTATTCCAGAGGAGATGGTATGGGGGTTGAAACCGTTGAAATTGAAGTCAATGATGAGGTAGATACACGCAATGCGTTTGTGTATGGCGAAAAAGTCAACCTCGTTTTTGATGATGTCACCGGCCTCACCCGTTTGGAAGATAAGGTGTACCCCGGCTTATCGATGCATATCATGAATAACCAACAAGACACGGTGTTCTCAAATACCGATTTGCTGAACACACTGGAGGACGGCACAGCGCTTTCGCCGTTGCAATTGCAGGCACATTTCTTTACGGCCCTGCCATACAAAGACAATGAGGAGTATAAAGTTAAGGTAACTATATGGGACAAAAAGGGTGATGGAACCTTTGTGTATGAACTTCCGTTCACGGTCAAAGAAAGCGATTTGCTTGACGTGAATGCCCGCAGTCTTGACTATTCCAGCATTTACTTATGGAATGAAACCACCCGGCAAACCGTGGTTGATCATACCCTTGATTCAGAACATGTGCTGGTGTTGATTATGGAAGGTATTGAAGGTATGGAAACGATCGATGAAAAGGTCTTTCCTGTTTTTTCAATTGATATAGTTGACAGTAACGGAAATGAGATTCTCTCAAATCCCAATATCTTTCGTGAGTATCTGGAGGAAGGCGTGAATGCCCGGGATGTAAAAGAGCAGCTCATTGCAGAAATCACCTTTTCGGAAGGGGAAATCAGCAACCCCTGTACCTTGACAGCGGTATTAAAGGATCAAAAATCAGCCGGGGAAATCACGGTTACCACACAATTGGATATACAATAAAGCGCCCGAAAGGGTTTGCTGATTTTAAAATAACATAGCAAGGATGAGGCTTTCAAGGCATTCAATACCAAAGAAGAAACCTGTGACAAAGAAATTTGTGACACCCTGACAATGTTTATTCACCACTAACTTCCCGAAACCGAAAGCCTGTATACCCTCAAATCAACAAACCGTAAAGTTTTTGTACCTTTAAGACGGTAGTTGCCGTGAAGCAGGTTTGTAGCTGTTTTATCTGCTATTTCCTTTCTGGAAACGGTCAGCTACACAGTAAAACAAGCACAATGGAGAAAAATGGAAAAATAAGTTTTCAGTTTATAAGTGAACCCACTGATGTCAATTTTGGCGGAAAAGTTCACGGCGGTGCTGTGATGAAATGGATAGACCAAACGGCATATACCTGTGCCCGTACCTGGGCAGAAAGCTATTGTGTGACTGTTAATGTGGGCGGGATACGCTTTATTGGCCCCATCAGTATAGGCGATTTGGTTAAGGTTGAAGCCTATGTGATTTATACCGGAAGGACGAGTATCCACATTGGTATCGATGTCTATTCCAAAAAAATAGCCAAAGGAAAATTAATCAAAAAAACACACTGTGTGATTGTATTTGTTTCTGTTGACGAAAACGGAACGCCCATACCGGTAAAGAAATGGGTTCCCACCTCTGAAAGGGAGAAACAGTTGGAACAATATGCGATAAAGCTAAAAGCCCTCAGAACAAAAATAGAAGACGAAATGAAGCCTTTTTTAAAAGATGACATGGAGACGGGTATTGACTGTTAATGCAACACTTGCTTCAAATGGAAGGCTCCTGGGATTAGGACCTCTGCTCTGCGAAGTGTGTCACTTCGGAGTATTTTAGTTTTAAAACAGATAAAACCGTTACAACCATCTCTTGATGGTTCTTCCGGAATGCCTTTGTTAAAAGGATTTTCTTTACTTTTAAAAATTGTTTGTTGTACATTTCAATTAATACCCGGCAAAAGACCTATTCAAAGAATTTTAATCAAAAATGAACAAGAAAAACTTACACAAGAAGCCTTATATAATTTTAATATTTACTTCTATTATCATACTCATTTTATTTATCTATTTAGTGAATAGGGATAAAAATCTTATTGAATCTAATAGAATAAAGTATGATGATGAAGTCAATGTGAAAGTTCATAGTGTATTTAATAATCACAATATTCTTGAGCTTAACAATCGGGACTTAATGATTTCCGGTACTTATCCGGTTATTAATCAAGATGAACTGGTTAATAAAGTAAAGGAAAAGAATATTTCGGGTAGGTTATGGAATAATCCCAATACCCCAGAATTTAAGCCTGTATTATCAGATATAGAGCCCCCATTCAGGCTTTTAAAAAAAGCTTACTCTGACACTCTTAAAATAATAAAAGAACAGGACACCATCTTAGTACTTATGAATAAATAATTAAGAATGAAGTTGTAATCTATCAGACGTGTTGATACAATCCTTTTAAGGATTTAAGTGATTGAAGTTCTTTGTTTAAATCGATGTATTCTTTTTATATAAAACTAAAAATGCACGTAGCGAGTTCCTGTATAAGTCCAGTAGCGAAAGAATTAATGAGCAGTTTTGGAATCGAGGTTTATAATTTTAGGACTAATTCTTGTTTTTCAAAAAAACCGCTATCTTTATTTTCTAGTTGTAACAGATTTGACTAAACCCACAAACAATGAGACTTAACCACAGGCATCTTTATTTTTTAGGCATCTTAATTTTAGCAGTTCTGATTAATTCTTGTGAACAGAAAAAATCTGAATTGACATTCAAAAGCTATTCTGACAAAATGAATAAGTTTCAAATTGATATTCCTGAAAACTGGGGTGTTGAAAAGTATCATAATGAATATTCTTCTTCGATATTTTTTACGGATACTACTAAGACATTGGAAGAATTTGTGGTTTTTGACATTGTTTGGGATTCAACCGAAATATACCTTAATGAACATTTCAAAAGATCAATGGATTCTATTGTGCTCGAGAAAGGACAACAAATTTCAAATCAATACTTTGATTCACTACACGGATTTAAAACATATCGATTTGATGCCATTGAACTTGACACTCTGAATAAGATAGAACTTATTAAATCTCATAATTACATCAAGGATAACGATAAAGAGGGACATCTGATTTTTACATATAGTCGAGTAAAAAAAGAATTGAGTAAAACGGACTCAATTTTAACTGAAAAAATCATGAAATCCATACAATGGTAATTAGAATGTGTTAGGGCACCGGACACAAAAGATGTCTTTTACTTGCTCATTAATTAAACCCTATTAGACCTTTTTCAGCTTAGGATTTGTTTTTTTATCTTAGCTAATTATATTCACTACTTAGCTCATAGCCGAGAAATGCAAATGAGAAATACACTATGAAAACAACCCCCGAACACAATGCCCGTATGGCAAAGATGACGTTTGCTTCTGTGTTTCCGCATTATGTGACCAAAGTGGAGAAGAAGGGCAGGACCAAAGAAGAGTTGTATGAAGTGATTGAGTGGCTCACGGGTTTGGATAAGAAAACGCTCGACGCGCTCATGGAAGAGAAAGCAACCTTTGAGACCTTCTTTGAAAAAGCAGACCTAAACCCAAACGCACACCTCATTACCGGCGTCATTTGTGGCTATCGCATTGAAGAAATTGAAAACCCCTTGACACAGCAGGTGCGATACCTTGACAAACTGGTGGATGAACTGGCCAAAGGCCGAAAGATGGAAAAGATCTTGCGAAGTACTTAGAGGCATTCCTGTCACCGGCATATACTACAAGTGGTACTTACTTTAAGCTTCTATTCTATACAATTGTTAGTGTGTCCATTATCTGAACAGCCTGCTTCTTTTCAAAAAAACCACTATCTTTAGTTTTTGTCTAATTAAATATTTTGCCCCGCCCGGTGTGGGGTGCCAACCTTATGAAACAAATATTCTCCCTTATGCTTCTGGCTTTTACGGCAGTAGCTTTTTCCCAGCAAACTTACATTCATTGCGGTAAACTCATTGACACCAGGAACGGCAAGGTACTCACTGAAAAGACCATAGTGGTTTCGGGTAACACCATTAGCAGTATTGAAAATGGCTATGTTACCCCGTCAAATACTACCGATGGGGTCATCGACCTGAAGACCAAAACGGTCATGCCCGGCTGGATTGATATGCATGTGCATATAGAATCTGAAACCGGACCCACAAAATACCTGGAGGCTTTTACACTCAACGATGCCGATATTGCTTATGACGCACAGGAGATTGCCCATCGCACCTTGATGGCTGGGTTCACTACCGTAAGGGATTTGGGCGGCAGCGGCGTGAATGTCTCCCTGCGGAATGCCATTAACAGTAAAAAAGTCACCGGCCCACGCATCTTTACGGTTGAAAAGTCACTGGCAACCACCGGCGGCCATGCGGACCCTACCAACGGCAGAAAGGCAGATTTGATGGGTGACCCGGGACCCAAAGAGGGTGTGGTCAACAGCATAGAAGACGCCAAAAAAGCCGTGCGCCAACGCTATAAAAACGGCGCCGACTGGATCAAGATTACCGCTACCGGCGGGGTGTTGAGTGTTGCTAAGAGTGGTTCCAATCCGCAGTTCTTTGAAGATGAGATTGCCGCGATCGTGACCACTGCCAAAGATTATGGGATGAACGTGGCTGCCCACGCCCACGGCGATGAAGGGATGCAGCGTGCCATCAAGGCCGGTGTGAAAACCATTGAGCACGGTACTGAAATGAGTGCAGCAACCATGGAGCTGATGAAGGAGCACAATGCCTTTTATGTGCCCACCATTTCTGCCGGGAAGTATGTGGCTCAACAGGCCAAGGTTGAAAACTTCTATCCTGAGATTATTGTTCCCAAGGCGCTGGCTATTGGTCCGCAGATTCAGGCTACCTTTGGAAGGGCTTATAAAGCAGGTGTCCCCATCGCCTTTGGAACCGATGCGGGAGTATTCCCTCACGGCGATAACGCCAAAGAGTTTATTTATATGACCGAAGCCGGTATGCCGGTAATGGAAGCCTTACAATCGGCCACAGTTACCAATGCTGACTTACTGGGTATGAAAGATAAGCTGGGTGCCCTGGAAGCCGGCTATATCGCCGATATTATCGCGACCAACGATGACCCTACTCAAAACATCCGTACTGTGGAAGATGTGGTGTTTGTGATGAGGGATGGGGTGGTTTATAAGGATTGAGTGGGGTAGACGTGAGACGTGAGATTTGAGATGTGAGACGGGTTTCATTTGTTACTTTTATTGTAACACATTTATTTAATCACATTGACTTTCATTGACTCTAATTCTTTAACTAATATTTCAAAAGAGTTATTATTCATTTCTGACTTACTGACTTTAAAAGGTAAGTGTTTTTGGTTCTTCTCTATAAAAAAGAGACAATCAGAATGCAATACACATTCTTTTAGTTGTGATAAAAAAATAACTCTTTTATTGTCATTATGATTTATTTCAATGAAAGTGTTTTTAATAATTAGATTCATTTGTCCAAACGTAATCTCATTTTTGATTCTTTTTATTTTTTTGATTATTGAGTATAAATCATAAGCTTTAAATAAAACAAAGTTTAAGATTAGAAAAATGAGCGCAAAAGAAATGATTTCAATTAGATTCCATTCTGTGAAATATTTTAAGACGAGATAAATAACTATGGTGGTTATTAATCCAAGTACTAATTTTAGTAATCTTCTGCTATATTTTCTTTTATAGAAATTCTTATAATCCCTTATAAAAATAGATTCTTGAAGGTTAATTGAGAAGTTGGTTATTTTTTCCGTCACCTTGTTTTATATATAATATCTAAAGTAGATGGATTAAAGAAAAATGTAACCCTCTCAGTGCCGACACACATCGGGACTGAGAGGGTTGTTTGTTTCTATTGAAAGGTAGCCGGTTCGGTAACAGCATCTTTGTGTATTTTTTTGACCAGGCCTTGCAGCACGTTTCCGGGGCCTACTTCGATGAACTTGGTGGCGCCGTCGCTTACCATGTTTTGGACGCTTTGGGTCCATTTGACCGGGGCGGTGAGTTGGAAGATAAGGTTCTTTTTGATTTCCTCGGGGTCGGTCACGGCAAAGGTGCTCACGTTTTGATAGACCGGGCACATGGGTGTGGCAAAAGGTGTGTTTTCAATGGCTTTTGCAAGTTCTTCACGGGCGGGTTCCATCAAGGGCGAGTGAAAGGCTCCGCCCACAGGGAGTAATAATGCCCGTCTGGCACCGCGTTCTTTTAAGCGTTCGCAGGCTTCTTCCACAGCTTTGACTTCTCCTGAAATCACCAGCTGCCCGGGGCAGTTATAGTTGGCGGCTACCACAATGCCATCCACATCAGCGCAAACAGATTCCACGATATGGTCTTCAAGGCCTAGAACGGCTGCCATGGTTGAGGGCTGCTTTTCGCAGGCTTTTTGCATGGCCAGTGCGCGTTTGGAGACTAGTTTCAAGGCATCTTCAAACTGAAGGGTCTTGTTTGCCACCAAAGCTGAGAACTCCCCAAGGGAATGACCTGCTACCATATCGGGTTTGAAAGAATCGCCCAACACTTCGGCGAGTATCACAGAATGCAAAAAGATGGCGGGCTGGGTGACTTTGGTTTCCTTGAGTTCGTCTGCTGTGCCTTCAAACATGATTTTGGTGATGTCAAAGCCAAGTATCTCATTGGCTTGCTGAAAGCGTTTTTTAGCGGTGTCTGAGTGGTCGTAAAGGTCTTTGCCCATTCCGGTAAACTGGGCGCCTTGACCGGGAAAAATATATGCATTCATAGGTTTCTTGTTTCTTGTTTCAATTTCTTTGTTGGTGGTTGAGCGGAGTCGAAACCACATTTACATATCACAAAAATAACAAAATAAATCAGGAATACTTCTTTAGGATGGTGTTTACCTGATTGTAATATCCACTCCCGAAGAGGTTGAGGTGCACGAGCAGGTAATAGAGTTGCCAGAGGTCGGTGCGGGTTTTCCAACCGGGTTGTAACGGAAAAGTATCGTGATAGCTATCAAATACCTTTTCAGGGAAACCGCCAAAGAGCTGCATCATCGCGAGGTCCATTTCGCGTGAAGCGAAACACACGGCTGGGTCAATCAGACAGGGGTTGCCGTTTTCATCTGTCAGGTAGTTACCGTTCCACAAGTCGCCGTGGATGAGCGCGGGTGGTTCATCAGGAATTTCCATCCGGATGTTCTTATAAAAGCTGCTGAGGTTGTGAAATGAAAAGCCTTTTCCTGCCGCGAGGTCCAGTTGGGGGAGCAGTCTTTTCTCGATGTAAAAATCAGTTGCCTGGGTATGGTTTCCGTCATTCTTTTGCGGCAGACTACCGATGTAGTTGTCGTGGTCGAGACCAAATTGCGGCGCAGTGGTTTGGTGGAGTTGCGTCAGTTGACTTCCGAAGGTTTCCCAAAAGTCGGGTTGTTTTTGTCCTTCGACAATGTATTCCATTAAGAGATAGGAGTGGTTTTCGTTTTCACCAAAAGCTATGACTTCGGGAATACGGAATGTTTGGGGTTTTTTGAGCAGGCGAAGTCCTTTGGCTTCTGCTTGAAACATGTTTGGAAAGCTGTTTGCGTCGTTGGTTTTGAGGACAAAGTTGCCTTGGTCAGTTTCAAGAAGCAGCACTCGATTGATATCACCACCGTGGAGGGGGCGTTGGTTCAGGAGGTTTAAGTTTTCCTGATGGAGGATACTATTTAGAAATGCTGTACTTATCTTATCAATGAAATTACTATTGGTTTGTTTCTCGCAAAGGCGCAGAGGCGCAAAGTGAAATGTTTGTTACTTACGTAAATAGGTCAAATAAGTAAACCCATACTCGTGTTTATCGTCTTTTGGGTGGTGTTCTTCATTCACGAGATCCCATTTGCTCTCATCGATGTGCGGGAAAAAGGTATCTGCAGTTACATCACCATGCACACGGGTGAGTTCGATTTTATCTGCATACTCAAGGCTTTGTTTGTAGATTTCGCCACCGCCAATGATAAAGGGTTGGTCGTCATTTTTAGCAAGTTCCAGTGCTTCCCTGAGGGAGTGCACGACCACGGCACCAAACTTTTTATAGTTCTTGTCGCGGGTAATAACTACGTGAATCCTGTTAGGCAGCGGCTCGGGAAAGGTTTCAAATGTTTTGCGGCCCATAATGATGTGGTGGCCGGTGGTGAGTTTTTTAAAGCGTTTAAAATCATCAGGCAGGTGCCACGGCAGGTCGTTGTCTTTACCCAAAGCATCGTTTTCTGAGGCTGCGGCGATGATGGTGACGGTTTGGTTTTTAAGAGGTTTAGGGTTTTTTACTTCGGGTAAGGGCATTTCCTTGTCCACTTTTTTTTGGAGTTCGTCAATGCGTTTTTGCTGTTTGGCTTTGAGTTTGTCGAGTTGTTCATTTTCCCATTTTTTTCCCATAAAGCGGTTGGTGAAAAAGACGTTAAAGGCGTGAATGAGAAAAAAGAACGCCCAGATGAGAATGGCCCAAACATACCAGTTTTGAGGCAAAACATCCTGCCCGACTTCCATAACCTGATCCAGAATAACAATAAAAGCGGAGCCAATCAGAAAAATAACAAAATGCAGGTTGAGCCTTTTTTTCTGTTTTATTCTTTCCTGAGCATAGAGGAATTGCTCACGGTCTTCGTTTTTTTGAGTTTCTTTTGTACTGGAAGACATCTTTTATGGTTTTAAGTGGTTGGAGTACTAAAGTTACTATTATTTTTTTGTTTTTGAAGAGCCTTCCACCTCAAAAATGATGGGAAGAGAGTAAAGGAGACTTACATCTTTACCATTTTGTTTTCCAGGTATCATCTGGGGGAGTGAAGTTAATACTCTTATAGCTTCCTTTTCAATAAGTTTGTGAGGGCCTTTTGCAATTACATTTGAAATTTTACCTTGACTATTTAATTTAAAAGATACGTTAATTTGAACCGTGTCCTTCTGTAAAACTATCTTATCAAATAAACCAGTATTATAATTTTCCTTAATATACTCGTCTATTTTAAAAGACATACATTTTTTTCTTTCTTTAAAGTCTTCTATTTCACAACCAGGGAAGATTGGGGGAATTATTAATTCAGTATCAACGTTTTCCAAGGATTCTTTATGATTATTTTTTATTTCAAACTCATATATTATTTCTCCAGAATTATTTGTAACAGCTAGTTTATTTGAATTTATTTTGCTAAATATTAGATCTATGTAAATTTTTTGATTGGTTAAATTATGATTATTGTTAATGACTCCCTCAGCTTCTTTTGAGGTGATATAAACGACTCTTTTTAAAGCTGATATTATAGTAAGATTAGATGTTTTATAATTTTCTAATAGAAAAGAACCATCATCAGTAATGGAAATTGTTGCTTTTAGTTTTTCTTGACTATTGTTGAGTTTAAGTAAGCTTAAGTCATTATTTATCTCGTAACATATAAAAAGTTGGATACAATTTTCAAGACAATTAATGGTGTCAGAAATACTTTCTTTGTTTAAGCAATTATTAAATATTTTATTCTCTTGAGCATTAACTGTCAAAGAATAACTAAATAATAAAAAAAACAATACTCTCATCATACCTCTACTTCCCGGTCTTAAAGTTGAAAGGCACTTTGTACTCAATGGCTTTGGGTTTGCCTGCGAGCATTCCGGGTTTCATTTTCGGGATGGCCAGGATGTTTCTCTTGGCTTCGTCTTTGAGTTCCTGGTTAACACCTTCTACTTTTTTGATTTCCACTTCACCTTTAGTGTTTATGATAAAGGTAACCACCACCCGTTCCTGAACATTGTTTTTCCAGGCATTTGTGGGGTAGCGAAAATTCTTTTGGATGTGTTGTGCCAGTTTTTGGTCAAAGCACGCATCGGTTTTCGTGGCACTGCTACTTTCACAGCCGGGCCATACCGGTGCAATTTCTTTCATGGTGACTTTGTTTTTTTCAACATCGCCCCATTTTTCCTGAGCTATTGCAGGTATGGATATTAAAAGAACTAACAGAATGACTATTTTTTTCATGATTCTTTGATTTGGGTTTTATTAAACAGCTACCGCACCTTTAATATGAGGATGCGGATTGTAATCGACTAAGGTAAAGTCTTCAAACGTAAAATCAAAGATATTTTTTACGTCAGGGTTGAGAATCATTTTGGGAAGTGGTCTCAGCTCTCTTGAAAGTTGCAGTTCCAATTGCTCAAAATGATTTGAATAGATGTGTGCGTCACCAAAGGTATGGACAAAATCGCCCGGCTCAAGGTCGCAGACCTGAGCAATCATAAGCGTTAATAAAGCATAAGAGGCAATGTTAAAAGGCACGCCCAGAAAAATATCGGCACTGCGCTGATAGAGTTGACAGGAGAGTTTTCCTTGTGTTTCCCCTTTTGATTCATCAGGAGGTGCTACATAAAACTGAAAGAAGGCGTGGCAGGGTGGAAGGGCTGCTTTGCCGTTGGCGACATTTTCGCTAAAGGATACTGAAGTGTCCGGAAGCACGCTTGGGTTCCAGGCAGAGATGAGCATACGCCGGCTGTTGGGATTGGTTTTAAGGGTTTTTATGAGTTCTGAAATCTGGTCGATGTTTTCACTGTTCCAGTTGCGCCATTGATGACCGTAAACCGGACCCAGGTCGCCGTTTTCATCTGCCCAGTCGTTCCAGATTTTCACTCCGTTTTCCTGTAAATATCCAATGTTTGTATCTCCTTTTAAAAACCAAAGGAGTTCATAAATGATAGATTTTAAATGCAGTTTTTTGGTGGTGACCATCGGGAAGCCTTCGCTGAGGTCAAAACGCATCTGATAGCCAAAAACGCTTTTCGTTCCTGTGCCGGTGCGGTCACCTTTAAAGGTGCCGTTTTCCATTACATGCTTAACGAGGTCGTGGTATTGTTTCATATCCATATTCCCGCGCAGGCGGGAATCTTTTAATTAATACTAATGACTTTCAATTGATATCTTCATCTCTTCAGGTTGATTTGAAAAGAAATTATTTAAACTAAATTTCTAAAATCCGAAAATAAAAAAAACCTTTTGATTGTGTTTGGAAAGTTTCGTTTTTCTATGAAAAGTTATTAACTAAACCCTGAGGTTAGAATTATGGGATTCCGCTTGCGCGGGAATGGGTTTATCCAATAATCATCCCGGCAATAGTCGCCGAAAGCAATGAAGCGATAGTTCCGCCGATAAGTGCTTTCATGCCAAATTCCGATAAGGTTTTACGCTGACCCGGTGCCAGAGAACCAATACCGCCAATTTGAATCCCGATGGAGGCAAAGTTTGCAAAACCACAAAGCATATAAGTGGCCATAATAACAGACTTTTCATAGTTGAAACTGATGAGGTTTGCGGTGTTTTTCAAATCTGCCAGCTGTATATAGCCTACAAATTCGCTGGCAACCAATTTGATTCCCAGCAGTTGTCCCATTAGTGCCATGTCTTCTTTAGCCACGCCAATGAGCCACATTAAAGGGGCAAAGAGATAGCCCAAGACAAATTCCAAAGAGAATTTATCATAGGGAGTGGAGTTTGCTACCCAGTTATTTAATGAGGTGATATCTCCCAGTTTTTCAAAGCCATAATTGATCATGGCAATAAAAGCGATAAACACCAGTAGCATGGCACCCACATTGGCGGCAAGTTTGAGGCCTTCTGTGGTTCCGTTTGCGATGGCATCAAGGATGTTGGAACCTATTTTGTCTTCAGAAACAGCAACTTCGTTGGTGATTTTTTTGGTTTCTGGATAGAGCATTTTTGCAATGACGATTGCTCCGGGAGCTGCCATCACTGATGCAGTAAGCAGGTGTTTTGCATAAAAGATTTTCATGGCTTCATCCTCCCCGCCCAAAAAGCCGATGTATGCTGCAAGTACACCTCCGGCAACGGTTGCCATACCGCCCACCATCACAAGCAACATTTCAGACTTGCTCATTTTTTCAAGATATGCCTTGATCATCAAAGGGGCTTCTGTTTGACCCAAAAAGATATTTCCGGCAACAGAAAGGCTTTCTGCTCCTGAAATGCCCATCAGACGGGTTAATATCTTGGCCAGGCCTTTTACGACAATCTGAATAAACCCAAGATAAAATAACACTGATGTCAAGGCAGAAAAGAAAATGATGGTGGGCAAAACCTGAAACAAAAAGATAAAGCCAAAACTTTCAACATTCATCATACCGCCCAATAGGAATTCACTCCCTGCCTGGGTAAAGTCGAGTATTTTTACAAATATTTTGCCTACAAATTCAAAAGCACTTTGTATAAAGGGCACCTTTAGTACTCCAATGGCCAAAAGCAATTGTGCACTCAGACCAATGCCTACCGTTTTCCACCTGATGGCTTTTTTGTTGCTGCTGAATAGAAACGCCAAAATCAACAACGCCAGCATTCCCATGAGGCCTCTCCACAAGCTATCTAAGGAAAAGCCCGCACTGGGAATCATTTCTTTTTGAATGACTTCAGGCAGGGTTGTTTCTTTTTCAGTAAAACTGTAGGTGATATCGTTTTCAGTAAATGTGAGCGTGGAATCTGTCAGTTCTGTGATGCGGTATCTCCTGATGGTGTCCTTGGGTTCTGAGTAAAATAGTACCAAAAGCTTGTCCTGGAGCACATAGTCACCTGAGGCTTTAAGCGAGTCTTTTGCCAGGAGCGAATACTGAAACCTCCCTTCTTCAAATTTGATGGAATCCTTTTCAGGGTTTATATCAAAAAGTGATTGGTTTTGCTCATTGGTTATGGATGAAAAAGCCCAGGTCTTTTCAATGGTTTGTGCGTTTGTGAATTGAGAAAAGAACAAAAAAGCACTGAAGAGGAGGAGTCTGTACATGTGTGTGATGGTTATTTTTCCCGTTTGGAAATTTCGTCCCTTATGAGGGCTGCTTTTTCATAATCCTCATTGTCAACTGCTTTGTCGAGCATGTCGTTCAATTCCTTAAGGGAGTAATTTGCGTAACTTTTTGAGGTTTTCTTTTTGGATTCGGTATCATCTGTCATGAGTTGTTCCAGAATGGCCTGTTCCTCTTCTTTGGAGTCTTTTTTCTTGGGTGTTGCTTTGAGAAAGATACCTGCTTTTTCAAGAATGTTTTTATAGGTGAAAATGGGTGCATTAAACCTGAGTGCCAGGGCGATGGCGTCACTGGTGCGAGCGTCGATGATTTCTTCGATTTTGTCCCTTTCGCAAATAATGCTGGAAAAGAAAACCCCATCCACAAGTTTGTGAATGATCACTTGTTTAACGGCAATTTCAAAGCGGTCTGCAAAATTTTTAAACAAATCGTGGGTGAGCGGTCTGGGCGGTTTTATTTCTTTTTCTAAAGCAATGGCAATGGATTGTGCTTCAAATGCTCCGATGACAATGGGCAGTTTTCTTTCACCGTCAACTTCACTCAAAATAAGCGCATAGGCACCATTTTGAGTCTGACTGTATGATATACCTTTTATTGTAAGCCTGACTAAACTCATAGATTAAAAATAAAGGCTGTTTAAACAGGACTAAACCTTTTTTAAACAGCCCTAAACAGTGGCACAATTTATAAAAAATTATGCGTTATCGGCTTTAAATTCCTTTAATTTTTCGGTGAGCTTTGGAACGACTTCAAAAGCATCGCCAACTATCCCATAATCAGCAGCTTTGAAAAAAGGTGCTTCGGGATCGTTATTGATGACTACTTTTACTTTTGAAGCATTGATTCCTGCGAGGTGTTGGATAGCTCCGGAAATCCCGATGGCAATATATAGATTTGAAGCAACAGGCTTACCGGTTTGCCCCACGTGCTCGCTATGCGGTCTCCAGCCCATATCGCTTACCGGTTTTGAGCAGGCAGTTGCGGCTCCCAGTACATCGGCTAGGTCTTCTATTAGCCCCCAGTTTTCAGGCCCTTTAAGGCCACGCCCTCCGGATACCACAATCTCGGCATCGGCAATAGTGGCTTTTCCGGTTACTTTATCAACCGCTTCTACTTTTACAGAAAAATCCGCATCGTCCAGTAAAGGTGAGAAGCTTTCGGTAGTGGCTTCAGTTGCATTCTCTTTTAAGCCGTAAGCATTTTTAGAAACCCCTATGATTTTTTTATCAGATTTTAATTCAGCTTTCGCGAAAGCCTTATTGGTAAAAACACTTGATTTTGTAATGAAAGGTGAGGTGCTTTCCGGCAGTTCCACCACATTGGGTGCATAAGCCGCCTCAAGGTTTACGGCCAGTATGGGTGCCAGGAATTTACTATTGGCACTTGAACTCAATATCACAACACCGGCGTTTTCTTTTTCAGCTGCCTGTTTGATGGCATCGGCATAAGCTTTTGCGTTGAATGTATCGAGTTTGTCATCTGAAACCTGTAACACTTTTGAGGCTCCATAAGTGCCCAATTCATTTGCATCACCGCCATTGATTGAAATTGCGGTCACCGTGGTTTCCAACATATCGGCAACGCCTTTTGCATAAGACACGGCTTCAAGAGCTATCTTTTTAAACTTTCCTTGTTCTGATTCTGTATATACTAAAACTGACATATATTATTAGTTAATAGTTAATTGTAATTTGATTTTAAATAACCTTGGCTTCATTGTGAAGCAAGTTTACCAACTCCTCAACATTTTCAGGGTCGATCATTTTCACTGCGCCTTTGGCTGCGGGTTTTTCATATCCTTTTGTTTCGGTTGCATTTTCAGCCGAGACAGGTTCCACAACTTTTAAAGGTTTTTGACGTGCCTGCATAATACCACGCATATTGGGGATGCGCAGGTCGCTTTCCTCAACAAGCCCTTTTTGACCTCCAACCACGAGTGGGAGGGTAGTGCTCACGGTTTCTTTACCGCCGTCAATTTCACGGGTTGCCTTTGCGTTGTTTCCGTCAACTTCAAGATTTATACACGTATTCACGAAGTTAGCTCCGGTCAAGGAAGCTATCATTCCCGGCACCATACCGCCGTTGTAGTCAATAGACTCCCTTCCGGCAATGACGAGGTCATAGCCGCCGTCTTGCATTACCTTAGCCAATTGTTTTGCGACAAAAAAACCGTCCAGGGGAGCAGTGTTTACCCTGATGGCTTCATCAGCTCCAATAGCAAGTGCTTTTCTGAGAGTGGGTTCAGTTTCGGGTCCGCCAACATTCACAACGTGAACTGTGGCGCCTTGTTTTTCTTTAAACCACATGGCTCTTGTAAGGCCGAATTCGTCATTCGGATTGATCACAAATTGCACCCCATTGGTGTCAAATTTGGTGTCATTATCTGTGAAGTTAATTTTTGAAGTAGTGTCCGGAACGTGACTGATACAGACTAGTATTTTCATTTTATAACGATTTAAAATTGGATTTTTAAGATAAACCTGACAGACATCAGATTTGCGCCACGAAGGTACTCATATATTTTTAATTTTATACTATGCACGCATAACAAATTTCAGTTAAAAGTTGGGATTTTATCATACATAAAGTGGAAATAATGCTATTTTTGCTCTCTATAAAGAATTACAGAATATTAAGTTTTAATTAAAAGTTTCTACCCTGTAGACATACGCATATGAAAACAATACAATTTAGAGAAGCGATTGCCGAAGCGATGAGTGAAGAAATGCGTCGCGATGAGACCATTTATTTAATGGGTGAGGAGGTAGCAGAGTATAACGGTGCTTACAAAGCTTCCAAAGGGATGCTGGATGAATTTGGCGCCAAACGTGTTATTGACACCCCCATATCTGAACTTGGATTCTCAGGTATTGCCATCGGTTCAGCAATGAACGGCAACCGTCCCATCGTTGAGTTCATGACGTTCAACTTTTCTCTTGTGGGTATTGACCAGATTATCAATAATGCCGCAAAAATGCGTCAGATGAGCGGCGGTCAGTTTAATATTCCCATTGTTTTCAGGGGGCCTACTGCATCAGCAGGCCAGTTGGCAGCAACCCACTCACAAGCTTTTGAGAGCTGGTATGCCAATTGTCCCGGTTTGAAAGTTATTGTGCCTTCAAATCCAAAAGATGCCAAAGGACTTTTAAAAGCAGCTATCCGGGACGATGACCCTGTAATCTTTATGGAAAGCGAGCAAATGTATGGTGATAAAGGGGAAGTACCCGAAGGCGAATATATCATTCCCATTGGTGTTGCAGAAATCAAAAGAGAAGGCAAAGATGTGACGATTGTTTCCTTTGGTAAGATTATCAAAGAAGCATACAAAGCAGCTGAAGAACTTGAGAAGGAAAACATAAGTTGTGAAATCATCGATTTGCGCACCATTCGCCCGATGGACCACAAGACCATCATTGACTCTGTTAAAAAGACTAACCGACTGGTTATTCTTGAAGAGGCTTGGCCTTTTGGGAACATTGCCACAGAAATAACCTATCAGGTTCAGGAAAAAGCCTTTGATTATCTGGATGCGCCTATTATCAAAATAAACACTGCAGATACACCGGCACCCTATTCACCCAACTTACTAAAAGAATGGTTGCCAAACAGTCAGGATGTTATAAAAGCTGTTAAAAAGGTGTTATATAAATAATTATTCTTACCAATTTTAAACTAACTTCGCCATCTTTGTTGGCGAAGTTTTTGTTTATGAGAATAAAGAACAGTTTTATAAAATATAGTTTACTTTTTTCTGCGTTACTTTTCTTAACGATATCTTCTGCTCAGACAAAGATAAGTGGAAAGGTTATTGACACCTTTGGACAAGAGGTTCCTTTTGCAAATGTTATTTTCAAAAGTTCAAACGAAGGCACCATCACCGATGAAAATGGTCGTTTTTATCTGGAATCACCCACTACTTACACCACAGTCCTTTTTTCCTTTTTAGGCTACCAGACCAAAGAAATTGAGCTTGATAAACAAGTTTCATATGATATGGTCATAATGCTTGAAGAAGAAACTGCCCAGCTTGATGAGGTGGTTTTATTAAGCGGAAAAACCTCAAAAAAGAACAATCCCGCTATTGATATACTCAGGAAAATATGGGAAAACCGCAGGGAAAACGGTGTTAAAAAATTTGATCAATACACCTATGATAAATACGAGAAACTGGAATTTGACCTGAATACCATTGACAGTTCTTTAATTAAAAGCAGGCTTTTCAAAGGAATGGAGTTTGTTTTTGATTTTACAGATACTTCCAGTGTAACCGGAAAAACCTACTTGCCCATATTTATCAATGAGGCTTTTTACAAGGTGTATGGAGACAACATAATGAATCTTGAAAAAGAAATTCTGGAAGGGAACAAAAATTCGGGGTTTGATAACAACCAGACCATCATTGAGTTTGTGAAAGACCTCTATGCAGAATATGATGTATATGATAATTATCTGAAGTTTTTTGACAAAGCCTTTACCAGTCCGCTTTCTACAACCGGTATTGATGTGTATAATTATGTGTTGCTTGACAGTGCATACAGGGATAATAAATGGTGCTATAACATTGTGTATTACCCCAGGCGCAAGGGTGAGCTAACTTTTAAGGGTGATTTTTGGGTAAACGATACCACGTGGGCGGTTAAAGAAATCAACCTTCAAACAAACAAAAGTGCCAATATCAACTGGGTAAAAGACATATACATCGAGCAGGAATTTGACGTTTTAAACGATTCCATTTTTTTACTGAAGCGAGATTATTTTATGTCAGACTTCAGTTTTTCCAAAAAAGAGGAAGCCCGTGGGATGTATGGGAAACGCACCACTCTATATGACAACCATGTTTTTGATGAAGAAAAAGACAGGTCTTTTTACAAAACCCAGGTAGACCCCTATGTTTATGAAGTATACAACAGGCCTGATGAATTCTGGTCAGAACGGCGAATGGAGGAACTCAACAAAGATGAGCGACAAGTTTATGAGATGCTTGATACCCTGCAAACCGTAAAGCGTTTTAAGACCATTTACAATATTGGAAGTGTCTTGTCATCGGGTTACTATGAAATTCCCAACTTTGATATAGGCCCCGTATTTTCCATTTTTGGTTACAACGAAGCAGAAGGCGTGCGCGTTAGACTGGGAGGGCGGACCTATTTTGGAAGAAATGACCCCTGGCGTTTGGAAGGATTTGGTGCCTATGGGCTTAAAGATGACAAATTTAAGTATGGCATTTCGGGGAAATGGCTTTTGGACAGGCAAAGTAGGTTGATTGTTTTTGCCGGAAACAGGCGGGATGTAGAACAAACCGGGGCGAGCCTTACCAGTTCAAACGATGTTTTGGGACGGAATCTTGCTTCGTCATCGTTGATCTCTGTGGGGGCGAATGACCGTTTGACCAATATCAATTTATCCACATTTGGGTTTGAACTGGAGCCTTCAAAAAACTTTATAATCAGAACCACAGCTTCATACAGGACATTAAAATCGGCTACAGACACATTCAGTCTGGATTATTTTGACGAAAACAACGAGATTCAGTCTGAAATTTCACAGCCTGAAGTAGAATTAAGCATCAACTTTACCCCGGGGCGGACCACATCAGGTTTTGGGGTTGAACGTACAATAATAAACAGTGGGAAGTTTCCACAGTTTTTCCTCGGTTATTCTTATGGGCTCAAGGATATTATGGGAGGCGATTTTGAATATCAAAAAGTACAGGCACTCTATACCCAGCCATGGAATATTGGAGGATTGGGAAGGATGTATTCTACCGTTGAGGCCGGAAAAACCTTTGGCGAAGTACCGCTTGGGTTGCTGAATCCCATTCCCGGAAATCAGACCCTTTTCAGCATTTACAACACCTTTTCACAGCTTGATTTTTATGAATTTGTAAGTGATACCTATGCTTCGGTTCATATCGAGCACAATTTTGGCGGGCGTTTCTTTTCCCGAATCGGCTTTTTGAGAAAATTAAACTTGCGGGAGATTTTAAGTTTCAGGGCTGTTTATGGTGAAATTTCAGAGGAAAACAAAGCTTTAAATGCTTCCAGCATAGCATATCAGGCACCTGAGGATATCTATTATGAGTACAGTTTTGGTATTGGGAATATTTTTAAAATCTTCCGTCTGGATTTTAATTTCAGGGGTAATTATTTTGATAACCCTGATGCAAGGCCGTTTGGTGTGACCGGTACTTTTGGTTTCCACTTTTAAATACCTTAAAATTCTTACCGGTTTTTCCTTGTTTTACATATGGTTTTATATGTAATTTTGCACCCCCAAAATAAAGGGTTTATTTATGAGTGCAGCAAAGTTGAAAAAGTTTGACGTTTTGGTTGAAATCCCAAAAGGAAGCAGGAACAAATATGAGTTTGATTTTGATTTGAAAAAAATCAGGTATGACCGTATGTTGTTTTCCTCGATGATGTATCCTGCAGATTATGGTTTTATGCCCGAAACCCTTGCTCTTGACGGGGATCCTTTAGATGTTTTGGTCTTGGTTACCGAGCCTACTTTTCCCGGTTGTATTATCGAAGTAAAGCCCATTGGGGTTTTTCATATGGCAGATGAAAAAGGACCTGATGAGAAAATCATATGTGTTCCTTTAAGTGATCCCAACGGTGATAAAATCAATGATGTTTCAGATATAAATCCGCATTTGATTAAAGAGATAGAACATTTCTTTCAGGTGTATAAAGACCTTGAAAACAAAAGAGTAGACGTTGAAGGCTGGGGAAATGTTGATGAGGCTAACGATATTATCGATAAATGTACAGATCGTTTTACGGATTTACCGGAAGATAAAAAGGTCTATTTTGCTTTAGATAAAGTATAAAGGTTTTTGTTTAGGTTTTTTAAGTTATGTTTTAGGTTACGTAAAAAGCAATACTATTCACAGTATTGCTTTTTTTGTTCTATTGTAATTTCTTACTTTTGCACGGCTTTATAATTAATCTAATTAACAACCATATGGAATCAAATGTAATTTTTCTGCCTATAGCACTTTCTGTTCTTGGGCTTTTGTTTATGCTCTATAAGATGAGCTGGGTTAAAAAACAATCTCCCGGAAGTGATCGCATGCAATTTATTTCAAAGAGTGTAAAAGAAGGTGCGCTGGCCTTTCTGAACGCTGAGTACCGATTGCTTGCCATTTTTGTAGTGATTGCATCAGCAGCATTGTTTTATGTTTCAACTCTTGTTGATTTGACGAGCTGGATGATTGTTCCGGCATTTATAATTGGTGCCTTTTTCTCAGCTTTGGCTGGAAATATCGGGATGCGCATTGCAACCGATGCCAATGCCCGAACTGCAGAAGCAGCCAAGACAAGCTTGCCACAGGCGCTAAAGGTTTCTTTTGGCGGCGGTACGGTTATGGGTCTGGGTGTTGCAGGTCTTGCCGTGTTGGGTATGAGTTTGTTATTCTTGTTTTTTATGGGCCAGTTTATGGGCCTTGCAGAATATGATTTTTATACTAAAATGACCATCGTTCTTGAAGCTCTTGCAGGATTCTCCCTGGGTGCTGAATCGATTGCACTTTTTGCACGTGTGGGAGGTGGTATTTATACTAAAGCTGCCGATGTGGGAGCTGACCTCGTGGGGAAAGTGGAAGCCGGTATCCCTGAAGATGACCCCAGAAACCCTGCTACGATTGCCGATAACGTGGGAGATAACGTGGGGGATGTTGCCGGAATGGGCGCTGACCTTTTTGGAAGTTATGTAGCAACGGTACTGGCGGCTATGGTACTTGGAAACTACGTAATCAGGGATATGTCTGAAACAGTTCAGCATACTGACTTGTTTAATAATATGGGACCTATCCTGTTACCACTGGTTATTGCCGGTGTGGGTGTTTTAGCATCTATTATAGGAACTTTCCTGGTAAAAATAAAAGACAATAACGCCAGAGAACCCCAGGTTCAAAAAGCATTGGATATAGGGAACTGGGCGTCTATTATACTAACACTTATTGCAAGTTATTTCCTGATAGACTGGATGTTGCCCGAAACCATGCAAATGCGTTTCTTTGGTGAAGCATCTGCTAAAATGATTCCTTCAATGAACGTCTTTTATGCCGCTTGTATAGGTTTGGCTGTGGGCGCTTTGATATCATTTGTAACCGCTTATTATACCAGTTTAGGAAAAAAGCCGGTACTTAATATTGTAAAAAACAGTTCAACGGGAGCAGCTACTAACATCATTGCAGGTTTGGCTGTGGGTATGAAGTCTACTTTCGCCTCTGTGATTTTATTTGCTGCTGCGATTTACGGTTCTTATGAACTTGCCGGGTTTTATGGAGTAGCACTTGCAGCTTCAGCGATGATGGCAACCACCGGAATGCAACTGGCCATTGATGCATTTGGCCCTATAGCTGATAATGCAGGGGGTGTTGCTGAAATGAGTGAACTTGATCCTGAAGTGCGTAAGCGTACAGATATTTTAGACTCTGTGGGGAATACCACTGCAGCAACCGGAAAAGGTTTTGCAATTGCATCTGCTGCATTGACAGCATTGGCGCTTTTTGCAGCTTATGTTACCTTTACGGGAATTGACGGAATCAATATCTTTAAGGCAGACGTTCTCGCGATGCTGTTTGTGGGAGGTATGATTCCCGTTATTTTTTCAGCCCTTGCTATGGAATCTGTTGGAAAAGCAGCCATGGAAATGGTTCAGGAAGTTCGTCGCCAGTTCAGGGAAATACCCGGAATTATGGAAGGAACAGCAACTCCTGAATATGCTAAGTGTGTTGCGATTTCTACAAATGCCGCTTTAAAAGAAATGATTCTACCGGGCTTGATTACCATCATTACGCCCATCCTTGTAGGTTTGATCTTTGGGGCAGAGCCTCTTGGAGGTTATATGGCCGGAGTTTGTGTGAGTGGTGTTATGTGGGCGATTTTCCAAAACAATGCCGGTGGAGCATGGGACAATGCAAAGAAATCATTTGAAGCCGGTGTTCTGATCAACGGTAAAATGGAATATAAAGGATCTGATGCTCACAAAGCAGCTGTAACAGGAGATACTGTGGGTGACCCGTTTAAGGATACATCTGGACCTTCCATGAACATATTAATCAAGTTGACCTGTTTGGTAGGGCTTGTAATTGCCCCGGTTTTAGGAGGTCATACCGCAGGCGATTCAGAATCAGCTACTATGGTAAAAGAAGTAATGGTTGTTTCTGAAGATGGAACTGCTACAACCCTTACTGATGAGCAGGCAGCTAACGTTACTACTATCAATAAGCAAATTACTATTGAATATTCTTCAGACGATGATATGACAACTGCAAAAGTTAGTTCGGTTTCTATTGTAAACGGTGAAGAGGTAAAAGAAGAAAAAGTATTTACCGGCACTGAAGAAGAAGTGAGAAGGGAAATTGAAGCTTTTAAAGCGCAATAATCTCTTTTTGTTAATCTTTTTTAAAAATCCCTGCCTACCCGGCGGGGATTTTTGTTTTATATCTTACCTTAGTATTAGTTATGAACTATGAGGATATAACAACACTGGCAATTGCCTTAGGCTTAGGTCTTTTAGTGGGCATGCAGCGTGAGAAGATCAATAATATTTTGGCCGGCGTGCGCACCTTTTCATTATTGGCCGTTTTGGGGGTCTTATCCGGCTTTTTAACCCGTGATTTTGAAAACCCTTTTATACTTCCTGCCCTTGGCTTAGCCATCGCTGCGTTTATGGTTGCGGGAAATGTTCTCACAAAAAGAAATAATCCCAATGCAGATTTAGGGCAAACCACAGAAGTAGCTGCGCTTTTGATGTTTTCCATTGGGGCATATTTGGTACTGGGTGACCAAATCATTGGTGTTATTGTAGGTGGAACCATGGCGGTGTTGCTCTATGCCAAAGAAAAAATGCATAATTTCATTGACCGGCTACAGGGTAAAGACGTTTCGGCAATTATGACTTTTGCTGCTATCTCCCTGATTATTCTTCCCATTTTACCCAATGAGACTTACGATCCTTATGAAGTGATAAACCCACAGAATATCTGGTTGATGGTTACCCTCATCGTAGGGATTAGTGTTGTGGGTTATTTTTTTATATAAGTTTTTAGGAAAGAAGGTTGGTCTCATTTCAAATTCTATCTTGGGTGGATTGATAAGCAGTACGGCCACAACGGTAAGTTACGCTAAAAAAACAAAAGACGCCGACAGCATAGACAAACTCTCTGCATTTGTGATTGTGGGTGCTTCTGCCATTGCACTGGTGCGTATTGTAATAGAAATGGGTGTAGTGATTCCTGAGAGACTTCTTGAAATGATAGTTCCCATAGCTGTTGAGTTTGTTGTGATGGTTTTGTTGTGTGTGTTTTTGTTCTACAGAATTCAAAAAGGCAAATCTGATGATGAAATGCCGGAGCCCAAAAACCCGGCCCAGCTTAAAACTGCTTTGGTATTTGGTTTGTTATATGGTATTATTTTATTGGCGGTTGCTTTTGTAAATGAAGAGTTTGAAAATGAAGCACTGTATGTCGTAGCCATTATAAGCGGGCTCACAGATGTAGATGCCATCACATTGTCCCTTTCACAACTTATGAAAAAAGGAAGCCTCGAGGTAGATACGGGATGGCGGTTAATTCTTTTGGCGTCTCTGTTTAATTTGCTTTTCAAAGGAATTTTAGCTGCCACTTTAGGAACTAAACAGTTGGCAAAATGGGTGGGGATTTCTTTTGGAATTTCTATTGTAGCCGGATTGTTGATTATCTGGTTATGGCCTTAAAGCTGCTTACTCAAACAAACCGTGTAATTCTGCATCAATGCGGTTGATGACCTTTCCCAGATCTTCAGGGTCGTCAACGAAATTGAGGTTATCTACATCAATAATCAGGAGTTTTCCCTTGTCATAGTTATGCACCCAGGCTTCATAACGCTCATTTAATCGGCTGAGGTAGTCAATGCTGATGCTGTTTTCATATTCCCTGCCACGCTTGTGAATTTGGTTGACCAGATTGGGAATGGAACTGCGCAGGTAGATGATCAAGTCTGGGCTTTCTGTAACTTCTTCCATCAAATCAAAGAGCGATTTGTAGTTTTCAAAATCACGGTTTGTCATCAAGCCCATTGCGTGTAAGTTTGGAGCAAAAATGTAGGCATCCTCATAAATGGTCCTGTCCTGAATGACATTTTTTCCGGTATTGCGAATATCAAGGATTTGCCTGAAACGACTGTTCAAAAAATAAATCTGAAGATTGAATGACCAGCGCTCCATCTGGTTGTAAAAGTCATCGAGGTATGGGTTGTCGTCTACTTCTTCATAGTGAGCGTGCCATTTGTAATGTTTTGATAATAGACGTGTTAAAGTTGTTTTTCCTGACCCTATATTTCCTGCGATGGCAACGTGCATATCTGTACTTACTTGTTAATTGTTATTGCTGTTTTGTGTATAAATTCACCATCGTAAATATACAGGAATTCATCGCTTAGAAACAAATCTTTTATCTTGATTTCATCGAAAGTAAGCGTTCTTTTAACCGAAAGCTTTTCAGAAAGAAGCACCAGTTCATTACCGGTTTTATAAATCAATCTATCATTGTTATTTGAAAGGTGGGTAATCTTTGAATTGGGAATACTCTCAAGCAAACTGCCGTAAATATTGTAAATCCTGAGTTTTTCTTCCGTAAGCAGGAAACAAAAGTTGTAATTGCTGGTATGTGTTACATAGGTTTCAGAAAGAGGCCTTGACAGCACCTGATGGTTTTTATTTCGGTAATTGTAAAGTTCAAGCTGCTGGCTGTCATTGTTGAACACCCAGAGCCGGGTGTCATTTGCCGTGGTGGCGTTTATAATATTAAGAAAAGGAGGTTCCATGGCAAATGAAATGCGTTCAATTTCATTTAATTTGTTGTCCAAAATAACCGTCGTGTTGTAATCAGGAAAAAAAAGGGTGACTTTTAACGGGTTCAGCAAATCTACAGAACCAATACTACCCAGCTGAAAGTCTTTAAAATTGAATACTTCGGTATTGAGTTGTTTAAAAAGGGTTCGGTCTTTAATGAAGTAAACGGCGCCAAAATTATCCACACCCACAAAACGTTCTGCTTTCAAAGGTGTCTTTTCAATTACTGAAATTGACCCGTCACCTTGTGCCGCAAGAGAAGTGAACAAGCAAAAAAATAAAAGGCTTAGAATATAATTCATACCTGTTTTGGGATATATAGTACGGTAAATTTACCAATTCTGGGCACATTTGCGTTAAACCCTTTGTTAAAATAGTAGTCATAATGTAACAAATGATATAGATTTGACTCTAACACTGAAACATTTACAAGAACCATGAAAAAGCTTTTAACCCTATTTTGCCTTTGTTTTTCAATCGTTGTGGCAGCTCAGGATTTCACCGGTCAGGCTGTTTATAAATCAAAAACCAATGTTGATACAGACTTTGGAGGCCGTGAGATGACAGAACAAATGCGCAAACAAATTATGGAGATGATGAAGAGCGCCCTGGAGAAGACTTATATTTTAGACTTTAACAAAGTTGAATCTACCTATAAAGAGGAAGAAAAACTGGCAGCACCCGGTACCGGTGGCGGAATGATGATGATGATGGGTAACTTCACGGCAGGTGCACAATACAAAAACACAAAAGAAAATGTTTTTTTACAGGAACAGGAGTTTTTCGGAAAACAGTTTTTAATTTCAGATACCCTCCCAAAACTGGAATGGAAGCTGGTCAACGAGTCCAAACAAATAGGACAGTATGTAGCTTTTAAAGCAACAGCCATAAAAAAGCTGGGGGATACAGACTGGCAATCGATGCGCAGGCGAAACAGGGAGGGCGATGAGGAACAAAAAGATGCTGAAGCTAAAAAGGATTCCACAGATGTAAACATTATGGATGAACTGGAAATCCCCAAGGAAATCGAAATTGTGGCCTGGTACACACCCCAGATTCCCGTACCTCAAGGCCCCGGTGAGTTTCACGGTCTTCCGGGTCTTATACTGGAAGTTCAGGCAGATCGCACATCAATCTTATGTTCAAAAATTATTTTGAATCCTAAAGAGGCTGAGGAAATTAAAAAACCCTCCAAAGGAGAAAAAGTTTCTCAGGAAGAATACCAAAAAATAGTCAAAGAAAAAGTTGAAGAAATGCAGGAAATGTATGGCGGCCAACGCAGAGGAAGCAGCCGTGGATTCAGGATTGGCGGATAATATAATAATACATTCAAACATCCCCAATAAACAGAACTTTAAACAACTAACCACGTTTTCATGAGACTCTCCTACCTTATTTTTACCACTTTTTTCATTTTTTCATTTCAAATACAGGCACAAAGCGTCAAGCTTACAGGAACTGTAAAAGACAGTATTGGCAATCCGCTGGAGATGGCGAGTATCATCGCTAAAGTTAAAGCTACTGCTGAAATAGAAAGCTATGCCATCACTAACGATGAAGGCAGATACCAGCTTTTTTTAGAAGCTAATGAAACCTATGAGCTTCAGGCAAGTTATTTAGGGTTTGAGACGCAAACCTTTGACGTCACTGTGGGAGAAGACCGTGCAGATATTCTAAAAGAGATTGTTTTAAAGTCAGCTGCAGATGAACTGGACGGGGTGGAAATTGTTTATGAGATGCCCGTTACGATCAAGGGTGATACCATTGTTTATAATACTGATGCTTTTGTTACCGGTAATGAAAAAAAACTGGGAGACATCATCAAAGCACTGCCCGGTCTGGAACTCAATGAAGACGGAGAGATTGAAGTAGACGGAAAAGTGGTTCAAAAGGTTATGGTGGAAGGCAAGGATTTTTTTGACGGCGATTCAAAACTCGCTACTAAAAACATCCCTGCAGACGCTGTTAGTAAAGTGGAAGTGCTGCGTAATTATAATGAAGTGGGTCAGTTAAGGGGAGTGACAAACACCCAAGATCAAACAGCCATCAACATCCGGTTGAAAGAAGGGAAAACCAATTTCTGGTTTGGTGAGATCACTGCAGGAGCCGGTTATGGCAAAAAGTTCAGGTATCTGGGCAACCCAAAATTGTTTTATTACAGCCCGGATTACAGCATTAACATCATCACAAACTTCAATAACACTGGCGATGTTCCTTTTACATTTCGCGATTACTTCAACTTTACCGGTGGTTTCAGAAACTTTAATCAGGGAGGCGGAACGAGGTTCAATATCAATGACAGTGGTCTTGGTTTTGCCGTGACCCAAAACAACCGAGCGAATGATATAGAGGCAGAATTTGTTGCCGGGAACTTTAGTTATAAAGCTTCAGAAACTTTAGACCTCAGCGGATTTGCGATCCTTTCCGATAACCGCACTAATTTTGTGACCAATACTGTACGTAGTTATATATCGAACGGTGCTGTGGAAAATAGTTCCAGTGTAAGTGACCAGAGAAACCGCCTAGGAATGTTGAAACTGAGTTCTGTCTATAAGCCTAACTTAAGATTTCAGATGGATTATGACGTACTTGCCAAGCTCTCCAAACAAACTGAATTTTCCGATCAGTTTTCAAGTATTGCCAACAACATTATTGAAGATAAGGAAAACAATCCTTTTTCCATCAATCAAAATGTTAATGCTTATTATACACTGGATGACAAGAATATTTTTGCTGGGCAAGTGCAACATTTGTGGCAGGATGAAGATCCTTTTTATAAAGCTGTTTTTGAAGCTGAACTTGATATTCTCCCATTCTCCGGAATAATTGATGCAGATGAAGGCCAAAGCAATTTTGATATCAATCAGGACAAGCGTGTCAAAACAAACAAAATAGATGCTAAAGTTGATCACTTTTATATCCTGAACAACAAGAGCAATCTCAATTTTACGCTGGGGACCACGCAAAGCCGTCAGCGATTCAATTCGTCTATTTTTCAAATTCTCGATAATGGAAACTCCATTGCGTTTGAGGAAACGCCCGAAGTTGATGGTACAACTTTCCCGTTAAGCAATGATGTGACCTATCATTTTAGTGATGCTTTTCTGGGTGTGAAATACAAATTCATTACCGGAAAATTTACCTTCACCCCGGGTGTAACCCTGCACAATTATGACCTGAAAACAGAGCAGCTGGGCAGCACTACTTCAGAGAACGAATGGCGTGTATTGCCTGAATTTTTTGCCATCGCCCAACTCAAACGCAGCGAGAGCATACGATTTACCTATGCAATGACTGCAGAGTATACAGATGTGAACAACTATGCTGAAGGGTTTGTTTTTAATAACTACAACCGTCTCTTCAGGGGTAACCGAAATCTGGAAAACTCGCTTGCAAACAGTTTTAACCTAACTTATTTTAGTTTTAATATGTTCAATTATACCAACGTGACCGGGAATTTGAACTATACCCGAAGGCTTGAAGGTATCAAAAACAACACCCAAATTGTAGCCATCAATCAGGTATCATCACCCATCAATATTAACAGCAATTTTGCCGATGAGACTTTTTCGGCTTTTGGAAGTTTCAGCAAGCGCATCAAAAAAATGCAATACAGCCTTAACGGAAACTTTAACTGGAGCAGCTTCAACAACATCATCAATGGTGATGTGACCACTTCTGAAAGTTTTACGCAAAACTACCGCACGAGTGCCCGAAGCAATTTCAGGGAATTCCCAAATTTTGAAGTGGGTTATAACGTTATTATCAACAATTATGACAACGGTGGGATTGAGTCTACCTTCTATACCCACAGGCCATTTGCCAATATCGAATTCAATTTCCTGAAAGATTTCACCTTTAAAGCAGACTGGAGTTATTATGATTACAGCAACAAGGAAAAAACCATCAAAAACGATTATTCCTTTTTGTCTGCAGACCTCTACTATCAGAAAAAGGACAGCAAATGGGAATACAGAATCCAGGCCACCAACCTGCTGGATGTACAAACCATCAACCAGGACAGTTTTAATGAAACCTTCAATACAACTTCATTTTACAGCGTGATGCCGCGGATTGTGATGCTGACGGTGAAGTATGATTTGTAGGGTATAGTAAGTAGAGGTGAGAGGTGAGTTTTTGATTTTAAGTAAGGAATGTCTTCCCGGAATTCAGTAATATCTTGTTGTCTAAACGTTTCAAATAGTTAGATTAAATAATTTTTAGGTTATTTTGAGGAAAGGTGCTACTTTAGAAGGAGATAAAGAGCATGTCGTCTATTTGGAATATCAGCAATAAAAACCAATTTATGTTGTATATGCTAATGTTAGCTGCAAGGCTGAAAAGACAGACATTAAAACATTAAACAAAATATAAGAATGAAAAAAATCGGAATAATTGGTGGTGGTTTTACAGGGACAATGACTGCTGTTCAACTCATTGATAAATCGACTGAATCTTGTGAGATAATTCTAATCAACGAGAGAGAAACTTTAAACAAAGGAATTGCTTACAATCCATATTCTGACAAGCATTTATTGAATGTAATTGCAGGTAAAATGAGTGCATATCCCGACAAACCTGACCATTTTTTAGAATGGGTAATGCAAAAGGACGAATTTAAACACAAGGACAAAACGCTTATTGCAAACTCATTCTTGCCAAGACAAATTTACGGTGAGTATCTCTGTGCTATTTGGGAAGAAGCCAAGAAAAGTGCAGAATCAAAACAAATACAAATCACCTTAATCAACAGTTTTGTCATTGACCTTGATACATCAAAAGATACAGTTTCATTGTGGCTTGACAACAATCAAAAATTGAATGTTGCCGAGTGCGTTATAGCCACAGGAAATCATATTCCAAGAAATCCGAGAATAAAGAATTTCGACTTCTATAATAGTCCTAACTATTTTCAAAACCCTTGGAAAATTGAATCTGTAAAAGAAACCAAAGAAAGTTTACCTGTATTAATAGTAGGTAACGGCTTAACAATGGTTGACACTGTCCTTGGCTTGTTGGAACAAGGTTTCAAAGGGGAAATTTATTCCATTTCTCCCAATGGTTTTAACATATTACCACACCGACACAACGGACTTAAATATTCAAAATTAGTTGAAGAACTGCGAGACGATATGTCCATTTATGAATTAGTTAAACTCATAAACAAGCATATTAAAACAGTTAGAGAGTACGGTGTATCAGCCGAACCGATTATCGATTCATTAAGACCTCAAACGCAGAGAATATGGAAATCATTTTCCGACCAAGAAAAGAATTTATTTATGTCAAGACTTCGCCATTTATGGGGTGTTGCAAGACACAGAATCCCATTACATTCTCACGACAAAATACAGCAATTAAGAATTGACGGGAAACTTCATATTAATTCAGGTAAAATTATTGACATAAACGAATCAAATGAATCAATTACTGTCCAATATTTTGACAAGAAAGAGAATGAATTAAAAGCAATAAATGTTTCTCGTATCATAAACTGCACGGGGCCAGAAACAGATTTGATAAACCTTGATAAAAGTTTTCTAAAAAATTGTCTGTTAAAAGGAATTTTGACACAGGATAAGTTAAAACTCGGCATTAACGCAGACACAGAATCGTTTCAGATTATAAATTCAAACGGAAAACCACACACCAATTTATATACGATAGGTTCAAACTTAAAAGGTGAGTTATGGGAAAGCACAGCGGTAAACGAACTTCGTGGACAGGCAGAAAAATTAGCGGAAAAACTAAAAGCCCAGCAGCTAACAATGTATAAGCGTAATGCGGGCGAAAGTGCTAATTCTAAACGAACGTAACATTAACAAACATATCGGAAAGCCGAAAACAAGGTGCTTCTAATCCCGCACTACGCTTATACTTGACCGTTGATAAACATTTCATAGCACGATGAAAAAATTTACTTTTACGATAATAATTTCTTTATTTTTTTCAACAATCTCGGTTGCTCAAACCGGAGAAACTGAGCTTTATCAGAAATTAGAAAAAACTGAAGCAAGGTTAAAGACCGTTTATGAAAAACTCGAGAAAAATTTAACGGGTACTAATAAACAGGCATTAATGAAATCACAAAATGATTGGCTAAAATTTAGAGATTCAAATTGTAATTTTAAAAGTCAAAAAGAAAGTGAAGAGGGTGTAATAGCGAACAAATTTTATATTGAATGTAAAATTCAAACGACTGAAATAAGAATCAAAGAATTAACTGATTTGTGGGTTAACGAAGTCTAAAAAAAATACGTTTACTAACACCAAGGAAAACTATAGCTTCTATCGGCTCAAACACAATCACGAAGCGTTGCATCAATTTACAAAAGCACTATAACCGGTAATGGCCCGGCCCACGATGAGGGAATTGATCTCTTTAGTGCCTTCATAACTGTAGATGGCTTCAGCGTCTGCCACAAAGCGGGCGACATCATATTCCAGCAGGATACCGTTGCCTCCCATTACTTCGCGTGCCCGGCCTACCACATCACGGGTGCGCATGCTGCAAAAAACTTTCGCCAGTGAGGCATGCTCATCAGTAAGGAGTTTTTGATCCTGGAGTTCAGAGAGCCTAAAGCACAAGGTTTGCATGGCTGTGAGGTTGGATACCATTTCCACCAAATGATTTTGTATTAACTGGAAAGAGGCGATGGGCCTGCCAAACTGTTCGCGTTTTTTGGTGTATTTTAAAGCAGCTTCATAAGCACCACGAGCACAGCCCACGGCTTGCCAGGCGACTCCGGCACGTGTCATTTGCAGCACCTTTGCCGTGTCTTTAAACGAATTTGCATTTTGCAGCCTGTCTGATTCCGGCACGCTGCAGTTTGTCAAGGTTATAATCGCATTTTGCACGATGCGCAGGGCCATTTTATCTTCCATTTTTTCGGCTTTAAAGCCGGGGTTTTCTTTGCGCACCAGAAACCCTTTTACCTGATTGCTGTCCTCATCCCGTGCCCAAATGATGATTACATCTGCAAACGTGGCATTTCCAATCCATTTTTTCTGACCGTTTAAAATCCAGTTGCCATCAATGAGCTTACAGGTGGTTTCCATTCCGCCGGCTACACCTGAACCTACATTAGGTTCGGTAAGGCCGAAAGCGCCAATTTTTTCCAGGCGTTGCATCGCCGGTAGCCATTCCTGTTTTTGAGCTTCACTTCCGCAAAGGTATATGGAACCCATAGCGAGTCCGCTGTGTACACCAAAAAACGTTGATATGGAAACATCTACCCTTGCCAGTTCTTGTGCAATGATGCCTTCCAGTAAAAAGGATTTGTTGGCACAGCCATATCCTTCATAGGCAATACCTGCTATGTTGAGCTTTGCGAATTTTTCAATGATTTCAAAAGGGAATGCTGCACGATTCCAATGGTCATTGACCAAGGGTTTTACTTCGTCTTCCATAAAATTGCGCACTTGCAGCTGGATGTCACGGTCTTCTTTAGAAAGCTTCAGGTCAAGATTGTAAAAATCGCCATCAATGGGAGGGAGTTGATGTTGCCCTTTTTTTGCTTTTGTAGTGAGCATTTTCATAAGCCCCTTGAGCTGTCTCTCATCAAGATTTCCCAGTGATTTTAATGCTTCAGAGAGGTCAATTTTTTTATTGATTTCAGCAAGTTGATCCAGGTCAACTGTTTTCAATAGGTGTATTGTGCCTTTAATTTTTTTGAAGAAGGACATGATTTTAAATTTTATGTATTAAAGATACTCATAATTATAGAGCAAACTATTAACTAGTTTTGAATCAATAAAAGTTCATTAAGATATATGAATGATACAAAGAATATACTTACTTCTACAGTACATAATTGATTTATCATTATTATAATTTATTTTATATATTTGGAACGCTAAGATTTTTTAAATTTTGATTTTTTATCTCTAAGCTTCCAAAATTTAGAATTTTTATTAATCCAAATATTTTCAATTGATTAAAACCCTATATTTTCTTGTTTTACCCTTGTTTTTTTTGAATTGTGTTTCTAAAAAAACAACCGAACATAATTTGTCAAATGAAATTCTAATTCAATGGCATACTTTAGAAAGTAAAGAAACAGTTGAAAAAGAATATAGGGTATATGACCTTACCTTTAAAAGCCAAATAAGTCGCAGCCAGCTTATAGATTTATATACATTTAATCCGGAGAAAATCAAAATGGAAGCATTTATAGAAATGCTGCAATTAAATCCGGAAGTAAAAACGGCACAGCCAAATCATAAAGTAGACTTGAGAGAATTTCCATAATTAACTATAAAAAACGCTATTTAAAATGAAAAAAATTACATTTGTTTTTATTCTTTTTGTTACTTTTTTAAGTGCACAAGAAACCCCTTATGTACAAGGTGAAATCCTGGTTCAACTGCAATCAGACCGAACACCGGACCTGCTTTCTGCTGAAAATGCAGCCATACAAATTATAGATGCTGAACAAATTTCCAGAGTGATGAATATTTGGAGATTGAAAGTTTCAACAGAACAACACAATGAAATGTCTTTGCTTAAGGAAGTAAATAAAAATGCTTCGGTACTGGTATCTCAATTAAACCATAAAGTACAACTTAGGGAAACAACCCCTAACGACCCATTATTTGCCCAACAATGGCAATACTATCAAGAAAATGACAAAGATATTGATGCTGATTTGGCTTGGGATGTTACCACCGGAGGTGTAAATACTGACGGAAATGAAATTGTGGTTGCTATTATTGATGATGGTTTAAATATTAATCATCCGGATATTATAGATAATTTATATATCAATACAGGCGAAATTCCGGGTGATGGAATTGACAATGATGGAAATGGATATATTGATGACATTTATGGGTGGAATGTATATAGCAATTCGGGAAGTATAACTGGCGGGGGTCATGGTACACCTGTCACCGGAATAATTGGTGCAACAGGAAATAATGAAATAGGGGTGACCGGTGTAAACTGGAGTGTAAAGTTAATGCCAATTATAGGTTCTAGCGGTAACGAAGCAACTGTTATTGCAGCTTATGATTATGCTTTGAATGCCCGCATAAAATTTAATGAAACCAATGGGAATGAAGGTGCATTTGTTGTGGCAACCAATTCTTCTTTTGGAGTAGATTTTGGACAACCACAAAATTACCCTCTTTGGTGTGCTTTTTTTGATACTATGGGTGAACACGGTATATTAAGTTGTGGCGCTACAATAAACGGGAATGTTGATGTTGATGTTAATGGTGATGTGCCTACAGCTTGCCCAAGCGAGTATTTAATTTCTGTGACTAATACCAATATATCAGATGTTAAAGTTACAGGGGCAGGATATGGCTTAGAAACTATAGATTTAGGTGCTCCCGGTCAAGGAACTTTTACTACCAGTTTGAGTAATTATGGTGGTTTTGGAGGTACTTCCGGAGCTACTCCTCATGTAACAGGCACAATCGCTCTTTTATATGCTGCTCCCTGCGAAGCTTTTACTGCAATTTCTAAAGATGACCCTGCACTTGCAGCAATGATGGTAAGAGATTATATTTTGGACGGTGTAGACCCAAATGCCTCTTTAGAAGGAATAACCGTTACCGGTGGGAGACTCAATGTAAATAATGCTATTCAGCTTTTAATGGGAGATTGTGAAAATTTATCTGTGGCATCAACATCCTTGGTAGATAAGATTTCTTTATATCCGAATCCTACTGAAGGTATTATGTATGTTAAAACCCCACAACCTTTACAGGTGTCTAAAATTAAAATTCTTTCCTTAGATGGAAGAGAAATTTCAACACTTCAAAACAGCGACATTACTAAAGTAGATATTTCAACTTTATCTAAAGGTGTTTATATACTTCAGATTGAGTTTGAAAATGTAAAAAACACGATTTATAAAAAGATTGTAAAAAAATAGAGTATTTAAAATATCGGAAATAAAAAAGCCCCATCAACAAATGGGGCTTTTTATTTAATTTTAAGAAAAATTATACAAATTACATTCTATTCAGTAAAACCAAAAGCTTTTCTAACTTCCTCAACCATATCCAGTTTTTCCCAGGTGAAGAGTTCTACCTCGATTTCTTTTCTTCCGGAATAAGGGCTTTCAAAAACTTTAGTGACTTTTTGGGGCTCGCGGCCCATATGGCCGTATGCAGCCGTTTCACTGTAAATGGGATTGCGCAGTTTTAAGCGTTTTTCAATTGCAGCAGGGTGCATATCAAACAGTTTGACTACCTGTTCAGCGATTTCGCCATCGGTCATATTCAATTTTGAAGAGCCAAAGGTATTCACGTTGATGGATGTGGGTTTTACTACACCAATGGCATAACTTACCTGCACCAAAACTTCGTCTGCAATTCCTGCAGCCACAAGGTTTTTGGCCACGTGTCTGGCAGCATAGGCAGCGCTTCTGTCCACCTTGCTCGGGTCTTTCCCGGAGAAAGCACCACCCCCGTGGGCACCTTTTCCGCCATACGTATCCACTATGATTTTTCTTCCGGTCAAACCGGTATCCCCGTGGGGACCACCAATGACGAATTTTCCGGTAGGGTTGATATGGTAAACAATATCTTCATTGAACAATTCCTGAACATATTCCGGCAATTGTGCTTTTACTCGTGGTATTAAAATATTGATGATATCGCTTTTGATTTTGGCGAGCATTTTTTCATCTTCATCAAAATCATCGTGCTGTGTGGAAACCACAATTGCCACAATTTTTTGAGGCACATTGTCATCGCTGTATTCAATGGTTACCTGGCTTTTGGAATCAGGTCGCAGGTAAGGAATTTCTTTTTCTTCACGACGTAAGGCAGCCAGTTCGATTAATATTTTATGTGAAACATCAAGCGCCAGCGGCATAAAGTTTGCCGTTTCTGAAGTGGCATAACCAAACATCATTCCCTGGTCACCGGCACCTTGTTCTTCTTTGTTTTCACGGTCCACACCCTGATTAATATCCTGAGATTGTTCGTGAATCAAGGAGATAACACCGCAGGAGTCACCACTGAATTTATACGCACCTTTGGTATACCCAATTTTATTTACCACATCGCGGGCAATTTGCTGCACATCGAGGTAGGTATTGCTTTTTACCTCTCCGGCAAGTACTACCTGCCCTGTGGTTACCAGTGTTTCACAAGCTACTTTTGAGGAGGGATCAAAAGCCAAAAAGTTATCTAAAAGGGCGTCGCTGATTTGGTCTGCAACTTTATCCGGGTGTCCTTCAGAAACACTCTCTGAAGTAAATAAATAAGCCATAGTATTGTTTTAAAGTGTATAAAAGTAAGGAAAATAGTTGAAGCAAAAAGCCGGCAGGGGTATACTGTTTTAGCATTTTTAATCCTGAACGTAATTCAGAATCCCTGAGGTTGCAATCAGTCAAATTTTTCCTCAAAAATCCTGACAAAAGTAGGTATTTAAAAAGAATAATAAAACTGCCGGCATTTATTTTATAAAACAGCCAGCATAAATTATTAATTCTTTTAATTTTACGGCAATGAAACAAATTTTTTTCTTTTTCTGTGTTGTTATTACCATCCCTTTTTACGCTCAGGAAAAGGATAAAAAGCATGTTTTCTGGGAGGTGGATTATTTTTACGGAACCATCCTGGAACACAATCCTGATATTGGTCATTTGATCACCCATCATCCGGAAGGTTTTATCGTACAGCAAAATTTTAAAACATTTGGTTTACAAGACTGGGAACGGCGTTATAACTATCCTGATTGGGGATTTGCATTTTCCTATCAGGATTTGAAAAACCCCAGCCTTGGTGAAATGTTTTCCCTGTACAGTCATTTGAGTTTTTATTTTTTAAACCGGAATTTCAAGGTGTCAGTTATGCAAGGGGTTGCTTATGCAACAAATCCTTATGATCAGGATGAAAACTATAGAAACAATGCATTTGGGTCCAGGTTTGTAAGTGCTACAGCAGTGAAAACCGTTTTCACGAAAGAAAATATTTGGCAGGGTATCGGATTTCAAGCCGGTATTTCTTTAATCCACTATTCAAACGGAAATTTCAGGGCACCTAATACCAGCACAAATACCTTTGCCTTTAATGTGGGGTTGAACTACCAAATGAAATCTGAAGAATTACCCAACTACATTCCTCAGGGTGAAAAAGAAAAATACAGCGAGCCGTTGGCTTTTAACCTGGTATTCAGGAGCGGGGTGAATGAAAGTGATGTGATTGGGATGGGGCAATATCCCTTTTATATTGTATCTGCCTTTGCAGATAAAAAAATCAATCGCAAAAGCACTTTCCAGGCCGGGGTAGATGTTTTTTTCTCCATGTTTTTAAAAGAATTGATTTATTACCGCTCTGTAGCATCACCCGAGTTGGATATTAGTGGTGATGAGGATTTTAAACGTGTGGGGTTGTTTGTGGGCCACGAATTCCGATTTAACAAGAATGCCATAGTGACCCATTTGGGATATTATATTTACTATCCTTTTGATTTTGAAGGAAGGGTGTATAATCGTTTGGGATTAAAGCGCTATTTTGGTGAGAGTGAAAAAATATTTGGGACGGTTTCCGTAAAGGCACATACCGCTAAAGCGGAAGCTATTGAATTTGGAATTGGTATAAGACTTTAAAACATGCGAAACTATATTTACATATTCTTATTTGCAATCCTTTCAGGATGTGATACTGACAGTGGGATCGATTGTTTTAAATTATCAGGCGATATCTTTCAGGAAGAAATTGAGCTTTCTTTTTTTGATAAAGTAAATGTGGGGCATCGGGTACAATTGTTCATCAAACAAGGCACAGAGCAACACGTGATTTTGGAAACCGGTGAAAACATGAGAAAGAAAGTAACGCTAAGCGTTTCAGAAAACAGGTTGCACATAGAGAATGGGGATAATTGCAACCTGGTGCGTGATTATGGTATTACAAAAGTTTTTATTACAGTACCTGATTTGAGCGAAATAAGAAACAGTTCCGGCTTAACCATCGAAGGGCAGGGAGTTTTAGCTTTTCCTGATATAACCTTGCTTTCAGAAGACACCCATAATGAAGACAGTTACAATACTGATGGTGATTTTATTTTAGACCTGCAATCTGAAACCCTCACCATTGTTGCAAACGGTATCTCAAACTTTTTCCTGAGTGGAACAGTTACTACAGCTAATTTGGGTCTTTACAGCGGTGACTCCCGTCTGGAAGCCCAAAATTTAATCATAGAAGATTTGACTCTTTTTCACCGCAGTTCCAATAAAATGTTTGTCAACCCCCAACAATCCATTCGCGGGGAAATTCGCAGTACGGGTGATGTGATTTCTTTAAACCAGCCTCCAATAGTTGAGGTTGAAGAGTTTTATACCGGGCGGCTTATTTTTCAGTAACAGCGGTCAATTCCCGGAATAACTCTTCCAGGTTTTTATTTTTCTGATTCAGTTGCAGGATTTTTAAACCGTTGTCATGGGCAAAGTCAAAGACGGCGGGACGCATGTCCTTTTCGGTATCAAAGGTGAGTTCATATATAAAATCAAAGGTGTTTTGGACATTTTTAATTTTTGGTAATTGTTGCAAGGCAACTTCTTCCAAACGATAATCAAATTCAACTTCAACAATTTGAACTTTTGAATCCTTTAAATCCTTGATTTTTTTGTCGGCTACAATTTCACCTTTGTTGATAATAATCACACGATCACAGATGGCTTCCACTTCCTGCATGATGTGTGTGGAGAGGAAAATGGTTTTGTCTTTACCAGCCTGTTTAATCAATTGCCTTATTTCTACTAGCTGATTGGGGTCAAGCCCTGTGGTGGGCTCATCGAGTATCAACACATCAGGATTGTGAAGCAGGGCATTGGCAAGGCCCACACGCTGGCGGTACCCTTTTGAAAGCTGCCCTATTTTTTTGTGGGCTTCAGAGGTAAGTCCGGTTTGCGTGATAACTTCTTCAACCCGGGCTTTTGGGGCTTTGTATATAGAAGCATTAAAGATCAGGTACTCCCTGACATACATGTCTAAATACAAGGGATTGTTCTCCGGAAGGTAACCCACAGATTTCTGGACATCTTTGGCATTTTCGGTTACTGAAAAACCATTTACAACGGCAGTCCCCTCTGAGGCAGAAAGGTATGTTGTAAGGATTTTCATCAAGGTTGATTTTCCGGCGCCATTGGGTCCCAGAAAACCTACAATTTCGCCTTTTTGTATTGTAAATGAAATGCTGTTCAGAGCCCTTTGATCCCCATAGTGTTTCGAAATAGAATTTACTTCAATAGACATCTGTATGTTTTTTTCAAAATTAAGGCAATCGCTGTAATAGCAAACTATTTTACTGAAAGATTTATTGTATTTTTGTTATTTGAAAGCATAACACTGCTGAAACTCCGAAACGGGGTTTTTATTTTGGTTTAGTATATGAACAACACTCTTAAATCCACAAACTGGTTGAAAGACCTCCGGCTTCCGCATCCTTTGGTCATTGCCGGCCCGTGCAGTGCCGAAACCGAAGCGCAGGTGCTTGCTATTGCTCATAAACTGAAAGAAAGCGATGCCACCATTATGAGAGCCGGTATCTGGAAACCCAGAACCCGCCCCGGCAGTTTTGAAGGCGTGGGCGAAATTGGCTTAAAATGGATGCAACGTGCCAAGGAAGAAACCGGACTTTTACTGGCTACAGAAGTGGCCAATAAAAACCATGTGGATATGGCTGTCAATGCCGGTATTGATGTTCTATGGATAGGAGCGAGAAGTACCGTGAGTCCGTTTATTGTTCAGGAAATTGCAGATGCCTTACAGGGAACCGATAAAATTATATTGGTAAAGAACCCCGTGAACCCTGATTTGTCGCTTTGGATGGGTGCCATCGAGCGTCTTCAGAAAGCCGATATAAAAAACCTGGGAGTTATTCACCGCGGATTTTCAACCTATTTAAAAACAAAATACAGAAACAATCCCGAGTGGCAAATTGCGCTTGACTTTCAAAATAATTTTCCCGAACTACCACTCATTTTAGACCCGTCGCATATGGGTGGACGCAGGGATTTGATTTTTGATTTGAGCCAAAGTGCCCTTGATTTGAACTATGACGGATTGATGATAGAAACCCACACAGATCCTGACAGTGCCTGGAGTGACGCCTTTCAACAAATCACTCCGCAACGGTTAATGACCATTACCGAAGATTTGAAAATCAGGAAAACTGAGGACACTGCACCTGATTTCAACCTGAAACTTAATAGCTACAGAACGGAAATTGATGCCATTGATTCACAAATCATGAATGCATTGGGCAAACGAATGAAAATTGCAGACCGGATAGGGGATTTGAAAAGTCAGAACAACGTTGCTATTTTACAAAAAAAGCGCTGGAATGAAGTTTTGGACCGGATGAAACTAATAGGCAAAGATCAAAACCTGAGTGAAGCATTTATTATCGAAATATTCAAGGCAATTCATCAGGAATCTATTGAACATCAACACACAATCAACAAGAGCATTAATTTATGACTGGAACCGTTTATAAATCAACCGGAAGCTGGTACACGGTTAAAGCCGAAAACGGTGTGTTTTATGAATGCAAAATCAAAGGAAAGTTCAGGATTCAGGGAATAAAAAGTACCAATCCCGTTGCTGTTGGCGATCAGGTTGTTTTTGATATTGAAACCAAAGGTGATGAGACGATGGGCATTATCAGAGATATTGAGGAGCGGGAGAATTACATTGTCCGAAAGTCTGTAAACCTTTCCAAGAGAACCCACATACTGGCGGCAAACATTGATCAGCTTTTTCTCGTTATAACACTCAACAATCCACCTACATTTACATCGTTTATAGACCGGTTTTTGGTCACTGCTGAAGCTTATCATATCAAGACTATTTTGTTGTTTAATAAGATTGATACATACACTGAGGAAGAAATAATTGAAATAAAGATCTTGGCAGATTTATATCGCGATGTTGGTTATGAATGTTTGGGCCTTTCTGCAAAAACAGGAAAAAATATCGATACGCTAAAAGGGTATATGGAAGGTAAAGTTAGCATTTTTGCTGGTCACAGCGGTGTGGGAAAATCAACATTAATCAATGCCGTTGAACCTTCACTAGACTTAAAAACCAAGGAAATTTCTGAACAACACCAGCAAGGGCAACATACGACCACTTTTGCAGAGATGTATGATTTGAGTTTTGGTGCTAAAATAATCGATACTCCGGGTGTGAAAGGATTTGGGGTTGTGGATATTGAAAAGGAAGAACTTTCAGATTATTTCCCTGAATTTTTTAAGCGTAAAGAGGGTTGCAAATTCAATAATTGCCTCCATATAAAGGAACCTCATTGTGCCATCAAAGAAGCTCTTGAGAATGGTGAAATTGCCTGGTCAAGATACCGAAGCTATTTGCAAATACTGGAAGGTGAGGATGAAAATTACCGCACCGATTTTTGGAACGAAGAGAGTTAAAAAAACAATCTGTTCTTTACTCAAAACATTATGAAAGCAGTCATTCAAAGAGTTAGTTTTGCTTCTGTAACTATTGGAGAAAAAGAAGTTTCCAAAATTGGAAAGGGTCTTTTGATCCTGTTAGGTATTGATAATGAAGATGTTTCTGAAGATATTGAATGGTTGTGCAGAAAAATAATAAACCTTCGTATATTTGGTGATGAAACAGGGGCTATGAACCTGTCTCTTCAAGATATTGAAGGAGAAGCAATCGTTGTGAGTCAATTTACCTTGCATGCATCCACCAAAAAGGGCAACCGCCCTTCTTTTATAAAAGCCGCAAAACCGGATGTTGCAATTCCCCTTTATGAGCAGTTTGTTTCTCATTTTGAAAAAGGGCTTGGTAAAAAAATTGGTACCGGCGAATTTGGTGCTATGATGGATGTTTCACTGGTTAATGACGGGCCTGTAACAATTATCATAGATACCAAAAACAAAGATTAACAGAATAATCCTTTGTACTTTTTCAAATAATTTTAAATTTGAAAACTTAAAAATTTGTTAATGCGGTTTGCCCCCCTAGTTTTCTTTTTTTTCTTTTGCCTCACTCTTAGTGGTCAAAAATCAGATTACAACAGTGCTGTTATTCCTGATTCCCTGACTGAAAGTGCCAATGCCGTCATTAGGGTTAGTGAGATGAATCTTGATTTTAAATCAGCAAAAGACCTTACTGTTTCAGTTACGTTTGTGGTTACTGTTTTAAATTCTTCAGGAGATGGTTTTAAAAGAGAAAATATACATTATAACCCTGATATTAAGATTAAAAAAGCTGAAATAGTTGTTTATAATGCCCAGGGGAAGGAAATTAAAAAGTACAAGAAGAAAGATTTCTGGGACCGAAGTGCAGTTAACGGAGGCACTCTTTACAGTGATGACCGTGAACTTTATGTAGATTATACTCCTGTTACATATCCTTATACTTTTGAAACAAAGTATGAATATACCACGCCTAATACCTTCCATATCCCAAACTGGAGATTACTATCGGGTTACTATGTGAGTACCGAGTACAGTAAATTTGTCGTGAATTATAATCCTTCTGAAATTGATTTAATTTTTAAAGAGCAAAACCTTGAAAATCATAATATTGAAAAGGTTATTTCAAGTGAAAAGATACAATATAAGGCAAGCGGTTTAAAAGCCATTCCTTATGAGCAATACAGTCCTTATTTTATTGATATAGCTCCCTTTTTATTCATAGCACCTAAAAACTTTCATTATGATGGTTTGTATGGTTCTGTTTCAAACTGGAATGATTTCGGAAAATGGTTCTATGAAAATTTGTTAACGGGTAGGGATGAACTTCCGGAAACCACGATTGACCACATCCGGCACTTGACAAGAGATATTCAGGATCCTGTTGAAAAAGCAAAAATTGTATATGACTATGTACAGAAAAACACCCGGTATGTGAGTGTACAGGTGGGTATTGGAGGTTTTCAACCCATCAAGGCTGCAGACGTTGACAAAGTAAAATATGGTGATTGTAAAGGATTGACAAATTATACAAAAGCGTTGCTTGAAGCCGTGGGGGTTGATTCATATTATACACACATTGAAGCAGGAAGTGTTCAAGTCGGTTTCATTGAGGACTTTCCATCAATAGAACAAGGAAATCATGTGATTTTAGCAATCCCCCTTGAGGATGATTATGCCTGGATAGACTGTACCAGTCAAAAACACCCCTTTGGATTTATTGGTGATTTTAATGATAACAGAAATGCTTTGGTAATGAAACCCCAGGGAGGCGAAATTGTTAAAACAGCATCCTATCTCAATGAGCAAAATGCTTACCTTACAAACGCTACCTACAGAATTGACAACGATGGAAGCCTTATCGCAGATATAGATATAGAAAGTAAAGGAATTTTTTATGACAGAAGATTTTATAGAGCATTTAACCCAACGATTGAAAATATAAAACAATATAAAAAACAATGGTCGCGCTTGAACAATGTTGTAATAAACAGTTTTGATTTTGATAACGATAAAAATGAGGTCAGTTTTTCAGAGAAAATTAATCTAAAAACTGATAAATATGCTTCCAAATCAGGCGATAGATTGATAATGACTATCAATGCATTTAACAATGATGTTATTGTCCCAAATAAATATTCAGAGAGAAAATTGCCCGTGAAATTTAGAAGAGGATATCTGGAAGAAAGTCATTATACAATTCACCTTCCTGAGGAATATTCAGTTGAAGCCATTCCATCTGTTACATCAATTGAAACTAAGTATGGTAAATATGATGTCAGTATTATCCAAAATAAAGACCATACCTTGACATATAAGAGAACATTTTTTATAAAAGAGGGCAACTATCCCAAAGAGGACTATGAAGAATTCAGGTCTTTTTTACAGCATGCTTCTCTACAGGATAACGCAAAAATCGTATTACTTAAAACTGAATTATAATGAAACATTTATTTTTATTTCTTGCTATTTTCTCGCTAATTAGTTTTGGCACTCACGCACAAAAGTTTGATTTCGGTAAAGTGTCTGAAGAAGAAATTGATGAAAAACAGCACCCATTAGATCCTGAGGCTTCGTCTGCTGTTTTATATAAGAAAGCAAAAACATACTTTGAGTATGACAACCAGTGGCAGTTTGTACATGAAGTTGAGGCACGCATTAAAATATATAATAAAGAAGGATTAGACCGGGCAACAGTAGCGGTTCCTTTATACAGGCCCGGAGCTGGAAGCAATGAGATCTTTTCAAACTTAAAGGCGTTTACTTATAATTTAGAAGGAGGTAAAGTTTCAAAAGACAAAGTGAAAAATGACGCCAAATTTGAAGAAGATGTAAGTGATCGATGGGTATTTCAAAAGTTTACATTTCCCAATGTAAAAGAAGGTTCCGTTTTAGAATATACTTACAGGATTACATCTCCTTATATCAACTCATTACCCTGGGTTAGTTTTCAGGAAAGCATACCGGTAAATTTTGTCGAATATACCCTGAACATTCCTGAATATTTAGGATATAAATCCTATGCAAAAGGATTTTTTCCTTTAAAAAGAGAAGAAAGTACAAAGTTGGATCAATTTACTTTTTCCTATGTACCCCGTCAGAAAGACGGTAACTCAGCGATAAGCTCCCATAAAACACAGTTCTCTACAGTAAGATATACACTCTATACCACCGTTTATACCGGTGAGGATATCCCAAAATTGGTTCAGGAAGAGTATGTCAACAATATAGATAATTATAAAACGGCTATCAAGCATGAATTGGAATGGACCAAAATGCCTAATAATCCTCTTAGGACCTATTCAACTACCTGGGAAGACGTTACAAAAACCATTTTAAAAAGGGACAGGTTTGGTAAAGAACTTGAAAAAGAACGCTATTTTAAGTCTGAAATCACACCGGTTCTTCAGCGGTATAGCAGCAAGGAGGAGCAAACACAGGCCATTTTTGAATTCGTCAAAAACAGGATTGCCTGGAATGGTTTTTATGGCGATCATACTATTGATGGTGTAGAAAAAGCTTATAAAAACCGTTCCGGTAATATTGCAGAAATTAATTTGATACTCACATCAATGTTGCGATCTGCCGGTATTGATGCAGATCCTGTTTTGCTCAGTACAAAGTCTAACGGAATTCCATTATTCCCAACTATTGACGGATTCAATTATGTAATTTGTCAGGTAGAGCTTGGTAATAAAACCTTATTGCTCGATGCTGCAAACAAATACAGTTCTCCCAATATTTTACCCACCCGCGCGTTAAACTGGTATGGCCGCGTGGTAAGGAAAGACGGCTCTTCAGAAGAAGTCAACTTGCTTTCAAGCATTATGTCAAAAAAGATTACCAACATGAATGTTCAGGTTCATGAAAACGGTTCCATAGAAGGAAAATTGAGAAACGCATACACAGACCAATTTGCGCTGGACTTCAGACAGCAGTATGCAGCTGAAGAAGAAACTAAGTACATTAAAAGTTTAGAAAACAAGTATGTTTCTATGAATATCTCAGACTATAAATCTCAAAACAAAACAGATATTTATAAGCCTGTTGTTGAAGATTTTAGTTTTGTGAAGGAAAATGCTTATGATAAAATAGGAGACAAAATATACATTCAGCCGCTGTTCTTTTTGGCCACTTCCAAAAACCCGTTTATATCAGAAACGAGGGAGTACCCCATTGACTTCAGTTACCCACAATCTGAGACACAGCTGGTGAACATTACTTTGCCGGAGGGCTATCAGGTTGAGTCCTTACCTGAATCTGCGATATTACAACTGCCTGACGAAGTAGGTGAGTTTAAATTTATGATTTCTGAAAATCAAAATGGAATACAGTTGAGCGTGTCTTCAGAAATCAGGGCCACGCTTTTGCCTTCGCTCTATTATGAAGCCTTAAAAAAATACTATGCAGCGATGGTGGAGAAACAAACAGAAAAAATAGTTCTATCAAAAACCTAAAGCCATGGATATAAAAAATGCCCAGCAAGTTGTTGATACCTGGATACATGATCACGGGGTGCGTTACTTTAATGAGTTGACAAATATGGCCCAGCTCACCGAAGAAGTGGGAGAAGTAGCCCGTATTATTGCCAGGCGTTATGGAGAACAGAGTGAGAAAGAAAGCGATAAGGACAAAGATCTGGGAGAGGAACTCGCCGATGTGGTTTTTGTCGTGCTGTGTCTTGCAAACCAAACGGGTATTGATTTGCAAAAAGCTTTTGAGAAAAAAATGGAACTTAAAACAAAACGAGACCACGACAGGCACCAAAATAATGAAAAGCTAAAATAAAATTTTGACGTACATTCGTTTACAAAAAGTAGCTTTTCAAAAATGGATATCAGGCTCTCATCTAATGACAAAACTTTAAAATCTCCGGAGAATGCTTTGATCATCTCCGGATCTAAAAGCGAGTCAAACAGACTCCTGATCTTACAAAAGCTTTTTCCTGAAATCAGGGTTAATAACCTTTCCAACAGTGAAGATACGATTCTGCTTCAAAAAGCACTGAATACAACTGAAAAGACCGTTGATATTCACCATGCCGGTACTGCGATGCGTTTTTTAACAGCCTATTTTGCATCACAACCGGGCTGTGAGATTGTGCTCACAGGGTCATCAAGGATGAAAGAACGCCCCATAAAAATTCTAGTTGAAGCATTAAAGTCGCTGGGGGCAAACATTGAGTATCTGGAAAAGGAAGGTTTTCCGCCTTTATTGATCAAAGGGGAAAAGCTTGAGAAAAGTAAGCTTTTTCTCGATGCAAATGTGAGCAGTCAATATATCACGGCCTTGCTTCTCATTGCACCAAAATTGCCTGATGGATTAGAGTTGAAATTACAAGGCGGGATCACTTCTTTGCCATACATTCAAATGACCTTAGCGCTGTTGAAACAGTTGAATATTGAGACAACTTTTGAAGAAAATACCATCAGGGTATTGCCTGCCGAAGGTTCTATTTCTCAGAAAAATTCCAAAGGAAACAAAATTTCTTTTACTGTCGAGTCAGACTGGTCATCTGCCTCTTATTTTTATTCTTTGGCGGCATTATCACCCGTGGGGACTCAGTTCTCCTTATCGTATTATTTCAGAAAAAGTATTCAGGGTGATGCCCGTGTTGCTAAAATCTATGAGCAATTTGGCGTTGAAACCCAATTTAAGGAAAGCAATATAGTTATAAAAAAAACCGAAAGCGTAAAACCTTTTTCACTCTCGTTAGATCTTGTTGAAACACCTGATATAGCTCAGACAATTGCTGTCACGTGTCTGGGTTTGGGTGTGTCGTGCCGCCTTTCAGGCCTGCACACATTGAAAATCAAAGAAACAGACCGGTTGCAGGCATTAAAAAACGAACTCAAAAAGTTTGGAGTAAAGGCAGAAATTACCCGTGAGAGTATTTCTTTCGAAAGTAAGAAGCTAGTTCATTCTGATAAAAAAATATTTTCCATAGAAACGTATAATGATCACAGGATGGCGATGGCATTCGCTCCATTGGCACTGTTTTTCCCATTGCAAATTCAAAATGCAAGGGTGGTTGAAAAGTCATATCCCGATTTTTGGACTGATTTGAAATCTTTAAGATTTGAAGTTGAAAAGCTTAGCTAAATAACCAATTGCAATAAATATTGCCTTTTCTTAAATAATAAAGTCTGTTTTACTTGACAACGCCTGTTTTGAGGTTGTATATTTGCAGCCTTTCAAAAATCATTTTTAACACTTAAAAATATATGAAGCTTTCTCATTTTGATTTTAACTTACCACCTGAATTATTAGCAGAATACCCAACATTAAACCGAGATGAATCCCGATTGATGGTTTTAGACAGAAAAACACAAACCATCGAGCATAAAATGTTCAAAGATCTTATCGATTATTTTGAGGAAGATGATGTGCTGATTTTAAACAATACCAAAGTTTTTCCGGCGCGTTTGTTTGGTAATAAAGAAAAAACAGGTGCTAAAATCGAAGTTTTCTTATTGCGCGAACTCAATGCTGAAACCCGCCTTTGGGACGTATTGGTTGACCCCGCAAGAAAAATAAGAATTGGGAACAAGCTATATTTTGGTGAAGATGAGTCTCTGGTAGCTGAAGTTATTGATAATACAACTTCCCGCGGAAGAACCCTTCGTTTCCTTTTTGACGGAACTTATGAAGAATTCAGAAAAAAGTTGACTGAATTGGGTGAGACACCACTTCCAAAATACATTGCAAGAGAAGTAGAGCCCGAAGATGCAGAACGCTATCAAACTATTTATGCAAAGCATGAAGGAGCAGTGGCCGCCCCCACCGCTGGTTTACACTTCTCAAAACACCTTCTTAAAAGGCTTGAGATAAAAGGGGTTAATTTTGCTGAAGTGACATTACACGTTGGTTTGGGAACCTTTAGTCCGGTTGAGGTAGAAGACCTTTCTAAGCACAAAATGGACTCTGAAGAAATAGAAGTAGGTGAAACGTGTGCAAAAATTGTAAATAACGGCATTTTAAAAAAGCGTAAGGTATGTGCTGTTGGAACAACCGTGATGCGTTCAATTGAAAGCACTGTATCTTCTCAAGGAACACTAAATCCATATACCGGATGGACAAACAAGTTTATTTTTCCTCCTTATGAGTTTAGTATTGCAAACTGTATGGTTACAAACTTCCACACCCCAAAGTCAACACTCTTAATGATGGTATCTGCCTTTGCAGGTCACGATTTTATAAAGAAAGCTTATGCTGAAGCTATAAAAGAAAAATACAGGTTCTATTCTTATGGAGATGCCATGTTAATCTTGTAAGAAAATAATTTTATTATAATAAAAATCCTCAAAAAGCAATACATTTTTTGAGGATTTTTGTGTTTAAGGGCTTTAATTAAAGAAAAATATTTAAATTAGTAGCAAATACAAATACAGGATTGCTATGAAAAAAATTACTTTAATATTTTTTATTTTAACATTCACACATACGTTTGGTCAGGTGACCAATAGCGGTGAGCCTTTGAGCTGGAAAGTTGGTCAGCTTTCGTCGGTTCCTCCTGTTCAAATGGAGCCCATCGATGTTGCAGCTCTGGAAGCAGAAGATGCCATTAATGACCAAAGAAGAGATATTCCATGGCGATTTGGTAAAGAATTACCGGTTTTTTTAAATACTGAAAACTCCGGTGTCTGGGATGTTTTGGAAAATGGTGACCGCATCTGGCGTCTGAATATCATCTCAGGAGGTGCCAGAACACTTAATTTTGTTTTTGACGACTTCTTTTTGCCAAGTGGCGCCAAACTATATTTATATAATGATGATAAGTCTGACCTTTTGGGAGCATATACCTCCTCTCAAAACAGAGAAGACAGACAATTGGGAACCTGGTTTGTGGAAGGTGAAAACATCTGGATAGAATATTATGAACCCGCCTCACAGGAAGGCCTTGGATCACTTCAGATTGCCAAAGTGGTACACGGTTACCGCTCTGTAAACCAGACTGCAGCAGAAAGAGGATTGAACGATTCGGGTGACTGCAATCAGGATGTTGACTGTCCTGTGGGAGCAGATTTTGATTCTTTAAAAGAAGTTCTTAAACGTTCGGTCGCTTTATTTATATTGGGGGGCTCAGTTTGTTCGGGAACATTGATTAATAATACAGACAACGATAATGCACCTTATTTTTTAACGGCCAGTCACTGTGACAATGGCAATACAGGGGCGTGGGCTTTTCGCTTTAATTGGGTGAGCCCTGATCCCTCATGTGCTACAACAACAAATAGCACAAATGGAGATTTTAATCAAACCGCCAGTGGTGCAACAAAACTAGCGGAAAACCAGAAATCAGATTTTATGCTGGTTAATATTGATGCTAACCTTCCTACAAGCTGGAATCTTGTCTGGGCAGGATGGAATAGAAGCTCTACAGATGTTCCTGATTTTACGGTAGGAATTCACCACCCGGCAGGTGATATTATGAAAGTTTGCCGAGATGATCAATCACCCATCAGAACAGCAATCAATTTTGAAATTCCAAACACATTTGTGTGGCGTGTATCTGATTGGGATTTGGGAGTTACTGAAGGGGGATCCTCAGGGTCTGCACTTTTTGATCAGGATGGAAGAATCGTGGGCCAACTTGCAGGTGGTGCAGCTGCCTGTGCAGGTACTAACGACAACGGTCAACCTGATTTTTACGGAAGAATGGATACTTCCTGGGATTTTGGAACAACAAACAGCACACGCCTTTCAAACTGGTTGGATCCTCAGGATACCGGTGCAACATCCACAGATATCCTTAGCACACCAAATTTTCAGTTTTTTGGAGACTTACACGTGTATCCAAACCCGGCGTCATCAGCATTGTATGTGGAAAACAATAATTCATCTGATTTGAATTATCAAATCTACAGTGTCACAGGACAATTGATGCAGGAAAACACATTGCCCTTTTCAAATAATACGATTGATGTATCACAATTATCTGAAGGAATTTACTTTTTAAAACTTACAGATAAAAATTCTGACGGATCGCTTATAAAAAGGATCGCCATCAAAAAATAGACAGTTTAATTTAACGATATATAATAATAATCCCCTCTTGATTAAAGAGGGGATTATTAATTTCAAGCTTTTGTTATTCCGTCTTTTAAAATTGTATTTTTGCAAAATGAAAGAGAACAAGAGAGATATCAGGGCTTTATCAAAAGAAGAATTGCGTTTGTTTTTTGAAAGTATTGGAGACAAGGCTTTCAGGGGCAATCAGGTATATGAATGGCTTTGGAATAAGGGGGCTCATACATTTGAGGAAATGACAAATCTTTCCAAAGAAACCCGAAAGCATTTGGAAGACCATTTTGTCATTAACCACATTCAGGTCGATCAAATCCAGAAAAGTGATGACGGGACCATTAAAAATGCCGTCAGGCTTCATGATAGTTTGGTGGTTGAGTCGGTCTTGATACCCACACCTAAGAGAACAACAGCATGTGTATCTTCACAAGTAGGTTGTAGTTTGGATTGTAAATTTTGTGCTACAGCAAAACTTAAGCGCATGCGCAATCTAAATCCTGACGAAATTTATGACCAGGTCGTGGCTATTGATCGCGAAAGCAGGTTGTATTTTGATAAACCCCTTACCAATATCGTTTTTATGGGTATGGGAGAGCCTCTAATGAACTATAATAATGTCTTGAAAGCCATTGATAAAATAACATCGCCCGAGGGATTAGGGATGTCGCCAAAGCGAATTACCCTATCCACTTCAGGGGTTCCCAAAATGATCAAAAAACTTGCTGATGACGAAGTAAAATTCAAACTTGCTGTTTCCCTGCACAGTGCGATTCAAGAAACAAGAGTTTCCATAATGCCCTTTGCAGAAACATTTACCCTTGACGATTTAAGAGAATCTTTAGAATACTGGTACTTAAAAACCAAAAGTAAAATTTCGTATGAATATGTGGTGTGGAAAGATATCAATGACAGCAAGAAGGATATCGATGCGCTTGTCAGGTTTTGCTCATATGTGCCGTGTAAGGTCAATTTGATAGAGTATAACCCCATTGGGGAAGATGCTTTTGCACAGGCAGACAATAAGGCATTAGATGATTATATAAATGCCCTTGAGTTTTATAGAATTCCCGTAACCGTGAGAAGAAGCCGGGGCAAAGATATTGATGCTGCCTGCGGGCAGTTGGCAAACAAGCAATAAAAAAAGGCTTCCGGATAGGAAGCCTTTAAAGTTTTATTGAACCTTTAAATTATCTTTTGACAATTTTGAAAGTTGCAACTTGATTGTTAACATTTACAGTACCGATATAAACACCGTCTTTAACTGAAGACATATCAACAATTTCATTATTGCTTGAAAGTTTTTTAGCAATTACTTCCTGTCCTAAAAGGTTGTACAATGAAATGTTTGAAAAAGCTTCATTAGCAGATAATGTCAATTGTTTTGTGGATGCATTGTAAAATTGGTTAAATCCAGCAATTGTATTATCCTCTGTGCTTAATCCATCTGTCCATTCAATTTTTGGGAAACCGTTGTCAATTTGTCCTGCTACTCCACAGTTACCTTGTTCATTGATAGCGATAAGGTATGTTCCTGAAACAGTAGCTGTAAAAGAAATTTCACAAGTACTGCCTGCATCTAAACCAAAGGCATCAACAGATGTAAATCCACCAGCTCCGTCATGAGGGCCAACTGTATAATCAATAGCCCAAGAACCTGCACCCGGTCCATTACAAGCACTGAAAATATAGCTTTCACCTGCAATAACATTATTCATTAAATAAGCTTCAGATTTCCATATTTCAAACGTTGTTATTTCTACAGCAGGTTCACCAGGTGCTGGAGCCCCATCATTAGGTGCTGTATTGAAATTAGTGTAAGGACCATCTACATAATCCAAACATTGTGCGCTCATTCCAGCAGCAAATAAAAACGCTGCCATTAAAAGTGTAATTTTTTTCATAATTATTGATTTTAAGTTTAATTTATCCCGCTAAGATACTAAAAATAACACTTCACTCAAACTATATTAGATATTTTTAACAGGGCTTTTTTCTTTATATTTGGCACATCATGAAAATTGTTTCCCAGATAAAACTACCCATAGAGTTGGAAATGGAGCTTTTTGAAAAAAAATTCTTCAATTCTATGTCGTCTAATGTTGCCCTGCTCAACAGGATTACCTATTACATTGTGAACCGCAAGGGTAAGCAAATGCGGCCCATGTTTGTGTTTTTGATAGCCAAAATGGTTTCGGGAGGTAAAATTGAGGAACGCACATATCGGGGTGCTTCTGTGATTGAATTGATTCATACTGCCACATTGGTTCATGATGATGTAGTGGACGACAGCAACCGCAGACGTGGTTTTTTTTCCATTAATGCCTTATGGAAAAATAAAATTGCTGTTTTGGTTGGAGATTATCTGCTTTCAAAGGGTCTTTTACTCTCAATTGATAACGGCGATTTTGATTTACTGCAAATCATCTCTGTAGCAGTAAGAGAAATGAGCGAAGGAGAGTTGCTTCAAATAGAAAAAGCCCGGAAGCTCGATATTACAGAGGAGGTTTATTATGAAATCATTAGGCAAAAAACAGCTACCTTGATTGCGGCTTGTTGTGCGATGGGAGCCCAATCTGTCAATGCACCCAAAGAAGAAGTGGAGCAGATGCGCAAATTTGGTGAACTCATCGGGATGGCTTTTCAAATCAAAGATGACCTTTTTGACTACGGAACTGAAAAAATAGGCAAGCCCACAGGTATTGATATCAAAGAACAAAAAATGACTTTACCCTTGATTTATTCTCTGAACCACGCTGCAGCGAAAGACAAAAGATGGCTAATCAACTCTGTAAAAAACCACAATAAAGACTCCAAGCGTGTGCAAGAAGTAATCGGCTTTGTCAAATCATCTGGCGGGTTGGATTATGCAGTATCAAAAATGAAGCAATTTCAAAGCGAAGCACTTCAAATCCTGAGCACCTATCCCAAATCTGAATACAAAGATTCTCTGGAGCTTATGGTAAACTATGTTATAGACAGGAAAAAATAAGAAAATTAGTTGTCAATATTTGGCACAATTTTTTATTTCTATTTTTTTTTAATCTTCAGGCAACCCTTCTTTTTAAATTTACGTCTATATAAATAGAAGCCTTAATGGATTGTGAAAATAATCAACTTACATAAAAACCAAACACAATTAATAGCCAAAGCCGCTAAAAATAACCGACAGGCTCAGCATCAAATTTACCAATTGTATGCTCCCAAAATGCTAAGTGTTTGCCGGATGTATATTAAAGACATTCACCATGCCGAAGAAACTATGCTCGATGGTTTTTACAAGGTGTTTACTCGCCTTTCAGATTTTAACAATCAGGGAAGCTTTGAAGGATGGATACGCCGTATTATGGTGCGACAGAGCATCGATTTTTTGAGAAAAAAATCCAAAATGACATTTAACGATGATGATGTGATTGATACCACGGAACAAAATGAAATCCAATGGAAATATGATGTGCAACACATTCAGCAAGCCATTGACGCACTGCCCGAAGGATATAAAGCAGTTTTCAACCTTTTTGCCATTGAAGGATACAAACACGATGAAATAGCGTCGATGCTTACTATTACTGAAGGTACTTCAAAGTCACAATTACACAAAGCACGCAAAATGCTGCAGGAAAAATTAAAAACAGGAAACGCCACAGATTATGGAATCAAATAATACAGACCGGCAAATCAAAAATCAGCTTGAGAAACGGGAACTAAACCCTTCGCTTAAAAGCTGGGAAGAATTGCGCTCACGACTGGATGCAAATGAAAAAAAGAAGTCACCCATCTATTGGTATTTGGGACTGGCAGCCTCTTTTGTTGCCGGAATCCTTATTGTTAGCCTGCTGTTTAACACAAATATTTCAAATGATAATCCTGTTGTTGTTGAAGAACAACTTGTAGAGCCCACTGAAAATAAAAATGAACTACCGGTTTTTGATACCCTTCAAGGAGATTCAGCTATAGCAAATTCAAAATCACAAAGAGTTGTTGAAGAAACAACTCCAAAAGAGCCGGTCATTAAACCAGAAACCAATTTGAATAAAAACCAACAAACTGCATCTGCAGTTGCAGAAATGATAGATAAAGATAAGGGTGTTCTATTGAATAAAAAGGTTGAAGAAGTCATTGCTCAGGTTTCAAGTCATGAAGCAGAACAAGATTCCTTGACAGTATCTGAAATAGACGCATTGCTTGCAAAGGCTACTGCCGAAATAGTAAAAGAAAGGCAAAAGGACTTATATCAAGATCAAGGATATATCTCTGCAACAAACTTATTAAATGAAGTGGAAAATGAACTGGAACAATCATTCAGGGACAAAATATTTGAAATGCTAAAAGACGGCTTTAACAAAACCCGGACCGCGGTAGCTAACAGAAATCAATAATTCAATAATAATTCATTCATCAATCAGGTTTTCAAGGGCATTGTAAAGTTTGCAATGCCTACTGAAAATCACTAAATCAATCACATTATGAAAACAATTTTTATGTATCTAAGTCTGTTGCTATTTTCGGCAATTTATTTTCAAGCACAGGCTCAGGAAACCTCCGTTTCTGAAAAATTAATCCTTCTTGAAGATCAGCGTGAAACCATTGTTACTGAAGAAAAAGAGGCATTAAAAGTAAAGGTAGAACAGATAAATTCACGATATGAAAACAGTGAAATTTCTTCGGAAGAAGCAGAAACATTAAAAAATGAAGCGGCACAGTTTCACGCATTGAATATTGAAAACCGGGTTGCGATTGTAGAAAATAAAATTGCACTTCTTGAGCGAAACAATGAAGAAGCTCTTGAGGAGGATGATTCATATGTTGCATTGTTTGGTGATGGGAAGGTTATTCGCTTAAAGTTCAATAAAGAAAGAAAATATGACCGCCGCACCACCAGTGATTTTGTCTTTGCTTTTGGTTTAAACAATGTCGTTACCGAAGGTGAAACACTGAATGACAGTGAATTTAAAGTTGGCGGAAGCCGTTTTGCAGAGTTGGGATGGGCCTGGAAAACCCGCGTGTTTGAAAACAGCAACTGGTTGCGGTTGAAATATGGGTTCTCATTTCAATTTAACGGTTTAAAGCCCATTGACAATCAAATTTTTGTTGATACCGGTGAGGAAACCGTGTTAGAAGAATTTCCGGTTAATCTCGATAAATCAAAGTTCAGGATGGACAACCTTGTGTTTCCGGTGCATTTTGAATTGGGTCCTTCTAAAAAAATTGAAAAAGAAGATTATTTCAGGTATAGCACACGAAATTATATCAAAGTGGGTCTGGGAGGTTATGCCGGGTTCAATTTAGGCACGCGTCAAAAACTAAAGTATGAAGAAGATGGTGAACGTGTAAAAGAGAAACTCAAGGGAGGTTACAATACAAATAATTTTATTTACGGTTTAAGTGGTTATATAGGCTGGCGCAACACGGCACTGTATATAAAATATGACCTAAACACCATTTTTAAAGACAATCCTGTTGAACAACACAATGTCTCTTTGGGGCTGCGATTTGATGTAGATTAAATTAGCCAAAGAAAGATTCCCGGAAACGGGAATCTTTTTATTAGAGAATACTTCTAAAATAAGTAACTTTACATTTCGTTTTCACGAAAGTAAACACGCTTTGCATTGATATCAAAATCCACTATAGACCAAGTATTTGAAGCTGCCCGGGTAGAGGAGGTGATTGGTGATTTTGTTCAGTTAAAAAAGTCAGGGAGCAACTTTAAAGGCCTGAGCCCTTTTACAGAAGAGCGCACCCCCAGTTTTATGGTATCGCCCGTCAAGCAAATCTGGAAAGATTTCTCCAGCGGGAAAGGCGGCAATGCCGTTGCTTTTCTGATGGAGCATGAACATTTTACCTATCCTGAAGCCATCAAATATTTGGCAAAAAAATATGGGATTGAAATTGAGGAAACCGAGCAATCTTCAGAAGAGAAAGAACTTCAGAATGAGCGGGAGAGCATGTACCTGGTCAGCGAGTTTGCAAAAGATTATTTTCACCGCACCCTTTTAAAGACTGATGAAGGGAAAGCCATCGGTTTAAGCTATTTTAAAGAGAGGGGCTTTACTGATGAAACCATTGCCAGATTTCAATTGGGCTATTCTCCAAATACTTGGGATGCCTTTACTTCAGAAGCGTTGAAAAAGGGCTATAAACTTGAATTTCTCGAAAAAACAGGCCTCACGATTGTAAAGGAAGAAAAACAATTTGACCGGTTTAAGGGGAGGGTGATGTTTCCTATCTTTAGTATGAGTGGTCGCACACTGGGTTTTGGTGGAAGGATTTTAACAAGCGATAAAAAAGCGGCCAAATACCTTAACTCCCCTGAAAGCGATATTTACCATAAAAGCAAAGTGCTTTATGGTTTGTTCAACGCAAAACAAGCCATTGCCAAAGAAGACAATTGCTATCTTGTTGAGGGATATACAGATGTAATACAGTTTGCGCAACTGGGTGTCCACAATGTGGTTTCTTCATCTGGAACAGCGCTCACGCCTGAGCAAATCAGGTTGATTAACAGGCTTACCAATAACATTACCTTACTTTTTGACGGTGATGCTGCAGGTTTACGAGCTTCTTTGCGAGGGGTTGATTTGATTCTGGAACAAGGTATGAATGTAAGAATTTGTACCTTCCCTGAAGGGGAAGATCCCGACAGTTTCGCCAGAAAAAACTCACTGGAAGAACTTGGCCTCTACCTTGAAGAAAACGCCAAGGACTTTATCAATTTTAAAGCTTCGCTTTTAGTAAAAGAAACAAACAATGATCCGGTAAAAAAAGCTGATACCATCAGGGATATGGTAGTAAGCATTTCAAAAATCCCGGATGTGATCAAGAGGGAAATTTACATTCAGGAATGTTCCCGTATTATGGATATTTCTGAAGAAGTGCTCTTTAACAGCCTTGCCCAGATCCTTACAAAAAACAGGAAGGAAGATTCCAAACGAGTACAGCAAACTGAAAAGCCTTTTGAAGTTGTTTCCCAAAAGTCCAGACCCTCTGAAAAAGTTGATGTAAAATTTCAGCTTGAGTTAAAAATCTTGGAGCTCTTACTTCTGTATGGAAAAGAAGAAGCTACTTTTGAAGAGTTGTATTTGCAGGTTAATGAGAGTGGCGAGATTGCTTTCGTCCCTGAAAAGAAAGACGCTATAGTCTTTCAAAAACTATATCTGGACTTACAGGAAGACGAAATGGAATTCACCAATCCTGTTTTTCAGGAGCTGTTCAATGAAATTATCGAAAGCTATCAAAACAATCAAGAGTTGCAAACAGAAACCTTTATCGCAAAACTGGAATCTCAAAAAGCTAAAATCATTACCGATATCTTTATGGAAGAAGAGAAATACCAACTCCACGACTGGGAGCGAAAAGAAATTTACGTAAAGCAAAAAGAACAATCTGTTGCACAGCTGCTTAGCGAAACTGTATTGCACCTCAGAAAATTATTGATCTCAAAAAAAATAAACAGCCTTGCAGAGGAAATCAACAAGAAGGAAGATGATTTAAAAATGGAAATCCTCCAAAGCATACAGGAATACAAAAAGCTGGAAGTGATGCTTTCGCGAAAGCTGGAAACAGTGGTGAGAAGATTTGATTAAAAAAAAGCACCATCTATAAAAGATGATGCTTTTGGAATTAGTAAAAAAAACTTTAGCTAAACTGAAACATCCTGGATTGGTGGATCAGGTCTGCAAGGTTATCTACCTTTAATTTTTTCAAAAGTCTTGTTTTGTAGGTACTCACTGTTTTTTCATTGATGTCAAGCGCATTGGCAATGTCTTTATTGCGTTTGCCGTTTGAGAGTAAATTGAGTACTTCAATCTCACGGGAAGAAAGCTTTTTATACCGGCTCAAAATACTGCTTTCACCCACGTTTCTGCTGGTAAATGTAGTGGTGAGTTCATCATTGAGGTAAACCTCTCCTTTTGCAACTTTTTTTAAAGCTTTTGTGAAAAGTTTGGTTGATGATGTTTTTGAAATATATGCAGAAGCACCAGATTTGATGGAGCGCAAGGCATAAATTTCTTCGGGATGACATGAGTAAATGAGTACTTTTAAATCGGGGAATTCTGCCTTGATAGTTCTTAAAACGGTAATGCCGTTTACCTGGGGCATATCTATTTCCATAATTAAAACGTCGGGGTTATGTTTTCGTAAGGACTTAAACATTTCCTCTCCGTTGTTAACTTTATCCACTATGTTGTAGTCTGTATTTTTTTTTAGTAGGCAAGAAATTCCTTTTCGGGAAATGGGGTGATGGTCTGCGATTATTATTGATGTCATAATTGTGAGGTTGACGTTAAATTTAGATTTTCATCACTTTGAATTGGTTGTTAGTTGAAAGTTGTAGGAAAAATATTGATATTTGTAAATATTATACTACAAATTCAAATGTATAAAATATCATCATTGAAATTCTCACTTTTCGTCAAAGTTCATGAAAATTCGTTTAACTACAGCACCTATCTTAAATCTCTTGGAATTTCACAAACAGGTATGGGTTTCATTTTGTGTTGATTAGCCTTGTTAAGCATTTTGTAAATGTTAAAAACCTCGTGTTCCCTCCCTGTAAAGTCCCCGGCTTGCTTACCACTTTCGCTCAATTTCATCGCCCACTCGAGTTCATCATAGCTGGCGCCCAATTGGTCTTCATCAGATCTGTCATCGCCAAAAAGTCCGTCAGTGGGTTTTGCTGTAAGAATGGATTTACTAATATTCAAGAAACTTCCAATTTCATATACCTCGCTTTTCATCAAATCTGCAATGGGACTCAAATCCACACCGCCATCTCCATATTTTGTATAAAAACCAACCCCAAAATCTTCCACTTTATTTCCGGTTCCGGCAACAAGGTATTTGTGTAAACCTGCAAAATAATAAAGGGTTGTCATTCTCAGACGGGCCCTGGAATTAGCCAATGATAAATCGAGTAAGGATTTGTTTTCACTTCCCGGAACCTGAGTCCTGAAGGATTCAAAAACAGGTGTTAAGTTGACTTCAATAGCGGTTACATTGGCATATTTTCCCTGTAAATATTCAATGTGTTCTTTCCCCCGGGTTATCTGGCTCATGGCTTGATGAATGGGCATTTCAACACACAGGGTCCTCAATCCGGTTTGTGCACAAAGTGCAGAAGTAACAGCCGAGTCAATTCCGCCACTGATGCCCACTACAAATCCGTCCATTTTTGCCTGTGTTGCATACTCTTTAAGCCAGTTTACAATATGTTTAACAACTTTTTCTGTTTTCATGTAGCGATGTATTTATGAGTATATGGTACCTTTGCTGTCATTAAATGCCATAAAGATAAAATTTATAAAGCATACTTTCGTTAAAACTGTGCAAAGCATAATTTCAATTCTTAAAATGTATAAATTTTCACTTCTATTTCTTGTTGTCTTTATCTTTTCCTGTACTTCTGAAAAGAAAATCAATGAAGACGTTTTAAAAGTTTCAGTTGATGTTGAGGTTGACCGTTTTGATGAAAAATTTGCAAAAGCCACACCTAAGGACTTGGGTAACCTTAAGAAAGAATACCCTTATCTTTTTCCTGTGCAGTACCCTGATTCCATCTGGCATGAAAAGATGAATGATACATTGCAAATTGAACTGGAGCAGGAAGTTGCAAAAGTTTTTTCAGATTTTTCTGAATATGAAGACGAAATCACTTTGCTTTTTCAGCATTTAAAATATTATTTCCCAAAATTTCAGGAGCCCAAAATATTGACATTAATTTCTGATGTTGATTACCGAAACAGTATTGTTCTTGCAGATACATTACTACTTGTGGGCTTGGATAATTTTTTGGGAAGCGAGCATTATTTTTATGAAGGCATATCGTTATATATCACAAAAAATTTAACTCCACAACAACTCACCCCTGCCATCGCCGAAACTTTTGCCTATCAAATGGTACAACCCCCACAAAGCAGGACTTTTTTAGACCAAATGGTTTATTATGGTAAAATTCAATACCTGAAAGAAACTCTTTTACCGCTCTTTAAACCGGAACGCATTCTGGGTTATACTGAAGATGAATTCAATTGGGCCCGGGCAAATGAAGTTGAAATCTGGCGTTATTTTGTGGATCGGGAAATACTCTACAGCACAGACCCACAACTTGCCCCCAGATTTCTCAACCCCGCACCCTTTTCAAAGTTTTACCTTGAATTGGATAACGAGTCACCGGGCCGTTTGGGACAATACATAGGCTGGTTGATTGTAAAAGCGTATGCGAAAAACAATGATGCCTCTTTAGCTCAAGTGCTTTCAACTTCCGGGGAGGAAATATTTAAAAACTCAAAATTCAAACCTCAAAAGTAATGGCAAAAACCTATACTTCAAAAATCGAAATCGAAGTCTCTCTTGACGAAAACAAAGTTCCTGAAAAAATGCATTGGTCAGCTCCTGACGGCGGTATTTTTAAAGAAGAATCAAAAGCTGTTTTGCTTTCTGTCTGGGATTCAAAAAACAAAGAATCACTCCGCATTGACCTGTGGACAAAAGATATGCCGGTTGATGAAATGAAAATTTTCTTTCATCAAACTTTAAGCGCCATGGCAGATACGTTTGAACGCGCTACCAATGATGATAAAATGAGTGCTACTATGCGTGATTTTACCGAGTATTTTGCTGAAAAGCTGGAATTAAAAAGATAGCTTTAGTTTAATTCTTCGACTAACAGATAAGTTGTACATTCAGCTTATGACAAAACTACTCTTTATCTACAATGTCAATTCAGGCAAAATCAATGGATATCTTGATGTCTTGCATAAGGTTGTGAGTCCCAAAACCTATAGCTGCAATTTATGTGATATCACCTATGGCATCTTTACAGAAAACAAAGCCTGGAAAAACTTCAGGAAAGAAAGCGGCATTGATATGGAATTTCTGCATAAAGATGAGTTTAGTAAAAAGTATGCATCCAAATTTGGTTCAAAATATACATTTCCGCTAGTTCTTTTTGTAAATAGGGGTGAACTGGAAGTATTTATTCCTACGGAAGAACTTAGCCGTTTAAAAAACGTTGATGAACTTATTGCATTAACTTCCGAAAGAGAGAACCTTGTTCAGGATCAGTAATTTCATTTTACGCTTTCCACTAAGCGAATAAATTCTGCTTTGTAGCCATCAGTATCATTGTTAATGCCTTCTCTGGCAAGCTTCAGTATTTCTTTACTGTCCTTATTTGTAACCAGTTCAGAGTCCCGAAGTTTTAGTCCAAACCACGCTACAGCACTTGCAAATTTAAAATCTTTAGAGGCTTTGCTATGATTCACAGGGGTTTTAGAAATAGGATGAACCATTTCAATGCTTTTCTTTTCATCGGGTTTTTTATACCTAAATTTTACTGTTGCCAACTCGTCTGCAAACTCATTTGATTTAGACGTGTTTTGGGTATATTTTAAATCCTGATCATTTTCATAGAATTTACTTTTTACTCCCACAGGAATTATTTCATATAATGCTGTAACAGTATGCCCACTTCCCAGCTCACCGGCATCAATTGCATCATTTGTGAAATCCTCATTTCGCAATTTTCTGTTTTCATAGCCAATCAAACGATAGGCCTGAACATGGTTTGGATTAAACTCAATCTGAATTTTAACGTCCTTGGCTATTGTAAACATACTGCCCTTAAATTCTTTTCCTAGAAAGCGGTTTGCTTCCTGAATGTTATCAATATATGCGTAATTTCCATTGCCCTTATCAGCTAATATTTCCATTTTGGAATCTTTGTAATTTCCCATACCATATCCTAAGCACGTGAGGTATACACCACTTTTCCGTTTTTCCTCAATCAGCTTGAGCATTTCTTTATCAGATGATTTGCCAATGTTGAAGTCACCGTCAGTTGCCAGGATAATCCGGTTGTTTCCGCCTTTGATGAAGTTTTTTTCAGCCATTTCATAGGCAAGTTCAATACCTGCTCCTCCGGAGGTGCCACCACTGGCGTGCAATCCGTCAATTACTTCTGCTATTCTCTCTTTTTGAGATGCTTTGGTAGGCTTGAGCAAGACTCCTACATTATTGGCATAATATACTATAGAAACCATATCATCTTCACGCAATTCATCCAATAAAATTTTCATGGAGCCTTTTAAAAGGGGCAGTTTATTTGCGGCACTCATAGAGCCCGAAACATCCACCAGAAATACAAAGTTTGATTTTGGAAGGATATCTGTGGGAATTTCTTTTCCTTGCAGGCCTATTCTCAATAATTTGTGATTTGAATTCCAGGGAGCATCACTGTATTCGGTGTTTATCGTGAAGGGGTGTTTTGATTTTGGTTGTGGATAATCATACTTGAAAAAATTAATCATTTCTTCAATTCTTACTGCATCCTTGGGTACAAATTGCCCATTGTTTATAAAGCGTCTTATGTTTGTGTAAGAAGCATTATCAACATCTATTGAAAAGGTTGAAACGGGGTTGTATGAGGCTCCCTCAAAAGGATTTTCAATAAAACTTTCGTAAGATTCATTGTCCTTGTCGTAAGATTGTTGATCTAAAGGAGGATACAATTTTAGAATATTCTCAAAAGATATCGAATCTCCAATCGTTTTTTCGGTGTTATTCTTCTGATTTTTTGTTTCAAGCACAACCACTCCATTTCTTCCCATCCTGCCATATGCTTTAGCAGCTGCAAAACCCTTAAGCAAACTTATGTTTTTTATTTTTTTTGAGTTTACTTTTTGTAATTCTTCTTGTGTAATAGGTTTGCCATCCAAAACATACAAGAGTTTATGATTGTTGTCTACAGAGAGATACCCTCTAATGTTTATCTGTGTATATGAGCCTTGCTCATTTTCCTCATTAGATATTATAACACCTGAGGTTTTCCCGGAAAGAGCTTTTGGTAATTCTTCTCTTGAGGAGCGATTTAATCTTTCACTTGAAACTTCACTTACTGCATAACCAAGTGCTTTTTTCTCTCTTTTGACGCTATGAGCAGTCACGACAACCTGGTTGAGTTCTTCACCCGCTTCCATTTCTACATCAATTATTGTGGTTGAGGTAGTTACAACTTTTTCTTTTGTTTCAAACCCTACATAAGAAAAAACAAGTGTTTGGCCCGCATATACATTAATGTTGTATTTACCATCAAAATCGGTTTGTGTGCCTGTTGATGTATTTTTAACCAATACGTTCACGCCGGGTAAAGGTAATCCCGTGTCATCTGTAACAGTACCGCTAATAGTCTTTCCGGAATCAATATTTTCTGCACCTTTTTCTGCTATGACAGTGTTAAGGTTTTGATCAGATTCTTCCTCTAATACTATACTCTCTGAAATACTTTCTGATTCTATTTCAGAAACCGCTGTGCCTGTATTGAATGATTCTTTGGCAGTATCTTCATTCTTTCTTATTTCCGTAGCGACTTTATTTTCATTGTTCTCTTCTTTCTGGTTTATATCCTCAAAAACTATCTGATGATCTTCAACGGGTGTATCTATATCTTCTTTAATACTATCTTCCTCTATGGTTACTATATTGTTTTCCGGTGATTGAATAATATTTGAGGAATCATTTTTTATAAAAAGGCTTCCCACACCAACAAGAATAATTATTGAAGCGGCAATACCGGCATATTTCCACAACGGGAATGCTTGCTTTTTTTCTTTTTTATCTAACTTTTTTTCTACCCTGTTCCAAATATTTTCCATTCCCTGAAAATTTTCAGGTTGGGTTTCTTCAGATATCTTTTTGAAGTAGTTGTCTATATTTTTATTGTTTTGCGATTCCATAACTAACTGACTTTTTGATTGTAATACACTTCGATTAACTCTTTTAACTTGGTTCGGGACACGTTGAGTTGTGATTTGGAAGTTCCTTCTGAAATGTTCAGTTTATATGCTATTTCCTTGTGTGAATACCCTTCAATGGCAAATAAAACAAAAACGGTTTTAGCACCTTCAGGCAAATAATTCAGGAGTTTGAGCAAATCCTGTTCTTCCAGAAGGGTTTCGTTGGAGTTTTCAGCTAAAGGTTGCTGTGACACGTCTTCCAGATACAGGTTGAAATTGACATTTCGCTTAAGGTGCAACAAACAGAGATTCACTGTTATTTTTCGTGCCCAGCCTTCAAAAGCAAGATTTTCCTTTAACTGTTCAATTTTAGTGAAAATTGTAAAAAAAGCTTCCGTCAGAGTGTCTTCAATGTCTTCTTCTTTTTTCAGGTACCTCTTACAGGTAAGATACAATTTAGGAGCTAATAACTCATACACTCGCTTTTGTGAGGGCCGATGCATTTTCTTGCATTGAATGATTAAATTTTCTTCCATACTCAATGTGTCCTTTTCTATATAGAGTGATAAAAGTCAAAAAAGGTTGGAATTGACATCAATTTTTTTTGATTTTATTTAAAGTTAACCAAAAAAAGGAAGAAAGGTTAAAAGCTCTTTAATATTTAAAAAAGAGTTTGTGGATTTGGAATTTCAATTGTATTTTAATCAAAAGAAAGGATTTCTAAAAAAGTAGAGAGGTTATTTGTTTTGCGAAAAAACTTCTTCATTTAGACCATTAATATAATTTAAAAGATCTTCTCTTCCCAAACTGCTACTTGATGAAGTGACAAAATAAAGCGGTAGTTCTATCCAGGTCTCCAGCATTTTTTGTTTGTAAGCTTCCACATTGCGCTCCAGAGCTTTGGGTTTGAGTTTGTCTGCTTTGGTGAAAATAATGCTAAAGGGAATCTGGCTTTCTCCCATCCACTCCATAAATTCCAGGTCAATGGGCTGGGGCTCATGACGCACATCTACCAGCACAAATGCTGAAACAAGTTGCTCCCTTTTTGCAAAATAGTCTGTAATGAATTTTTGGAAAACTTTTTTACTGCTTTTGGAAACCCGGGCATATCCATAACCGGGCAAATCAACCAAGTGCCAGTTGTTATTAATTAAAAAATGGTTGATGAGCTGTGTTTTTCCCGGGCGGCCTGATGTTTTTGCCAGGCTTTTGCGTTGCATCAACATATTGATGAGTGATGATTTACCCACATTTGAGCGGCCTATAAAGGCATATTCGGGTAATCTGCCGGCGGGACACCTGGCAACATCGCTATTGCTGATTACAAATTCAGCCGATTTGATTTGCATGAGATTGGATTTAAATTCCTTTTTCCTGAAGCCATTTATTGAGCAGTACATTAAATTCATCAGGGTGCTCCATCATTGCTGCGTGCCCACATTTGTCAATCCAGTACAATTCAGAATCCGGAAGGAGTTCGTGAAATTCTTCAGCGACATTGGGTGGCGTTACATTGTCGTTTTTGCCCCAAATGATACAGGTGGGTTGTTTCATTTTGGGAAGGTCTTTTGCCATATTATGCCTGATGGCACTTTTTGCAATAGCCAGTGTTCTGATGAGTTTGTTTCTGTCGTTTACGGTGGCATAGACCTCATCTACAATTTCCTTAGTGGCAACAGCAGGATCATAGAAGACGTTCTCAGCTTTGTTTTTAATATATTCATAATCACCGCGTTTGGGATAGCTTTCACCCATAGCGCTTTCATACAAACCTGAACTACCTGTAATTACAAGGGCGTGAATGTGTTGAGGGTATAATTTTGCACATAACAATGCAATGTGGCCGCCCAGTGAATTGCCTAATAGAACGACATCTTTTAAATCCATATGAACGATAAAATCCTTGACATAAGTTGCAATGTTTTTAACGTTTGTTTTTAAAAGCGGCAGTGTATAAATGGGAAGTTCGGGTAAGATGACGCGGTATCCTTTTTCGGAGAAATAATTCGTGACAGAATCAAAGTTACTCAAACCACCCATCAATCCGTGTAAGATAATAATCGGCTTGCCTTCTCCGATTTCAAAATAACTGAATTTCCCTTCTTTCTTTAAATTCTTTATCATGAAATGCACTTCTTTAACATTAGCAAATATAGACATTTCAATGTTATAAATAATATTTCAAATTGTAACTATATCCAGCCTGATTTTTCCTCTTTTATCAACCACACCAACAAAAGTTATAAACAGCACTCAATTCTAAACAGTCTCATTGTTTCTAAGTAATTATAGCTTAACAGGTTAGTTTGTGGTAAAATTTATCAACAAAGTGGGAAAAAGTGGGTAAAAGTGGGAAAAAATAAATATATTTGAAATTGAAAAGTATAACCTAATCCTAAAAATGCGCAATCTCATAGGGACATATGAATGCAAAGCAGACGCCAAAGGGCGTGTGATGCTTCCTGCTGCGCTTCAGAAACAGCTTACGCCAATTCTGGAAAAAGGATTTGTACTCAAACGTGCTGTTTTTCAGGATTGCCTGGAGTTATACCCCATGGAGGAGTGGGAGCAGTTAATGCAAAAAATTAACAAGCTCAACCGCTTCAACAGAAAAAACAATGATTTTGTGAGACGTTTTACTGCCGGGGTAAAAGTTATTGAACTTGATACCACGGGTCGCCTGTTGATTCCCAAAGACCTTGTTGCCTTTGCAGGTATCAGTAAAGATATCGTCCTTTCATCTGCAATAAACATTGTGGAGATCTGGGATAAAGAAAAATATGAAAAAGCCATTGATGATGCTGCAACAGATTTTGCAGATCTGGCTGAAGAAGTAATGGGAGACCAAACCAATGATGACAATGATGTATCATAACCCGGTATTGTTAAATGAAACCGTTGAAGGTTTGAATATAAAACCTGACGGGGTTTATGTTGATGTCACTTTTGGCGGTGGAGGGCATTCCCGCAAAATAATGGAGCAGCTTGGTGAAAAGGGGAAACTCATTGCATTTGATCAGGACCCAGATGCCTTGCAAAACACAATTGATGATAAACGTTTTTTGATGATTCACCAAAATTTTAGGTTTATCAAGCGGTTTTTAAGACTTCATGGAATCCTTAAGGTTGACGGTATTTTGGGTGATTTTGGAGTTTCGTCACACCAGTTTGATGTAGCTGAACGCGGTTTTTCAACACGTTTTGAAGCTGATTTGGATATGCGGATGAATCAGGGTGATGCGCTTTCAGCTTATAATGTGGTCAATGAGTATAGTGAGGTAGACCTCAGAAAGGTGTTTTTTCAATATGGCGAATTAAAAGCTGCAAAAGGGATGGCGCGTGTGTTGGTAGAAAACAGGACAACTTCGCCCATTAAAACAAGTGAGGATTTAAAAAAGGCGTTGGGGAGATTTTTGCCACAGCACAGGGAAAATAAAATATTGGCTCAGGTATTTCAGGCAATTCGCATCGAAGTCAATCAGGAAATACAGGCCTTAAAAGAGTTTTTGTTGCAAACGGAAGAACTGCTTCCGGTGGGCGGAAGGTTAAGCCTGATTTCATACCACTCTTTGGAAGACAGGTTGGTGAAACGCTATATAAGAAGCGGGATGTTTGAAGGTGAACCCGAAAAAGATGTTTTTGGACACGTCAGTGTTCCCTTTAAAAAAGTAGGAAAATTAACGATTCCTTTAAAAGAGGAAATAAAACAAAACAGCCGGGCGCGAAGTGCAAAACTGCGCATCGCCGAAAGAATTTGATATCAGTAGAAAATGAAAGCGAATATCTATCACATATTAAAAGGAAGGTTTCTTATAAGTGATGATGCATTTAAAAACTGGAAGTTCATCATTTTTCTGTCGCTATTGGCTATTGTTATGATTTCAAGTGCTCATAGTGCAGACAGGAAGGTTCATGAAATTGCTAAAATCAACAATGAGGTGAAAGAACTTCGCAGCGAGTTTGTGGATGTGCGTTCAAAATTAATGAAAGTAAAAATGGAAAGTAAAGTGGTGCTTCAAATGGAGGCAAAAGGATTAAAGCCTTCAGAAAACCCACCGCAAAAAATAATAATCAGCAAACAAAAAGAATAGACATGGCATTTGAAGATAAAAGCATATTACACCGGCTTTACATCGTTGCAGGATGTATGTTTCTCTTCGCTATTGCTGTGTTATTTAAACTTGTGAATATTCAGTTTGTTGAAGGGGATAAATACAAAGAACTCGCAAAAATAAACACCACAAAAAACTTTGTCATTCCTGCAAACCGCGGGAATGTCTATGCAGATGACGGAAGCTTGCTGGCTACATCGGTTCCAAAATATGACATAAGGTTTGATGCTGTTACGGTGAGCAGTGAAAATTTTGAAAAAAACATACAGCCGCTATCCGAAGCTTTGTCTAAAAAATTTGGCAAATCGGCTTCCTTTTATGAAAATAAGTTCAGAAAAGCACGTGCTGATAAGAACAGGTATTTACTGGTGGTTAGAAAACTCGGGTATTCAGATTATATGGAAGTGAAAAGTTTCCCTATGTTTAATCTGGGGCCATTTAAAGGAGGAATCATTACAGAGCAAAGTACGTTTCGGGAGCACCCTATTGGGAAAATAGCGGAGCGCATGGTGGGATATGAGCGCATAGATGAAAATGGCTATAAAACACGCGTAGGTCTTGAGGGGGCTTATGGAGAATATTTGCAAGGCAAAGACGGCAAACGGCTGAAACAAAAAATAGCCCAAGGCCAGTGGAAACCCATATTTGACGAAAACGAAGTCGAGCCTCAAGACGGTTATGATGTAATCTCAACCATTAATATCAATATCCAGGATATTGCGCACCACGCCCTCTTAAAACAGCTGGAAAAATATGAAGCTGATCACGGAACCGTAATTGTAATGGAAACCAAAACCGGCGAAATCAAAGCCGTGTCAAATTTAGGAAGGACTTCGCAGGGTACTTATTATGAAAAATTAAACTATGCCATTGGGGAATCTCATGAACCGGGTTCTACCTTTAAAGTAATGGCGCTTACCGCTGCCCTTGATGATAAAGTTATTGACACAAGCACGGTGGTTGATACCGGGAACGGTGTATATTCATTTTATGGCAAAAAGGTTCATGATTCCAGAAAAGGTGGTTATGGAAAAATTTCTGTAGGTACGGCTATTGAGGTTTCATCAAACATCGGTATTGCAAAAGTTATTGAAGAGCATTATCACAAAAATCCCGCACGCTTTGTTGAGATTCTTCAGAAAATGAATCTGGACAAGCAAATTGGCCTCTCTGTTGTCGGTGAAGGAAAACCTAAGATACCACACCCGTCTGATAAAACCGGTTGGAGTAAAAATGCACTACCATCTATGGCTTATGGTTATGGAGTTTCCCTTACACCGTTACAATCACTCACTTTTTATAACGCCATAGCAAACGATGGTGTAATGGTGAAGCCAAGGTTTATAAAGCAGGTAAAAGCCTGGAATAAAGAAATACACACATTTGACAAAGAAATCATAAATCCGCAAATAGCATCTCTGGAAACTATCAAAAAAGTTCAGGAGGTGCTTAAAAATGCAGTGGAAAAAGGAACCGGAAAAGGCCTTTACTCGCCTGACTTTTCAATGGCGGGAAAAACGGGGACTGCACAAACCGAGTATTGGATGGCAGATTTTGCATCAAACAGAAGGTATATTTCGTCTTTTGCAGGATATTTTCCGGCAGAAAACCCTAAATATTCCTGTATCGTGGTCATTCACAAACCCAAAGTAACCACAGGATATTACGGAGCAGATGTTGCCGGGCCGGTATTCAAAAGCATAGCTCAAAAAATATACATTGATTCACCCAATACAGATCGCATAAACAACCTTGAAGCCCTTCAGGCAAACGTCGAAACAGATTTTCAAAAGTTTTTTACGCTTTCAAAAAAGGACCATACAGCAATACCCAACGTAAAAGGAATGCCGGGAATGGACGCAGTTTCCTTGCTTGAAAACCTGGGCTTAAAAGTAAAAATTTCCGGAAACGGAACCGTAAAATCACAATCCCTTCCGGAAGGGGAACAATTGATAAAAGGAAAACTAATACTGTTAGAATTATCTTCATGAACCTGAGAGACATTTTATATAAAGTGACAATCAATGCTGTTGTTGGAAACACAGATGTTTCTGTCAGCAACCTTGAGTTCGACTCCAGAAAAGTCGCATTCAATGATTGCTTTATCGCTTTGAGCGGAACCATCTCTGACGGTCATGATTTTATTGAAAAAGCTGTCAACCAGGGAGCTTTGGCTGTAGTTTGCGAAAAATTGCCTGAGGTGTTGATCAACGGTGTGACCTATGTTCAGGTGGAAGATTCAAAAAGAGCGCTGGCTATTATGGCTTCCAACTATTTTGGCACTCCTTCTGAAAAGATAAAACTAATTGGTATTACCGGAACAAACGGCAAGACAACCATCGCCACCCTATTATACCACCTTTTTAAAAATGCCGGATACAAAGTGGGATTGCTTTCCACTGTGAAGATTTTGGTTGACGATGAGGAATATACAGCAACACATACGACCCCTGACTCTGTTACCCTGAATTATTACCTCAATGAAATGGTAATTCAAGGTGTGGAATATTGCTTTATGGAAGTAAGCTCTCACGGTATCCATCAAAAACGCACGGAGGCTTTAAAATTTGCCGGTGGGGTGTTTACAAACCTATCACAGGATCATTTGGATTACCACAACACTTTTGCCGAATACCGCGATGTTAAAAAAGCTTTTTTTGATCAATTGCCAAAAACGGCTTTTGCCCTTGTAAATGAAGATGACAAAAACGGTATGGTAATGCTTCAAAATACAAAAGCACAGAAATATACTTATGCTTTAAAAACGCAGGCAGACTTTAAAGCGCATGTCTTGGAGAACCAGTTCAGCGGGCTTTTATTAAAAATAAACAACAATGAAGTCTGGTCCAAACTTATCGGAAATTTTAATGCTTATAATTTGCTTGCTATCTATGGTGTGGCTTCACTTTTAGGGTTGGAAGAGCTTGAAATATTAAGACTCATCAGTGAACTGGAAAGCGTTAGCGGAAGGTTTCAATATCAAATATCAGAACAAAAAATCACTGCAATAGTTGATTATGCACACACCCCTGATGCGTTAAAAAATGTCCTCGAAACCATCAACAGCATTCGCACGGGAAATGAAACGTTGATTACTGTTGTGGGCTGTGGCGGAAACAGGGACGCTACAAAACGCCCCAAAATGGGTCACATCGCTTCTGCATTGAGCAACAAGGTGATTTTTACAAGCGACAACCCCAGAAATGAAGACCCTGACGCTATCATAGCAGATGTAGAAAAGGGCGTTGAGCCCCAAAATTATAAAAAAACAATGGCGATTACAGACCGTAAACAAGCCATCAAAACGGCATGCCAACTTGCCGAAAACAATGACATCATATTAATTGCCGGAAAAGGCCATGAAACCTATCAGGAAATAAAAGGAGAGCGATTTGATTTTGATGATTTTAAAATAGTAAATGAATTTTTAAAGCAATTAAACAAATAACATATGTTGTATTACTTGTTTGACTATTTAGATAAAAACTTCAATATACCGGGAGCGGGGCTTTTCCAGTTTATCTCCTTTCGCTCTGCTATGGCAATCATTGTCTCTTTGTTTATTGCAATTGTTTACGGAAAAAAAATCATCAATTATCTCAAGAAAAAGCAAATTGGAGAAACCGTGCGTGACTTGGGCCTCGAAGGTCAAAATGAAAAAGCAGGTACGCCCACGATGGGAGGAATCATAATCATTTTAGCCACATTGATTCCTGTTTTCCTTTTCGCAAAACTTGATAATATATATGTCATTCTGCTCATTTTTACAACCATCTGGATGGGGATCATAGGGTTTATAGATGACTACATAAAAACGTTTAAGAAAAACAAACAAGGGCTCCCCGGAAAATTTAAGGTTTTCGGTCAGGTGGCTCTGGGGATTGTCGTGGGGGCAACGATGTATTTCCACCCTGAAATTAATGTAAAACTTGATGATGAAATGCAGGTTAAAACTCATCAGGTTGCACAACTGAGTGATCAGCAGGTAGCCAATCAAGAAACAAAAGCCCTGGTGACGACCATTCCATTTGTCAAAAACAATGAGTTTGATTATTCGCAACTCATCAGTTGGATGGGAACCGGCTATTTAAAATATGCCTGGTTGCTATTTATTCCCATTGTGATTTTCATAGTCACTGCAGTGTCAAATGGAGCCAATCTTACCGATGGTATTGACGGTTTGGCCGCAGGTACTTCGGCGATAATAGTATTGACCTTGGGAATTTTTGCCTGGGTTTCGGGCAACGTTATTTTTTCAGATTATCTCAATATAATGTACATCCCCAGAACGGGGGAGATGACCATTTTTATTACCGCTTTTGTGGGAGCACTCATCGGGTTTTTATGGTACAACACTTTTCCTGCCCAGGTTTTTATGGGCGATACGGGAAGTTTGACTATTGGAGGAATCATTGCTGTTATCGCAATTGCTGTGAGAAAGGAATTATTGATTCCCATTTTGTGCGGTATATTTTTTCTGGAAACAATTTCAGTGATGTTGCAGGTGAGTTGGTTTAAGTATACCAAAAAAAAGTTTGGAGAAGGAAAGCGCATTTTCAGGATGTCACCCATTCATCATCATTACCAGATAAAAGGATATCATGAAAGCAAGATTGTAACGCGTTTTTGGATTGTCGGGATTATCCTTGCGGTATTGACCATTGTTACTTTAAAACTCAGATAAATGGAGCGGCTGGTGATATTGGGTGCCGGTGAAAGCGGCATAGGTACGGCCCTGTTGGGAAAGAAAGAAGGATATGATGTGTTTGTGTCAGACAAGCAAAAAATAAAAGAAAAATACAAAGAAGTTCTTATACATAATGAGATTGCATGGGAAGAAGAAAAGCATACCGAGCCCCTTATTTGCAATGCTGATGTGGTGATGAAAAGCCCGGGTATCCCGGAAACGGTTCCGATCGTAAAAAAGCTGATTGAAAATAAGATTCCGGTAATATCTGAAATCGAATTTGCATCACAATTTACAGATGCCATCATCATCGGGATTACGGGCAGTAACGGTAAAACGACCACAGCAACATTGACGTATTATTTGCTGAAAAAAGGCGGATTGAATGTCGCACTTGCCGGAAACATTGGCGATAGTTTTGCGAAAAAAGTGTCTGAGGGACGTTATGATTTTTTTGTCCTGGAACTGAGCAGTTTTCAACTGGATGGAATCATCAATTTCAGGCCGCATATTGCAATTTTGACAAACATAACACCTGATCATTTGGATCGATATGATAACAATATTGATAACTATATCGCTTCAAAATTCAGGATTGTAAAAAATCAGGTCGATACAGATTATTTCATTTATGATGCAGATAATGAAGTAATTGAAAAGAGTTTGAAAAAATTTCCCATAGCATCACAAAAAGCACCTTTTTCACTGGTGAAAAAATTAGAGAAAGGAGCTTACAAAGAAAATGACAACATAATAATAACAGTACATAATAAAATCATAGAAATGCCAACAAAAACATTACAGTTACAAGGAGACCACAATTTAAAAAATGCTATGGCAGCATCAACAGTTGCAAAGCTTTTGAGTATCAGAAAAGCAACCATAAGGGAGAGTTTAGCAAACTTTCAAGGGGTGGAGCACCGGTTGGAAACGGTTTTGAAAATTCAAAACGTGACCTATATCAATGATTCAAAAGCCACTAATGTCAATGCAACTTTTTATGCCCTTGACAGCATGAAAACCCCTACGGTATGGATTGTTGGCGGTGTTGACAAAGGCAATGTTTATGAAGAACTATTGCCTCTTGTAAATGAAAAAGTAAAAGCAATCATTTGTTTGGGCCTTGACAATCAAAAAATCATCAATGCCTTTGGAAATGTAGTGCCTTTAATGATGGAAACAGAATCAATGGAAGACGCTGTAAAGTTGGCATACAGGGTTTCTGAAAAAGGGGATACAGTATTATTGTCTCCTGCGTGCGCAAGTTTTGATTTGTTTGAAAACTATGAAGACAGGGGCCGTCAGTTTAAGGATGCCGTAAGAAATTTATAAAATAAAGAAAACCTAAAAAATGAAACAATATTTGCAAAAACTGGAAGGAGATAAGGCCATATGGGCCGTAGCTGCTCTGTTGGCAATATTGTCCTTTTTGCCGGTGTATAGCTCTAGTAGTAATCTGGCATATCTGTATGGCGGTAACGGAAACACCTTAAGCTACCTGTTGAAACACGGTATGCACCTGGTTTTAGGTTTTACCATAATGTTTGGCGTTCATAAAATTCCCTATAATTACTTTAAGGCACTTTCTATTTTAGCATTGCCCGTTGTGGCCATCCTTCTTTTATATACCCTAACACAAGGAACCACAATACAGGGAGCCAATGCCAGTCGCTGGATTCAAATTCCTTTTGTGGGCATTACATTTCAGACATCGGCACTGGCGATGGTGGTTCTGCTTGTTTATGTTGCGAGATACCTTACTAAAATCAAAGATAAAGTCATTACGTTTAAAGAAAGCATCCTGCCGCTTTGGGTTCCTGTTTTTGTGATTGTTGGCCTTATTCTTCCGGCGAACTTCTCAACGGCAGCCATCATATTTGCAATGGTGATCCTGCTGGTGTTTTTGGGAGGATATCCCATCAGGTATTTGCTTTCGGTTTTGGGAATAGGAATCGTTATGCTGACCATTTTTGTACTTTCGGCGAAAGCCTTCCCCGATTTATTTCCCAACCGTGTTGATACCTGGATCAGCCGTGTCGAAAGCTTTACAGATGCAAAAAGCGCCGAAGAAGGCTATCAGATTGAAAAAGCAAAAATTGCAATTGCCACAGGCGGTGTTACAGGATTGGGTCCCGGAAAGAGTGTGCAGAAAAACTTCCTACCCCAGTCCTCTTCAGATTTTATTTTTGCCATAATTATAGAAGAGTTTGGACTGATTGGCGCCATTTTATTGCTTTTTCTGTATATGCTGCTGTTGTTCAGGTTGCTCATTGTGGCAAACAAAGCATTGTCAACCTTTGGAAAACTGCTGGTGGTTGCCGTGGGGGTGCCCATTGTCTTTCAGGCATTGATCAATATGGCAGTTGCGGTTGAGTTGTTTCCGGTTACCGGGCAGACATTGCCGTTGATAAGTAGTGGCGGAACATCTATCTGGATGACCTGTCTGGCACTGGGTATTATTTTAAGCGTAAGCGCAAAACGAAAAGAAGAAGTTAAAGAAGAGAAACAAGAAAACCCTTTAGATATTTTAAGTGAAACCATATAAATTCATACTGTCAGGAGGTGGAACGGGTGGTCATATCTACCCTGCGATAGCTATTGCTAACGAACTAAAGGCGAGGCACCCCCAAGCCCGTTTTTTGTTTGTTGGTGCCCGTGACCGTATGGAAATGCAAAAAGTACCAAAAGCCGGCTATGAAATTGAAGGTTTGTGGATTTCAGGATTGCAACGCAAGCTGACAGCTAAAAACCTCGCTTTTCCCTTTAAGTTAATTCACAGTTTAGCGCGTTCAAGAAAAATTGTAAAATCGTTCCAACCCGATGTGGTTATTGGAACCGGAGGCTATGCAAGCGCTCCATTACTTAGGGTTGCTTCCGGAAAAAATATTCCGTGCTTAATACAGGAACAAAATTCGTTTGCAGGCATTGCCAACAAATGGTTGGCAAAAAAAGTAAAGACAATCTGTGTGGCTTACGCCGGAATGGAAAAATTCTTTCCGAAAGAAAAAATCGTCCTTACCGGAAACCCCGTGAGGCAGGATATTGAAGATATAGTTGCAAAGAGGGAAACAGCCATCAGTCATTTTAATTTAAAAAGTGACCGCAAAACCCTGCTTGTTTTGGGCGGAAGTCTTGGTGCAAGAACCATCAATCAATTGACGGAAAAGTCGCTACCCCTTTTTGAAGAGAAAAATCTTCAGGTAATCTGGCAAACGGGTGCATACTATTATGAAACCTATAAAAATCATGATGAGGAAGAAAATGTTCAGGTGCATGATTTTTTATATCAGATGGACTTGGCCTATGCCGCCGCAGATGTTGTGATTTCAAGGGCCGGGGCACTTTCAGTTTCCGAATTGTGTATGGTTGGCAAACCGGTAATTTTTATTCCGTCGCCCAACGTTGCTGAAGACCATCAAAAGAAAAATGCACAGGCCGTTGCACAGGAGAACGCTGCTATTCTCATTGAAGAAAAAGATCTGGATGTGGTTTTTAATGACCGGTTTAGTGAGCTTATGGAATCTGAGGAATTGCAAGAACAATTCTCAAAAAACATATTAAAACTGGCAAAACCCAATGCTACAAAAGCAATTGCCGACGAAATTGATAAACTATTAAAATGACAGACATAACCCACATAAAAAACTTTTACTTCGTTGGCATCGGCGGCATCGGCATGAGTGCTTTGGCTCGCTATTTCAATGCCTTGAAGAAAGAAGTTTCGGGTTATGACAAAACCCCTTCAGAAATTACCAAAGCATTGCAAAAAGAAGGCATTGCTGTGGTTTTTGAAGATGATGTGAGTTTGATTGATCCAAATTACAAAGTGGATGATACACTCGTGGTTTATACGCCTGCAATCCCTGTGGAAAGTAGCATTTTAAACAGCTTTAAAGAAAAAGGATTTCAAGTAATCAAGCGTGCAGCACTTTTAGGTCTTGTAACCAAAAATACAAAATGCCTTGCTGTGGCCGGGACCCATGGTAAAACAACTACTTCCGCGATATTGGGCCATTTACTGGCCTATGCAAATGAAGAAGTAACTGCTTTTCTTGGGGGTGTTTCAGAAAACTATAACTCCAATTTGATTCAAAACGGAACCAAAGTAACCGTTGTTGAAGCAGATGAATTTGATCGTTCCTTTTTGCAACTCCATCCTTTTATTGCCGGTATCACCTCGATGGATGCAGATCATCTGGACATTTACGGAGATGAAGAAACGATTGTTGATGCTTTCAAATCCTTTGCAAACCTGGTTCCAAAAGATGGACATTTACTTCATAAAAAAGGACTTCCGCTAAACGGTAAAACAGTGGGTATAGAAGAAGATGCCGACTTTGAAGCTCAAAATGTACGCATCAAAGACGGAAGCTACCTCTTTGATTTTAAGACACCGCACACCACATTATACAATTTAACGCTTAACCTTCCGGGTCGACACAACCTGTTTAATGCTTCCTTAGCTTTGGGTATGGCTGTATGTTTAGGTTCCCCAACCCACATCCTGCCCGAAGCTTTATTGAATTTCAAAGGTGTAAAAAGGCGCTTTTCCTATAAAATTAAAACCGATGATTTTGTTTTGATTGATGATTATGCACATCATCCTGAAGAAATCAATGCCGTGCATCAGGCCGTGCGTGAAATGTACCCGAATAAAAAAATAACGGTGGTCTTTCAGCCACATTTATTCAGTAGGACAAAAGATTTTGTTGAAGGCTTTGCCAAAAGCTTATCACAATTTGACAGTGTTTTGTTGCTGGATATTTATCCGGCACGGGAAAAACCCATTGAAGGAATCACCTCCTCATGGTTGCTTGAAAAAATTGATAATCAACATAAAAACCTGATTTCAAAAAGTGAAATATCAGGAGCGATAAAGAAAATAAATGCACCGGTCAATGTGATGCTGGGTGCAGGAGATATAGGTGAGGAAGTGCAAAAAGTAGTAAGTGAATTAGAACATGAAAATTAACTGGGATTACATAAAATTTGGGTTTCTCATCATTATGGTGATGTTTCTTTTTGCGTTTAGTTCACAGCGAAACGGGCAACGAAACCTTGTAGCAAAAGAGGTTGTTTTTCTGGAAGATGACAACCATTTTATCACGCTTTCCATGGTTAATAAATTGTTAATACAAAATCAGGAGACCGTTACGGGCATAGCCAAAGAAATTTTAGATTTGAAAGAGATGGAACATAGGCTCAATAAAAACCCTATGATTTCAAACGCAGAAGTATTTGTTACCGTTGACGGTATTTTAGGGGCAAAAATAAAACAACGAAAACCTATAGCACGTGTCGCCGCATCGACACCTTTTTACATTGATGAGAATGGAAAAGAGATGCCGCTTTCAGAGGTTTATGCAGCAAGAGTACCTTTAATCACCGGAGAAAAAGTTTCAGATTACAACACATTAAAAGTACTTCTGTTAAAAATCAGGGAAGATGCTTTTATGAACAATCACGTGGTAGGAATTCACATTGAACCCAATCAGGAATTGACACTTTTTTTGAGGGTTTACGATTTTAAAATACAGTTTGGAAAAGCTGAAAACATTGAAAAGAAGTTTCAAAACTTTAAAGCATTTTATCAAAAAACAACAAATGACAATACATTATCCTCTTACGCCCTGGTGAATTTAAAATTGAACAGTCAGGTTGTGGGAACAAAAAAATAAGGTATGGAACACAAGAATATTGCAGTAGGTTTAGACATTGGTACAACAAAGATTGTCGCCATGATTGGATGCCATAACGAATATGGAAAAATGGAAATTCTTGGGATTGGCAAAGCCAAAAGCCTGGGAGTACACAGGGGGGTGGTAAACAATATTACCCAAACCATCCAATCCATTCAGCAGGCGGTTGAAGCTGCTGAGGTCTCCTCAGGGATAAAAATCACTGATGTTGTAGCCGGTATAGCCGGGCAGCACATCAGAAGCATTCAGCACAGCGACTATATTACCCGAAAGGATGGTGAAGAAGTAATTAATGATAAAGATATCGAAACGCTATGCAGCCAGGTTCACAAACTTGTGATGCTGCCGGGCGAAGAAATTATCCATGTGTTGCCACAGGATTATAAAGTTGACGGTCAAGCCGAAATCAAAGAACCCATCGGTATGTATGGTGCACGACTGGAAGCCAATTTCCATGTTGTGGTGGGTCAGGTATCATCCATCCGGAATATTGGAAGGTGTATTAAAAGTTCCGGTTTGGAACTGGCCGGGATTACGCTGGAACCCCTTGCGTCTGCAAACGCAGTATTGAGTCAGGAAGAGAAAGAAGCCGGTGTGGCATTGATTGATATTGGTGGGGGTACAACAGATCTGGCGATTTTCAAGGACGGGATCATTCGTCATACCGCTGTGATTCCTTTTGGTGGAAATGTTATTACTGAGGATATCAAGGAAGGATGTTCCATCATCGAGAAGCAAGCAGAAATGCTGAAAATAAAATTTGGTTCTGCCTGGCCGGGAGAGAATAAAGATAACGAGATTGTATCTATCCCCGGATTGCGCGGAAGGGAACCCAAAGAAATCACCTTGAAAAATCTTTCCAAAATCATTCACGCCCGTGTAGTGGAAATTGTGGAACAGGTTTATACAGAAATCAAGGCCTATGGCCATGAAGAACAAAAGAAGAAACTCATTGCCGGTATAGTCATTACCGGTGGAGGCGCACAGTTAAAACACTTAAAACAGCTGGTTGAATATACCACCGGCATGGATACCCGAATAGGTTTCCCAAATGAACACCTTGCCGGAAACAGCGATACAGAAACCACCAGCCCTGTATTTGCCACAGCGGTGGGACTTGTGTTAAACAGTCTTGAGAAATCAAGAAAGTTTGTAAAGCAGGAGGCTGTTGTAGATTTCCAAGATGAAGAAGCAGTTCCGGAAGCACAAAAGGAACAAGAGGGTGCCAAAATTTCAAGAGCGCGTAAGAGTTTCTTTGAAAAATGGGCAGATAAGTTTAAGGAGTTTTTAGATAACGCCGAGTAAAAAAAGAATTTAGAATTTCAAAAATATAGTATTATGAGCAGCAAAAACGAATTTGAAAACATCGCATTTGACCTTCCGAAGAACCAGTCCAATGTCATTAAGGTAATTGGCGTTGGCGGCGGTGGAAGCAATGCCATCAATCATATGTTCCAGCAGGGAATAAAAGGAGTGGATTTTGTGATTTGTAATACAGATTCACAAGCACTTGAAAACAGCCCCGTGCCCATTAAAATCCAGTTGGGAGTCTCTTTGACCGAAGGACTGGGGGCAGGAGCAAACCCTGAAATTGGTAAAGATGCCGCTATTGAAAGTATGGATGAGATTAAATCCATGTTATCCACAAATACCAAGATGATTTTTATCACTGCGGGAATGGGTGGGGGAACCGGAACAGGAGCCGCTCCCATTATCGCTAAAATGGCTAAAGAACTGGATGTGCTTACGGTGGGGATTGTGACAATTCCGTTTCAGTTTGAAGGCAAAATGCGTAATGACCAGGCACAAATAGGTGTGGAGAACTTACGCAGAAATGTTGATTCGCTCATCGTTATCAACAACAACAAATTAAGGGAAGTCTACGGCAATCTTGGCTTTAAGGCCGGCTTTTCAAAAGCAGATGAAGTTTTGGCAACCGCTTCACGTGGGATCGCCGAGGTAATTACACACCACTATACCCAAAACATTGACTTGCGTGATGCCAGAACAGTTCTTGCAAACAGCGGGACTGCGATTATGGGTAGTGCCACCGCAGTGGGTTCAAATCGTGCACACGAGGCCATTACTAAAGCACTTGATTCGCCTTTATTGAATGATAACAAAATTTCCGGAGCTAAAAATGTATTGCTGCTCATTGTTTCCGGAGGAGAAGAAATTACCATTGACGAAATAGGCGAAATAAGTGACCACATTCAAAATGAAGCCGGTCACGGTGCCAATATCATTATGGGTGTGGGAGAAGATGAAAGTTTGGATAATGCCATTTCCGTTACGGTTATTGCTACAGGTTTTAATGCTGAGCAACAAAATGAAATTGTCAATACTGAAACCAAAAAAATTATTCACACCCTGGAAGACGAACAGGCTGCTGAGCACGTTTTGGTATCTAAAAAGAACCCCTCTTCAAACACACCTAAAGCTGAGGAAAGTACCAAGCCTGAAGCACCCGTTATAAAACACACCCTGTTTGATGACGAAGCGGAAGATGAAGGTCCGGTTCCCAAGAATTTTGAAGGGTATATTCCCACTTCAGAATTCCTGAAGAATATTACTGTTTCCTATGAAGAAGTAGTTGTGGATAACATGGATAGTTTTGATCAGGAATATGTAAACAAGATGGAAGTCAATGACTTTATCATTGTTGAAGCGATTTCAGAAAAAGAGGCCCCAAAAGCACCTGAAGAGAAGGAAGATAAAAATCAAATGTTAATGTTTGATATGCCTTTAAATAAAGTGAACGATAAAGAAGAAGAGGACAATAATGTAAATGAAATTGAAGTTAAAGATTCCATTGAAATCATTCCTGTTACTGAAGTTTCTGAAGAAGGTGAAAAAAGATACAGTTTAGATGACTATCAGGAAATGGAAGATATGTTAACCGGGTCAAAAAAATCAAAAGATAAAATTAAAAACGATGAACCTGTTGATGAAGAACTTGTTTTTGAAAAACGTACGGTTTCAGAAAGTCAGGAAAAGAATGAAAGTGAAGAAGCAGACCCGATGAATACATCCATTTCAGATTTACTGAAAAGGCGCACCGAAGAGCGCAAGCAAAAAATGAAAGCGTTCAATTATAAGTTCAACAATCAGTCTGTATCCCGCATTGATGAACTTGAAAAACAACCTGCATACAAGCGTCTGGGTATAGACCTGAATGAAACTAAAGGTGATGGCAGTAAAATATCAAGAACAACGCTGTCAACAGACGAAAATGACGAAATACAATTGCGTAGCAACAATTCATTTTTACACGATAATGTAGATTAACCTTAAAGCAATTAAGAGTAAGTTTAGTGTTAGATTTGCTTCAAAACCCCCGATAGTAACTTGTTGCTGTGGGGGTTTATTTTTTATGGATTTTTGACGTATATTCGCAGTCCAAAATTAAAATAAATACAGATGAGTTTGCAAGAGAATGTAATGACGGCTATGAAAGATGCCATGAAAAGCAAAGATGCCAATGCATTAACCTCATTGCGTGCCATTAAATCTGAGCTTTTGCTGGCACAAACAGAAACGGGTTCCAAAGAAGAACTGACTGAAGAACAGGAAATTAAAATCCTTCAAAAACTGGTCAAGCAACGCAAGGAAAGTGCTGCTATATTCCAGGAACAAGGAAGAGAAGACCTGGCACAACCGGAATTGGATCAAGCTGCCGTTATTGAAAAATTCCTGCCGGAGCAAATGAGTGAGGAAGAGGTTGCTAAAGTTGTAGATGCTATGATAGCTAAAACCGGTGCCGGTTCCATGAAAGATATGGGAATGGTTATGGGGATGGTCAATAAAGAAATCGCCGGTAAAGCAGATGGAAAGACCGTTGCGATGCTTGTGAAACAGAAATTAAGTTAATAATTTTAATGAGATTCCCGCTTTACTACTTTGCTAAAGCTTCATAGTACAAAGTCGCGGGAATATGTGAGGCTTCGTAGTTCAACTGAATAGTCCGCCTTTGGCGGATCGGTTTTGAGGGTTTTGAGAAAGAAGTATAAAAGAAAATATTTGAAAGATTGATTAATAAGATTCCCGCCTTCGCGGGAATGTGAGGCCGCGTAGTTCAACTGAATAGAATATCAGATTTCGGCTCTGAGGGTTGGGGGTTTGAATCCCTCCGCGGTCACGAATAAATGTTGCAAAAAGAAAAAACGCCAAGTTTACTTGAGCGTTTTTTTGTTTGCAACATTTTCAAAGCGGAGCCTTGAGGGATCACCGCAGGTAATCCTTGAGCCAAGTTTACTTGAGCTTTTTTGTGTGCAACATTTCTCATCACGAACATGTTCGGGGGGAACTTGTAGGGATCACCACAGTGAGAAGCAATAAATTTATCATTAATCAATTGTAGGTTTTTCCTTTACTACAAATGGTTTTGTAACAGATACTGCTTGCCCATCATCAGAGAAACCCTCTATGACGATTTCATAAATTCCCTCGTTATCTGAGGTGTAAAAATTGAATTTATATTCACTGGATTGAATTTTTAATTTTGGTTCCCAAAGGAGTTGTGACCTGTAATCGGGCAATCTGTCATATGATATATTTTCTAAATTATAGTTTTGTTTAAAATATTCTTTTCGGTACTCAGGCCTAAAGTGATTGAAGGAAAGGATTTCTATATCTTCATTTTCTTCATAGAAGTTTTTATCAAATGTTTCGATCACTATAATACCCTGAAAAAAATCTCCTTGATAGAAATATTTATCTCTGAATAATTTAATTTTTTTAATTTGAAAAGCATTTAAGTCATACAAAATATGGTGATCTTGTATGAATAAACCATCGACCATTACTAATGGTGCCTCATAATGAAATAATTCAACATAACCTTTCACTTTCAAACGATACTCACTGTCTTTAGATTGGTTTTTTTCAAACCAACTGTGTTTAACTATTTCAGTCATGGTTTCCTGAAGGGTAGGAAAACGGGTATAGTCATCTAAATTGTATGTAGTAAAAACTGCTCCATAAATATCTTTGTCAGGGTTGTGAATTACTACCGGGGTATCTTGCCTCAAGGACGAATAGCTGTCTTCAATTTGGGTTTTTATACTTCTCTCTATGATTTTTTCCTTTTTTCCTTTGTTAACTTTGAGTTTTTCAAAATTTAAAAATGAAAAATCAATTTCTTCCTGTTTATCTATTTGTATGCTGAATTTGTCACGATCTGGTCCCAAAATCTGGAGAAATACTTTATTGGATATATAGTCTTCATCAATATTAAAGGTAAAATGACCTTCTTTATTTGTATTGCTTATTTTTAGTACAGTACTTTCTTCAGGAATAGATAAAACAATACTTTGATAATCTACAGACAATCCTTCTGTTTTTGGTGTAATTTTTCCCGAGAGTACTTCACCATCTAGTTCTGGTTGCATTTTTATTTTAGAATTTAAAGCATTTGTATTGATAGGGTCTACATGATTATGGTGTATATCCGGTTTTTTGATATGGATAATATCATCTTTTTTCCTTACTGAAACAGAATATACCCCATTCCATTTGAAATCATTATTAATGAGTTTAACATTTACATCTTCTCTCAAAGAATAATGCGTTTTTAAAAGTTCCATTTGAAAAAAAGCATCTTTATTTTGAATGTATTCAGAGGGTGGTTTTCTTGGAATAGAATCTTCCTGTACAACCGTTGTTAATTTTTCATCTAAGGGCATATATGGGTTTAGGATGCCCAAATCTGCAATAAAAAACCTATCAGTCTCTTGATTGAAGGTCAAAGCTGTGTAGGCAATCAATTTATACTGACCACTTGGAATAGAGGTGGGGATTAAAAAATCTGAGAACCCCTCGCCTTTGATTAATTTTATTTTCTGTTTAGACAAAATATTATTATTATCTCCAACGATTGTTACATAAGCAATTTTACTGTCATTACCGGGACTATTAGTCTCCTTATTCAGACAATAAACTTTAAAATAGAGACGCTCTCCGCTAAAAAGGCTTGTGGAACTTAAGTGAACATATACTTTTTCTTCCGGAACCTTGTGTGTTTTATTTGCGGTAGTAAATTGATTTAAACCAAATGATTTTCCAAATATGGTTAAAGCAATTAAAAGTATAATATAATTGTATGGAAGCGTTTTCATAGTAAGAATATTTAATCAATCCAAAAATCGGGTTCAACGTTTGTGCCTGAAGCAGTACAATCTCCACATTCTCTTCTAACAACTTTGTACGGTCCCTCACCAGGTTGTGGCTCTAAATTGTCTTCATAATATTTAACTCGGTTGCTTGTAACAAAAGTACTCAAGTAGCAAAGCCCGGCCCTGCTTAGTAATGGTGGTGAGGACACTTGGCATGGTATAATAGGGTAGGGCTCCCCGGGAAATAAATCATCCCAATTAAAAAAATATCTCAACTGGCTTACTGCTGAGACAGAGAAAAAACCAATTACTTTTTCATTAGGAGAGCTAATAGAATTTAAATTACCTTCAACAAATCCTGACTGAATTTGAAAGAAAAGGTTTCCCTCTTCACTTAATTCGTTTCTTTTTTTAAAATAATTATAAGCATTTGAGGTAATCACAAATTGTTTTAATAAAATGCTATACCGATGCGCTATGATGGTGTTGTCTTTTTTTATGAATTTAACTTCAAAATTACTTAGCTGGTCTTGTTCTAAACTTAAAGTTTCAGTTACAATAATTTCTATTGAAGATTCAGTATTATAGCAGATTCTTTCTTCTTGTTGCTTTACAGTCTTTATAACATTACAATTTTCAGGATCTTCTTCATCTTCAGCGATTAACTCATTATATCTCCAGAGTGGGGCAATAATTTTATAAGTTTCTTCATATTCAAAACGGAAATAATTTGCATTTCCAGTGGGGCTAACGTTGCTAACCTGAATAGATACACCGTTTTCTCCAAGTCCAGTAGTCTCAGCAATGGCATTCACTTCCGAAATTTCTGAAACGGGGGTTAATTGTTCTGGTGTTGAGCTAAATTCCCTGCCATCTTGAGTTTGGATGTATAAAGTATACTCAATATCTGGTTGTGCTTCAAAAGCTTGCGTTGATAAATATGTTCCTGGTGAATCTTCGGTAAAAGTATAGGTGGGTGTGCCATCTACAAGGACTTGAACTAATGCTCCTGACTCAAAAGCTGGCCCGTCCTCTTCAAACTCAAATGAATTTGATAAAAGAATTTCATGTTTTTTGTATTCATTTGTGATAGTGCCTTCTATGACCAGAATACGCTCAAAGCTTTCAGTATTTAATTCAATTTCTTCCACACAACCACAAAAAGCTAAAACCAAGCCGATGGCTAAATAACTAGATAGGCACGTCAATTTTTTATATAACTGTAATTTTCTCATTTGTTAAAATTTAAAATTGTATGTAATTGTAGGTACAGGCACTGAAAAAATAGAACTTTGATACGCCTTGATGTCTCCATCTTCAGTTACAAAAAATACTGAGAAAGGATTATTCCTTCCTAGAACGTTGTATATTGAGATGTTCCAAAAGCTATGTGCAAATTTTTTAATTTTATGATTCCCTTCCATGTTAAAACCAATGTCTAAACGATAAAAATCAGGAATTCTAAATTGATTTCTATCACTGTATAATACATATTGAGAGCCTCCTTCTTGAAATGCTCCCACAGGAAATGTAACAGGTCTTCCGGTCTGATATACAAAGTTTCCTGAAAAACTATACCTTTTAGTGAGCTTATAATTTAAAACCAAACTAAAATCATGGGGTTTATCGTAGTTTGAAGGGAAATAATTTCCATTATTTACTTGTTCTTCAGAAAATTCACTGGCTAGTTTAAACAGGGTGCGTGAATACGTATAACCCAACCATCCATTGAGTTTTCCTTCATTTTTCTTCACTAAAAATTCAACGCCATAAGACTTTCCGGGTCCCTGAAGTACTTCCGTTTCAACAAATTCATTTAAGAGTAATTGTCCCCCCACTTTATAGTCCAGTATGTTATTTAATTTTTTGTAATAACCTTCTATACTAAGTTCATAAAGATTGTTTTTTATATTTTTAAAGACACCCAAAGAATATTGCTGTCCTCTTTGCGGTTTAATATGAGTGTCTGATAACTTCCACGTATCCAGAGGAGAAGCAGTGGTGTTGTTTGAGAGCGTATGAATGTATTGTAATGTATTGTTATAAGATGCTTTCAGGGATAAAGATGGAGATAGTAAATATCTTGCAGATGCTCTTATTTCCAGTCCACTATGTGTCTCTACGAGTTCGTTTTTATCATAATGAACTGTATCCAAAACTGTCGAATTATTTAAAGGTTGACCCGGAATATATGTGCGTTGACTGTTTTCCCCCAATAAATTAAACATAGAGTATCTTAATCCGGCATCAATAGATAACTCTTCAGTAAGCTTCCACTCATCAGATATGTAGAGTGCAGACTCCAGCCCCTGCTCTTTATCCACTGAAAAAGTCTCGATTTCAGAGGTTTGACCTAACGGGTTAACTTCTCCCGGATTAATACTATACAGTTTTGAAGAGATTCCCATTTCAAGACGGTGTGATGTGTTTATTTGAGTATTGAAATCATATTTTATTTCGGTTTCATTTAAATCAAACCCAAATTCAAAATCTCCTGTTGTTTGTTTGTCAAAATCGATCCCATACTTATACTGACTATAGGCTAAAGAAAGGTTTCCATTGGTTTTATCGTTGTATTTATGAGCCCAACTTAAAGAGGCTAAAGAATTGCTGTATGAGTACAAAGAATCGATTGTAATATTAAAAACATCATTGCTGTGATATCCGGTCATCATCAGCTTATTTTTTTCGTTTATTTTATGGTTGTATTTAACAATTACGTCATAAAATGAAGCTGTTGTATTATTCAGGGTTTCATCATCAAGAGTTTTTAAAATCCAATCTGAATATGACCCTCTGGCACCCACCATTAAACCTGCTTTGTCTTTAATTAGTGGTGTCTCCAGTGTTATATTACCCGTCACGGGACCTATTGAAACTTCTCCTTTGAATTTATCGGTACTGGCGTCCTTTGTGGTCATTTCAATGACTGATGAGAGTCTTCCGCCAAACCGTGCTGGGATACTTCCTTTATAAATTTCAGCTTTAGCTGTTGTAAACGGATTAATAGCAGAAAATATTCCAAAAAAATGTGATGGGTTATAAATTACTCCCCCATCTAGCAGAAATAGATTTTGATCTGTTTTTCCACCTCTTATATTGTAGCCCAAAGAGGCTTCCCCGGCAGTACTTATTCCCGGCAAAGTAGTTGCTACTTTTAATATATCCCTTTCCCCCAGTACCAAGGGGATATTCTTGATTTGTTCTACTTCTATTTTCGAAATTCCGCTTAGGGTTTGTCTTACATTGGCTTGGGCGTTTGATTTTAATAAGATTTCATCCAGTAATTCCATTCCTTCATTCATTAAAAGATTTAAGTTGCCACTGCTGTAAATAAGCACTTCCACTTTTAAAGTTTCCATACCCAAAGCCTGTATTTTAATAGTGTTTAATCCTCTTTTAAGGGACAATGAGTAATATCCTTCCTGGTTTGTTGTGGTATATACAGACGTCCCTTCAACATTTATAGTGCTTTGACTTAGTGGCTCACCTGTTTTTTGATTGGTTATGATGCCACTTAAAGTGTAAGTGTCAGCAATCATCATTGCATTTTCTTTTCCAATAACCACTGTTTCAGATTTTTTTGAATCTGATAAGAAACTATTTTTTTGAAGTATGGGAGTTACTAATTCTGATGGTTTTTCACTCTCTTCATTATTAAAAAAATTGTCAGGCAATTCTTTAAAAATAAAATTTCCTTTAGTTAAAATGATTTTGTTATTTAACAATGTATAGTTGAGGGGCGTCTTTGAGAAAAAGGAATCTAAAAGTTCATTTATATCATTGCCTTCAAAGGTGCCGGTTACAACTTCATTTAAAACCCATTCTTTTTGATAATAAAATTTATAAGACGTAGCATTTTCAATTTCATCCAAAGCTTTCTCAAGTGAAACACTTTCAAATGAGAATTTTAAACTTTCCTGAGAATAGGTTAAAAGAGAGATGCTTAAAAATAAAAGGTTGAGTATTATATGTTTCATAAAAAAATATATTTCTTAAATATTTTAGGATAACTGAAACGTTTTTAATTCATTAAAAAAATACTTGTCATTAAAAATACTTACAACTAAAGATAATGATGGAATATGCATTTTTTTAACTAAATAATACTCAATATTACAGTATGTTTTTAGTTCACGCAATATTTGATAACATAGATTTATAAATTTAAACCCTGATTTTATAAATTCAAACTCGTTATATTTTCTGAAACCCTGTTTTTATAGTTTAACTTTTATAAAGTCTGGAACAACAGTTGCCAGAGCTTTTAGTTTTAAAATCTATAATGACTTTTGCATTCCAAAGTAGTCCTCCAAAGTGCTATACTATCAACAAAAATTTCAAAAGTGTTAAAACTTCAAGTAAATAGCATCTATTTTAGCTTAAAAGAAATGTGTGATATTTTGTTAAGATATTGAAGATGGCTTTTTTTAAGTGAAAGGATAACAACCTGACCATCTTTATAACCTTCCCATACGTCACTGCGTGGGAAGGTTTCTTTTTTTTATTGGGAATATCCTAAAAAAGAATATGTTAGCCTTATGTGAATAAAGCAAAAGAATATCTGTATAACGTCAGGGGTATTAAAAATAAAGGAACAAATTTGTAAAAATTATAAATATTAAGGAAGAATACCCTAAAAAGAAACTATATGAAAAACAAACAATTTGCACGGATTGGTAAAATTACACCCCGTGCACTGTATAAAGAAACTTCAGGAGTTAGGAATTCTGTGAAGAATAAAGCATCCCGTTCTGAAGACCCGGCACATCCCCATATAAAGTAAAGAATAATAATTGACGTTAAATCAAAATTTAAAGAGAATGAACAAACTTTTTATATTTCTGACATTCGCCTGTATCGCTCTTTGGATAATAGGTCTTCTATTTTTGGATATAGGTTTTGAAATACACCTTTTACTTGTGATGGCTGGAATGTGTTTTTCTTTAAAATTGTTGCGGGATGAACTTACCAGACAAAAATAAATTAGCCTAACAATTTAAATATCCTAAGAAGACAAGATAATGTGTGAGGTTGAAATGGCCCGGTCGAGAGACCGGGTTATTTTTTTAATCCTTGGTGTCTTTTATATTTCTTTTATTATTCTGCTGGAATTCTGAGGGTGAAATATTATATTTTTCCTTGAATATTTTAGAGAAATAACTTTTACTGGAAAGGCCTACCTTCTGAACAATTTCAGAAATGTTATAATCTGAGTTAGACAATAGCTCTTTTGCCACTTCCAGCCTTATAACCTGAATGTAACCATTCACGGTGTTGTGGTAAAAATATTTAAAACCTTCCTGTAGTTTATTAGTATTCAATCCCACCCTCCGCGATAAACTGTCTATATTGTCCAGTTCTGCAATCTCTTCATTAATAATCCTGGACGCTTTTTGAACCAATTCAATTTCTGCACGTCTCAATAAAGAGCGTTTTCCGGTTTCTTGCAAATCGTCCTGATACATTAAAATTTGTTCTGATAGAATATTATATGCTTTCCCTTCAAGATAGAGCCTTCTTATAAGGTCAATATTTTCAAACTCCTGTATCCGGTTAAAAGTCTCTGCCAGACGCAAACTGTAATATCCCTGATAATAAAATTTTCTTTTGGCTATTTTATCCAAAAACAACTCTTTTAAATCAGAATTCAGATTTTTAAGTTCGCAATCCATCTTTTTATGAAAACCTTCCCGGTCAATTTCAAGACTGTTTATACGTGTTTTTGTATCTGCTAAGAAGTGCAAGATATGTCCGTTGTGATTTTCACTTCCCAAAATATTACATTGATATTGCTCCAATTCGTGCCACTCATCATCGTTTTCAAAAGAGTGCTTTACAAAGCCTTCTATACAGTATATAAACTTTAAGGGATGTACCTTGTTTACAATAAATTGTATTTCAATATCATCGTGAAACATACAATCATATTGGATGATACCCAGACCTCCGTCAAAATTTATCCCTTTAATGGTGCCTTTTCCCCATTTTTTAGGTATTCTAATCCAATATTCCCCACAACTGGATCTAACAGCGCAATTAAAAGCTTCAGCCATATCTTGTATCACCAGATTGAAGGGTAATGACTTTACTTGAATCGTTTTCAATATAAAAAGTATTAATGTTGAGGTTATAGGAGGTAAATATAATTATAAAAAAAGAATTTGTTTTCAAGAAATATTTCACTTTAGAGATTTTTTACAATGAGCTGCACCTTCTGGTTATTATTTTTAAAAAATTATTGTAAGCTTTCGGAAAATGTACTTTCTTCGTAAAAAATAGTAGAAATGAACAGAATTTTAGGCATTGGGTCAAGAATTGATCACCCCATTCACGGCAAGGGTGTCGTCACAAATGTTACATCAAAAATGTATTGGGTAACCTTTATCGAGAAAGGACTGGAAACGATACCCGTTGATGATGATTTTGAAACAATAGAAGTTGTGGAAGACGAAGTGGATACCGTAAGCTTTTCTGAGGTAGAAGAGTCCCTTAGAGACATCTTAAAGAGGTGGAGCGATATTACAGAAGTGGTTCCCATTGCCGATAAATGGCGTGGCGGTACCATCATTCTCCAGCCCAAAGACAAAACCTTATCCTCAAAAGAAGTACCTATCGATACGTTCTTCAATAAAATTGTTATGTTGCGCGACCGCTTACGCGTAATGGAACAAAAAATCAACGCATCAAAAGATCTGGATGCTGACCTTAAAATAGACCTGCAGCAATATATCACCCGTTGCTACGGAAGTTTGACAACATTCAACATCTTATTTAAGAACAACTCACAGAACTTTGTAGGCGATTCTTCTAAAAAGGAATAGATACGAAAGCGAGTTAAAAAACGTTATTGCTTAAAACCTATTCAATGGATTTCCATCCATTATTTGTGCAATTTATTGACCCCGAAAACAATCATAACTGGCTTGCACCTTATGCCTATGGTATTGTCTTTCTGGGAATATTCTTATTCCTTTTCAGGATTTTTGAGCTTAATTATACTTTGTATTTTGATAAGCCTTTGTTGCGGCATTATTTTGTTTACAGAAAATTGAACCCAACACAAAAAAGCATTTTACGCTCTCAATTCTCATTTTATAACAAGCTATCCATAAAGCACAAACGACAATTTGAACATCGTGTGGCCACATTTACCCAAACCAAAGAATTTGTTGGCAGGGATGGTTTGCAAATAAATGATTCTCAAAGGACGCTTATTGCAGCGGTGGGGTGTATGTTGAGTTTTGGCAGGAAAAACTATAACTATCGATTAATTGAAGCCATACTGATTTATCCTGATGAGTTTTACAGTAAAGAAAATGATGCCTACCACAAGGGTGAGTTTAACCCGAAACATAAAGTTTTAGCCCTATCATGGAAAGATTTTGAAAGAGGTTATGAAATTACAAATGATAACCTCAATTTGGGTATACACGAATTCATGCATGCCATGCAACTCGAGGCAATGACGGGGAAAGACCCTGATTCTGCAAGGTTTATGAAACACTTTAAAAATATTTTAAAGCGTCTGACAAACCAGGAACTAAGGGATAAACTTGACGACACGAGGTTTTTCAGAACCTATGCTTTTACAAACCAATATGAATTTATGGCCGTCTTGGCTGAATACTTTTTTGAATCCCCATCTGAACTAAAACAGCATTTTCCTGAACTCTATGAATACAAAAGAAAGATGTTGAATTTTAATTTTGCGGGCTATTAGTTTTTAAAAAGCGGTGCAACAGCCACCGAAAAATCCAACCTAATAGTAATAATACTATACCTGAAATCACTACATTTTTATTGAGGGAAACTGCCATTGCCAAACACCCTGTCAACCCCAATATCGGAACCCATTCAGGATACAAACGGTCTGCTTTGGATTGCTTAAGTGCAGCGATGTTTGTTATGCTGTAATATAATAATATGGTAAATGCAGCAGCTGCAAGCACAAAAATAAAGGTTCCAAAAAGGGTCAAGAGTGCAATAACAGTTGCCGTAAAAAGAATAGCAATGACGGGTACTTTTCTTTTTTCATTCACTTTTTGAAACACAGGAAAGAAATCACTGTTACGCCCCATAGCAAAAAACATACGACTGATTCCCAGTATCTGGCTTAGCAATACCCCAAGCATTGCCGTGCAGGCACCCAGGGCAACCACAGTTTTGATTAATGGTGTGTTAAGACTATTGGAAACAAGTTGTAAGGGTGCGGTGGTCTGTGCCATCGCTTCATAACCCATAACCCCAATAGCTGTTACGGACACCAATCCATATAAAATAATGGCGGAAACAATGGTAATGATAATTGCTTTTGGGATGGTTTTTTTGGGGTTTTGAACTTCTTCAGCTAAGGTGGCAATGCGTGCATAGCCGGTAAACGCAAAAAACAAGAGGGCGGCACTCTCAGCGATTCCCTGAACGCCAAAAGGGGCAAACGGTTTAAAGTTGGTTTGTTTTATTTCAGGGAAACCGCTGATAACAAAATAAAGCAATGCAAGTATAGTAAACCCGACAATAAAAAGATTTAGCGTTCCTGCTTTTTTAATTCCCAGTAAATTGGCAATGGTTAACAATACAATTGCTGCAATTGCAAGCGCGAGAGGTGATCCAAGACCTGTGAGTTGGTAAAAATAACTACCAAAGCCGATAGCCACCACACTACCTGCAGAAAGTTTACTAATAAGAAACATCCACCCTGCAGAAAAGCCCCAAAGGGGACTTAATAAGCGGTTGCCATAGTCATAGGTTCCGCCTGCAAAAGGATATTGTGCAGCGAGTTGCGCCGAACTCAACGCATTGCAGGTAGCTATACACCCGGCCACAAAAAGCCCGATTAGAAATGCAGGTCCTGAAACCCCTGCTGCCACACCGGTAACTACAAAAATACCGGCCCCAATGATGGCTCCCAAACCTACACCCACAGCATCTTTTAACCCCAAGCTGCGCTCTAACAAATTATTGTATTTCTTCATTCCTTCTGCTTCAAGGCAAGTTTACAAAAAATTAATGAAAGAAATGTTTGTAAACCATTAAGACGTCGCTGACGATGACCAGGGATTCAATAGAAAATACTGTTTTTTTTATAAATTTTCGGGATATTGTTTTTTAAGATAAACTAAAGAGCTATTTAACTATACCTAAGAAGTGCATTCATTTTTCCGTCTTTTTCAGGCATAGATTCAGCTTCAATTAAGTAAACAGAGCCTTTGTTTTCTAAAACCTTGATTGCGGCAAGGTTCATTAAGGATGTGTTTTCAGATGTTTGTTCATCCTGTATATTTACTTTCATATTTTCTTCATCATATGTTCCCCAAATTTCTTCCCGGTTTTCTAGAAACAAGGTGTCAATTTTGCCCTGAAAAGCAGCAGGAATAATATCGTGAACCGCAGCACTTTTTTCACTTAAAGGTGTGTCATCATATTTCTTTAATTTTTTCTTTTCTTCCTCATTTAAATAAGGTTCTACGGTTTCTACTGCTCTTTGATGGAGGCCCAGGAGATCAACATCATTTGGGTTTCCGTGGATAGGAGTATCAAAGAGGTTGTTGTAGGTATTGGCTTCTTTATAAATAGGGAACATATAGTCCTGACAAAAAATAACCAAAGGAGCTTTTTCTTTATTTAAAAGCTTGTCAAGACCATCATCAATAGCTTTATAAAATCTGAATATTTCGTCTTTATGGTCACTTCCTCCGGCACCATGACCGTGAAAAATGGCTTGACCTCCGCCTTCCTGCTGACTCCTCCATTGAAGATGTTTTTCTTCATAATCATAACCCACCCGATCTCTTAGGTTTGAAGGCGTTATTTCGTCAATTTCAATTTCTCCAATGCTGTACCGTGTAGCTTCATAAAATTTAACTTCTTTGAGCTGCAGGGAAAGAATGTAGAATTTTCCATCACCTGAAAGAACAGGGGCAAGGGGTTTCAGGTAAAATTCTTTAGAAATATAGATGTTCTCTTCAAAATTAATTGGTAAGGTATAATTTTCAAAAAAGTCTTTAGATGCAAAAATAGCGAGACCATCAGATTGATGTCTCCAGAAATCACTGTCACCGAGTAATTTTTGAATATTTGTTTCAATATTTTTGATAACTGTGTCATTTACTCCCTTATTTTCGAGGGTTCTTTTGCATTCATTCCATTTTGACTTTAATTGCGTACTGTCTTGCTTTTCCAAAACTTCTTTTCCTGACCTGGAGGTTGTAATAAATATTGAAACACAAACATCATTGTTGTATTCTGTTAGCTTTCTTAATTCTTTTGGGCTTATTAAATCCATTTTTTTGCTTATTTAGGTTAGTTCTTCTAAGATACTTGTATTTCCTAAAATATCAAATACCAAGAGAGTACCTTCCTGCTAAACATTTCTTAATTGTGTATTAATTTTTTATAAAATAGCAATTGAATTTGTTTTGAAAACGCCGGGAAATGATATTTAGGAGAATTTGAGAAGTAAAAAAAAACAAAAGCTGTGTAGTTTTTTTGATAAAGAAATTCTTGTTTTTACCCTTGTTCTGAGTATTGATTTTTTGAGGTGATGTGTTTTACAATTTGTTTTGCGTGGATTACTGAATTTTCAATAAACCATAAATGGGTGTCCATTCCGCCGCAAATGACACCCGCGAGGTAAAGACCCTTGATATTGGTTTCCATACTTTTTTCATCATATGTGGGATATGATTTTCCATCGCTTGACAGCTTTATGCCCAAACCTTCAAGAAACTTGAAATTTGGACGGTAGCCTGTTAAAGCAATGACATAATCGTTGGGAAGGGACACTTTGCCTTTAGGGGTTCGGATGACAACTTCATTTTCTTTAATTTCATCAAGCTCAGATTTAAAGTAGGCTCTGATATTCCCTTCTTTGATGCGGTTTTCAATATCGGGTTTTACCCAGTATTTCACACGTTCACCAATGGCTTTTCCCCTAACAACCATTGTTACATCCCCACCTTTTCGCCAGATTTCTAGTGCAGCATCAACGGCAGAATTACTGGCACCCACCACAACCACTTTTTGCATGGTGTAATAGTGTGCTTCTTTATAATAATGGGTTACCTTTTTTAAATCTTCACCTGGGACATTCAGTTTATTGGGGATGTCATAAAACCCCGTGGCAACAATCAGGTTTTTAGAAAAATATGTGGTTTTTTCAGAGGTAATTTTGAAAAGTTGATTTTCTTTTTCAGAGGAAATAACCTTTTCAAAAAGATTGATATTCAAATCATTATTGGTTGCGACACGCCGGTAATACTCCAGGGCTTCAATGCGTTTGGGCTTGGGGTTGATACTCATAAAAGGAATGTCGTCTATTTCCAGTTTTTCAGAAGTGGAAAAGAATGTCATATCCAGCGGGTAATTATAGAGTGAGTTAACCAATGTTCCTTTTTCAAGAACCATATAGCTGAGCTTTTTTTTCTTACATTCCAATGCACATGCAATCCCGATGGGACCACCCCCAATAATGACTACATCATAATTCCCATCACTACCCATTCACCTGTGAGTTTAGGGATTTTATGGTGTCTAAAGGGTTTTCAGACTTAAATACAAAACTACCTGCTACGAGTACATTTGCACCCGCTTCGACAAGTTGGGAAGCATTTTTATTTGTCACACCACCGTCAATTTCAATTTTTGTGGAAGCGTCGTTTCTTGTGATGATTTCCTTGAGTTGTTCTACTTTTTTATAGGTATTTTCTATAAAGCTCTGCCCCCCAAAACCGGGATTTACACTCATCAGACAAACTAGGTCAATGTCCTTTATAGTGTCTTCAAGTAAAGAAACATTGGTATGGGGATTAAGTGCCACGCCGGCCTGCATGCCTTCGGCTTTAATGGCCTGCAGTGTTCTGTGAAGGTGTGTACATGCTTCATAATGTACGGTGAGTATGTTTGCGCCTAAATCTGCAAATGTTTTGATGTAGCGGTCAGGGTCAACAATCATTAAGTGTACATCGATGGTTTTTTTTGCGTGTTTGGTTATGGCCTGAAGCACGGGCATTCCAAATGAAATATTAGGCACAAAAACACCGTCCATAATGTCAATGTGAAACCAGTGTGCTTCACTTTGATTGACCATTTCGATATCGCGTTGCAGGTTGGCAAAATCTGCTGCAAGGATGGAAGGGGCTATTTTGATGCTCATAATATGATTGTTTTTGCAAAGATATTAAAGTAATGTGGAAGTGTACTTGTTGTTGTCTATTTTAAAATATATTAGCCAAAACTAAATATGTTATCAACGTCTATCTGCGCCTTCTGTGTTATCTTCGGGAGAAAAATAATCGCTTAGTTGCCCGCTGCGTGGCAAGAGATTAACTTGTCTTTGGGTTATGAATGGGGAGAATAATTAAAACTTTGGAATATTGATTGACGAGATTTCCGCCCCTGCCTGCCGGCAGGCAGGTTCGCGGAAATGAAAAATCCCCGGTAATCAGCCGGGGATTCATTCATCAATCAAAAAACGAACAGTTAGTGATAACTGTTAGTTGCCGTAATATAGGAATTATCCTAGATATGTTTTTAATATTTTACTTCTTGAGGTGTGTTTTAACCTTCTGATGGCTTTTTCTTTGATTTGTCTCACACGCTCGCGTGTTAAATCAAACGTCTCGCCAATTTCTTCCAGCGTCATGGGATGTTGATCACCAAGACCAAAATACAAACGAATAACATCTGCTTCACGCGGGGTTAAGGTTTCCAAAGCTCTTTCGATTTCAGTTCGCAATGACTCATGTAAAAGTGAGCGATCTGGATTTGGGGATTCCCCACTTCGTAGAACGTCATACAAGTTTGAATCTTCACCTTCAACAAGGGGTGCATCCATCGATACGTGACGGCCGGAGTTTTTCATCGACTCTTTTACGTCATTAATGGTCATATCGAGCTCTTTTGCGATTTCTTCAGCAGAAGGCGGACGCTCGTGGGCTTGCTCCAAAAAGGCAAACGTTTTGTTTATTTTATTGATCGACCCAATCTTGTTCAATGGTAAACGCACAATTCTTGATTGTTCAGCCAAAGCCTGAAGAATGGATTGTCTGATCCACCAAACAGCATAAGAAATGAATTTAAAACCACGGGTTTCGTCAAAACGTTGTGCAGCTTTGATAAGCCCCAGGTTTCCTTCGTTAATTAAATCAGGAAGGGTTAAACCCTGGTTTTGATATTGTTTTGCAACAGATACCACAAAACGCAAGTTAGCTTTGGTTAATTTTTCCAATGCCCTTTGGTCGCCTTTTTTGATTCTCTGTGCTAATTCAACTTCTTCGTCTGCGGTAATTAAGTCAACTTTTCCTATTTCTTGTAGATACTTGTCGAGGGAAGCAGTTTCTCTGTTGGTAACCTGCTTGGTAATTTTGAGTTGTCTCATTTAAGGGATTTACAGTTTAAAAAGACTTGTCACAAAATTTTTATTACTTATTAAGAACGAACGGGTTTGCTCTAGTTTTTACCGATTAAGAGTGAAAACCCTTGCTTCTCCGGAAGCGTCTTTTCAGTAAGATATTTTGCAACAAGTCTTACGATTTTTTGTCTTGTCTATATGGTTATACGTAAAGAGAGGAGAAAATGTTACAAAAAAATAAAATATTATAAAAAAGCCACCTAAATTTTACTTTAGGCGGCTTTTAATATTTAAGATGGATTAATTAATCCCTTCTCGGTTTTCTATCCCTGTCATTTCGACCTTTTGAATCTCTTCCACGATCATTTCTGTCATTGCGGTCACGTGGAGGCCTTTCAGTATACCCTTCAGGTTTCGGCAAAAGTGCTTTACGCGAAACTTTTTCCTTACGTGTTCTTGGATCTACACCAAAGTACTTCACTTCAAAAACATCACCCATATTGACCACATCAGAAACATTTTCTGTGCGTTCCCATGCCAGTTCAGAAACGTGAAGCAATACTTCATTGCCGGGAGCGTCAAGATATTCTACAACAGCTCCAAAGTCAAGCATTTTAATGACTTTCACTTCATAGGTTCCACCCACTTCAGGCTTGAACATCAAGGAGTCAATTTTTGCTAACACAGCATCGATGCCTTCTTGGCTTGTTCCGAGGATTTCAACGATACCCTCTTCTGTAACAGGGTCTTCATTGATGACAATCGTGGTTTTAGTGGTTTTCTGTAATTCCTGAATCACTTTTCCACCGGGTCCAATCAAGGCACCAATGAATTCATTAGGTATGATCCTGGTGATGATTTTTGGAGCGTGTGGCTTCACATCGGCATTGGGTTCTGCAATAGTCTCAACCAGTTTTTCCAAAATATGCAAACGACCGTCACGAGCTTGTTTTAGTGCATTTACTAAAATTTCGTAAGGCATTCCTTTTACTTTAATATCCATTTGACAAGCGGTGATTCCGTCTGCTGTCCCGGTTACTTTAAAGTCCATATCACCCAGGTGGTCTTCATCCCCAAGAATGTCTGAAAGTACCGCATAACGGTCACCGTCAGAAATCAATCCCATTGCGATACCCGATACAGGTTTTTTCATTTGGATACCGGCATCCATCAACGCCATAGTTCCTGCACATACAGTTGCCATTGAAGAGGAACCGTTTGATTCCAATACCTCAGATACAATTCTTACGGTATAAGGGCAATCTTCAGGTATCATTCCTTTTAAAGCACGTTGTGCCAGGTTTCCGTGACCAATTTCACGACGTGAAGTACCTCTTAAAGGATAGGCTTCACCGGTACAGAAAGGAGGGAAGTTGTAGTGTAAGTAGAAATCCTCTTCTCCCTGATGTGTAGGCATGTCAATCATGTTTGACTCTCGGGAAGTGCCTAAAGTCACAGTTGCCAATGCCTGAGTTTCCCCACGTGTAAAGATTGCCGAACCGTGAACCGAAGGCAAATAATCAATTTCACACCAGATGGGGCGGATGTCTGTAGTTTTTCTTCCGTCAAGACGCAAACCTTCAGCAAGGGTTAATTCCCTTACTGCTTCTTTTTCAATTTTGTTGAAATAGGTTTTGATCAAGCTTTCATTTTCTTCCAGTTCTTCTTCAGTAAACAAAGCCAAAACTTCGTCTTTTACTGCTGAAAATGCTTCGCCACGTTCTCTTTTTCCATGACCACCTTTGGCGATGTCATATATTTTTTGGTATGCTGTTTCGCGCACTTTGGCTTCAATAGCTTCGTCGCTTTTAGCGGGAGCATATTCTCTAACGGGTTTCTTACCGAAAGCTTCAGCCAACCTGATTTGAGCAGCACATTGTTCTTTAATGGCCTCGTGAGCAAACTTAATCGCTTCACCCATTTCTTCTTCTGAAATTTCTTTCATTTCACCTTCTACCATCATCACAGAATCTGCAGAAGCACCAATGATCATATCGATATCAGACTCTAACAACTGGCTGCGGCTTGGGTTCAATATAAACTCGCCATTGATTCTTCCCACACGGGCTTCAGAAATGGCACATTCAAAAGGAATGTCAGACAATTGAATTGCAGCAGAAGCAGCAAGACCGGCCAGCGCATCTGGCATCACCTCTTCGTCGTGAGACATCAATTGAATCATTACCTGTGTTTCGGTTTTATAATCTGATGGAAATAATGGACGTAAAACACGGTCGACAATACGCATCGTCAATACTTCTCCATCACTGGGCCTTGCTTCTCTTTTGAAGAAACCACCGGGGTAACGACCTGCAGCAGCAAATTTTTCACGGTAATCAACGGTTAATGGAAAGAAATCCATTGTACTTTCTTTGTAAGAAGAAACTACGGTACAGAGTAGCATAGTATCTCCCATTCGCAAAACAACAGAGCCATGGGCTTGTTTTGCCAATTTTCCGGTTTCGATAGAAATTTCCCTACCGTCACCAAGGTCAATGACCTCTTTGTAAACTTTTGGTATCATAATTAATTAATAGTAAACAAGCAGTATTGCTTGTTTGGTTAAACAATGGTCGTTGTGTTGAGTAGTAGTGTTGACCAATGAAAAACTAAAAGTGTAGCTTTTTCAGAACCCATCAAAGATAGGTATATTTATATAAAAAAAGGGGCATAAAGCCCCTTAATATTATTTTCTTAATCCTAATTCCTTAACGATTTCACGATATCTTACAATATCAGTTTTCATTAGGTGATCTAGAAGAGATCTTCTTTTTCCCACCAGTTTTACAAGTGATCTCTCAGTATTGTAATCGTGACGGTTGTTTTTTAAGTGAGAAGATAAATGCTCGATTCGGGCTGTGAATAAAGCGATTTGTCCTTCTGCTGAACCGGTATCAGTCTTTGATTTACCGTACTTTTCAAAAATTTTCTCTTTGTCTTCTTTAGTTGGATACATGCCAATATTGTTTAAATGATTCTTATGTATTGATTTACCACTTTGGTAATCAGGCGGCAAAAGTAATGAAAATTATTTGTTTATATAAATATTCAGGAAGCTATTTTCACAATAAAATAAGCACATTGAAGTTTTAAGGGTAACAAATCTAAATAAATAAAAATATGAACCTATCAATTTTTAAATCCAAATTTGTATTTCTTTTTTGCTTCACGTTTCTCTTTTTTTCGTGTAGTGAAGATGACACAACTGATGAAACAATTAATGAGACCCCGGAGTTTTCTCAGGAGGATACTCAAAGAGCTGCTCAGGTTGATCAAGTATTTGAAGGCACCCTTAACATAATGGAAACTGCTTATGCTGAAGAAGAAGAGGGAAGGGCCAATAGTTTTTTTCCACCGTGTGCTGTGCTTACGATTTCACAACAAGGAGAAAATTTTGAACTTATAATTGATTTTGGAGACGGTTGTACATTGCCCAACGGAGCTTTTGTTACCGGCACAGTCTTGCTTACTTATGGTCCCATTCAAAATAATACCCGAATAATTGACTATGTTTTTGAGGAATATACTTATAATGAACATCCCGTTTCCGGGGGGGGTCAAATCGAAAGGCTTTTTGAAAATCAAAACGGAAACCCTCAATCCACAGTAAATGAAACCATAACCGTTGGTTTTCCTGATTCAAGCATCACTGCGACCCGCACCGGGTTTCGCGTTGCTGAATGGGTAGAAGGAGTAGGTTCAGGAACCTGGTTTGATAATGTTTTCCACATAACCGGGAACTGGGACACTGTTTTTTCAAACGGTTTTAACAGGGCTGGTGAAGTAATGGAAACGCTTGTGAAAAAAGCTAACTGTGCCATATTTGTAAGCGGGAGCATTGATATTACACAAGACGGGCTTTCAGCTACCCTTGATTATGGAGACGGAACGTGCGACAACATAGTTACACTCATCATTAATGGGGTTGAATATACCATTATAATTGGATAGAACTTAAAAGTATAACCCAAATAAAAAAGCTGTATGATATCATACAGCTTTTTTATTTGATAGTTATTTATTTATGCAGATTTCCGCAAGGGGCGGTTTAAAATCAAATCGATATACAAGTTGATGTTTTTCTTCAGGTCTTTTCTTTTGGAAATGAAATCCAAAAAGCCGTGTTCCAGCAGAAATTCAGCGGTTTGAAATCCTTCCGGAAGCTCTTTTCCGGTAGTATCCCTCACCACGCGTGGCCCGGCAAAGCCAATAAGTGCCCCGGGTTCAGAGATGTTGATGTCTCCCAGCATGGCAAACGAAGCTGTCGTGCCGCCGGTAGTGGGGTCTGTACAAAGAGAAATATAAGGAATTTTTGCATCTGCAAGTTGTGCTAATTTAGCCGAAGTTTTTGCCAATTGCATTAAGGAGTATGCTGCCTCCATCATTCTTGCACCACCACTTTTTGAAATGATCACCAAAGGAATTTTCTTTTTAAGGGCATAGTCTGCAGCACGTGTAATTTTTTCACCCACAACAGCACCCATAGAACCTCCAATGAACGCAAAATCCATACAGGCAATAACTATGTTTTCCCCCATAGATTTCCCTACGGCTGTTCTCACGGCATCCTTCAGTCCGGTTTTTTCCTGCGCATCTTTTAATCTGTCAGGATATTTTTTGGTATCAACAAAACCAAGAGGATCTTTTGATGTCAGGTTTTTATCAAGTTCTTTAAAGTTGTTGTCATCAAAAAGTATTTCAAAATACTCTTTACTGCCTATACGCACATGGTAGCCGTCTTCAGGGCTCACATAAAAGTTCTTGGCAAGCTCTTCAGCATCGACTATTTTACCGGTGGGGGATTTATACCACAATCCTTTTGGGACATCTTTTTTGTCCTCAGTTGCGGTTTGTATTCCTTTTTTTGTTCTTTTAAACCAGGCCATTTGATGTATGATTTAGATTAGCGTTTTAAAAATAACGATTTATATCTTTTTAAAGCGTGTTGATATTGTTGAGGTCTTTAAAGGCTTGTTCAAGGCGTTTTTTAAATGTGGTTTCGCCCTCCCTGAGCCACTTTCGTGGATCGTAATATTTTTTATTGGGAATGTCTTCACCGTCAGGATTTCCAATTTGGGTTTTCAGGTAATCAATATTTTCCACCATATAATCCCTGACACCTTCTGTAAAAGCAAACTGTAAGTCTGTATCAATGTTCATTTTTATCACACCATAACCAATTGCTTCCCTGATTTCTTCTACTGAGGAGCCACTCCCGCCGTGGAAAACAAAATCAATAGGGTTGTGGCCGGTGTTGAATTTCTTTTGCACATATTCCTGAGAATTTTTTAAAATCACAGGAGTGAGCTTGACATTGCCCGGTTTGTAAACACCATGAACATTTCCAAATGCAGCAGCGATGATAAACTGGTCACTTATTTTTTTAAGTTCCTCATATGCATATGCGACCTCTTCGGGTTGGGTATACAACTTTGAAGAATCTACACCGGTATTGTCCACGCCATCTTCTTCACCTCCGGTAATACCCAGTTCAATTTCAAGGGTCATCCCCATTTTACTCATGCGCTCAAGGTACCGTTTTGAGATTTCAATATTTTCCTCAATGGGTTCTTCAGAAAGATCAAGCATATGCGAGCTGTAAAGTGGAACCCCAAACTGTTTATAGTGTTCCTCACTAGCATCAAGCAGACCGTCTATCCAGGGTAAGAGATTTTTAGCACAGTGATCTGTGTGAAGAATTACCACGGCGCCATAGGCTTTTGAAAGTTCGTGGATATGTTTTGCTCCGGCGATACCTCCTGCAATTGCAGCTTTTTGATTTTCATTTGAGAGACCTTTGCCTGCATTAAAATGTGCCCCGCCATTTGAAAACTGTATAATCACGGGCGAATTTAATGCTGCTGCGGTCTCTAAAACACTGTTGACGGAACTTGACCCTACAACGTTTACGGCAGGAAGTGCAAATCCTTTTTCTTTAGCGAGCTTGTGAATTTCCTGAACGGTTTTCCCGGTTGCTACCCCGGCTTTAATGTTGTGAGTTGACATATCTGTATAGTAATTATTAGAATTACAAAAATATAAAAATTATATCGCTTAGAAGGGATAGTTAATCCCAATGTTTAAAGTTGTGTTTGCAAAGTTATATTCTTTAAACCACCTTTCGCCCTCAGGTCTTCCAGGATTGTATGTTTTAAAACCCAAATCACCCCGCAAAACAAAGAAACCAAAATCATACCTCAAGCCAAATCCTGAAGCCAACGCTATGTTTTTAAGATCATCAAGACCTTCAAAAGTTGCCTGATCATCGGTGACATTGTCCAGGGCATTCCAAATATTTCCGGCATCTGCAAAAAGGGCTCCTTTAAAAGCACCCAGAATCGTAAAACGATATTCAAGATTGGCTGCGAGTTTCATATTGGCTTCGTTAAACTCATCGCCCCTGTCACTTGCTCCGGGACCCAACCTGAAAGGGAGCCACCCGCGGTTGTCATTGGGGCCGCCCGCAAAATAACTTCGCGTGAAGGGAATACTGTTTGAATTGCCATACGGAATCGCAATACCTCCAAACAGTCGCATGGCAACAACTGTTTGGCTGCTGAGTTCCCAATAGCGTACATATTCCGACTCTACTTTTACATATTGTGAAAAAGCTACGTCTAAAACTTCATAATTGCCATTTTGATTTTTATCAAAACCTGCAAGTGAAGCAAAGGCTGAAAGTGCATTTCCGGCAATTTCCAGTTTGAGGCGTGTGCTTGAAAATTGATTGTCAAATACCCCGGACCTTGAATTTCGTAACCATGAGATATTGGATGCAAAAATTAAATTGTTCTCTGTAAGGCGGTTTTTTTGCTGATTGATATTTCTTAGTATTTGTCTTTCATCTTCAGACAGACTTCCTACATTGTTTTGTGAAAAATCATTGAGATAACTGTTGGTCCCATCAGGAATAGTCAGATTGATGGGGTTGTTGTTGTCGTCAAGATTAAAGTATGAAACATTTGTTCCTTCAATATTTGTTAGCGCCACCTCATTGAGCCTGTTGTATGAATTTCGGTAGACGTTAAAATAATTATTGGTATTTAAATTGCGCACATACTGGATGTTCATCAAGTCCATCCTATATGTGTGAATTCTTGATGGGTTCCACTTGTAGTTTAATATGGTGCTGATGCTTTGTTTATCAAGACCAATGTTTTGCTGGCTGTTTGCACCAATGCTTATATTGGTATATGGGGACATGTATTTTGGGATAATTTTTTCAGTGTTTAAAGGAAATAATATCCTGGGGATTCCCAATTTCACGTCACCACCAACTTCAGAAATGTTGAAAAACTTGCTGTCACTATCTGCTGCATCTTTTGAAGAGCCTAAACTTCCCCTTCCTGAAATTTCAAGGGTTTCAGCACCCTTAAAGATATTTCTTATTAAAAAGGAGGAACTAAAACCAATACCAAATTCCTGAATGTTTGAAGTAGAGGCATCGACATCTACACTGGCGGCATATTTTTTTCTGGGAGTGAGCAGGATTGTGGCAATAAGGTCTGTGTTTGTTGTATCGGCGGGGTCTAACTCATAGCTTATATTAGGATATCTGAATACCCTGAGTTCACTCACGTGATTATATGTGAGGTTTCTGTCTGTATCTTTGAAAATATTGCCGGGTTCAATAAATACGGCATCAGTAATGGCTTTGGGCCTGTATTTTATTTCATCATAACCATAGAGTGTATACCCTTCATAGGTTATAGAGTCCTGGTATTGTTTATTTCTGTTTTCAAAAGTATAATCGGTTACAATTTTGACTTTTTTTACTTTGTGTATTTTAAATGGTTCCTGAATGGTTGAATCACCCTGCTGAATATTTCGGTTTTCTATCAAATATTCAATATTTGCCATGTGACCGGTATTTACAGTATCAGCTATGAACGAAATAGCCTCTTGATTAAAAAAGTACAAACCTGAGTTGCGCATTAAAATTGTGACCCTGTCCCTTTCATCGGCAAAATTATTCCTGGAATACTGCTCGCCGGACTTTACAAGAGTTCTGCTTTTTGAACGTTTATAAATTGAATCCACCACCGGGGAGTCTATTTTCATTTTAATGGAATCCACAATATAGGGGCGCTCTCTGTCAACAGTAAAAATAACGGAACCTCTCTTCTCTTTTAGGGTGTCTTCTATAATTTCATAAGAAGCATTAGCATTTAACCACCCAAAGCTCTTGTAGTATTCTTCAATTCTTTGATTTGATCTCTCTGCCCGTCCATCTCTTATAATTACAGGGGCTTCACCGGTTTTTTTGATCCAGTTGTTAAAACCCACTTTATAGTTCACGATTTCATCCACCTGCTTTTGTGAAAAAATTGAAATAAGACGTTCCTTTTTTTCCGGTGTTTTATATAATGAAGCATAATAGGTTGAATCTGTTTTCTCACTTGCCAAATTATAAAAGTGCAACCCAAGGGGAATGCCAAAGAAAGGAAGTTTTGTATTGGGTTCTTGAATAAGCTGACTGTAAACAGCATTGTCAGAAATTTTTTCACCATCAACAATGATGATGTTTTCAGTTAAAAGCAACTCATCCTCCTGAACCTTTTTAACGGCATCACATGAACTTAAAAGCGCAAGAGTTATTAGAAATAATGGTATTTTTGTGGGTAGCTTTTTCAAAAAAGGACATTTATAATTATTCAAAAATACAAGTTTTGCATGGTAAGCAAAAGTCAAATAAAGTTAATAACGTCTTTACGTCAAAAAAAATATAGAAGCAAGCATCAATTATTTTTTGCCGAAGGTACAAAAGTTATTAATGAGTTATATAAAGCAGGATGGAAGATTTATACCCTTTTTTCAACTGAAAAAATTACGGGTATTGAAGAAAGTAAAACGATTCTCATTACTGAAAACGAACTGAAAAAAATCAGCAGCTTAAAAACACCCAATAAAGCACTGGCAGTATTTCATATTCCGTCACAGCAGGAATTTAAATCCAAAGGTCTCACTGTTGTCCTTGATGACATAAGTGACCCGGGAAACCTGGGGACAATTATACGACTGTGTGATTGGTTTGGCATTCAAAATCTGGTATGCTCTCCAGATACTGTTGAATGCTTTAACCCAAAAGTTATCCAGTCAACGATGGGATCTATCGCCCGTGTTTTGGTTCATTATGTGGATTTGGAAATTTTTATGGAAAATAATGAGGACCTTCTGGTATATGGTGCTTTTATGGACGGTGAAAATGTTTATAAAGAAAAATTACCTGAACAAGGTATCTTGATTATGGGCAATGAAGCCAATGGAATTTCCGGCAGGATGGAAAAATATATATCAAAAAAAATTAGCATTCCGCAATTTGGTGACTCACAAAACACTGAGAGCCTTAATGTTGCTACAGCAACGGCTATTCTACTCAGCGAGTTTCATCGCTCTATTGGAAAGTGAAATTGATAAATATGCCACGGGTAGCCATTTTATCAATATCTGAAGTATAGGGACTGTTCGGGTTTTCATCTCTTACCAATTCGTCACTTAATGCAAAGACTCCTCTTATTGAAGGTGTAAACTTAAAGTAGAAAAGGTAAAAATCAATACCAAATCCCAATTCATAGTAGTAAGTGTTTGTTGTCATCCTGAATCTTCCCGCACTATTGTCTTCAGGATTGCTTTCATCGCTGGTAAGATTTATGGAAGTAGATACACCTCCCACTAGAAATGGCTTAAAGTTGTTGAGTCGTTTTGTAGAAACTTTCAGTAATAAGGGCACGTGAATATAGGTGGATTTTACCTCCCTTAAAAAATCCCTCTCTTCAACAAGGTCCGGGTAAATAAGGTTGCGCTCTGTGTAATACAAACCGGGCTCTAACCTTAGATTAAAGTAATCGTTGAGTCTCAAATCGCCTATAAGTCCCACATTGAAGCCTGTACTGGTTTCAACAACAACATCTGTATCGCCAAACTCGCGATCATAATCAAATTTAAAATCATAATTATTGAAGCCTAAAAAATAACCCCAAGTCCAGCGGCGTTTATCAAAGTTTTCAAGATTTGCCAATCGTTCTTTTGAAAAAAGCTGGGCTTCAGCGGTTTGAACCAAAAAAAGAAGCGCCAGTACCAAGAAAATATTCTTCATAAATTTATTTTGAAGCTGTATAAATACTTGCAACCCCAAAGGTTTGCGGTTTATTTTTCACTTCTTTAAACCCGATTTTTCGCAAAATATTGTTGAAGTCTTCCCCATAAGGAAAAACCGATGCGCTTTCACTTAAATAATTATAGGCAACTTTATCTTTGGAGAACAATTTCCCAACCAGTGGCAATATTGATTTTGAGTAAAAATGGTACCCTTGTTTGAATGGTGCTTTGGTGGGTACTGAAGTTTCCAAAACAACAAAAATACCACCCGGTTTTAAAACCCTAAGGATTTCAGAAAGGCCTTTATCCAAATCTTCAAAATTGCGCACCCCAAAAGCAACTGTTATGGCGTCAAAGCTATTGTCATCAAAAGGCATGGCTTCAGAGTCGCCCTGAAGAAATTCAATTTTGTTTGCAATCTCTTTATCAGCTACTTTTTTTCGGGCAACGGCGAGCATGCCCTCAGAGAGATCAAATCCCACTATTTTTGGAATGTCAAACTTTGCAAAACTTATAGCCAGGTCTCCCGTTCCGGTAGCTATGTCCAGAACATTTTCAGGCTTTGTGTTGACCACAATATGAACCACCTTTTTACGCCATTTTTTATCGATACCCAAAGAAATAACCCTGTTTAAACCATCATAGTTGCCTGAGATGGTATCAAACATTTTTTCAACCTGCTTTTTCTTGTTAAGCTCAGATTCCTTGTAGGGTTTTACTTTGTCGCTCATCGTTTGATTTTGTGCAAAACTACATAAAAATTTCATTGTATGCTGACTAAACGATATTCAAAATATACTGTTTATACATTGAATACTATTGTTGTAGAAAATTTAGGGATGCTCCGCGGGTTGCTTAAATTTATACTAACTTTGTATATTCATTTTCTTTATAAAAATCATGAAGATAATTATTGCAGGAGCCGGCGAAGTGGGATTTCATCTGGCAAAACTTTTGTCTTATGAATCTCAGGATATAACATTGATAGATACTGTAAAAGATAACCTTTCTTATGCAGAATCACATCTCGATATCAGGGTTTTAAAAGGCGACTGTACTTCAATCGCGGTGTTGAAAGATGCCCGGGTGGAAAATGCAGATATGCTCATTGGGGTTACTTCCAGTGAAACTACAAATATCACAGCCTGTTTTATTGCTAAGCAAATGGGAGCGAAAAAAACCATTGCACGTATATCGAATACCGAGTGGATTAAGAACAAGGATGAAATAGGTTTTTCAGCCTTTGGAATTGACGAGTTGATCTCGCCGGAATCCCTGGCTTCTGCTGAGATTGAGTTATTACTTAATCAAAGCGCCTTTAGCAACACTTACCAGTTTGAGGACGGTGCTTTGACCATGTTTGGCATCAAGCTTCCCAGAACGGCATCTTTTGTGGGTAAATCTGTTAAAGAAGCAGCAGAAGTTTATCCCGGCATTGAATTTATTCCCATAGCCATTCAGAGGTTTGGGACACAGTATACCTTAATTCCCAGAGGTGATACCTTATACAAAGAAGGCGATCAGGTGTATTTTTTAACCACGCACGACGGTGTTGAAGAGGTGTATCACCTTACCGGAAAAATAAGGGAAGATATTAAAGATGTTATGATCCTTGGCGGAAGCAAGATAGGTTTTAAAACCGCACGTGAACTGTGTAGAAACCATTTCAGGGTTAAACTTATCGAAAGCAACAAGCAAAAAGCTTTTGACCTGGCAGATATACTACCTAATGTTCTGGTGATCAATACTGACGGAAGGAACGTGGAATTGCTTGAAGAAGAGTCCATACAGGATATGGATGCCTTTATTGCCGTTACCGGAAACAGTGAAACCAATATTATGTCCTGTCTGGTGGCAAAATCAAAAGGTGTCAAAAAAACCATTGCCCTTGTTGAAAACATGGATTATTTTCAACTGTCACAATCCATTGGAATTGACACTTTGATCAATAAAAAACTGCTCGCAGCAAATGATATTTTCAGATACATCAGAAAAGGGGAAGTTGTGGCAATGACAAAGCTCACAAACATGAATGCTGAATTGCTTGAGTTTGTGGTATCCTCAAACGCTTTTGTAGTTAATAAAACAATACGCTCACTTGGTTTCACACGATCTGCCATCATTGGAGGTGTTATAAGGGATGGTGTGGGACTAATCGCCACACCCGACTTTGTCATAAAAAGCGGTGACCGTGTAGTGGTGGGCTGCTTGCCACATGCTATTAACAAAGTAGAAAAATACTTTAATTAAAATGGCTTACCTCAACAGGATTAATCTAAAAATCATTCTCCATTTTATGGGGTTGCTCCTGTTATTTAACGGCCTGTTTATGCTAACAGCCTCACTGGTAAGTCTCTATTATAATGATGGAGCTGTTTTTGGGATTACCCAGGCAGGTATTATCACAATCCTCACGGGGCTTATTATTTTCGTTTTAACCAGAAACCATAAAAAAGAAATCAAAAAAAGGGAAGGGTATATCGTTGTCACTTTTGGTTGGTTGATTATGGCTTTCAGCGGAACATTGCCTTATGTATTTAGCGGCGCCATTCCCTCATTTACCAATGCTTTTTTTGAAACCATGAGCGGCTATACCACAACCGGGGCCACTATATTAAACGAGATCGAAATATTACCGGAAAGCATCCTCTTTTGGAGGAGTCTCACACACTGGATAGGTGGTATGGGGATTATTGTTTTGGCTATTGCTATCTTGCCACTTTTGGGAATTGGTGGGATGCAGCTTTTTGCAGCTGAAGCCCCGGGCCCGAGTAATGACAAGTTGCATCCACGCATCACGGATACTGCAAAACGCCTATGGCTTATTTATTTTGGATATACCCTTATTGAGACGGTTCTCTTAAACCTAGCAGGTATGTCCCTCTTTGATGCGGTAAACCATTCTATGAGCACAATGGCAAGTGGCGGGTTTTCAACAAAAGATGCCAGTTTGGCTCATTGGAATGACAATCCGTTGATTCAGTATATTGTGATTGCTTTTATGTTTTTGGCAGGCACCAATTTTGTATTGAGTTACTTTGTCTTCAAAGGGAAGTTTAGTGAAATATTACGGGATGAAGAGTTCAGGTTGTATGGGATTTTCATTCTGGTTTTTTCTGCTTTAGTGGCCGGGATTATTTATTTTCAGGGAGATTTATTAGTTTCTGTAATTTCACACCCCATGGTTTTTGGAGAGGCTGAAACAGCAGTGAGGCTTGCTTTTTTTCAGGTTATTGCCATCATTACAACTACGGGTTTTGTAGTGTATGACTATACTGCCATCACTCCATTTATGACCATGTTCTTTTTTGGTTTGATGTTTTTGGGAGGTTCAGCCCGTTCCACTTCTGGAGGGATGAAAATAGTGCGGCATTTGATTATTATTAAAAACGGTATTTTAGAATTTAAACGCTCTTTTCACACCAATGCTATCCTGCCTGTGCGTTACAATCAAAGAGCTATTCCCCAATCAATTGTTTTTAACGTTACAGCCTTTTTTATTCTTTATATTTTAACTTTTATCATTGGGGTATCAGTTTTTGCCTCACTGGGACTGGATTTTCAAACAGCTTTGGGTAGTTCTGCATCCATGCTGGGAAATGTGGGCCCTGCAATAGGTGCTGTGGGTCCTGTTAATAATTTTGATATTTTACCTGATATTGGCAAATGGTGGTCATCATTCTTGATGCTTGTTGGAAGGCTGGAGTTGTTTACTGTACTTATTTTACTCACTCCTTTCTTTTGGAGGAATCGTTAATATTCAGAGTTTTTTTCATCCCGCATCCATCAACCAGCATCTAACATCATTTCACTTTTACCAAACCGGATAAATCTTTTGCCCTTTGCGTAACCTCCTCGATGGATGTACCTACTTTATCAAAAGTCAAAACCACACCCATTCTGCGATAGGGTCTGGAGGTGGGTTTTCCAAAAATCCTAAAATCACTTTTAGGTTCTGAAGCAATTTTTTCGATTCCTTCAAGTTCAGGATTATCTGAATGCTTACCTGCAAGGATTACAGCACTTGCGCCATATCTTTCCAGGGTTATTTCTGAAACGGGAAGCCCTAAAACAGCACGTAAATGCAATTCAAACTCATTGAAATTCTGGGTTCCTGCAAGGGTGACCATGCCGGTATCATGCGGTCTGGGGGAGAGTTCAGAAAAATAAACCCCGTCATCGCCCACAAAAAACTCGACGCCCCAAATACCTGATCCGCCAAGGGCTTCTGTTACTGCTTTTGCCATCTTTTTGGCTGCTTCCAAATGTGTATTTTCCATTGGGGCCGGTTGCCAGCTTTCCTGATAATCACCGCGTTCCTGACGGTGTCCTATTGGGGGGCAGAAAAGAGTGTTGCCGTTGTTTTGGGTAAGAGTGAGAAGCGTGATTTCATAGTTAAATTCAACAAAAGCTTCTACAATGACTTCTACCACATCACCACGGGAGCCTTCAATAGCAAAGTTCCATGCTTGACTTATTTGGTCAGTGAGCGGAGTCGAACTGTCGGTTTTGATGGTGCTTTGCCCTTTGCCGCTGGAAGACATAAGGGGTTTTACAACACAAGGCATGCCCACTTCGGCCACACCTTTGCGTAAGCTTTCCTCAGAGTCAGCATAGCGATAGTTGGCAGTTTTTAGACCCAGTTCTTTGGCAGCCAGATTGCGAATGGCTTTCCGGTTCATGGTGAAGTTTGCCGCTTTCGCGGAAGGAATCACAGTATAGCCTTGATTTTCATAATCGTAAAAACGCTCGGTGCGAATGGCTTCAATTTCAGGGACAATAAAATCAGGTTTGTGTTTGGAAACTATTGCATCCAGAGCATTTCCATCAAGCATATTGATGACTTCAAACCCATTTGCAACCTGCATCGCCGGGGCATTTTCATAGCTGTCAACCGCAATAACTGTTTGACCCATGCGTTGTGCCGCAATGGTAAATTCTTTACCGAGTTCCCCGGAACCGAGAAGTAAAATTTTAGACATTATTAGTACAGGTTAAGAAGTCAAAACTTGTTTTATCCTTTTTAATGCTTCCTTAATTTCATTTTCTGAAGCAGCATACGAAATGCGAATGCAGTTAGGATCTCCAAACGACTCCCCGGAGACAGTTGCTACCAAAGCTTTTTCCAGCAAGAGCATAGAAAAATCTTCAGCTGTGTTTATTTTTATGCCGTGGATGGTTTTTCCAAAAAAAGAAGACACATCTGGAAATACATAAAAGGCCCCTTCAGGAGCATTGTTTTTTAAACCGGGTATTTCGGTAAGCAAATCCAGCACCAGTTTTCTCCTTTCTTTAAAGGCGTCAACCATATACTTGATACTATCTGGTGATGCTTCCAGAGCGGCAATGGTTGCCATTTGAGCAATGGCATTGGCACCGCTGGTGATTTGGCCCTGCATTTTATTGCACGCTCGTGCAACCCAGGAGGGAGCACCAATGTATCCTATGCGCCAGCCCGTCATGGCAAATGCTTTTGAGACACCATTTACTACAATGGTCCTTTCATACATATCTTCAAATTGTGCCATGGAAAAGTGCCCGTCCCCAAAATTGATATGCTCATATATTTCATCAGAAACCACATAGATATTGGGGTATTTTTGTAAAACATCAGCCAGTGCACGCAGTTCTTCTTTGCTGTAAACAGAGCCGCTGGGGTTGCAGGGCGAACTGTACATAATCAGTTTTGTTTTGGGCGTGATGGCAGCTTCCAGTTGTTGTGGCGTGATTTTAAAATTGGTATCAATGGTAGTGGGAATTTCCACAGGTACACCTTCTGCAAGTTTTACAAGGTCGCTGTAACTCACCCAGTATGGGGCGGGGAGGATGACCTCGTCACCGCTGTTGAGCATGACCATCACAATATTGGCAAGCGACTGTTTTGCGCCTGTAGATACCACGATTTGTGAGGGCTCATATGTGAGGTTGTTATCTCTTTTGAATTTGGTAATGACCGCTTTTTTGAGTTCGGCATAGCCGTCAACCGGTGGATATGCATGCACATTATCATTAACAGCTTGTATGGCAGCATCTTTTATAAAGTCAGGGATGTTAAAATCAGGTTCGCCCAAACTGAGCCCAATGATGTCTTTTCCTTCATTTTTTAATTCCCTCGCTTTTGCTGCCATTGCCAATGTGGCAGAGGTAGCCATATTGTTGACCCTGTCTGATAAATGTTGCTTCATAAAGTACTCTTGCTTTGCTTAAGTTATGCGCTTAAAGCCGGTTTTGTCCCCATCTCTTTTAAATGACTGAAATGTGATACAATGGCTTTGCGGGTTGTTTTGTATTCATGATAAGGCAAATCAAACTCTCGGGCCGTTTCCTTCACTATTTTTGAAATCTTGGTATAATGCACATGGCTTATGTTTGGAAAAATATGATGTTCTACCTGATGGTTCAAACCTCCGGTATACCAATTTACAATTTTGTTTTTAGTGGCAAAATTTACTGTGGTGTACAATTGGTGGATTGCCCAGGTGTTCTTCATGGTTCCGGTCTCATCAGGAAGTGGCATTTGTGCGTCTTTAACCATATGCGCCAATTGAAAGACAACACTTAGGATAACGCCGGCTACATAGTGCATCACAAAAAAGCCAATAAGTACTTTCCACCAGGCGATGGAGAGGATAAGCATTGGGATTACAATCCAGATTGCGATATAGATTATTTTTGAAACGACGACGATGCTCCATTGCTTAACAGGATTTGGAAACTCACCATAAGAGAGTTTTCTTTTCAGATAATCGCGGGTTTGTTTAAAATCTGTCGTTAAAGCCCAGTTGAAGGTCAAAAGGCCATAAAGCAAAACAGAATACAAATGCTGGTATTTGTGAAATCGTTTCCATTCTGAATGTTTGCTGAAACGCATAATGCGTCCGGCTTCCATATCTTCATCGTGCCCGTGAATATTTGTATATGTATGGTGCAACACATTGTGTTGTACTTGCCAGTTGTATACATTTCCGGCAAGGATATATATAGTACTTCCCATAAATTTATTGACCCATTTTTTTGATGAATATGAGCCGTGGTTTCCGTCGTGCATCACATTCATGCCCACACCGGCCATACCCACTCCCATCACTATAGTAAGAAGAAGTTGTGCCCATCCGGGAATATTGAGTGTTAATAATAAAAAATAAGGGGTAAGAAAAAGTGCAAACATGGCAAGAGTCTTCAGATGAAGCTTCCAGTTACCGGTTTTTTTAAGGTTTTTTTCTTTGAAATATTCGTTTACCCTGGAGTTAAGCGTTTTGAAAAAATTTGCGGGATCTTTTCTGGAGAAACGGATTGAGGATGTATTCATTTTTAATTTTTAAGTAATAAGTATTTTGTAAAAATAACAAAAAACAAATATAATTAATATTCGGTGTGTTCTTTATATTAAAGGGATAATTAACAAGTTAAATGTTTATTTTTGTGAACATTTTATAAAACATGAAGCTGATAACTAAGTATTTTCCGGAAATTACTCAAGAGCAACACAATCAATTTATTATGTTGCAAGAGTTGTACCACGATTGGAATTTGAAAATTAATGTGGTTTCCCGAAAAGATATCGATGAACTTTATTTGCGTCATGTGTTGCATTCTTTGGCCATTGCCAAAGTCCAAAAATTTAAACCGGAAGCTTCCATTCTTGATGTAGGAACAGGTGGCGGTTTTCCCGGAATCCCACTTGCGATTTTATTTCCGGAGACGCAATTCCATTTAGTAGATTCGATTGGAAAAAAAATAAAAGTTGTTGATGAGGTTGTAATGGGTTTGGGTTTGAAAAATGTAAAAACCTCAAACGACCGTGTGGAAAATATCAAAGGTGAATATGATTTTATTGTGAGCAGGGCTGTGGCTGCAATGCCCACTTTTGTTCACTGGATAGAAGGTAAAATCGCAAAGAAAAGCATTCACGAGCTTCAAAATGGTATCCTTTATCTAAAGGGGGGCGATTTAGTCGAAGAGCTACAAGATTTTCCGAAAGCAGAAATATTTGAGCTTTCTGATTATTTTGAGGAGGATTTTTACGAAACCAAAAAAGTGGTCTATCTACCTCTTAAGTATCGCAAAAAGTAATGTTATTTTCGGTATAAAAAATATGTATTTACGGCATCAATATAAGCTTGTTTGGCCTCCGGTTCAGTCATGCCCCTCACCTGAAAAAGTGCATTTGCTTTAAAAGCGTTTATTAATGGCTTTTTGCTGTTGGGGTCATCTTCATTGTTATTTGCTTTTTTATAGTAGGCATAAAGACGCAAGAGTAAGTCTGCCGGAAAAGGTTCTAAATGATTGTTGACCTTATCAACTGCTTCTTGAAACGCCATGTCAAGTTCTTCAGGGTTCATTTTTTTGAGCAAGTATGGTAATACCACCTTTTACTTTTTGGTTTAATTTTACATTAATTTTGGTGTCTAAAGGCAAAAAAACATCTACCCTGGAACCAAACTTTATAAAACCGCTGTCACTTCCCTGAGTGACTTCTTCTCCCTCCACAGCATAATTTACAATGCGTTTTGCAAGAGCTCCCGCAATTTGCCTGTAAAGCACATCACCAAAGGAATTATTGTTTACAACCACGGTTGTGCGTTCATTTTCTTCTGAGGATTTTGGGTGCCAGGCAACCATATATTTACCTGGGTGATATTTTGAATAAACAACTTTTCCGCTCACGGGGTGTCGCGTTACATGAACATTGACCGGTGACATAAAGACTGAGATTTGGATCCTTTTTTCGTTAAAGTATTCTTTTTCAAAAACTTCTTCTATCACAACCACTTTTCCGTCTACGGGAGAAAGAACGTTATTTTCATTGATAGTTACCTCTCTTTTAGGGTTTCTGAAAAACTGCAGTATTAAAAGAAAAAAGATAATGAGGATTGATACCATCAATTTTTTGAGAAATTCATTTTCCAAAAAAAAGTGGGCTGCCAATGTAATTACAATAAGAATTGCCAGGCAGGTATAAATGATTTTTTGTCCTTCTTTATGAAACATATTGAGCGATTAAAAAGTAAGCATAAACAAATGGGCTTGTATAAATTATACTGTCAAGCCTGTCATAGAGGCCGCCGTGTCCCGGCATTAGTTTTCCACTGTCTTTGACACCCGCTTGTCTTTTGAATTTTGATTGAACAAGGTCTCCCACAGTTCCCAAGACGCTGGTCAAAATGGCCAGACCCACCCAAAATACTGGGTTAAAAATAGTAAGATATTTAAAAATAAAAAAACCGGCAATACAAGAAGCAAGTAATCCGCCCAGAAAACCTTCAACTGTTTTTTTGGGTGAAATGCGCTCGAGAAGTTTATGTTTTCCAAAATTTTTTCCCACTAAATAAGCAAAAGTGTCATTGGTCCAGATGAGTATAAAAACAGCAACAATGGCCATAGGTTGAAATACTACATCATAAAAAGGAATGAGGAGGATAAAGACAAAACCACTTATAATATAGAGTATTGAAACGGCATACTTCTTTTTTTCAAACATGGGTATTTTGCTTACCCAAAGCAAATCTTTTAAAAGAAAGAGGTTTAAAAAACCGGTTAAAATCAAAAGAAGCTTGGTGGCATAAAAATCAAACTTTAAGTATGAAAAAAGATATACAAACCCTATAAAGACAATATAAAGGACTACTGATTTTAAACGAATTAATTTTAAAAACTCGTGCAAACACACAAGGCCCAGAAGGAGGAATAAGACTTGAAAGGCTGTTTGAGAAGCAAACATTGAAATAACGAGTATCGAGACATAGATTAATCCCGACAGGGCTCTTACAAAAAGTTCCTTCATATTATAAGTCTTCCAAGAGCAGCAAATATAAGTTTTTTGAACTACTTCCGTAAGTCATAAAATCATTTTCTTTTTTACTTTCAAAGTTCTTGATGGTAGTAATATTTGTAGGAATGGTTTTTTTGTTGGCACTTTTTATTTTTCTTAAACCTTCTCCAATGGTATCTACCAACTGACTTGTAGTTGCAAAAATGATAAAATTATCGGGCAATTCTTTGAGTTTTTTCTCTTTAATCTGATTTGAAGAAATTAAAATAGCACCGGCGTCTGCTACAAGAGATTCACACTGTGAAAAGAAAAATGCAGCGCCTGGGTCCTCGCCATATTCGAGATTGAATGAATTGAATTTTGACTTCAGGTTTGAATTTGAGCAATAAACCTTTTTTTCATACCAGTCGTTTTCAAGCAGTATATTATCAAAGGCTTCATAAAGTTCATCATAGTTTTCGCAATAGAGAAACTTCCCTCCATTTTTTCTAAAGTTGTAAGTAAATTTTTCATCAGTGGGAAGTGGTGTTTCCGGCAGATATTTACTTCTTTCTTCTTTGGGGGACTGTTTATCTTTAGCTTTTTTAAATAACTTTTTAAACAAACTCATTTATAGCATTTTGAGGTGTTATTTATCAAGGTTGCACCAAATATAGAAAAATCTTATCCTAAAAGCGAATTAAGCCGTAGAATATTCTCTTAAGCAGTAAAAACTAAGACGGGTCATCTACTTTATTGAAAACAGCTTCAGGCTTGTCGAAAGGTCTCTTTCCGAATATTTTTTCAAGATTGTCTTTGAAAATAACCTCTTTCTCAAGTAAAACTTCAGCCAGCTCGATGAGCTTGTCTTTGTTTTCTTTAAGTAAGTTAACTGCCCTTTGATACTGTGATTCAATCAGATTTGAAATTTCTTTATCAATCATCTCAGCAGTTTTTTCACTGTATGGCTTGGTGAAATTATAATCACCTTGTCCTGATGAGTCGTAATAGGTGAGGTTGCCTAACTTATCATTTAATCCATAAATTGTGACCATAGCCCGTGCTTGCTTAGTAACTTTTTCAAGGTCACTTAATGCACCGGTTGATATTTTGTCAAAAATCACTTTTTCTGCGGCCCGTCCTCCAAGGGCGGCACACATTTCGTCAAGCATTTGATCAGGTCTTACGATAAGACGCTCTTCAGGAAGGTACCAGGCTGCACCAAGCGACTGTCCTCTGGGAACGATGGTGACTTTTACCAGTGGAGCAGCATGTTCCAGCATCCAGCTTACAGTAGCGTGACCGGCTTCATGATATGCGATGGCTTTCTTTTCTTCGGGAGTGACAATTTTGTTTTTCTTTTCCAATCCGCCTACAATTCTGTCAACGGCATCCAAGAAGTCTTGTCTTCCCACGGCTTTGTTTCCTTTTCTGGCAGCAATCAAAGCAGCCTCGTTACAAACGTTTGCAATATCTGCCCCTGAAAATCCGGGAGTTTGTTTTGCAAGAAACTCAAGATCGAGGTTTTCTTCTTTTTTAATAGGCCTTAAGTGAACATCAAAAATTTCCCTGCGTTCCCTTAAATCCGGAAGGTCAACAAAGATCTGACGATCAAAACGACCGGCACGCATCAATGCTTTATCCAGGATGTCTGCACGGTTTGTGGCGGCAAGTACAATGACATTTGCATTAGATCCAAAACCATCCATCTCTGTAAGCAACTGGTTTAAGGTATTTTCTCTTTCATCGTTAGAGCCTGAAAAATTGCTTTTACCACGTGCACGACCTATAGCATCAATCTCATCAATAAAAATGATGGAAGGCGCTTTGTCTTTTGCCTGTTTAAACAAGTCTCTCACACGGGACGCTCCCACACCCACAAACATTTCAACAAAATCTGAACCTGAAAGTGAAAAGAAAGGTACTTTTGCTTCACCGGCAACAGCTTTAGCTAATAAGGTTTTACCGGTTCCCGGAGGACCTACAAGCAACGCTCCTTTTGGGATTTTTCCACCAAGAGCGGTGTATTTGTCTGGTGTTTTCAGGAAGTCAACAATTTCTTGTATTTCTTCTTTTGCGCCTTCTAGTCCGGCAACATCCTTGAATGAAACTTTAACATCGGTATTTTGGTCAAAAAGACGTGCTTTTGATTTTCCGATGTTGAATATTTGTCCACCGGCACCACCTCCGGCACCACTTGACATTCTTCGCATTATGAAAATCCAAATGGCTATAATAATAGCAAAAGGCAGTAAGGTAAGAAGAATATCTCCCCATACATTTGATTCTGTGTCATAGACAATGGAAGTATCGAGGTTGTTTTCTTCTTTAATTCTTCTTATTTCGTTTTCAAAATTCTGAAGGTCACCAAATTCAAATTGATAATCGGGCACATTTGATGTGGCCACAATTTGTTCTTTATTGTTTCGTATGTGAACTTCTTTAGCTTTTGCTTCCTGGGTAAGGAAGACGCGTGCTTTATTTTTGTTTACAATAACTACTTTTTCAACATCTCCCTCTCTCAAAAAGGTTTGAAACTCGGCAGGAGTCGCTTTTGCAGGCTCTGACCATCCACCACTGCTAAAGTAGTTGATGCCAATAAAAGCAATGATGATAGCCGCATAAATCCATATGGGATTAAATTTTGGCTTAAGGTCCTTGTTTTTATTGTCCTTATCCGGAGTGTTTTTTTCTGAATTGTTATTTTCGTTTGCCATTAAATATGGTGTATGTTTTTTTAGTAACTGGTTTCAATTTTCACGGATTTTGCATCGCCCCAAAGGCTTTCAATGTCATAGTATTCCCTGATATGCTTCTGAAAAATATGTACAACAATATTGACATAATCCATTAAAATCCATTCAGCATTATCTGAACCTTCAATGTGCCAGGCTTTTTCTTTTAATGATTTGCTTACTGTTTTTTCAATGGAGCTCACTATGGCGTTTACTTGAGTATTTGAAGTACCGTTGCAGATAATAAAATAGTCACACACCGTGTTTTCTATTTCGCGTAAATCAAGGATTTCAATATTTTGTCCCTTGACTTCTTCAATGCCGTGAATGATTTGAGTAATTAATTGATCTGTTTCGTTTTCTTTTTTGGTCATTAAAACAACTATTTTTGCAAAGTTATTACTTTTTTAGGTTCCTATAACTTTCTATTTTATAAGATTAACGCAATTTTTACATTTATTTTTTATGATAATACACAAAATCAGTGCCACGACATCTACAAATAACTATGTGAAAGACCTGTTGAAGAATAATAATCTTTCACAAGATATTGCTGTATGGGCAAAAAACCAAACCAAAGGAAAGGGGCAAATGGGAAGCCAATGGTATTCAAAAGAAGGGGAGAGCCTTACGTTTAGTGTGTATAAGCGTTTTTATGACTTTAAAGTGGGGCATCAGTTTTACATTTCAATTGCAGCTTCACTAGCAATAAAAAAAGTACTTGAAGATTATGGTATTCAAAATATAACCGTAAAATGGCCAAACGACATTATGTCAGCAGATAAAAAAATATGTGGCATATTGATTGAAAACATCCTGAAGGAAAAAAACATCAAAGGCAGCATTATCGGAATTGGACTAAACGTTAATGAAAGCTCTTTTGAAAATTTACCCGGTGCGACTTCGATGAAAATAGTTTCCGGAAAAGAGTTTGCAATTGAAGGTATTTTTGAAGCATTGCTGGGTTCAATAAATTTGCTGTTTCAGGAATTGAAACCAAATGATTTTCAAAAACTCAAATCAAATTACCTGAATTGTATGTACAGAAAAGATAGAGTAAGCGTTTTTGAAACCTCAGACAAAAAGGTTTTTAACGGTATCATCAGGGGCGTTTCAGAATCCGGGAAACTGGAAGTGGAAATTGAAGACGCATCAAAAGTCCTGTTTGATTTAAAAGAGATTAAAATGCTAAATGGCTTATAGCTTTGAGAGGTTTGTGGTCAGGGTTTCAAGAAATTTTGATATGGGACCTTTGATCATCATAGCCATCATAGCATTAAATTCTCCTTCAAAATCCAGTTTTGCAGTGCTGGTGTTTTCATTCACCTCCTGAATATTTGCAGTAAGGGTAAAGGGCATCTTGTCACTGATGGCGCCCAGAACAACTTTGTTGGGGGGGATGGTTTCTTTGAGTTCCAATGCGATTTCAGGCATTCCTTTTAGTGCAAAAACGAATGCATTTTCACGAATGACTTCAAACTTACTGATGTTTTCGGGCATTAATACTTCAAAATTTTTAACATCGCTCAAAAAAGAACACAATTCTTCTGCTGGCTTATTTACTGTAACTCTATTGCTTTCCAATTGCATTTTGTATTGTTTTTAGGTGTATTTAGAACTAAATTATTTGCCCCATTTTTCAGGATTTTCTTTCCAGGAACGTAGCGTGTCAATATCTTTTTTTGAGATATAATTGTTTTTTTCTGCCTGTGACAGTAAATGATTATAATCACTTAATGTATGAAGATCAATGGAAGCTTTTTTAAAATTTTCATCAGCTACCTGAAAACCATAGGTGAAAATAGCTATCATTCCTTTAACATTGGCGCCGGCTTGATTTAGTGCATGTACAGCATTTAAACTGCTCTTTCCGGTACTAATGAGGTCTTCCACAACAACTACACTCTGGTTAGCTTCAATTTTTCCTTCAATTTGATTTTGCCTGCCGTGGCTTTTTGCTTCGGGGCGCACATAGATAAAAGGGAGATTTAGATAGTCAGCAACAAGCATCCCGATACCAATGGCTCCTGTGGCAACGCCGGCTATCACATCGGGCTTACCATAAATGTGTTCAATTTGACGTGCTATGTTTTCCCTGACATAGTTTCTGATGGGTGGATAAGACAGAAGTATCCTGTTATCACAATAAATTGGAGAGTTCCATCCTGATGCCCACAAAAAAGGGTTTTGTGGTTGTAATTTAATTGCATTAATTTGCAATAACAGTTCGGCTGTTTTTTGAGCCGTGTCTTTATTCAAAATCATACTGCAAATGTATAAAGTTTTTGTGAATGATAAGCCCATATTTCTCACCAGTGAGATGGTTTATGATAAAGATGTTATCTGTATTCCTCTTAAGGATGCTGATATTGAGAGCATTGTAAAAAAAGTATCCAAAAATAAATGGACCCGGGTCTATTTATACCACCCAAATGGTGAAATGTTAATCCAAAAGTTTAAAAAGAGAACCACAGTAGTGCTTGCTGCCGGAGGCCTCGTGAAAAATGATAAGGGCGAGATATTATTTATCAAGCGAAACGGAAAATGGGATTTGCCAAAAGGGAGGGTTGAAGATGATGAAACCATTGAAGAAGCAGCAATCAGGGAAACAGAAGAAGAAACGGGTGTTGAAAATCTGCAGATTGTAAAGCCCTTGCAAATCACCTATCATTTTTTTAAAAGAAACGGAAAAATGAAGTTAAAAGAAACATACTGGTTTGAAATGAAAACAACTTATTCAGGTAAATTAAGCCCTGAAGTGAATGAAGGTATAAAAAAAGTGGTTTGGAAAAACCCGAAAAAAACAACCAAAGCGCTCTTGAAATCTTACGCAAACATACGGGAGCTTTTTTATCAGGAGGTTAATTCAAAACCCTGAATACAGGATATCTTTTATGCGCTTTTTCATAGTACTCTGAATTTTTATATATCCAGTCCAGTTGCATATATCCGTTTTCACGAAAGGCTTCGTCTTCATTTTTTTTGTTCTCAAATTCCCTTTTTAAACCAGGGTTGTTGTTTAGTATCTCATAAGCAATCTCTTCAAAGACATAAGGCGAAAAACCCTCTTTTTGCTGTAAAATACTATCGAAAAAATTCCAATTGAAGAAAGAATCTACTGCGTGCGGCTCCAGTGTTTCAAGTAGGTATTTGACCCCGGGTTGAGCGGTATAAACCAAATAATCACCCTTTTTTAAAGTGACATCTTCTGTGGTTTTTGAAAAGGTTGTATTATAATGTTGATAATGCCCCTCATATGGAGCAGAACGGGTTTTGAAATCCTCAATCCTGTATATTTCTGCCCGGATTATAGTATCATTTTTGAGTTTGCGCATTTCAATGGCATTTGCTTTTAAAAGATGAATCACATTCCACCAACCTTGAGGAATTGCATATGCTGTTGGAATTGTAACGGTAGCCGAAGGCTTAAAATGGTTGTAATACTTAACAGGCTTTGTAAAGGGTTTATCACGATCATAAAACAGTCTGTCTTTCCCCGAAACCTTGCTCGTTCTGTATTCACTTTCATACCCCTTAAACTGAAGTGTGGTCACTTTTGAACTGTCAATCTCCCATGAAATTGGGTATTCAGAACGCGGGGAATATGCTTTGTAAGCATCTTTTCTTATGGTTTTAATATCCTGATAATTTTCGTCAGTAATTGCAATCATATGTTTCATAAGGGCATAAGTTCCTTCCACCCGGTCTTTATAAGGTTTCAGCATGTGTGTTTCCACCATTAAACCAAAGGTGTTGAACAATGCAGTATATCCTGTTGAATATCTTGGGCTATCCATAAATTGTGAGAAACCATCATCCGGTGGTCTGTTAAATACATTGACATAAGGAGTGATGTCGTGGTTTTCTTCGGATAGTTTTTTCTCTAGAAGGGGTTGAAGTGTTTTGTTTAAGTAGTGACCGGCTTCATTACCCAGCTTGTTGTGCTGTGTAAACAAGTGGGTGAGGGTATATTGATAATCGGCGCCATTGCTTACATGGTTGTCAATAAACACATCAGGATTCAGAAGGTGGAAAATTTCGGCGAAAGCCAGGGCGTTTTTGGTATCGCTTTTAATAAAATCCCGATTGAGGTCATAATTTCGTGCATTCCCCCTGAATCCATATGCTTCGGGACCATTCTGATTAGCCCGGGATGAAGAATTTCTGTTTAGGGCACCGCCAATATTGTAAACCGGTATAGCAATAATGATGATGTTTTTTGGGGCCTTCAGTTTGCCGGAAGCAAAATCCCTCATCAGCATCATAGTGGCGTCAATGCCATCGGGTTCACCGGGGTGAATGCCATTGTTTATTAAAACAATTGCTTTATTATTATGAATTTTTCTAAAATCAAAATCCTTATCAGTATTAAATGTCACCATATGCAAAGGCAGACCGGAATCGGTTTCACCTATTTCCTGAATGTTTACAGTGGGGTAAGATTTTGATAATGCTCGATAGTAATCAATAGTCTCATTATAAGTTGCAGTTTGCAGTCCTTCGTTTTTTTCAAAGATGGTTTCTGTCACTTTAGACTGACCGTAAACGCAACTTATGCTAAAAATACACAGACTAAAACTTAAAAGTATGTTAATACGGCTCATAAAATCTGATTTAATTCTTTTAAAGAAGTATAAAAATATATATTTGGGCTGTTAACTAAAATTTTAATATAATATAAATTATGAAAAAAATTACTTTTTTATTTTTGGGATCATTATTCTTTTTGGGAGTAGTGTCAAATGCCCAAGTAACGCTTTCTCAGTCTGTTGATCCTTCAACCATTGATACAGGTGGAGTTGCTTGTTGGAGTTCTCCTGCCCAAGGTGGTACTGGGGAATACAGAGATAATGCTTTTGCAAGAACATATGATTTAGCTAATGATTTTAGTATTGCTGGTGATTTTGAAATTTCAGCAGTAGAATTTGGTCAAGGCTCAGCTGATGATGGAAAGGTTGTTCAAGTAAATATTTACACTGTAGATACTGAAGATTTATCTACAGCAACTTTTACATTGATAGAAACTGTTGATGTTCCACTTTTTTCGGCTGATGATTTAAGTCTTATCACCGCTAATATTTCTGCAACAATACCTGCCGGATCAATAGTTGCTGTAGAAGTATTCGCCCCAGATGAGGGAGCTGTTATTGCTCAAACGTTTTTTCCGGGGTTTAATTTAGCTGGTCAAAATAATACTGCTTGGATAAAATCTGATGGTACCGGAACCGGAGGAGCAAGTACTGGTTGTGATATTCCATGGCAAGATGCTAGCGCTCTTGGTGCTGGTCCTCAAGAATATGTTATTAATTTAGTTGGAGAAGAGGTTCTTTCAGTAAATGATAATCTTTCATCTCAAGTTTCAGTTTACCCAAATCCTGCAACAGATGTTATAAACATCAAAACTCCTTCAAACATTCAGGTTACAGGAGCTACGTTATATGACCTGTTAGGTAAGAATACAGGTATTGTTTTTGCAAATGGTCAGGTAGATGTTTCAGGCTTAAGCAGAGGTGTTTACATGCTTACAGTTGATACAAATGAAGGCTCTCTTACTCAGAAAATCGTTAAGAGATAATTTGTAACACGTTAATTTTAATTAAAACCCGGCAAATTTGCCGGGTTTTTTATTTTGACAATTAGCACAAATAAAATTCCTCCTCACAAATCTCTCAGCCTCTTCTTTTACAATTAGCTTTCTTTTCTCTTCTTCAAATTATTTAATTTTTTTCAATACTAAATAAGATACCAATTTAAAAAAAAACCGCGATTGGTTTAATCAATTTCCTTTATAGTTATAGAGCTAAGTAATTCTAATAATTGAAAACAAATCACTTTAATAAAGCTTGCTGTATAAAATAAAGCTTTAAATTCTGTTTTCTTTTTTGTTAACTATTAATTTAACCTGATTTAATTGCATGTATATATATTACAATGATAATATATGTCATAAAATGTTATTACATTGTTAATTTAAAAAAAAAGTATATATTTGTTATGTTAACTAAAAATTTAATATTATGAAAAAAATTACTTTACTTGCTTTTTTGTTTGTGGCTGGAATGTCAGTACAGGCACAACAACCAACTTTTACAACTGCAAATCCTGATGGCGGGATTTCTTTTGGAAACTTAGATGTAAATAGTGCACCGGTCGTTATTACACACAGTAATACTCAAAACAATGTTGAAGCTGATGCCATTGCATGTGCTTCTCCAACTTCTTTTCGTAACAATAACTTGTTCAGGGTATTTGACTTAGAAGGGGATTTTGGTCTTATGGACGGTCTTCAAGTTACTGATGTTGAATTTGCTATTGGACCAATCTCAACACCTAGCAGCTTTCCAATTACAATCAATATTTATTCTACAGCTCCAGGGACATTTCCCGGAGGGACCTTAACCCTTCAAGGTACTGCCGTACATACAGCAACGAATGCTGACTTTTTACAAATAGTATCTTTGCCGCTTAGTGCTTTGATTCCACCCGGAGAAGCAATGGTAATGGAAGCTGTATTGATTGACGACGGAACAGATCAACACTTCATGCGTTTTGGATGTAACAGTGACGGAGATACTGGTCCTTCATATATCCAAGCTGATGTTTGTGGGGCAGCAACACCTACTCCATTTTCAGATTTAGGTCTTGTTCAAGGTTTGGTATGGAATGTGCTTGGTGATGATGAACCATTGTCTGTAAATGAAACTCTTGCTTCTCAGGTTTCAGTTTATCCAAACCCTGCAACAGATGTAATCAACATCAAAACTCCTTCAAACATTCAAGTTACAGGAGCTATTTTATATGATCTGTTAGGTAAAAACACAGGTGTTGTTTTTGCAAATGGCCAGGTAGATGTTTCAGCATTGAGCAGAGGTGTATATATGTTGACAGTTGAAACCAATGAAGGTTCACTTACTCAGAAAATTGTTAAGAGATAATTTTTTTAAACATAAAGTTTATAAAACCCCGGTATACTCACCGGGGTTTTTTTATGCTTAATTTATAGTATCTTAGCAAGAATGAAAATCAAAACGACCACATTTATAAAGTCCAAGTCCCATTTCTCTCTTTTATTTATTACGTTTCTTAGTTTTTATGGTGGTTTTTCACAAACCAAAAAAGACACCACAGCACTTTCTGAAGTTATTGTTTACAGTGCTTTGATTCCAAAATCAATTCAAAACAGTGCATATGCAGTTACTCAAATCTCAGAAAAAGATATCGAATTTAGCGACCAAACAAACCTGACCCCAATATTAAACAAAGTGCCGGGCGTATATGCCCAACAAGGTGCCTTAAATACTAATAGGGTTACTATAAGGGGTATGGGAGCTCGCTCTCAATTCAGTACAAATCGTGTGAAAGCATATTTTGAAGACATCCCACTTACCAATGCTGAAGGGGAAACTGTGTTTGAAGATATTGATCCCGAAACGATACAAGGGGTAGAAATAATTAAAGGACCCAACAGTACCAGTTTTGGAGCTGGTTTAGGAGGGGTTATTCATTTAAAATCCCACAAGCAAACGCAAAGCCCTTATGTTAAAACAACGACCACTCTGGGCAGTTTTGGACTCTGGAAGCAAAATGCTTCTTTACATGCCGGAACTTCTAAATCAAATATTTACGTGAGCTACAATCACATGCAAAGTGACGGTTTTAGGGAAAATAGTGATTATAATAGAAACTCTTTAAACATCTATGGTAAAACACAGCTAAATGAAAAAAACAGTCTTTCATTTATTGCCATTTATACTCGTTTGAAAGCCTTTATTCCCAGCTCGATAAATGAAAGTGACTTCATAAACAGGCCTGAGATTGCAGGTGGTAGTTGGAAAGATGCACAAGGTTTTGAGTCTTATGACAAGGTAATTTTCGGATTCAATCATCGGGTTGAATTTTCTTCTAATTGGTCTCTTTCAACAACAATCTTTGGAAACTATAAAGATGCTTATGAGCCCAGACCTTTTGATATTCTTGATGATGATAGTTTTTCAATGGGTCTCAGAACAAAATTGAATTTTTCAACACAGGTCTTATCATTGCCAACCCAATGGAGTTTTGGCAGCGAAATTATGACAGAAAATTACACTTTTACATTGTTGGAAAATCTTTATCAATCTGAACCCGGAAGCGGAAGTATTGAAGGTGATCTCTTTGCTAAGGTAAATCAGGAAAGAACCTATTTTAATTTCTTTTTAGAGCAAAACACCACCTTGACAGATAAATTATTTATTGAAGCCGGACTTTCTTTTAACAATACCCAATATTCCCTGAAAGATGAATTTGAACATATTGAAAACACTTCCAGACAGCGCTTTACTTTTGATAATATTCTGTCACCACGGTTGGGACTTTCTTATAAAATTACACCCGGAAAAAATCTATATGCTTCAATCAGTAAAGGTTTTTCAATCCCGGCTGTAGCTGAAACATTAACCCCCGAGGGCCAAATCAATACTGATTTAAAGCCGGAAATTGGCTGGAACTATGAAATGGGCTTTAAAGCAAACTGGTTGAAAAATACTTTGTATACTGAAGTGGTTTTATATTCTACACAAATCACCAACCTCCTTGTTGCCAGGCGTGTTGCTGAAGACCAATTTGTGGGTATAAATGCCGGTGAAAGCAGTCATAAAGGGATTGAGGCTTTAATAAAGTACCGCGCTACTATTTCCAACAAGCTCCAGCTGTATCCTTTTTTTAGCGCAAGCTTCAACAGGTTTCGATTTAAGGACTTTGTTGATGGGGATAATGATTTTTCAGGAAATAAACTCACCGGCGCCCCATCTCATCAATGGAAGGCAGGTTTTGATTTGCAATCAGATTTTGGTTTTCAGTTTTATGCTTCCCTATTGAGTGTCGGTAAGATTCCATTGAACGATTCAAATACATTGTATTCAAATCCTTATCATGTTACTGATATAAAAATGATGTATTCATTTTTTATATTCAAAAAACTTTCAACCGAACTTTTTACAGGCGTCAATAATCTTTTTAACGAAAAATATGCTGCCAGTATCCTGCCCAATGCAGTGGGTTTTGGCGGTGCCGCCCCTAGATATTTTTATCCCGGAAACCCAATAAATATTTATTCAGGTGTAAAACTCCAATATTTGTTCTGACATAAAATTTCCAATACTTTAACATTCAAATATTTAAATTTACTATTACATTTGCATAAAATATATCCCCAATGTTTTTAAAGAATACCTGCGTTACCCTTTTATTTTGCCTTTTATTTCTCAGCTCCACAGTTTTTGCACAAGCGCCTCAGGACCCTGAAGACTCAACAGTTTTAAAGACAATTAAATTAGCTTCAGAGGCTACTGCAAACAATGATTTTGAAAAAAGTGCCTCCCTTTTAAAAGAAGCACAAAATTCTATAGACTCCACATCATCTTATCAGGTGCTTTTTAATTATTATCAAAACCTCGCTACGCTGGCCTTTGATCGTTATCAAATTGAAGAAGCTCAAAAATCATTTTTAAAATCGATTGATGCTGCGACAAGACTCCGGGATACCGCTTCGATTGTTGCTGCATACTCAGGAATGGCAAATGCCCTTTTGGTTGACAATAAATTTAAAAAAGCCTTGGTATACCAAAGGGAAGCATTACAAATGCTGGAAAGTGATAAAAATGATAAATATTATTCGCTGTTATCAAATATGGCAATTGCATACAAGCAGGCCAGCGACTTTGACAATGCTTTGGTTTCATTAATCGAAGTGAAAAATTATTTTAAAGAAAAAGAGGCACTGAAATCTCAAGCCATTGTTGAAAATAATATAGGAGAACTCTACCGAGAAAATTTTAAAGATTATACAAAAGCCAAAGAACATTACAAGCGGGCAGAGAATTTAAATTTGAAAATAAATGAAAAGCAAGCCCTGTCTCAAAATTATCACAACCTCTCACTGCTTTTCGAAAGAGAAGACAAACTTGACAGTGCTTTTGTTTATATAGGAAAAGCCATTAAAATCAAGCAAGAAAGTGGTGACCTGGGTGGCCTGGCAATAAGCAATCACGCATTGGGTACTATTCAGATTGCTGCAGGTGAATATGATAAAGCAATTGCATCATTTCAGAAATCATTGGAAATAAGCACAACCTACGGAATCACACCCGGTTTGTATTTTGCCAATATGGGTATTGGTGATGCCCTGATGGCAAAAGGAAACAAAAGTGAAGCCTTGGAGTACTATAAAAAGGTTGAAAATATCACAACTTCCATGGAGAATTTTGATATGAAAAAAAGTATCACCCAAACGCTGCTTGAATATTATAAAGAAAACAACAACTATGAAAAGGCTCTTGAGTACAGTGACCGCTTGCGGGCTATTGAAGACAGTGTTGCGCTCATTAAAAACAATGACAAGCTTGATGAATTGCGCATTCAATATGAAACAAATTTAGCTGAGGCTGAAAACAAAATTTTAAGGGAAAAAGAAGTCGCACAGGAAGAACAAATCAAACTTCAAAACTATTTTTTAATAGGGCTTATTCTTGCCTTAGTTATTTTTGTTGTTTTGGTTGTTGTTCTATTTAAAGCAAATAGACAACGAAAAATAGCGTATAAAAAAGTACAAAAAGCAACAAAAGACCTGGAATTGCAGTACCAGATAACAAAAGAACGAGAAGCAGATTTACAGAGGGCTGTTGCCTTGAAAGACAAAATATTTTCAGTTTTGGGGCATGATTTAAGAACCCCCCTTGCAAATGTTTCCAGTCTCATTGACAGTATGTCCCAAATAGATTTGTCTCCTGAGGAAATGGAGTTTATGCTTAAACATTTAAAAGGGGAAACCAGTGCCAGTTTAAAAACACTGGAAAATATTTTACAATGGGCACGACTTCAAATGAATGATAAATCCATCAATGTTACTGAGCTTGATGAAGACGGGATTATCATAGAGATTATTAAAAACTTTGAATCTCATACTGAAACCAAAGCAATAGAACTTAGCTATGTCAACACTTCAAAGTCTGTGGTATGGGCAGATGAAAATCAGTTTAGAAGCATCGCCAATAATTTGATTGCCAATGCCATTAAGTTCAGCCCTGTAAAAGGACAAGTTGAGGTAAGGTTTTCAGAGGAAAAAGATTTTTTTGTTTTTCGTGTAAGCGATCAAGGAAAAGGGATTGACCCTTCTGTTATCAAAAACCTTGAGACACAGCAGGAATTGATGAGTACCTATGGCACCGAAGGCGAAAAGGGAACCGGGATTGGTTTGCGCATCGTCAAAGATTTTATTAACATGCATAACGGTAGGATTGAGTTTTCAAAAAATGATCCTTCCGGCACACTCGTTACCGTTTACCTTCCCAAATTAATTGATAAGGATAACGAAACAAATGAAGATTAGGTGTTAAGAATAAATAAGGTAAATTAAATACCCCACATAAAGCGCTAATAATATAAAACCTTCCCAGCGGTCAACCCTCCTGTATTTTCCGGTAAAAACAAAGAGAAAGAGTAAGACACCGGCAAGGATATTCATTAAAATATCGATGAATGAAGCCTGAGCCACTACTACAGGAGTAACTAATGCCGAGGCTCCCAATACAAAGAAAATATTGAAAATATTTGAACCCACAACGTTTCCAATAGCAATGTCAACGTTCTTTTTACGCACGGCTACAATCGATGTTGCGAGTTCTGGAAGCGAAGTTCCTATGGAAACTATTGTAAGCCCGATAATGCGCTCAGAGATGCCAAAAGACTGGGCAATGGAAGTTGCACTCGTTACAATGAGTTGACCTCCAATAACAAGACCTGCCAGACCCAATAAAATAAAAAGTATACCGGTGAAGGTTTTATAGGGTTTGATGGTTACCTTTTCTTCACTCTCGTCATTTTTTGAAATGGCTATATTATAAACCAGGAAAACCGCAAAAAACAAGAGCAGCAATAAAGCGTCTGTGCGTGAAATGGTATTTGTCAGCCCATCAAAATAAATATCTGAACTCACAACAATTACAGCAACCGCAGCAAGAAGGCTTAAAGGAATTTCATACCAGGTGGTGTTGCTTTTCACAGCGAGCGGATATATAATAGCTGAAATACCCAAAATGCCCAGAACATTAAAAATATTACTTCCCAAAACATTGCCAAGCACCATTTCTGTGTTTTCATTGATAGCAGCAATAACATTCACCACAAGCTCAGGAGCTGAGGTGCCAAAAGCAACTATTGTAAGCCCGATTACAATAGAGGGAATGCCAAACTTAGCAGCAAGGCTGGAAGCGGCTTCAACTAGTTTTTCAGCACCAAAAATCAAGGCCACAAATCCGCCAAGAAGGATAAGAATATCAATCATTTTTTAAAACGGGAAATTTATTTAACCACAACACTATCAGGAACAAGAACTGTATAATCGCCGCCATTTCTTATTACATCACGCACAATACTGGAGCTTATATATGAGGTTCTGGAAGCCGTTAAAAGGAAAACAGTTTCAATTTTAGAGAGTTTTCTGTTGGTATGGGCAATGGCTTTTTCAAATTCAAAATCTGCGGGGTTTCTCAGGCCTCTTAGAATGAAATTAGCATCCATCTTTTTGCACAAATCAATAGTGAGCCCTTCATACGTTATTACTTTGATTTTCGGTTCACCGGCAAAAGCATCTTCAATGAATTTTTTTCTTTGCTCGAGCGTAAACATATATTTTTTTTCGGCATTGATACCAATGGCAACAATGATTTCATCAAAGAGAAAAATACCTCTTTTAATAATATCATAATGTCCCAATGTTATGGGGTCAAAGGACCCCGGAAAAAGTGCTCGTTTCATAGTTCTATTCCCAAAAGATATAATAACTCGTTTAATCTAAGATACTAATGTACTTATTTTTTAGTAAACGCCTGTTCTATTAAATTCCCGAAAAGGTCTTCAAGTGAAATTCCGGCAGCTGCAGCTTGCTTGGGTATAATGCTTTCTTTGGATAATCCCGGGTTTGCATTCATTTCAATAAAATGAGGCACACCTTCCTGTATGATAAATTCACTTCTGGAAAGACCGTTCATATTGAGCAATTCATAAATGCGTTTTGCTTCGGCTTTGACACGTTCTCTTTCTTCTTCAGGAATACGGGCAGGGGTAATTTCCTGTGATTTGCCAAGGTATTTTGCTTCATAGTCAAAGAATTCATTTTCAGAGACGATTTCTGTGGCTGGTAAAACCAAGATTTCTCCTTTATATTCTATGACTCCAACAGAAACTTCTGTGCCCACGAGGCAACTTTCAATCAGGATTTCAGAATCTTCTTTATATGCCTTGAAAATGGCGGGTTCCAGTTCTTCAATAGTTTTTACTTTGCTGATTCCAAAGCTGGAGCCGGCACGACTGGGCTTTACAAAACATGGCAGACCTACTTTTTTGATAATATCTTCTGCGATAATTTCATCCCCTTTGTTGAGATAATATGCGTTGGCACAATGCACGCCATAGCTTTTTAAAACCGAAAGACAATCACGTTTATTGAACGTAAGTGCTGCCTGATAGTAATTGCAAGAGGAATGCGGCATTTCAATCAAATCAAAATATGCCTGCAAAAGCCCGTCTTCACCGGGTGTTCCGTGAATGGCGTTGAAAACCACATCAGGCTTGATGATGTTGTTTCCGTCTGAAAAACTGAAATCTGATTTATTGACTTCAAATTCTCTTTCTGAACCATCTACATACACCCATTTATCTTTTAAAATATGAACTTTGTAAACATTATAATCTTCCTTTGATAAGGAATCACAAACTACCTGGCCGCTTAAAAGTGAAATCTCAAATTCACTTGAATAACCTCCCATAATAACGGCAACATTTTTTTTTGTCATAAGAATTGATACTAAAATGCGTTAAACAAAAGTAGGATTAATAAACCAAATCCGAAAACTTAAATGTTAGCAATTTAAGATGTACATTTGCACAGGTTTTTTGTAAAAAAGCCTTAGTTTTATTGAACACAAATTTTACGTATCAATGGGTTTCTTTAGATTTGTTTTTTCCAAGGCTTTTGTCAAACAGCTTGTCTTTGCGGTTATTGTTCTTATATTATTGGTGGTATTAATTCTATACTGGTTGAAATTTACCACAAATCACGATGAGCGCATCAACGTTCCTGATCTGGCAAAAATGACATTAGACGAAGCCGAGTCTAAACTGGAAGAATATGACCTTCGTCTAGAGATTTTAGACTCTGCAAATTTTAATCCTGATTACCCTAAATATTCTGTGATCGAGCAAATTCCTGAAGCGGGAAAAGAAGTAAAAGAAAACCGAAAGATATACATAACACTCAATCCTTCAGGTTACAGAAAAGTGGAAATCCCGCCATTACTTGTGGGAAAAACAAGAAGACAGGTAGAGCCCACGTTAAGATCTTTAGGTTTTGAAATTGGAAATGTTGCTTTCAGACCAGATATTTCAGACAATGTTCTTGAAATGCGTCATAAAGGGAAAAAAATTGAACCCGGTGCCGAACTTCAAATAACATCTGTCATTGATTTGGTTGTGGGTGACGGCAAAGAGCGCTACCGTGGCCAAGATGAAGATGAAATCGAAGAGAATGAAACCCCAATTGAAAATGACAATATCCCAGAATAATGATTTTGAGCCTGAAAGTGATGACTTGTATGAGCATCACAGGTTTGTGGCAGATAAAGGGCAGCAGCCTTTGCGTGTCGATAAATACCTGATGAACTATATTGAAGGGGCTACCCGAAATAAAATTCAGACAGCAGCCAAAGACGGAAACATCTATGTAAATGATGTTGCTGTAAAATCAAACTACAAAGTAAAACCCGGTGATGTGGTGCGCGTTATGTTCACGCATCCGCCCTATGAATTTTTACTGGTTCCGGAGAACATTCCCCTTGATATCGTCTACGAAGATGATGCCTTGCTTGTGGTAAACAAACCTGCAGGGATGGTAGTGCATCCTGGACATGGAAATTATTCAGGAACCCTTATCAATGCTCTGGTTTACCATTCAGAAAATTTACCGGTGAATAGTAATGAGCGACCGGGATTAGTTCACAGGATTGACAAAGACACCAGTGGACTTCTGGTAGTTGCAAAAACGGAAACTGCAATGACAAAGCTCGCCAAGCAATTTTTTAATAAAACCAGCGAAAGGGAATATGTAGCTTTAGTATGGGGTGATGTTGAAAATGACGAAGGCACTGTTGAAGGCCATATTGGCCGCCATCCCAAAAATCGTCTGCAAAATATGGTATATGAAGATGGCAGTCAAGGAAAGGAGGCTGTTACACATTATAAAGTGCTGGAAAGGCTTGGCTATGTTACACTGGTTTCCTGTAAACTTGAGACCGGTAGAACGCATCAGATACGTGTACATATGAAGCATATTGGCCACACGCTATTTAATGATGAGCGTTATGGAGGTGATAAAATCCTGAAAGGAACAACCTTTACAAAATACAAACAGTTTGTAGAAAATTGTTTTAAAGCCCTGCCACGTCAGGCACTTCACGCAAAGACATTGGGCTTTACCCATCCTGAAACGGGAGAATTTATGGAGTTTAATACACCCTTGCCGGAAGATATGTTGTTGTGCATTGAAAAATGGCGCAATTATGTAAAACATAAAAGCGAATTTGAAGGTTAGCAAGTAGATAGACAAAGCTTATATCTCAATTTAGAATCCCTTTTAAAAATTGATTTTTCTTTTTTGACAAAACCTTACATTTGAATCAAAATTAAAAGTTATGAAGATTGTACTTTCACCGGCAAAGTCACTTGATTTCGATAGTAAATTGCCAACCTCAAAATTTACACAACCCGTTTTTTTAAATGAAGCAGAAAAGCTGATAAGTGTTTTAGAAAAAAAATCCAAATCGCAACTCAAAGATTTAATGGGCATCAGTGATAACCTTGCGGAACTTAACTATAAAAGATACAAAGATTTTAAAGTGCCCTTCACTGAAAAAAATGCCCGGCCTGCAATCTATGCTTTTTCGGGTGATGTCTATGTTGGGTTAGACGCTTATGCACTCTCAAAAGGGAATATTTCTACACTTCAGGATACTGTGAGAATACTTTCAGGTTTGTATGGTGTTTTAAAGCCCTTGGATTTGATGCAACCGTATCGTCTTGAAATGGGAACCGACTTAAAAGTTAACCGAAAAAAAAATCTGTATGAGTTTTGGGGCGATCAAATCACAGAAGCGTTAAATGAAGAGCTGAAAGATGATGAACTTTTTGTAAACCTCGCCAGTAAGGAATACTTTAAGTCTGTAAATGAAAAAAAACTAAAAGTTCCCGTTATCAGCCCGGAATTTAAAGACTTTAAAAATGGAAAGCTAAAAATCATTTCTTTTTATGCAAAGAAAGCCCGGGGAAGCATGGCGCGTTATATGGTTGAAAATAAAATTGACAACTATGAGGGAATATTAAAATTTAACTGGGAAGGCTACAGCTTTTCTGAGAAGGAAACAAAAAACAATAACAAACCCGTTTTCATCAGGTAATGATAGAGTGAGAAACTATGTTTAAGATTGCAAAACCCGAAATACAGATTTCGGGTTTTTTTATTACTGTATTAATTGTATTAACAAATCTTTATCATAAATTTTAATAAATATTTATGCTTTCTTTTACAAGATTTTTTTCTTACATTAGCACAATATAAATAATTTAACATTTTATTATTATGAGAAAAATTACTTTAACTATTTTAATGCTGGTGTTTGCTGCTTTTAGTTGGCAGGCAAATGCACAGTGTACAAATGCGCCAAGTGGGCAATGGCCCGGATCTGCTGTTACTTTGTCTTCAGCCTCCACACCGGCTGTAAACATAACTACTTGTGCCTTTACCGGTGAATATTCCGTTCTGAATATTACCGATGTTGGGGAGTATCAATTTACTTCAAGTACTGCTACAAATTTTTTAACAGTTACAGATGCAGGTTTAAACCCAGTTGCATTTGGCGTTACTCCTCTTAATGTTGATATTTTAGCAACTGGCACTTATCGACTTTACAGACATGATGATGCAGGATGCACAACAACAGCAACAGGTTGTAGAACGATTACTGGAGAATATGTTGCTGCAATCGTCGTAGGAGACCCACCACAAATTGTATGTCCACTGGACATTACAGTAAACACTTCAGATTTCCCCGGGGATGACTGTGGAGCTCAGGTATTTTTTGCTGATGCACAGGCTTTTGATCCTGAAGATGGTTTAATACCAGTAACCCAAACAATGGGCCCTGGTTCAGGAAGTATATTTCCTGTGGGAGATACTATTATAGAATTTTCTGCAACTGATAGTGACGGGAATACCTCAACTTGTCAGTTTACAGTAACTGTTCTTGATGATGTTGATCCGGTAGCTGTCTGTCAGGATATTACCGTAGAACTTGATGAGAATGGAGTAGTAACAATATTTGCTGACGAACTTAATTTTGGTGCTGGAGCGCCAGATCCAGCAACACCTATTTCTTGTGGTGGAAACCCTGGACCAACAAGTGCTTTCGATACAAATATGGTAAGTTTCAATATTGTTGGAGAAAACTTTACAGAAGTAGACTTTAACAACCCATGTCCCGGAGTGACTGGTCTTCAAGACCAAACAGCATTATCTGTTGATTTGGTTCCCGGTGAAGAATATACCGCAGAATTGGTTCTTTGGACGTGTGGTTTTTCACAGTTTACTGCCAATGCCAATGTATGGATTGATTTTAATGGAGATGGAGAGCTAACAGCTGATGAACGTATTTTATTAGGTTCTCAACCAGGTGTTTCCGGAGGAGGTCCTACCGGTGGTAGCCCAACGGGTGGAACAACATTAACAGCCAACTTTACAGTGCCGGCTTCTGCTGATGCAGGTTCTGTAATCATCAGAGCGATGGTTCAAGAAACAGCAACTGCTGAACTTGACCCTTGTGCTTCCTATACTTGGGGCTCAATGGCAGACTTTACTGCTAACTTAGTAGTAGCTGGTCAAGGATCTTCTGATTTATGTGGCCCGGTAAGCTTCAGTTTTGATGAAGATGGATTAGTTACTTCGTTGGAGCTTGATTGCTCTAACTTAGGAGATAACACTATTACTGTATATGTAACTGATGAAGGTGGAAATGTCGTTTCTTGTGAGTCTATAGTTACTGTAGAAGATAATATCGCCCCTGAAATCGTATGTATCGGTGCAGGTGGTTTGATGATTGTTTCAGAAGATTTTGAAGCTGGTTTACCTGCTGGATGGTCTGCAGTAACCAATTCAGGTCCATGTGACTGGGAAAATGGAGATTTACCATGGGCAGCATACCAGTTTGGGTCAAACGGAATGATATTTAATGATGATGCTTGTGGTTCAGGCGCTGCTGCAAGTAATGTAACTCTGCTCTCAGATGTTTATGATACTTCAAATGCAACGTCTATCGACTTGACATATGACGTAGCATACAGACATTTAGGCTCATCTTCATTCACTGTTGAGGTTTTTGATGGTTCTACTTGGCAAAATGTTGCTACATATAATGCAAATACCAATACAACTACAGAAGGCCCATTTGATTTATTGGCTTTTGCAAATTCTAACTTCCAGGTAAGATATACTTATGATGATGGTGGTGGCTCTTGGGCCTGGGGTGCTGGTGTTGATAATTTCTTGCTGGAGTATGAAACTCCTGCAGGTGTTATTCCACAGTATTTCTTGGATATGAATGGTGAAGTAACTGTTCCGATTACAGATTTATACACAAGTGCAACAGACAACTGCTCAGTAGTTGTTAGTGCAGGTGGTGCAACAGGTGGTACTCCTGAAGTATTGACAACCGGTTTTGCTGGTGGTAACGGTAATTTTGGTAATTTCTTTGATATAAATGCACTGGAAACAATTACAATAAATTCTTTTGATCTTAACTTAGATACAGGTGCAAATCTGGATATTGAGATATATTTTAAAGAAGGAACTTGGGTAGGTTCACAAACAACTCCCGGTGACTGGACATTGATTGGTACAGCTCCCGGAACAGTTTCAGCAGGTGACGGTGTCCCAACGGTTCTTGACCTTGATCTAGGTCAAACTATTGCGGCCGGAGAAACAGGTGCATTTTATATAACAGCTCCTGTACTTACAGGCGGTGGCTTTAATTACACTAACGGTACAGGTACAGGTAACATATGGGCTTCTGATGATAATATTGAATTCCTTGAAGGTGGTGCTGTAGGGGGTTACTTTACAGGAACCTTGTTCCAGCCACGTGTGTTTAATGGAAATATTCATTATTCTGCTGGTTCTGGTGGTGGTTCAACAGGTGATTTAACGTTTACTTGTGCTGATTTGGGTATCGTTAATGTAACTGTTACGGCTACAGATTCTTCCGGAAATACTACATCTTGTACTTCTCAAATTGAAATCATTGATAATATCGCACCAATCGCTTCAGCTGAAGATATTACAGTTGAACTGGGTGAAGACGGTACCGTCTGTATAGAGCCCGAAGATTTATTTGGTCTTGTTCCTCCTGTATTTGAAGTAATTACCATCAGTAGTGATAATGGTTCTTTAGCAGTTGGCTTTACTGATTTATTAGTTGATGTTACTGAAGATGTCACTATTTCATTTGACTGGAGCTATACAACTCTTGATGGTCCTGGTTTTGATTCATTTGGATACCTTATTAATGGTGTTTATACTGAACTGACAGATCCTTCCGGTGCAAACAATCAAACAGGAAATGAAACTATAGCTTTGGTTGCAGGTCAAGAATTTGGCTTCAGATCACAGTCAGAAGATGGTTTATTTGGACCGGCTACGACAACTATAAGTAATTTTGACCCAGGTTTCTTTGGTCAATTTGATCCTGCAAACTGGTCAGAAGTACTTACAAACTCTGATGGTTCTGCTGAATTTGTTGAAGTGTCTCCCGGAAGTTCAAGTACCTTTGACAACTGTGAAATTACAGTAAGTGCAATTGATATTAGTTGTTTCACTTGTGCAGACATAGGAACTCCTGTTACTGTAACATTATTTGTATCTGATGCAAGTGGTAACATAGCTTCCACTACAGCAGTAGTAACTGTAGTTGATGTAATGGGACCTGCAATTGTTTGTCCGGAAGACCAAACAGTAGATACAGATCCAGACTCTATCACTTATACAGTGCCTGATTATTTCGGTGAAGGTCTTGCTTCTGTTACTGATAACTGTACTGATCCTGTGACAATCATATCTCAAGATCCTGCTCCTGGTGACTTGTTACTTGACGGAACATATACCGTTACCTTGACTGCAGAAGATGAGTATGGAAATGTTTCAACGTGTGAATTTGAGTTGACAGTTGAAACTATCTTAGGAAACGATGATAATGTTCTTTCAGATGCCATAGTTATGTATCCAAACCCGGCTGAAGCCTATGTGAGTATTAAAAACAACTCTCAAATAGGTCTAACGCAGGCTACAATTTATGACATCAACGGTAAACTGGTATCTCAAGTTGATCTATCTCTAATGAGTGGTGAGCAACGCATAGATGTATCTGGATTATCATCTGGTGTTTATATGGTTAATATCCAAAGCGAGACTGCAAGTGTCGTGAAGAGATTAATCAAGAAGTAATTTAACTTCTAATCAACCATAAGAAAACCCGAAGCGAGAGCTTCGGGTTTTTTATTTGAAAAGAGTATTGCTATATGTATTTATTAATATCCCTATTGGCTTTCTTAATAACTTTTGTTATAATAACTAACTTAAAGTGTTTATTTTTGTAAACTTAAATATTAAATTATACTGAAAATGTCTGATACAATAGAACGTGTTAAATGCTTAATTATAGGTTCGGGACCTGCGGGTTATACGGCTGCCATTTATGCTGCAAGAGCTGATATGCACCCTGTAATGTATACCGGCCTGGAACCCGGTGGCCAGCTGACCACTACAACAGAGGTTGATAACTTTCCGGGATATCCTGACGGTATTGACGGTCCCACAATGATGGCTGAATTGCAACAACAAGCAGAACGTTTTGGAACCGAAGTGAGGATAGGAATGGTAACTGCCGTTGAGTTGAGCGATGAAGTGGGAGGAATTCATAAGGTGACTGTAGATAGTTCAAAAAAAATAGAAGCACACACAATTATCATATCAACTGGTGCCACTGCCAAATATCTTGGGTTGCCCAGTGAACAAAAATTGCGTGGTGGCGGAGTGTCTGCTTGTGCGATTTGCGATGGGTTCTTTTATAAAGGACAAGAAGTCGCCATTGTGGGAGGAGGAGACACAGCGGCTGAAGAGGCTACTTATCTCGCTAATATTTGTAAAAAAGTTACTATGCTCGTTCGTGGAAACGAAATGCGCGCATCTAAAGCGATGCAACACCGTGTTACATCAACCCCTAATATTGATTTAAGGTATAACACCGAAGTAGATGAGGTTATAGGCGATCAGGTTGTAGAAGGCTTGAGAATGGTTAATAACGTGACCGGCGAAAAAGAAGAAATTGAAATCACAGGTCTTTTTATTGCTATAGGTCATAAACCCAATACTGATATTTTTAAGGGCCAGCTTGATATGGATGAAGTGGGTTATATCATCACAAAAGGGAAATCTACAAAAACCAATAAACCAGGTGTGTTTGCCAGCGGTGATGCGCAGGATAAAGAATACAGGCAAGCTGTTACAGCAGCAGGAACAGGCTGTATGGCTGCACTGGATGCAGAACGATACTTATCAAGTATTCAAAAGGAAGTTACTGTATAAAAATCAGGTTAGTTAAATCAAAAATACCAGCATTCTTGCTGGTATTTTTTTTAAGACTCTTTTGGCTGATTGTCTTTAATCGTTTTGGGACGAATATTAAATTTCTTTCTTCTGGGTCTTAATTTTCCAAAAGTTCCCAATATAATTTTTCCTCTTCTTGTTTTTTTATCTCCTTTTCCCATAACTTATATTTTTTAAAATTTAGAATTCTTGTTTATTTATCTCTTTTCTCTTTTTTTAAAGATATCCTAATATAAAAAAAAGTCCCGTCTTTTAAAAACGGAACTTTATAAACTATGTCTAAGCTTTTGTTAAAAGGTTAGGGACACTGCCAATTCAAATTCATCATAAATGGTGTTGTCGCCCAAATTGTCAAAAAAGCTTCCAGAGCCATAACGAACGTTGAATTTTGTCCTGTCAATTTTTAAATCTGCCGTGGCTTTGCTGCCATCCATTTTTAATAGAAACGCAATAGGTTCTGTTTTTCCTTTGATGGTAATATCACCATTAATATAATACCCTTCAGCGGTTTTGTTACCGCTCTTTATGATTAGGGTAGAAGTAGGGTAGTTTGCTACTCCAAAAAAATCATCAGACTTCAGGTGTCCTTCAAGCTTGTCTTTATTTTCGCCGGATAAATCCTGTACCAGGATGGAAGTCATATCAATGACAAATTTACCGGCGGCTATTTTTTCACCTTCCATAACTAGGGAACCTTCTGTTAGATTAATGGTTCCATAATGGGAGCCTAATACTTTTTTACCTTTCCAGGTGACGGTACTTTCTTTTACTTTCATTTCTTTTTCCATAGGTTTTGTAAATGATACTGTTGTTAAAATAATTACTGTGGCTCCAAGGCCTTTCAAAATGTTTGTGTTCATTGTGCTTATTTTTAAAGGTGATTACTAAATTATATTTGTATATACAAATGTTATTATAATTTTTTTTTACTCTTTTTTTAGTTTATCAAGAATTTGGTTAAGCAAATCAAAATCCTGAAGAGACAAATCTTTTAAAATCTTTTGGTTGTTTTCAGTAGTTAATGGATCAATTTCTTCAAGCAAATCAAGACCTTGTTGTGTTATAATAATTTCAACTTTTCTTCTGTTTGCTTCACAAATACTTCTTTCGGCAAGTCCTTTGGCAATCAGCTTATCAACCAGACGTGTTGTATTACTCATTTTATTGATCATTCTTTCCTGAATGGTGGAGAGGTTTGCCGGTTTTCCTTTTTGACCTCTTAAAATGCGCATCACGTTATATTGTTGCATTGATAAATCATATGGTTTAAGCATTTCAGCAATTTGCTCTTCAATAATCCTGCTGGTATACATGATGTTTAATATCGTTTTTGTATACGGATTTAAGGAAACTGTGGATTTTATAGCTTCTTCAATTGTCATAATTTTTATTACAATATTTGTATGTACAAATGTAAGCTATTTTTTCAACTACAAAAACCTCTTAACAAAATTTTAATGCATTTTCGTTTACGATATGTTAAAGTGCTTTTCAGCTATTTTAATATTGGCTATTTTAGATTCCTTAAAACACTAATGTTGAAAACATTCCAATACATTTTTTTGCTGTTGCTGGTTTTGGTTTCTTGTAAAGAGAAAAATGAAAGTCAGGAAGAATCTTTTGTTGCAACCATAGAAAAAGAGCAGGCTGTCCCGGTTTATGATTTTGAGGGATTTGAGCCTTATTTGCAAAAAGAAAATGATACCCTCTATATCGTCAATTTCTGGGCGACATGGTGTAAGCCATGTGTAAAAGAACTTCCATATTTTGAGTCAATAGGCGAAGAGTTTGCCGACCAAAAAGTAGAAGTGCTTTTAGTAAGCCTTGATTTTCCGGAAAAATTGGAAAGTCATGTGCTTCCTTTTATAGAAAAACACCAGCTAAAATCTCAAGTTGTATTATTGGATGATGTAGACAGTAATACCTGGATTCCAAAAGTAGATGAAAGCTGGAGCGGAGCAATTCCCGCAACATTAATATACAGCCGAAATGAAAGAAAATTTTATGAAGGCTCTTTTACATATGATGAATTATTAACTGAACTAAACACCTTTTTGCAATGAAAATGAAACTAAAATTATCAGTACTGGCACTCGTGTGTGCTTTTTTTACAATTAATACATACTCTCAAAAGGATACCGGCTATGATATCGGTGATGTGGCTACAGATTTTTCACTTAAAAATGTCGATGGCAAATTGGTTTCCTTGGCAGATTATAATGATGCCAAAGGGTATATCGTAATTTTTAGCTGTAACACCTGTCCTTATGTAGTGGCATATGAAGACAGAATGATTGAATTGCACAACAAATACAACAAAAAGGGATTTCCGGTAATTGCCATAAACCCTAACAATCCCGAACTATCACCGGGTGACAGCTTCGAAAAGATGCAGGAACGGTCAAAGGAGAAAAATTTCCCTTTTGCTTATGTTTTTGATGCAAAACAAGATGTATTTCCTAAATATGGTGCAACAAGAACCCCACATGTCTATTTATTGGAAAAAACAAGTCAAGGAAATATAGTGCGATACATTGGTGCCATTGATGATAATTTCAAAGATGCTTCAGCTGTGAAAGAAACCTTTCTGGAGAATGCCATTGATGCTTTGATTAACAAACAGGAGGTTCCCGTAAAAATTACAAGAGCCATTGGATGTACCATTAAAGTATAGGAATACTAATAGTTAAACACTTATAACCGAAAATGTTTTAAAACATTTTCGGTTTTTTTATGTATGTATGTTCATTTCCTTTAATTTTGCCTAAAAAGTACAACCATGCAAGATATTAGTTCAGAAGAATGGAAAAAAAAGATTGCGTCAGACGCTGATGCTGTTATTCTTGACGTAAGGACAGATGAAGAGGTGGAAGAAGGAATGATTCCCGGAGCAAAACAAATCAATATTTCTGAGCCTGCTACATTTATGGAAGAGGCAAATAAGCTCGATAAATCAAAGAACTATTACATTTACTGTAGAGCTGGCGCAAGAAGTGCCCAGGCTTGTGCAGTGTTACAATCATTGGGGATACAAAATACATTCAATCTCACAGGCGGAATCACAGAGTGGGACGGCCGGATAGAATAAAATTAAAGGCTTATGAACAAGACAATTTTTTACATCGTTATTATTTTTCTTTCGCTGCAAGCGTGTAAGACTGAAGAAAATCCTCAGGTACAAAAAATAACCGTTGAAGAAATGTTTAACATCATGGAAACAGAGGATGTTCAGTTAATTGATGTAAGAACGCCCGAAGAGTACAAGGAAGGAAAACTAAAAACTGCCCAAAACCTTTGTGTTACTCATGATGATTTTAAACTTAAAGCGGAGCAACTTGATAAAGAAAAACCGGTTTATTTATATTGTAAATCGGGTGGGCGAAGTGCCAAAGCTGCTGAGATTTTAAAAGAAATGGGCTTTAAGGAAATTTATGAAATGCCCGGGGGCATGGATGAGTGGAAACAAAAAGGGCTCGACACAGATAAATCATAAATGAGACAGATGAGATTTCTTCTTAGCCTTATTTTTATTTTCTTTTTTGGAAACCTCTTTGCAACAGATGACTGGGGCCAGACCGGTCACCGAACTACTGCAGAGGTAGCTTCAAAACACCTTACAAAAAAAGCAAAAAAGGAAATTAACAAGCTTCTCAATGGAAAATCATTGGCATTGATTTCAACATATGCTGACGAAATTAAAAGCGAGCGCACTTTTGATAAATACAGGCCCTGGCATTATGTAAATATTACCTTTGATAAAACATATACTGAAATTGAACCCAATCCTGAAGGTGATATCATACAGGCAATCAAATTTTGTATTAAAATTTTAAAAGACAATAAAACTACAGAAGTTGAAAAAGCCTTCCATTTAAAATTACTGGTACATTTTATGGGTGATTTACATCAACCCTTGCATTTGGGTCTGGAGGAGGATAAAGGAGCCAATGATTTTCAGGTAAGGTGGTTTAATGACGGCACAAACCTTCACGCAGTCTGGGACTCAAAAATGATTGATCAGTTCCAGATGTCATATACTGAATTAAGTGATAACCTCCCCGCAATAAGCAATCACGAAATTGCCAAACTTCAAGAAGGTTCTGTATTGGAATGGGCAGAAGAAATGCGTGTTTTGACAAAAGAGGTTTACAACAGCGCCTCTGTGGGTGATAAATTAGGGTATCGTTATATGTATGACAATTTTAATACAGTGAGAAAGCAATTGCAAATTGGCGGCATCAGGCTGGCAAAAGTCCTGAACGAAATCTTCGGTTAACGTTTTGCGATTTTATTGCCTGAAATCTGTTTTTGCCTGCTGGATTTAAAGGTGCTTACATCACTTTTCCTTAACTTTAAATGCTTGGTGGGTCTTCCCTGAACGCGTTTACGCCACATTTTAAAACTGGAAGGTTTCATTTCTTTTCGCATAAGCGAAATCACATCCTTTTCTGTAAGTCCAAACTGAAATTGAATTGCCTCAAAAGGAGTGCGGTCTTCCCAGGCCATTTCTATAATCCTGTCAATATCAACGTGAGTTAGTTCTCTTTCCATAAAAGTTTTGAATGATATGATTAATTATGTGTATTGATATGCCCAGTAGATTAGTAAAAACTGTAATGGTATACGCGCGATTAAAACCCATCTGGGTAGTTTCATGGAAGCACGTTCATCTGTCAACATATGAATATGAACTGTAAAAAAAACAATCAGCATCAGGATAATCCCCCAGGCAGCGATTGACTGGGTTTCAGGATTGAGAAGCATAAGTCCAAATACCATCTCAAAAACACCACTAAGTACAACCATAGAAGCCGCTGCTGGTATATATGGTGGCATGATGCGTTCATACATTTTTGGTTTTCTGAAATGGTTCATTCCGGCAAGTATATAAATCACTGCCATTAGATATTGGTGCCAGGGTAAAATCATAGAATTTTTTTTCAAATGTAATAAATTCCAAAGGACTATTCTTACTGAATTGTGTAACTTTGCATCCGCAAAAAACAACTATGGAATACGCTGAAAATATATTAGGAACTATTGGAAATACTCCTTTGGTTAAAATTAATAAACTTGCTGAAGAAATACCTGCACTGGTGCTTGCAAAATATGAAACTTTTAACCCCGGTAACTCGGTAAAAGATCGTATGGCCGTCAAGATGATTGAAGATGCAGAAGCAGATGGAAGATTAAAGCCGGGAGGAACCATTATTGAAGGAACGTCGGGAAATACCGGTATGGGACTTGCACTCGCCGCTATTGTAAAAGGATATAAAATGGTTTGTGTTATCAGTGATAAACAATCCAAAGAGAAAATGGATATTTTACGTGCCGTGGGAAGTGAGGTCATAGTTTGTCCCACAGATGTTGCTCCTGAAGATCCAAGATCATATTACTCCACATCTGCACGACTGGCTAAGGAGACACCTAATAGTTGGTATGTTAACCAATATGATAACCTTTCAAACACCAAGGCACATTATGAATCTACCGGTCCTGAAATATGGAAACAAACCGATGGAAAAGTAACCCATTTTGTTGTTGGAGTAGGAACAGGGGGTACCATTTCAGGCGTTGGGAAATATTTAAAAGAACAAAACCCAAATATTAAAATATGGGGGATTGACACTTACGGTAGTGTTTTTAAAAAATACCACGAGACAGGTATATTTGATGAAAAAGAAATTTACCCGTATGTAACCGAAGGTATTGGCGAAGATATTTTACCCAAAAATGTTGATTTCAGCATTATTGACGGCTTTACCAAAGTAACTGATAAAGATGCAGCAGTTTACACCCAATTGCTAGCCAAAAAGGAGGGTTTCTTTTTGGGGAACTCAGCCGGCGCAGCAATGAAAGGACTACTTCAGTTAAAAGAACACTTCACAAAAGATGATGTGGTGGTGGTTTTGTTCCACGATCACGGAAGCCGTTATGTGGGTAAAATGTACAATGATGAGTGGATGAAAAAAATGGGGTACATTGATTAGATAATGAGTAAATAAAATAGCATTAAAAAATCCCTTAATTTTAAGGGATTTTTTAATTTTAGGAAATGCAAGAAGATTTTCTACATTATATATGGAAATTTCAAAAGTTTACTAAGTCTTATTTAAAGACAGATGCCGGTGAAGAATTACATATCATCAATCAAGGCAATCACAATTTAAATTCGGGACCTGATTTTTTCAATGCACAACTTAAAATAGACAATCAGCATTGGGCGGGCAATGTTGAAATTCATTTGAAGTCTTCAGACTGGTATGCCCATCATCATGAAATAGATGACGCTTATGATAATGTGATTCTGCATGTAGTGTGGCAGCATGATGTAGAAGTTTTCAGGCGTGATAATACTGTTATACCCACATTGGTTTTAAATGAAAGGGTAGATAAGATTACGCTAGAAAATTATAAAAAGCTGCAAACGGCATCCAAAAAATGGATCCCTTGTGAGGACATGTTTCCGGAGATAGATACTTTTCTTCTTCAAAACTGGCTGGAGCGGCTTTACTTTGAACGTCTCGAAAATAAATCTCAAACGATTATGAAGTTATTAAATGCTTCCAAAAACGATTGGGAAGCTGTTGTTTTTAAAATGCTCGCTAAAAGTTTTGGGTTAAAAAACAATGGGGAAGCTTTTTTGAGCATTGTAAATTCAGTTGATTTTTCTGTGATTAAAAAAATCCAAAATGACAAATTGGAACTTGAGGCATTGCTCTTTGGGCAGGCGAGACTGCTTGAAGGGGATAGTGAAAATGAGTATTTCAAAAAATTAAAAAGCAGTTATGACTATTTAAAAAATAAGTTTTCTCTAAACAACAACACGGTTTTGCCCGTTTCATTTTTTAGGCTTCGGCCGGTTAATTTTCCAACCATAAGGTTAGCACAACTCGCTACAGTTTACTCAAACAACCCCCAATTGTTTTCAAAACTTGTAGCAGTAAAAAGTAAAGAAGATGTTTACACCCTTTTTGATTATGAGACTTCTTCTTTTTGGGACACCCATTACCACTTTCAATCAACGTCAGCAAGGCGAAAGAAAAAAATGACCAAGTCGTTTGTAGATTTAATAATTATAAACACCCTCGTGCCCGTTATATTCTGTTATTCAAAATTTTTAGGAAAAGACACATCCGAAACAATTATTTCCCTGATGAGCTCTGTTGCAAAAGAAGAAAACGCAATAGTAAACCAATTCACAGGTCTAAGCCCTGTGGCTGAAAACGCTTTGTTGTCTCAGGGCCTGATTGAACTGAAAAACAATTATTGTGATAAGAAGAAGTGTTTGGAGTGTGCTGTCGGGAATAGTATATTGAATAATAATTAAGTATTTTTGTAGGGAATTCTTTAGACTATGTTGCAGATTGTTTACAAAATAAGACACTTTTTTGAAAGATATGGTTTTGCTGTTTCTTCAAGGTTGGCAGATAAGCTGGGAATGCGTGCAAAAAATGTACGCTTGTTTTTTATTTATGTTTCTTTTGCAACACTGGGTGTAGGGTTTGCAATTTATTTAACGCTAGCCTTTTGGATACGATTAAAAGACCTGGTTTATACAAAGAGAACATCTGTTTTTGACTTATAGATAGTCAGTATTCTCAATTTCACCTTCTTCCTTTGTGGTGTGATATTAATTCTAAAAAAAATTTGAAATAGTCAATTTTTTTAGCATCTTGCTAACCTTTTTCACACATTCTTTTAAACCAACTACATATTAATATGAATTCAAAACATATTACGGCTATTTTACTACTCATTTCGTCTGTAGTATTTTCTCAAGAACTTACTGTAAACGAAAAAATTACAAACCCCTCAAAGATTATTAATAATGGTACTATTGAGGTTATGGTTGAAGGGGGTAACCCGCCTTATACATACAAGTGGAGCAATCAAAGCACTCCTCTTACTTCACCAATAGCTACAGGTCTGGTTGAAGGTATTCCATATTCTGTACTTGTAACAGATGCTGCCGGAAACTCTGTGAGTAAAGAATACACAGTACCCGCTGAAGAAATTACAGAAAAATTTAACGGAACGTTTGCCCCTATAGTAGCAGCAATGGGAAGTGTATTATTCTGGGATCCATTTTCGGCAATTGGAGTTTATGATCCTGTGGTATATGCTGAAGAGAAATTAATTCCTATTCCCGGTTGGACAGCAAGTTCTGAAGGTGAATTTATCTTAAAACAATGGCTTGTTGAAGAAGGTCAAAAAGTAAAACAGGGAGATCCCATTGCAATAATTACGATTAACACAGGAGAAGATCTCGAGGTTACTTCACCCGTGAACGGGACTTTAAAGTACTTTGCAAAAGAAGGGGGTGCTATATACGATTCGAATAAAGCAGCAGATATTATTGAAGAAGGTGCACACTATTTAGCGGCTGTAGTCTATGATGAGAAAATCCCTTTATTGCACCCCAATGGAGATAAACAAACAAAGGATATTCCCTTTATTGTAATATGGCTTTCCATAGGAGCTTTGTTTTTTACATTAAGAATGGGCTTTATAAACTTAAGAGGTTTTCGCCATGCTTTGGATTTGGCAAGGGGAAAATATGATGACCCCAATGCTCCCGGGCAGGTTACCCACTTTCAGGCGTTGGCAACAGCGGTTTCAGGAACTGTGGGGCTGGGTAATATCGCCGGTGTAGCGGTGGCCATATCTCTGGGTGGAGCCGGTGCGACTTTCTGGATGATCCTTGCAGGTTTCCTGGGTATGTCCTCAAAATTTGTGGAATGTACACTGGGTGTAAAATATAGGGATATTGCTGCAGACGGTCGTGTTTTTGGAGGCCCCATGAGTTATTTGAGAAAAGGTCTGGAAAAACAGAACAAAAAAACATTAGGTAAAATACTGGCAGGTCTTTTTGCTATCCTATGTGTGGGAGCTTCTTTTGGAGGTGGAAATATGTTCCAGGCAAACCAGTCTTTTGAAGCAATTTCAGGTCAGTTTCCTGAATTGGTTGGAAATGGATTTTGGTTTGGTCTTGTGATTTCAATCCTTGTCGGGGCTGTTATCGTAGGTGGAATCAAAAGTATAGCAAATGTTACTTCACGTGTTGTTCCATTTATGGCTGCAATTTATATCATTGCCTGCATTGTTGTGATTTCAGTTAATATAGAAAACATTATTCCTGCATTTTCAGCTATAGTAAATGGTGCATTTAGCCCCACGGCTTTAAAAGGAGGTGTTATTGGAGTATTGATTGTAGGATTTCAAAGAGCAGCATTTTCAAATGAGGCCGGTGTGGGTTCTGCGGCAATTGCACATAGTGCTGCAAAAACAAACAATCCTCCCTCTGAAGGTTTTGTTTCCCTCTTGGAGCCATTTATTGATACTGTGGTTGTTTGTACATTAACAGCATTGGTGCTTATCTTTACCGGAAAACACGAAGTTGTAGGTTTGGCCGGAGCACAACTCACATCTGATGCATTTCAAACTGTAATTTCCTGGTTTCCTTTTGTGCTCGCAGGGGCAATTTTCTTATTTGCTTTTTCCACTATGATTTCGTGGTCTTACTACGGAATGCGTGCGTGGACTTATTTGTTCGGAAAAAGCAGGAAAACTGAAATGGCATATAAATTTTTATTCCTGGTTTTTGTAGTTGTAGGAGCTTCTGTAAGTTTAGGTGCGGTACTCGACTTTTCTGATATGATGATACTTGCTATGGCATTTCCAAACATCATTGGTCTTTATTTGATGTCCGGTGAAGTGAGGGAAGACCTCAGGGAATATATGAGAAAATTAAAAGCCGGCGAACTCTTTAAATCGCAGAAAGAAGAGGTTTAAAACATATTGATTATGAAATCATCAAAATCCCATTTCCGGTTTTCACGAAAACAACGAAATGGGATTTTTTTGTTGGTTGTTTTTATACTTGTTATTCAGGCATTGTATATTTTTGCTGATTTCAGACAGGAACCTCTACTCAATACCCAAACTTCAGAGATTCTTTCCGTTCAGAAAGAGATTGATTCCCTGAAAGAATTTTCACTCCAGGCCCGCGCTCCTAAAATATATCCTTTCAACCCAAATTTTATCACCGAGTACAGGGGCTACACCCTGGGAATGACACCGGAGGAAATTGACAGGCTTCACCAATACAGGGCACAGGATCAATGGATAAATTCCAAAGAAGATTTTAAACGTGTCACTCAGGTTTCAGATTCGCTGCTGGCTGTGATAAGTCCATATTTTAAGTTTCCCGAGTGGGTAACTAATCCAAGGCCCAAATCAAATGCCTATTCAGGCTTTAAAGAGAAGAGTTTTGCTCAAAAGCAGGATCTCAATACCGCTACTGCTGAAGATTTACAGAAAATCAACGGCGTGGGTGAAGTGCTTTCAGACCGTATCATCAAATTCAGAAACCGCCTGAATGGATTTTTGACAGATGACCAACTTTTTGATGTATATGGATTGGAATTTTCAGTGGTGAAAAGAATTCAGAATGAATTTACGGTTAAGCAAAAGCCTGATGTTGTCAAAATGAACATCAACAAGGCATCAGCTTCAGATATGGCAACATTGCCTTTTATCAGTTTTGAACTTGCAAAAGAGATTGTTGATTACAGATGGCTTCATGAACGCTTCGATGATATTGAGGAACTGAAAAAGGTTAAAGGCTTTCCCGTTCAAAAATTTGAAAGATTTGCCTTATATTTGACAACTGAATAAAAGTGCCGAAAAAGAAAAAATTGACCTTAAATAATCCGCAAATGTATTTTACAGAAGAACATCATTTATTTAGAAAAAGTTTTCAAGAATTTTTACAAAAGGAAGTTGTTCCGCACATTGAAAAATGGGAAAAAACCGGAACCATAGATCGTTTTATATGGGAAAAATTTGGCGAGATGGGTTATTTTGGTTTAGTCTATCCTGAAAAATATGGAGGGCTTGATCTCGACTTGTTCTATACAGTGATTTTTCTTGAAGAATTACAAAAAGTAAATTCCGGCGGATTTTCTGCAGCAATGTGGGCGCATGCTTACCTTGCGATGACGCACCTCAATAAAGAAGGAAGTGAAGCAATCAAAGAAAAATATCTGGCAGCAAGCATTAGGGGAGAGATGATAGGGTGTTTGTGTATCACTGAACCTTTTGGAGGTTCTGATGTAGCAGGTATGAAAACAACAGCCATTAAAAAAGGGGACTCATACATAATTAACGGCTCCAAAACATTTATAACAAACGGTGTCTATTCTGATTACCTGGTGGTAGCTGCAAAATCAAGTCCTGAGCTTGGAGCCAAAGGAATGAGCATATTTTTGGTTGACCGGGATACCCCCGGTATTTCTGCCACAAAGCTCGATAAGTTGGGCTGGAGAGCTTCAGATACTGCCGAGATTGCTTTTGACAATGTTGAAATTCCCGCAAGCAATTTGATGGGTGAAGAAGGAAAAGGATTTGGCTATATTATGCAACATTTTGCGCTGGAACGTTTGATAATGGGAGTAAACGCGCACGCACGGGCAGAATTTGCAATCGAATATGCCTTGCAGTATATGTCAGATAGGAAAGCATTTGGCAAGACCATAGACCAGTTTCAGGCATTGCGCCATAAAGTTGCAGATATTGCCAGTGAAGTTGAGATGTGTAAAGAATTTAATTACTCTGTAACCAAGCGCCTCAATGACGGCGAGTATGTGGTTAAAGAAGCAACGATGTCTAAATTGTTGTCCACAAAAATTGCTGATAATGCTATTTATGAATGTTTGCAATTTTTAGGCGGGTACGGCTATATGGAAGATTACCCAATGGCACGTCTTTTAAGAGACAGCAGATTGGGACCCATTGGTGGTGGAACCTCAGAAATTTTAAGGGAAATAATAGCAAAAATTATTATAGATAAAAAAGAGTACAAGCCTGCAACATAATTTTTTCAAAAAATAATAATCATTTAAAAATAATTATTATTTTTGCCGCGCTAAAAGAGAGGAGGTGAATATCTTATGTTAATAATACCCATAAAAGACGGAGAAAACATCGATAGAGCGCTAAAGCGTTACAAGCGAAAATTTGACAGAACAGGCGTGATGCGTCAGTTAAGAACCAGACAAGCGTTTACTAAGCCTTCGGTTTCTAAAAGAGCAGAAGTTCAAAAAGCTCAATACATCCAGAGATTGAGAGATAGAGAAGATATCTAGTCATAAACTACACTTAAGTAATATAAATCCCGATTCGTTCGGGATTTTTTTTGCTGACAAATATCATTTAAAACTTATTAAAGTTTTGTAACTTTACAATTCAATGATGAGGATATGGCTTTACAAGCATTCATTAACTATCTTACCCTAGAAAAAAAATATTCTCCGAATACTGTTTTGGCCTATCAAAAAGACATCAACTCTTTTTTGGTATTCATCAAAGAAGAAATGCAATGCAACGATAGTAGAGATGTCAATTACCCAATGATTAGAACATGGATTGTTACACTCGTTGCTGAAGGGCTCAACAATAAGTCAATTAACAGAAAGATATCTTCCCTTAAATCATATTACAAGTTTCTGTTAAAAACAAAACAAATAAAAATTCATCCGCTAGCAAAGCACAAATCCCTTAAAACAGCAAAGACACTCCAGATACCCTTTTCAGAAATAGAAATCAATAATGTTTTAGGGAGCTTTGATATTGAAAATGATTTTGAAAGCATCAGAAACAAAGCAATTGTGGAATTGTTTTATGCTACGGGAATGCGTAAGTCTGAATTGATTCAACTAAAACTTCAGGATATCGATTACCACAAACAAACTATAAAAGTTTTAGGAAAGAGAAATAAAGAACGTTTGATTCCTCTATTGCCCTCATCACTTGATTCAATAAGGCTTTATATAGATATGCGCAAAAGCGTTGAAAATCCATCCTCCGATGACTATCTTTTTTTGTCAAAAAATGGCGTTAAAATAAGCCAAACGCTTGTTTACAGGATTATAAATAATTACTTTAGTCAGGTTTCAACAAAGGTGAAAAAGAGTCCGCATATTTTGAGACATTCATTTGCGACGCACCTGTTAAATGAAGGAGCAGATTTAAATGCTGTAAAAGAACTGTTAGGGCATTCAAGCTTAGCGTCCACTCAGGTCTATACAAGCAACAGTATTGCAGAATTAAAAAAAGTGTATTCAAATACACACCCAAGAAACATTAAATAAAATTTTAATCTAAAATTATTTGAGTATGAAAGTAAATGTGCAAACCCCGGGATTTGATGCAGACATCAAATTAATAGACTTTATAGAAAAAAAACTCGAGAAGTTGGAACTGTTTTATGACAAAATAATATTTGCTGATGTGTTTTTGAAATTGGAAAACACAAGCAATCCTGAAAACAAAGTAGTCGAGGTTTTGCTCAGCATTCCCAAAGGAGATTTAATGGTAAAAAAAGAATGTAAGCGTTTTGAAATAGGAATTGATGAATGTGTCCATTCATTGGAAAGACAACTCAAAAAGAGAAAAGAAAAACAAAGAGCACATATGTAGTGATTTTTTTTCAAAAAAGTTTTTTTAAAAACAAAATTTATATACATTTGCAGTCCGTTAGAAATAGCGGACTTTTTTATGGCAAAAAAAGTTATAAAAGCCGATGTAGCTCAGCTGGCTAGAGCAGCTGATTTGTAATCAGCAGGTCGTGGGTTCGAGTCCCTCCATCGGCTCTTAAAGTTCTGAATATTAATGAGTTGTCAACAATCAGTTGTTGGTAAAATTACAGGGGAGATACTCAAGCGGCCAACGAGGGCAGACTGTAAATCTGTTGACTATGTCTTCGCAGGTTCGAATCCTGCTCTCCCCACACAATTTCCGCGAAGGCGGAAATCTCGGTCTTATGAAAACTAAATTCAAAATAAAGTTTGGGGGTTTAAGATTGAAAAGATCATTAAAATACTGAATTTTGGAATTTCTTATAGGAATTTCATTAAAATGCGGGAGTAGCTCAGTTGGTAGAGCGTCAGCCTTCCAAGCTGAATGTCGCCGGTTCGAACCCGGTCTCCCGCTCAAAACAAGTTGCAAGTTGCTTGTTGCAGGTTAAAGGTTTTTGAACCTGAAACTTGAAACTTAAGGCTTGAAACCTGAAACTCTTTTCCTGCCGACGTAGCTCAGGGGTAGAGCGTTTCCTTGGTAAGGAAGAGGTCACGGGTTCAATTCCCGTCGTTGGCTCAAAGTTGTAAATACATTGAACACTAATATATAACTAAGATTAAAAATTATTAAACATGGCAAAGGAAACTTTTGATCGTTCCAAACCGCACTTAAATATAGGTACAATTGGACACGTTGATCACGGTAAAACAACTTTAACAGCTGCTATTACAAAAGTATTAGCGGAAGCTGGATTTTCTGAAGCAAGATCTTTTGATCAAATTGACAACGCTCCTGAAGAAAAAGAAAGAGGTATCACAATTAATACTTCACACGTAGAATATTCTACAGCAAATCGTCACTATGCACACGTTGACTGTCCTGGTCACGCGGATTATGTTAAGAACATGGTTACGGGTGCTGCTCAAATGGACGGAGCAATCCTTGTGGTTGCTGCAACTGATGGCCCAATGCCACAAACACGTGAGCACATCCTTTTAGGACGCCAGGTAGGAATTCCTAAGATCGTGGTATTCATGAACAAAGTTGACTTGGTTGACGATGAAGAGCTTTTAGAGCTTGTTGAAATGGAAATCAGAGATCTTTTAAGCTTCTATGAGTATGATGGTGATAACGGTCCTGTAATTGCAGGTTCGGCACTAGGTGCTTTAGAGGGAGATGCAAAATGGTCAAAATCTGTTCTTGATCTTATGGAAGCTGTTGATAGCTGGATTGAATTACCTCCACGTGATATCGATAAGCCTTTCCTTATGCCAATTGAAGATGTATTCTCGATCACGGGTCGTGGTACTGTTGCAACTGGTCGTATTGAAACAGGTGTTGCTAATACCGGAGATGCTGTTGAAATCATTGGTATGGGTGCAGAAAAATTGACTTCTACTATTACCGGAGTTGAAATGTTCCGAAAAATATTAGATAGAGGTGAAGCTGGTGATAACGTTGGTATCCTTTTAAGAGGTATTGAGAAAACTCAAATCTCAAGAGGTATGGTTATCGTTAAGCCGGGATCTGTAACTCCACACAAAAAATTCAAAGCTGAGGTATACGTACTTAAGAAAGAAGAAGGTGGACGTCACACTCCATTCCATAACAATTACCGTCCACAGTTTTATGTTAGAACAACTGACGTAACTGGAAATATTACACTTCCTGAAGGAGTTGAAATGGTAATGCCTGGAGATAACTTGACTATCAATGTTGAACTAATCCAAACAATTGCTATGAACGTAGGTTTACGTTTCGCAATTCGTGAAGGTGGTAGAACAGTTGGAGCAGGTCAGGTAACTGAGATCTTAGACTAATTAAGTTTAAAATAGATAGCTTAAAGGTATCTGCCACCGGCGGGTGCCTTTAAGTATTTATCAAAGGGTTCGGCTTCTCCCACTATTTATAAGGAAAAGCATAACTTATAAACGGGTTTAGCTCAGTTGGTAGAGCACTGGTCTCCAAAACCAGGTGTCGGGAGTTCGAGTCTCTCAACCCGTGCAAAAGAAAATAGATTTGAATTATTTAATAATTTAAATTGAGAGGATGTATGAGACGAGAAGTTTATCCTGAGCGAAGCCGAAGGAAGCCTGCCTGCCGGTAGGCAGGTCTCTCAACCCGTGCAAAAATTAACAATTAATAACGAGAAAGAATGCTAAACTATATTCAGGAATCGTTTAACGAATTAAGAAACCATGTCACCTGGACTTCGTGGTCTGAAGCACAGCGTTTGACGGTTTTGGTTGCTGTTTTTTCAATTGTTCTTTCCCTGGCAATCTGGGGAGTAGATACAGTATTCAGCGAAATTATTGCTCAGTATTTTATTTGGATAAAATCCTAAATACCTAAAAATGACGGAGACAAAAAGCACTAAAAAATGGTATGTTGTTCGCGCAGTTAGCGGGCAAGAGAACAAGATAAAATCTTACATTGAAAGTGAAGTAACACGCTTGAATTTAGAAGATGCTATCGATCAGATCTTGGTGCCCACAGAAAAGGTTATTCAGATAAGAAACGGAAAAAAAGTAAGTAAAGAGAGAGTATATTTTCCAGGTTACATAATGGTTCAGGCGAACCTTGCCGGTGAGATTGCTCACATTATCAAGTCTGTAAATGGAGTCATTGGCTTTCTGGGAGAAACCAAAGGTGGAGACCCTGTGCCATTGAGACAGTCTGAAGTGAACAGGATGCTTGGTAAAGTTGATGAACTTTCGGTTACAGATGAAAATATCAACATACCTTTCACTATTGGTGAAACCGTAAAAGTTATTGATGGACCCTTTAACGGGTTTAATGGTACTGTTGAGAAAATTAATGAAGAAAAACGCAAACTCGAAGTAATGGTAAAAATATTCGGAAGAAAAACACCATTGGAATTGAGTTATATGCAAGTTGAAAAAGTTTAAAAAACTGTTACGCTATATATATTAAGGTATAAGCTTCTGCTTCCACTAAAGTGAATACCAAACTAAAATTTAAGAAATGGCAAAAGAAATCAGTAAAGTTGTAAAACTTCAAGTTAGAGGAGGTGCTGCAAACCCTTCTCCGCCGGTTGGTCCTGCACTAGGTGCTGCCGGGGTGAATATAATGGAGTTCTGCAAACAGTTTAATGCTAGGACACAAGATAAGCCAGGAAAAGTATTGCCGGTGGCAATTACTGTTTATAAAGACAAGTCTTTTGACTTTGTTGTAAAAACTCCTCCTGCTGCAGTTCAAGTGATGGAAGCCGCTAAGATCAAAAAAGGATCTGGTGAGCCCCACATTAGAAAAGTGGCAACTATCTCCTGGGATCAAATTAAAACTATTGCAGAAGACAAAATGCAAGACCTTAATGCTTTTACAATTGAATCAGCTATGAAGATGGTTGCCGGAACGGCAAGATCAATGGGTGTAAAAGTAAAAGGAAATGCTCCTTTTTAACCTGATAAGTATTATAAAAAATGGCAAGATTAACAAAAAAGCAAAAAGAAGCTACTGCAAAAGTTGATGGTTCAAAAAACTATACACTTGCAGAAGCCTCTGCTTTAGTAAAAGAGATTACCAATGCAAACTTTGATGCCTCTGTAGATATTGCTGTGCGGTTAAATGTTGACCCACGTAAAGCAAATCAAATGGTTAGAGGTGTGGTAACACTACCTCACGGAACCGGAAAAGATGTAAAAGTTCTTGCACTTGTAACTCCAGATAAAGAAGCTGAAGCAAAAGAAGCGGGAGCTGATTTTGTGGGCTTAGACGAGTACCTCGATAAAATCAAAGGAGGATGGACAGATGTTGATGTTATTGTAACAATGCCCAGTGTTATGGGTAAATTAGGTCCTTTAGGGCGTGTTTTAGGTCCTCGTGGCTTAATGCCAAACCCTAAAACAGGAACTGTTACTATGGATATCGCTAAAGCTGTTTCTGATATCAAATCCGGTAAAATTGACTTCAAAGTTGATAAATACGGAATTGTTCACGCATCCATCGGAAAAGCATCTTTTGATGCCGAGAAGATTGCAGGAAACGCAAAAGAATTATTAACAACATTGGTAAAGTTAAAGCCCTCTGTGACCAAAGGAATTTACATAAAAAGCATTTTTATGTCAAGCACCATGAGTCCAGGAGTTCAGATCGACGCTAAACGATTTACTGAGTAGTAAAATTTGTAATTATGACAAGAGAAGAAAAAGCAAAAGCTATAGAAGTTTTAACTACCCAGTTAGCAGAGAATTCAAATATCTACTTAACAGATATTTCAGGCCTTGATGCAACCACTACCTCAAACCTGAGACGTGCTTGTTTTAAAGCCGGTATCAAACTAACGGTTGTTAAAAATACACTGCTTGCAAAAGCAATGGACAGTTCAGAAAGAGAATTTGGAGATTTAAAAAACATTTTAAAAGGTAATACATCTCTAATGTTTTCTGAAACAGGTAACGCACCTGCGAAAGTTATCAAAGAATTCCGTAAAAAATCTGAAAAGCCTGTATTAAAAGGTGCTTTCATTGAAGAAGCGGTTTACATTGGCGATAACCTCTTAGATGACTTGGTGAACATCAAGTCTCGTGATGAAATGATTGGAGAAGTAATTGGCTTACTTCAATCTCCTGCTAAAAATGTTGTTTCAGCACTTAAGTCAGGTGGTGGAAAACTTGCAGGAATCCTCAAAACACTATCTGAAAGAGAAGGATAGTATCAAACAACGAATATTCAATTATTAAATATTAAAATTAAATTATTAAAACGATAGAAAATGGCAGATTTAAAAGATTTCGCAGAACAATTAGTTAACTTAACGGTAAAAGAAGTTAATGAGTTAGCTACTATTTTAAAAGACGAGTATGGTATCGAGCCTGCTGCTGCAGCTGTTGCTGTTGCTGCTGGTGGAGGTGCTGCCGGAGGTGAAGCCGCTGAAGAGAAAACAGAATTTGATGTTATTCTTAAAGCAGCCGGAGCTTCTAAACTTGCAGTTGTTAAACTTGTAAAAGAACTTACCGGTTTAGGTCTTAAAGAAGCAAAAGAACTTGTTGACGGCGCACCAAATGCTGTTAAAGAAGCAGTTTCTAAAGACGAAGCTGAAAGCTTAAAAGCTTCTTTAGAAGAAGCTGGAGCTGAAGTAGAGCTTAAGTAATTATAACCCCGAAACCTCGGGGTAAGTACCTAAGGTTTAGGTCTTTAGTTTTATACTAAAAGACCTAAACCATTTTGCGTAAAAAATAGTTTCGTTTCTATTTTACGCCAGTTTCAATTTATTTTAATTAAAATTCATTCCATTAATGTCAGCAACGCAAACTGAAAGATTGAATTTTTCCTCTGTGAAGAATAAACCAGATTACCCTGATTTTCTGGATATTCAAATAAAATCCTTCCAGGATTTTTTCCAGTTGGAAACTAAATCAGACGAAAGAGGAAATGAAGGACTGTATAAAACCTTCATGGAAAACTTTCCCATAACTGATACCCGCAACCAATTTGTTTTAGAGTTTTTAGACTACTTTGTAGATCCTCCGCGATACTCCATTCAGGAATGTATTGAAAGAGGGCTCACGCACAGTGTGCCTCTAAAAGCGCGACTCAAATTATTTTGCACCGACCCTGAGCATGAGGACTTTGAAACTATAGTTCAAGATGTCTATCTTGGGACAATCCCATACATGACACCTAGCGGAACATTTGTTATCAATGGAGCAGAACGTGTTGTAGTATCGCAATTACACAGATCGCCGGGGGTTTTCTTTGGGCAATCTTTCCATGCGAATGGAACAAAACTATACTCAGCCAGAGTAATACCTTTCAAAGGTTCCTGGATTGAGTTTGCAACAGATATCAATAGTGTGATGTATGCATACATTGATAGAAAGAAAAAATTACCGGTTACAACCCTTTTCAGAGCCATTGGCTTTGAAAGAGATAAGGATATTCTTGAAATCTTTGACCTTGCAGAAGAAGTCAAAGCTTCAAAAACCGGATTGAAAAAATATTTAGGACGAAAACTTGCTGCCCGTGTTTTAAAAACATGGCATGAAGATTTTGTTGATGAAGATACGGGTGAAGTAGTTTCTATCGAAAGAAATGAGATTGTACTTGATCGTGATACCGTTCTTGAAAAAGACCATATCGAAGAGATATTAGACTCAGGAAGTAAAACCATTTTACTTCACAAAGAGGACAATCAATCTGCAGACTATGCGATTATTCACAACACCCTTCAAAAAGACCCTACCAACTCTGAAAAAGAAGCAGTAGAGCATATTTACCGCCAATTGCGTAACGCAGAACCGCCCGATGAAGAAACCGCACGTGGTATCATTCACAAGCTATTCTTTAGTGATCAGCGTTATAATTTAGGTGAAGTAGGTCGATACAGAATGAATAAAAAACTTGGATTGGACATCCCGATGGACAAGCAGGTTTTAACAAAAGAAGATATTATCACCATCATCAAATATCTTATTGAGTTAATCAACTCAAAAGCTGAAATTGATGATATTGATCACTTGTCAAACAGACGTGTAAGAACTGTTGGAGAACAATTATCTCAGCAGTTTGGTGTGGGTCTTGCCAGAATGGCGAGAACCATCAGGGAGCGTATGAACGTTAGAGATAATGAGGTGTTTACACCCATTGACCTGATCAATGCCAAGACCTTGTCTTCGGTTATCAACTCGTTCTTTGGAACTAACCAGCTGTCTCAGTTTATGGACCAGACCAACCCCATTGCAGAAATCACGCACAAACGTAGATTCTCAGCATTAGGACCGGGTGGTTTATCAAGGGAAAGAGCAGGATTTGAGGTACGTGACGTTCACTATACGCACTACGGAAGGCTTTGTCCAATCGAAACACCTGAAGGACCCAACATTGGTTTGATTTCCTCTATGAGTGTTTTTGCTAAAGTAAACAACCTTGGGTTCCTTGAAACGCCATATAGAAAAGTAGACAACGGAAAAATTGATTTCAAATCAGCTCCAATTTACCTTTCTGCTGAAGAAGAAGAAGGACAATTGATTGCTCAGGCAAACATACCCATTGGTGATGATGGAGAAATTACAAAAGAAAAGGTAATTGCACGTATGGAAGGTGACTTCCCTGTGGTAGACCCAAATGTTGTAAACTACATTGACGTTGCACCAAACCAGATTTCTTCAATCTCTGCATCGCTCATTCCGTTTTTGGAACATGATGATGCAAACCGTGCATTGATGGGCTCAAACATGATGCGCCAGGCAGTACCTTTATTAACTCCTGAAGCACCTATTGTGGGTACCGGTCTTGAAAGACAAGTAGCCAGTGATTCAAGGGTTCTAATTAACGCTGAAGGCGCCGGAGTTGTTGAATATGTTGACGCTAATGAAATTATCATAAAATACGATCGTACTGAAGAAGAGCGTATGGTGAGTTTTGATGATGATTTGACAAGATACAACTTAGTCAAATTCCGTAAGACAAACCAGGGCACAAACATCAACCTGAAACCCATCGTCAAAAAAGGCGACCGAGTTGTAAGAGGTCAGGTGTTATGTCAGGGTTATGCTACCGAAAACGGTGAACTTGCACTGGGAAGAAACATGAAAGTTGCTTTCATGCCCTGGAAAGGTTACAACTTTGAGGATGCGATTGTTATTTCTGAAAAAGTAGTGAGAAATGATGTGTTTACATCCATTCACATAGATGAGTACTCACTTGAGGTAAGAGATACAAAACTGGGTAATGAAGAGTTGACAAATGATATACCAAACGTTTCAGAAGAGGCTACAAAAGACCTCGATGAAAATGGTATGATCCGTATTGGAGCAGAGGTAAAACCCGGTGATATCCTTATCGGAAAAATCACTCCAAAAGGAGAAAGCGACCCAACTCCTGAAGAAAAGTTACTTCGCGCCATATTTGGTGATAAGGCCGGTGATGTAAAAGATGCTTCTTTAAAAGCTTCTCCTTCATTGAATGGTGTTGTTATTGATAAGAAACTTTTCGCAAGAGCGGTAAAAGACAAACGCAAAAGAGCAAAAGATAAAGAAGATATCGCAGCCCTGGAAATAGAGTATGAAGCAAAGTTTGACCAACTCAAAGATGTTTTGGTTGAAAAGCTTTTTGCTATCGTGGGTGGTAAAACTTCACAAGGTGTAATGAATGACCTAGGAGAAGAAATTTTCCCTAAAGGTAAGAAATACACCTTGAAAATGCTGAATGCGGTTTATGACTATACACATTTGACCCAGGGAACCTGGACAACAGATGATGACACAAACCGTCAGGTAGCAGATCTTTTACACAATTATAAAATTAAGGAAAACGATCTTCAGGGTAACTTGAGACGTGAGAAATTCACAATTTCTGTGGGAGATGAACTTCCAGCCGGAATCTTAAAGCTTGCAAAAGTTTACATCGCTAAAAAGCGTAAACTAAAAGTAGGGGATAAGATGGCGGGTCGTCACGGAAACAAAGGTATTGTTGCGAGAATTGTAAGGGAAGAAGATATGCCTTTCCTGGAAGACGGAACTCCTGTGGATATTGTATTGAACCCACTGGGCGTACCATCACGTATGAACATTGGACAGATATATGAAACTGTTTTAGGATGGGCCGGACAAAAACTTGGAAGAAAGTTTGCAACACCCATTTTTGATGGAGCCACTATCGACCAAATCAATGAGCTTACTGATGAAGCAGGAATCCCTCGTTTTGGACATACACACCTTTATGACGGAGGTACAGGAGATCGATTTGATCAAGCGGCAACCGTGGGTGTGATTTATATGCTGAAATTAGGTCACTTGATTGATGACAAGATGCACGCTCGTTCTATTGGACCTTATTCATTGATTACCCAACAGCCCCTTGGTGGTAAAGCACAATTTGGTGGTCAGCGTTTTGGTGAGATGGAGGTTTGGGCTCTTGAAGCTTATGGTGCATCAGCAACATTAAGAGAAATATTAACAGTAAAATCTGATGATGTTGTAGGTAGGGCAAAAACCTATGAAGCAATTGTCAAAGGAGAAACAATGCCAGAACCCGGATTACCGGAATCATTTAATGTCTTGATGCACGAACTTAAAGGACTTGGACTGGACATTAGATTGGAAGAATAACCTAATGCTGTGAGGTCTGTATCAAGCGATACAGACCTTCAGTAAACGGTTAGTTAGAAAGCCTTTTTAAAAAGGCTAAACACAAAAAATTAAAGAATATTTTTTCAGCATTATGGCAAGAAATAAAGATAACAACACAGCACAGAAATTTAATAAAATTTCTATCGGTTTAGCTTCTCCAGAGTCTATTTTGGCAGCCTCAAGGGGTGAAGTGTTGAAACCGGAAACAATCAATTATCGCACACACAAGCCTGAAAGAGACGGTTTGTTTTGTGAGCGAATTTTCGGCCCTGTAAAAGACTATGAATGTGCTTGCGGTAAATACAAGAGAATTCGTTATAAAGGAATTGTTTGTGACCGTTGTGGTGTAGAAGTTACTGAAAAGAAAGTACGTCGTGACAGGGTGGGACATATTAACCTTGTGGTGCCCGTTGCTCACATATGGTACTTTAGATCACTACCCAATAAAATAGGATACCTTTTAGGATTACCTTCAAAGAAACTGGATATGATAATTTACTACGAGCGTTATGTAGTAATTCAACCCGGTATCGCAAAAAATGAAGAAGGTGAGCCTTTACAAAAAATGGATTTCTTGACAGAAGAGGAATATTTAAATATTCTGGATACACTTCCGCAGGAAAACCTTTACCTTGATGATACAGACCCAAACAAGTTTATTGCTAAAATGGGTGCTGAATGTTTGATTGAATTGTTGAGACGTATTGATCTTGACGAACTTTCTTACGACTTAAGGCATAAAGCAAACAACGAAACATCCAAACAAAGAAAAACCGAAGCCCTAAAGCGCTTGCAGGTTGTTGAAGCCCTTAGGGAATCAAACGACAATCGCGAGAACAAAGCTGAGTGGATGATTATGAAAGTGGTGCCTGTAATTCCACCGGAATTGAGACCCCTTGTGCCTCTTGACGGAGGACGTTTTGCTACTTCAGATTTAAATGATTTATACAGAAGGGTAATCATAAGAAACAACCGTCTTAAAAGACTTGTTGAAATCAAAGCTCCTGAAGTAATCTTACGTAATGAAAAACGTATGCTTCAGGAATCTGTGGATTCATTGTTTGACAACACAAGAAAATCATCTGCAGTAAAAACCGACGCAAACAGACCCTTAAAATCACTTTCTGATTCTTTGAAAGGAAAACAAGGTCGTTTCCGTCAAAACCTGCTTGGTAAACGTGTGGATTATTCAGCACGTTCAGTTATTGTTGTAGGACCCGAACTTAAATTATTTGAGTGTGGTTTGCCTAAAAACATGGCTGCAGAACTTTACAAACCTTTTGTAATCAGAAAACTTATCGAAAGGGGAATTGTAAAAACTGTAAAATCTGCAAAGAAAATTATAGATAAAAAAGAGCCGGTTGTATGGGATATCCTTGAAAATGTATTGAAAGGACATCCGGTACTACTAAACCGTGCCCCTACCTTACACAGGCTTGGTATTCAGGCATTTCAGCCAAAGCTTATTGAAGGTAAAGCCATACAGCTTCACCCATTAGCATGTACAGCATTTAATGCCGATTTTGATGGTGACCAAATGGCAGTTCATTTACCACTGGGACCTGAAGCTATTTTAGAAGCACAACTGTTAATGTTGGCCTCGCATAATATTTTGAACCCTGCTAACGGTTCACCTATTACGGTTCCTTCTCAGGATATGGTTTTAGGTTTGTATTATATGACAAAACACAGGGTTTCTTCACCAGAGCACAAAGTAGTGGGAGAGGGATTGACATTCTATTCAGATGAAGAAGTAAATATTGCTTATAATGAGAAAAGAGTAGAATTAAACGCCGGTATAAAAGTTAGGGCAAAAGATTTTAACGAAAAAGGTGAACTCGTAAACAAAATTATAGAAACCACTGTAGGAAGAGTATTGTTTAATAAAGCAGTTCCTGAAAAAGCCGGTTTCTATAACGAAGTACTTACCAAAAAATCTTTGAGGGATATTATTGGTAAAATCTTAAAATTAACTGATGTTCCAACAACGTCAGCATTTTTGGATGAAATAAAGGATTTAGGATTTGACTATGCATTCAGGGGAGGATTATCCTTTAGTTTAGGAGATATCATTATTCCACCGGAAAAACATACAATGATTCAGGAAGCCAATGAGCAGGTAGATGGAATTATGGCAAACTATAACATGGGACTTATAACAAACAATGAACGTTATAACCAGGTTATTGACATCTGGACTTCTACAAACGCGTCATTGACAGAATTGTCTATGAAGCGTATCAGGGAGGATAAACAAGGTTTTAACTCTGTGTATATGATGCTTGACTCGGGCGCGAGGGGTTCTAAGGAACAAATCCGTCAGTTGACAGGTATGCGTGGATTGATGGCGAAACCTAAAAAATCAACCGCAGGAGGTGGTGAAATTATTGAAAACCCGATTTTATCAAACTTTAAAGAAGGACTTTCAATTTTAGAATACTTTATTTCTACTCACGGTGCCCGTAAAGGTCTTGCGGATACCGCACTAAAAACAGCAGATGCGGGTTACTTAACGAGAAGGCTTGTTGATGTTTCACAAGATGTTATTATCAACGATGTTGATTGTGGTACATTACGTGGAGTGGAAGTTTCAGCGTTGAAGAAAAACGATGAAGTAGTTGAGTCACTTTCTGAAAGAATTGTTGGACGTACATCACTTAATGATATTATTGACCCAATTACCAGAGAAGTATATGTAAAGTCAGGTGAACATATCGATGATGATATTGCAGAGAAAATAAGCAATTCACCTATTGATGCTGTCGAAGTAAGGTCAGCATTGACATGTGAAGCAGAAAAAGGTATTTGTTCACTTTGTTACGGTAGAAACCTTGCAACCGGTAAAATGGTCCAAAAAGGAGAAGCCGTGGGTGTTATTGCAGCACAGTCTATTGGTGAACCCGGTACTCAGCTTACATTGAGAACATTCCACGTGGGTGGTGTTGCAGGAGGTGTTTCTGAAGAAAGTAAATTAAAAGCAAAATTTGATGGCATTGCTGAAATTGATGAATTAGTAACTGTTAAAGGAGAAAACTCAGAAGGTAAAACTGTTGATGTTGTAATTTCCAGAACATCAGAACTTAAACTTGTAGATGCGAAAACAGGAATTACCCTAAGCACCAGTAACATCCCTTATGGTTCACAAATCTTTGTGAAGAGTGGAGATAAAGTTTCTAAAGGTGATGTAATTTGCCAGTGGGATCCATATAACGGAGTAATTATTTCTGAGTTTACAGGTAAAATTGCATATGAAGATATTGAACAAGGTATTTCATACCAGGTTGAAATTGATGAGCAAACCGGATTTCAGGAAAAAGTTATTTCAGAATCAAGAAACAAGAAGTTAATCCCAACTTTATTGATTCAGGATAATAAAGGAAACACTTTGCGTTCTTACAACTTACCTGTGGGAGCTCACATAATGGTTGATGACGGTGAAAAAATTAAAACCGGTAAGGTTTTGGTTAAAATACCACGTAAATCAGCTAAGTCTGGTGATATCACGGGAGGTCTTCCACGTCTGACAGAATTGTTTGAAGCACGTAACCCTTCAAACCCGGCTGTTGTAAGCGAGATTGATGGTGTGGTTTCTTTCGGAAAAATTAAAAGAGGAAACAGGGAAATTATCATTGAGTCTAAGCTTGGTGAAGTGAAAAAGTATCTTGTTAAATTGACAAATCAAATTCTTGTTCAGGAAAATGATTATGTTAAAGCAGGTATGCCATTATCTGATGGTTCTGTAACTCCCGAAGATATTTTACGCATCAAAGGTCCTTCTGCTGTTCAACAGTATTTGGTAAATGAAGTACAGGAAGTATACAGACTTCAGGGTGTGAAAATCAACGATAAGCATTTTGAAGTTGTCGTTAGACAAATGATGCGTAAGGTGAGAATTAACGATCCGGGAGATACTATCTTCTTGGAAGATCAACTGGTTCATAAGCTCGATTTTATTATTGAAAATGATAAAATCTTTGGAATGAAAATAGTTGAAGATGCCGGTGACAGTGAAACCATGAAAGCAGGAAAGGTTATTTCAGCAAGAGATTTACGTGATGAGAATTCAAACTTAAAGCGTTCTGATAAAAATCTTGTTGTAGCAAGGGATGCTGTTGCAGCTACTGCAACGCCAATCCTTCAGGGTATTACAAGAGCATCACTTCAAACTAAATCATTTATCTCAGCAGCGTCCTTCCAGGAGACCACAAAAGTTCTTAACGAGGCAGCTGTAAGCGGAAAAATCGATGAACTTGAAGGGCTTAAAGAAAACGTAATTGTTGGACATAAGATTCCTGCAGGAACAGGTCTGAGAGAATATGACCACATCTTGGTAGGTTCTAAAGAAGAACTGAGAGAGATGACTGAAGAAAAACAAGAAGTAAATTATAATTAAAGAATTCCCCCCAAAGTTTAGGGGGAATCTTTTTTTTCATTAATACCAAATACCATTTTCTATTATGGCAGAAAATCAAGATAAAAAAAAACAAGGTCAAATAAATATTGAACTTGATGAGAGTGTAGCTCAGGGCATATATAGTAATCTTGCAATCATTAACCATTCAGTTTCTGAATTTGTTGTTGATTTTGTGACTATAATGCCGGGTACTCCTAAGAGTAAGGTAAAATCCAGAATCATATTAACGCCGCAACATGCAAAACGATTTTTAAAAGCGCTAAACGATAACATCAAGCGTTTTGAAAATTCTCACGGTGAAATAAAAGATTTTGAACAACCTCCCATTCCATTGAATTTTGGTCCCACGGGTGAAGCATAAAACAAAAACCTCGCAGTAGTGCGAGGTTTTTTTTATTTTATGATACAGGATGTTTATTTAAACTCACTTACAAAATGTAGCTTAATATTTGGATACTTTTGTTGTGTCATTTGCAGCGTGAATTGTGAATCTGCAAAAAATACAAGCTGTCCTCTTTTGTCTTTGGCGAGGAATTTGTTTTTTACCCTGAGAAACTCTTTGTATTCTTCACTTTTGGGGTCATTTGGTTCAATCCAGCAGGCCTTGTATACATTGAGGTTTTCATAGCTGCATTTAGCACCATACTCGTGTTCCAGACGGTATTGTATCACCTCAAACTGAAGCGCTCCAACAGTTCCTATTACCTTTCTGCCATTCATTTCTAGTGTAAACAATTGTGCCACCCCTTCGTCCATTAACTGATCTATACCTTTTTCCAGTTGTTTGGCTTTCATAGGGTCAGCATTGTTGATGTATCTGAAATGTTCAGGAGAAAAGCTGGGAATTCCTTTATACTGCATTTGCTCACCCTGGGTGAGAGTGTCACCAATCTTAAACGTGCCTGTGTCGTGGAGTCCTACTATATCACCGGGATAAGAAATATCAACGATTTCTTTCTTTTCAGCAAAAAAGGCATTGGGACTGGAGAATTTTAATTGTTTACCGTTTCTTACGTGAAGGTAGGCCTTGTTTCTCTCAAAGGTTCCGGATACAATTTTAATAAAAGCAAGACGGTCACGATGCTTAGGGTCCATGTTTGCGTGTATTTTGAATACAAACCCACTAAATTCTTTTTCATCGGGGTGAACAAGCCTTGTATTGCTTTCTTTGGGCTTTGGTTTAGGGGCTATTTCAATAAAGCAATCAAGCAGTTCCCTTACCCCAAAATTATTCAAGGCTGACCCAAAAAATACTGGCTGAAGATCTCCGGCAAGGTAAGATTCCTTATCAAATTCTGGATAGACACCCTGAATAAGTTCAAGCTCTTCCCGTAAAATTTTTGCGTGTTTTTCACCGATTAATTTATCAAGTTCAGAAGCGTTCAGGTCTGAGATTTCAACAGTATCCTCTATATCCTTTTTAGGGTCTCCAGTAAACAAGTTTACATTGCTTTCCCATATGTTGTAAATACCTTTAAAGTCATACCCCATTCCTATCGGAAAGCTGAGAGGGGTTACCCTTAAGCCCAGCTTTTGTTCTATTTCATCAAGAAGATCAAATGCGTCTTTACCTTCCCTGTCCATTTTATTAATAAAAACGATCATAGGAATGTTGCGCATCCTGCAAACTTCAACAAGTTTTTCTGTTTGCTCCTCAACACCTTTTGCAACGTCAATCACTACAATTACACTATCAACAGCTGTAAGAGTTCTGAATGTATCTTCAGCAAAGTCTTTATGTCCCGGTGTGTCGAGGATGTTTATTTTTATGTCTTTATATTCAAAAGCAAGTACAGATGTAGCAACTGATATACCCCTTTGGCGTTCAATTTCCATAAAGTCACTTGTTGCTCCTTTTTTTACTTTGTTTGATTTGACAGCACCGGCTTCTTGAATAGCACCTCCAAATAGTAAAAGTTTTTCAGTTAAAGTAGTTTTACCGGCATCGGGATGGGAAATAATTCCAAAAGTTCTCCTTCTTGCAATCTCCTTTTTAAGTACCATTTTGGTTTTTATAATTTTTGCAAAGATAAGGTTAGTTTCGGCCTTTTTCAAATGAATGCTCTAATATAGGTTGAAATGTTTTCTCACAAGCAAAAACGTTGAAAAACACTGATTTATACGTATAAATACTTATTTTTAAAATATATTTTCCTACAAAAAATGACGTAAAATATTCCAAATTTATGTAATTCAACGACCATATTTTGCATTTTATCTAATAGTTGCGTTTTGGTAAAACGTTAACTTACTTTCCTACGTATATTTGATGACCCTTAAAATCTATGAATCTTATGTGGAGTTTAACCTTTATAGTTTTCATAGAGAATTAGCGTAAAATTAAAGTTAATCAAAATATTATGAAGAGTATAAGCTACCATTTACTAAAAAACTTTTTGTTTAAGTCTACTGAATTTTCAGCAAAGAGTATTTGTATTACCTGCTTGTTTGTTTTTGTTTCTTATGTAGTAACTGCACAAGAAAACAGTAAAATAATTGAATTTAGCCAATTGTCCCCTGAAAACACATCAAAGCAAAATCAAGCTTCAAACATTGACGCTAAAAAAGTAAAATCTTTAATAGTTGATCTTCATCCATCAGTTTATCTTGAAAATGGAGAAATTAATTTTTATAGCCAAAAGCCAACAACAGCTTTTTTGGATTTGAAAGCGATGGCTTCTCCTATCAAAAGAGATGCTAAGTTTGAAAGTGTAGAGTTTGTTTCAATTCGCATTGATCAACGCAATGCAATTTCTGGTATCGATTTGTCAAAACTTGAAGTATTTCCAAATTTGAAATACATATTTTTTGCTTGTTCAACAGATTGTAATGAAAGTCAAATCAAAAATAAACTTACTGGTTTGAATAATGATTACATAATAGTTTACAAGTCAGAAAACCAATCTTAATATCCCATATCATATAAAACTTCATAAGATGAGAAAATATTACAATAAAACTATGATTAATAACAAAGCAATCTTCAGGCTGTTATTAATTGTTATAGCTTTAGGAAATACTTTGCTGACCCTTGGGCAGGTCAGGGTAGATTTTGAACCACGAACAACACCTTCCGTCTTCAATGTCAAAGGTGATTTCACCATGATTGGTAATACCAATCTTACCCTGGTAAACTACTCTGATAGTGGAACCAACAATGCAAACATGAGATATGTTGATATTGATGGAAATAGTAACACCTTCAACTCTTCTTCCTCAACATTGAATTTTTCAAATGAAAACGGTGCTGACCCAAATTGCTCGCAAATTGTTTATGCAGGTCTTTACTGGACCGGAAGAGCCTCTGATGGTTCCAATAGTCCCAACGTATTTGACGTTACTAAAAATGGAGTTACCAAAACTTTTGATAAAAGAAAAGTAAAATTCAAAGGACCAAATGCAGCATCTTATTCTACTATAACTGCAAATACAAATGACATTTATTATCCCACAAATTCTGACGGTTTTATGTATTCTGCCTATGCAGATGTGACGAGTTATGTTCAGCAAAATGGTTTAGGAGAATATTTTGTTGCTGATATTGCGCTAGTAGAAGGTAACGGTGGAGGAACAGGTTATTATGGTGGTTGGGGATTGGTCGTTGTCTATGAAAACGACTTAATGAATTGGAGAGATGTTACTGTATTTGACGGGCACTCTTATGTTGCAGGAAGTATTACTGCAGATTTTGAAATCCCTGTTTCAGGTTTTAATACAGCTCTTGCGGGTCCAATTAATATGAAGTTGGGAATGATGGCCGGAGAAGGTGACAGAGGAATATCAGGTGATTACTTTCAAATCAGAAATGCGGCAAATACAAACTGGGTAACCCTTAACCATGGAGGGAACTCCTCAAACAACTTTTTTAACTCATCCATCTATACCGGTGGAAACCCGAGAAATCCAAACTTGTTAAATAATACCGGTATGGATGTCAGTATGTTTGACATCAATAATCCTAATAATTCAGTTATTGCAAATAACCAAACATCAACCCGTTTTAAATATGGTACGACACAGGATACTTATGTGATTTTTAATATTACAATGTCTGTTGACGCCTATGTTCCGGAGACACAAGCTATAATTTCTACCACAAACATAAATGGAACTCCCGCCACTTTGCCTCTTGAAGTCGAGCCGGGTCAGGAAATGGAATTTGAAGTGGATGTTTATAATCTTGGTACTGAACCCATTAATAATGGTCAAATAAAAGTGCCAATTCCATTTGCATCAAGTTATGTTGCAGGTAGTGCAACATCTTCAATATTCTTTAACCCTCCTCCGTCACCTAATGCAATTTCATTCAATCCAAATGAAGGACCCAATGGTACATTGACCTGGGATATTGGCACACTACCTGTTCCGGCAAGCACAGATGATATATTGGGTACATTGAAATTTAAATTGAAAGCAACAGAAGATTGTATGCTACTTCAATTGCCCGGATGTGTTAGTAATATTCCTGTAAACGGTTCTATCAGTGGAGTAGGTGCAATAACAGGTGTGCCTGTTAACAGTCAGGAATTTATTCAAGGCTACGAAGAAGGTGCTTGTCAGGGGCAACCCATTTCTGCACCGGTTTTGATTGAAGTAAATGGTTCAGATTATGTTGCAAATAATTGCGGAGACACTACTATTGAAACAACTTTTACTTTATGTTCTACTGACTCAAGTATTCCGGTATCTGAAGTTAGTGACTCTTTTCCTGCGGGATCTGTTTTTTACGATGAATTTCCCGGAGGAACACCCATTACTAGTTTTCCGGTAAATCAAAGTATCACTACATATTATGCGCTGCCACCGGGTGGTGCCCCAAATAGTTGTGTTTTTGAATTCACTATAGAATTTTTCTGTGGTGACCCTGAAATAGAATTATTGAAATCTGGTACTTATGTTGATACAAATAACGATGGTATTGTAAATATTGGTGACCAAATTGAATATACCTTCACAGTTGAAAATACAGGAAATCTTGTAGTGTCTAACCTTGTAATTGACGATGCAACAATAGGAATTTCAAATCTTCCAGTTATTCCGGGAACATTGAATCCGGGACAAACGGGAACTGCAACTTATTTTTATGCAATCACCCAAGCAGATATTGATAACGGAGGTGTTTATAACATTGCTTTGGCAACTGGTCAGGATCCTTCCAATGAAGATGTTACTGATGAGTCAGAAGACCCAAATCCCTTAGACCCTGGAGATCCCAATTATGACCCAAATTGTCCTGATTGTACTTTTACAGAACTTCCTCAGGACCCATCGATCGACATCACCAAGAGTGCAAGTCCAAGCACCTATAGTGCAGCGGGCGATGTGATCACCTATACGTTGACAGTGACCAACACGGGCAACGTGACCTTGACCGATGTTGAGGTGAACGATCCGTTGACCGGGTTTACCACTACGATAGCAGAATTGCTTCCGGGCGATGTAGAAACTTTTACGACAACTTACACCATTACCCAGACAGACGTTAACAATGGCAGTGTATTGAACACGGCCACTGCAGCGGGTGAAGATCCCAACGGCGATCCTATCGAGGATGAAGATGATGAGACGGTAACGGCCAATCAGGATCCATCGATAGAAATTATCAAGAGTGCAAGTCCAAGCACCTATAGTGCAGCGGGCGATGTGATCACCTATACG
>CAXBIQ010000007.1:0-185616 GCA_963975935.1 uncultured Flavobacteriaceae bacterium
AACATCATCATAATTATAATAATTATCATTATTTTTGATATTCAAATCTAAAGGTCCTTTGCTTTTTTCTTAGTGCTCTTTGCGTGAAACCCGGTGCGCATTTCACGCAAAGCCCGTAAATAGCTTTGTCCTACGTCCTAAGTCCTAAGTCTTGTAGTCTTACGTCAACCCCTTAATAATAAACTCATACAGGCATCCATCATACCCTCTCACGTTGTACACTATTGTTCACTATTGTACAGTATTGTACACTAGTGTCACAAAAACCCACTTTTTGAGGGGTCTTGTTGCAGTTTGGTTGCAGGTTTGTTGCAGTGCGCTTTTTAAAAAAAGTATTTTTAAAAACAAATTCCGAAGGAAACCCGAACAAAACTCTAAAAAAAACAGGAGGAAGCGGGAGGGGTTTTTGGGGTGGTATGCGGGTGATGGCACTCGGCACCCGGGTTGTATGCGCTAGAGGTACAAGGGTTTAAAGATGAAATTTTGTTTTGATTGTTTGTGGAAATGGGGTATGTTTGAGGGGGGGTTGCCGGTGAAGTGGATATAAAGAATCTATGATGTAAATAGAATAAGCAAGTAAATAAAATGAAACTATACTTAGCATTCGTGATGGTATTCATCTCAATTTCAACATTTGGGCAGAAAAGAGATTTAAGTGCCGTGACAGTTGGTTTTGCTTGTGGGGAATCGCCAACAGCTACACCCCTTGTAAATAAGATGACTGATTTAATAAAAGAGGAAAAATATACAGAGATAGCCTCCTTGTTATATTCAAAAATTGGTGCGGAAATCTACTTGGCAATAATTGTTTTAGAAAAGTTAGCTGAAAAAAAATTATACACACTTGACGAAACTCAACAAATCATTATAGCCCGACTTAAGGAATTGTCTATACCGGTGGCAAATTGTTATGGGTGTATGCCAATGACCGAGTCTATGAATAAGATGCTTGAGAAAGAAAATTATATTGGAGAAGTTTACTGGTTGGACGAGATACTTCCACTTCAATAAAAGATTGAAATTAACACCTATACTATTAACTTATAAAAATAATAAACCGCTAAAGATTTCTTGTAGGAGGTACAAACCCGGAGCTTTTAAAGATTAAAAATCTCTTTGATTGTATGTGGAAATGGGGTATATTTGAGGGGAGTTGCCGGTGAAGGGGATGGTAAGATAATAGAACTAGGGCATTGTATGCCTGAAAACTGCCTAGTATTCATAAGAACTCTGTGTTTAAATAAGTTGTGCAACATTTAAAAATATGAACCGAGCTTTCTTCATAACAATTTTGTCACTCATTTCTTTTTCTGTAACAGGTCAGAAATATTTGACATCTGACCTAATTGAAAAAGCTGAATTTCATCTCAAGGAGGCCGTTGGTGATAGTCTATTCGCTTACTTTCAACTGGATAAGAATTCCTATTACCAATACCGAACAAAATCAGGAAAGGTTAAATGGGAGAAGCTTGGCAAAAGAAAATATACTAAAGGTGATTTTGTGAACGCTAAACAAATTGTTTTTATCTATAATCATCCTGAGTTTGACTACAAGTTTGTAGATAAAAGAATAGTTGTCAATCTGAATTCAGAATTGAACTTAGAACAAGAAATCAATTTAAATAAAGTACCTGACTTTCTTTTAAATAACAAACCATCTGAATGGTTAACTGAAACAGAGCTGGATGATATTGTTGCCAAACAAAAATTAAAGGAACCAATTAAAGAGCCGGTAATGATCCTTGAGTTTGACTCACAAGACCACCGTTATTATTGGAAGGTGTTCAATACAGTCTATCAAGAGAAGTGCTTTTCTGATGAAGAAATTTTACATATTGATCCAAGTTCGGGAAGGATTTTAAAACATTATGAAGAGCGACAGTATGTATTGCATTGTGTCGAATAAAAGATTGCACAACAAACACTATAAATCAAGTAGGGTATGTATGAAGGTGGTTGCTGGTGGAGGGAATGTGAACGGGGTGATGTTTGAGCTTTGTATTTCTAGTGTATTTGTATAACTGAATATAAAAATAGATGGTAGACATTTTATTGGGTATTACCCTTATAGTTCTGGGATATATGATAATTCGAGTTTACCTTGGCCTTAAGAAAGAACACAAAGGAGGGCTGTCGATAGGTTTAATAGGCGCAGGTGTAGGATCTATTATGATGGGTGTGGGGTTTATAGTTCGTGATTTGTTTTAAGTCCAGCACTGCCTAGTTAGTTGCTTATTTAAGTTTAAGAAAATTGCATTAATGAATAAATTGCAAACCATTTGATGATACATCTTAAAATACAAAATATATTCATCGCACTGATAGTGATATTAGTGTGTGGAACTAGCTATGGACAAGTTGAAATAAGGGGTAAAGTGATTTCAGATATATCAAAAGATTCTCCCTGGTATGGTTATTACATAAAGCCAAATATAAATGAACACCCAACAAGCTTTCCTGATGCATCAGGTGAATATGTGATTGAGTTTTTGGAGCCTAATAAGGAATATGAAATTATTGTTACTGCTCCTGGTTATCAAGATAAATTATTAAGTATAAAAACGAATGACAGTATCACCTATAAAGCAATTGAAATAAAAGCCATCTGTGAATATGACTCTGCAAAAGCTGAATATGATTGGGAAAATGAACAAGCTCAATTTTTGTTGATTGGTTCGATTGCACCTATTGCAAACACACGATCAGACAATCGGTTTGAGGAAAAATATAATATCGAATACTATGATTTTGGTTGTATGATGCCCAATTATGAATGTATTGAGCTTTACAATCAAAGAATGGCTCAACTAATGGATGAAAGGTTTGGTAAAAAATGGAGGAAAAAGGCCCGGACAGATATAATAGGGATTTGAAACCTTTCCCCGCTCTACGAAGCTTGTACATCCCCAGAATCACGCTGAAGTAAACATCAATAATATTATAAAACGCTTTATTATTTTGAACCAAAAAACAATTTACATATCAAGCTTACTTTTAGTTATGCTTTTTAGTTGTAATAATGATTCAAAACCTAGTTTAGAAGAATTAAAAAAACGTGACGCAGAAAAAACCACTGAACTACTCACTCAAATCTTTGAAAATGAAAAGGATGTTTATCTAGCGACTAATTGCATATCAGAAAAACCAAGAGCGACCTACCAACCAAATGTTCCCGACTTTGATGAATATATCAAAGAACACCTGAGTATTAAAGATTCTACACATTACAAACTTCAGACTGATTTATACAAACAATTCTCACTGATTACTGAATATGCAAAGGGTAAAAATATTATTACAGCATCCGATTTTAAAGAATTTGAACAAAAATCAGAATCAGGAGGCTTTAGTTTTTGGGATTGGTTAGAAAACAATTGTTCAGATGGTTATAGTTCAATTTCGAAGCCAATATTTAATGAAGACTATACACTAGCATACATACGAGTTGGAAATATTTGTGGTGAACTGTGTGGCGGCGGAGAAGAACGTATTTATGAATATCAGAATGGTAAATGGATTTTAAAAGAATATTTTGGAAATTGGATAAGTTGAATGTAAAAACAGTCGCTTTACTCAATATACAACCTAGTAATATCTCTACCTGTCCCCCGTGCTTTTAAAGAATAAAAATCTCTTTGATTGTTTGTGGGAATGGGGTAGGTTTGGAAAGATATATTGTGGATTTGAAAGATTTACTTACCACAAAAAGCATGGGTCTGGACAAATAACAACAAAAAATAAACTATTAAAACAGAATAATTTATTGATTCAAACTTGTGGTTTAAAACACTTTAATAAATTAAAAAATGAAACAATAGAAAATGTAAAGAGACATAAATTTTAATAATTCATTTTAAATTTTTTTAAAAATGAATAGAACACAACTTAATCTACATATGAAAAAACTATTTATATCTCTTTTATTCCTCTTATTTGCAATAAGCATTTATGGAGTCTATATGTATAATAATTTTAATAAAACAATAAAGTATTTAGAATCAGAAAACGATGTTTTGTCTAATAAGATTTCAGATTTAGAAAGCGAGAATAATAACTTAGAGCGTGAATTAGAAGATTTGCTTGCAGAAAAAGACAGCTATGAGAGTTTATATAATGTAAGTGTGGCCAATTATAATGATATATTAGAAACCAGATCAAGTAATGAATATTATAAAAGTGATTCTAATTATAATAGGAGTACCGTTAAGAGCTCTTCAAACAAATCTAATTTATTTATTGATCTACCCAAAATTCTTTCAACACAATTTTTTGATGGCGGTTCTGTAATAAAACCATCTTTCGGTAATCTTCATAGCCTGATGAATATGACTTACGCTGAACATTTTAATAATATGATTGAAAATGATTATTCATTAACTACCGATAATAAAAGATATGTAAGTAATGCAGCTGCGAATTGTTGCTATATAATAGACAAAGAACCAAGTTGATTATAAACTGAGTGATGGTTTTAAAGTATACAGTTATAGTTTAAATAATAGTAACTATGAGCTAAGTATTCAAAATACATATGATAAATTAACACTGGTATTAAAAAAAATATAAGATTTTTTATTTCTCAAGTATCCTTAAACCCCGTGTTTTAAAAGAATAAAAATCTTTTTGATTGTTCGTTGAAATGGGGTATGTTTGAAGATTGCCCGGTTTCATTAAAATATAAATGTTTAAATACAGCTTGCCCACAATAACCCAATACTATTAATACTACCAAAACTTAAATGATGATGAACAAATTACTTTTACTCTTCCTGTTGTGTTCTTTTACGGTAAATGCTCAAAAAATTGACAGAAAAGTTTATTATGACTATTCAGAAAATGTTGAGTTCAGGGTTTACAGTTTGACAAAGCAACGGATCATAAACAGAGGACCGGACCATAACGGTGTGGCCATAGTTGCAGAAAAAGGCAGGCGGTTTGTGACTTTGGCCCTTCAGTTTAAAAACAATTCTTCTGAGACGCAGGTGATTGATTTTGAAGAGGTTTTTATTCGCAATCAAAATGGCGAACTGCACGATATTGATTTTGTAGTAATGGGTGTGAAACTGACCATAAGTACAGAGCGGTATAAGCAAAAAATCAAACCCAATAAAAAAAGAATAATCTACGTCCAGTTCAGGCCTTCATTTGATAAAGACGAAGAGATTAAAACGTTAATAATGGATGGTAAAACCATTACATTAAAGTATAAATAGACCGTTGTATAGTTTTCACCTTCGCAGCACCACGCTTCAAAACATCTTGCAACAGCAACCCAACCCTCTTTGAGGGTTTTTCTATGCGTTGTGTAAAAGAAATATTTTTATCTTTAAACCTAATAAGACTGCAATGTGCCGGCTGATACGGCAGGAAGTACAAAAGGGTTGTTTTGTGATTTTAGAGCTGAGAAGGAGCAACCGTTGCTGAGCAACCCTAAGCAGCCTGTTCTTGAACATACATAAAATGACATTGGAAAGAAACATATCAAAATTCTTTAACCTCACCGATGAGAACTGGATGAAGCACGCCAACCCGTGGAGTGTATGGACCCGCTACAGCGTGTTGCCGGTCATAGTGTTTGCTTTTTGGAGCAGGGTGTGGATAGGGTGGTGGTGCCTGGTCCCCGGGCTCCTCTCACTCTTATGGATGTTCTTTAATCCCCTGGTTTTCCCAAAGCCCCAATCAACCAGGAACTGGGCCTCAAAAGCGGTACTGGGCGAGCGGGTGTACCTCAATCGGGATCAGGTGCCCATTCCTGAGATGCATAGAAGTCCGTTAAACAACATACTAAACGGGGTCTCTTCTGTGGGGATGCTTTTGGCGATATGGGCAACGGTGGTGTTTTCGGTATGGGGTGCCGTCCTGGGTGTTGCCCTGGCCTATATGGGAAAAAGCTGGTTTCTCGACCGGATGGTGTGGCTCTATGAAGATATGAAAGATGCGAACGAGGAGTATGGAAGTTGGGAGTATTGAATGAATAATAAAACAAATGCTTTATATTTAGGATAGCAAAAAACAAAACAACTAAACCTTTAAATACATTAAAAACTATGGCAACACCACACAAAAACCCATTCACCTGGGTAGAGATTTATGTAGACGATATGAGCAGGGCTCAAAAGTTCTATGAAACCGTATTGGAAATACAACTGGAAAAGCTCCCTATGCCCGAGGGTATGGGTGAGATGGAAATGATGAGCTTCCCGTGGGATGAAGAAGGAAAAAACATCAGCGGAGCATTAGTAAAAATGGAAGAAATGCGTCCCGGGTCCGGGGGGACTATGGTGTATTTTGCCTGTGACAACTGCTCACTGGAAGAAAGCCGTGTGGATAAAGCCGGCGGTAAGGTGCTACAGCCCAAAATGTCGATTGGCGATTATGGCTTTTGTACCATCTTTATGGATACAGAAGGCAATACCGTGGGTTTACATTCACATAAATAAAATCAATAATGAAGAAAAGAATACAGTACACCATGCTCTTGCTCTGCGTGCTTATAGTGGGCTATGGAAATGCACAGGAACGAGAAGAATCTAAATTCAACCTCCTTGCTTATGGCGGCATAGGCTATGGCATCGTCGAACATGAGAACCAACCCAACTACAACCTGAACAGCAACAGTGCAGACGTTCATTTAAATTATGACATCAGCAAACATATTGGGATGGCCTCTGGAATCGGGTTGAATGAACTTTCCGGCAACGGATTCAATGCAGCCGGTTCTTTCTACCACGAGAGGACCCTGCTGAAGGTTCCGGTGGTGGCAACGATGGAGTACCCCATTTCAGGGTTCTTTAGCTTCGTTGCCAATCTGGGGATCTACACCCAGCACATCCTGCGGGACGAATACAGGTTTCTCGCAACCACAGAAGAGGATGTATATGATGGGTGGAATTTTGGGGCACAAATGGGTTTTGGCTTTATGTTCAAGGCGTTTGAAAACATGCGGGTGGGTATTCATTATAACGGGCAATCAGATTTTACAGCTTTTAAAACAACCACCAACCAACCCTTTGAGGACGAACAGAAGATGAAGAACCTAAATACGTTTGGGATAGTGGTTTCTTTTGGGTTGTAAAAAAGGGTAGGTACTGACTAACAGAATTTCAAGATATATTCAAATGCAATTAACTACAAGAACAAAAGTCCTTTTTACAGCTATAGTTACTTTTCTAGTTTTAAGTTTTCTTTTATGGGAGCATTTCAACAGTGGGGTTACCAGTCATCATATTTTAGATCAAGAAGAACTTCCTGCAATTTCCAATTGGTAGAGCGGTCTATGGCTCCCGGTGCTTACGTGGGTTCTTTTAAGCAGAATAGAAAAAAGACTCAGGAAACAATCTCCTTAGGCCAATGAGGCTGTTAACGTAAAGAGAAAAAACCTTGGGCTTTTTGGATTTGGTCTGGGACTTGGAATTTTGATAGCGGTGTCTTTTACAAATGAATATGCACTCATTTTAGACAATGTTCTGTATGTGATTTTATTACTCAGTTTACTGATTCCCATTCATTACGCTGAATTTATTTTAGGGTTTGTTTTGGGTATGACCTATACATTCGGAGCCATATTGCCTACCGTCTTTATTTTGGTTATGGCTGTTGCGGGAGTGCTTATCTATAAATTTATCAGGCCTTTAATTGTAAAACAAAGTAAGAGAATGGGAAGGAGACCGGTTAAAAGTCCTAACCGCTGACAAAGTGAATGTGAATGATGTTACTAAACTGCTATATATCCCGATAACGAAAACAATACTATTTTAATTATCAAATATACAATACTTTAAAAGATGTGATAAGAACCTTTACAACAACCCTTATTTCCACGATTTTGGTATTTGCTTTTTCCGATGCGCAAAGCACTTATACCTATACCCAACCCCAAGAAAGTAACGACGGATGGGAAACAGCTTCCCTAAAAGAACAAGGAGTGGACACTGCACGAGTGTACCACTTGTTCAGCCAGATGCATCAGGGGGGCAACAAGGTGCACAGTGTTCTATTGGTAAAGGATAACAAGCTTATTATAGAAGAATATTTTAACGGGCAGAAAGCAAACGAACAGCACGACCTGCGTTCAGCAACAAAGAGTATCATTTCGCTGTTGGTGGGCATTGCCCTAGACAAAGGATATATCAATAGTCTTGATGACCCCATAACAACATACCTGAAAACCCCGATACCGGAGAAAAACCTGCACCCTAAAAAAGACAGTATTAGCCTCAGGCACCTCTTGACCATGGCAACGGGACTGGACTGCAATGACTGGGATCCAAAGTCTGCAGGGCAGGAGGACAGGGTCTACAGAAAGAAGGACTGGATTCAATATACTCTTGACCTTCCGTTAATCAATGAACCCGGAACGGTTTCACAGTACTGCACGATGGGAGTCATCCTGATGGCTGAAATCATCAGCCGCGCATCAGGTATGCCCATCGATGCCTTTGCCGCAAAGTACTTGTTTGAGCCGCTGAGCATCACCAATGTGAGTTGGGGGCATACCTCAAGCAAAGAAGTGATTGCCTCCGGCAAACGGCTGTATATGACGTCAAGGGATATGGCTAAAATCGGTCAACTGCTGCTTAATAAAGGAATGTGGGAGGATAAGCAAATAGTATCCTCTGAATGGATAAAAGAGTCCACCACGACCCAAACCAGCATTACCGGAAGAGAATATGGCTATTTATGGTGGAACATTCCGCTGGGGCGTGAGGGGCAAAGGGTTGGTACTAAAGTAGCTTCGGGCAATGGCGGGCAGTATATCATGGTAGTACCCGAACTGGATATGGTTGCGGTATTTACCGGCGGGGCTTACAATTCGCAGGAAGATAAATTGGGCTTTGCCATTATGACCGATATCTTCCTTCCGACTTTTAATGGTGAAAAATAACAAATATGAGCAACAACAAAAAAGTCCCTCAGGAACGTATCGACGAACTCTTCACCATTCTAAAGACCCGTTTTGAAAAACAGATGCACCACCATAACGGAATGGAGTGGTCTGAAGTACAAGCAGCTCTTGAAACCCATCCTGACAGGGTGTGGTCGCTCAATGAAATGGAAGAAACGGGCGGCGAACCCAATGTGGTGGGTTTTGACAGCAAAACAAAAGAATACATCTTTTATGACTGCGCCCCGGAAAGCCCTAAAGGACGCAGAAGCGTTTGTTATGACTCCGAAGCCCTGGAATCCCGCAAACAGCATAAACCCAGGCACAGCGAGCTGGGGATGGCTGAAGAGATGGGCGTAAGCCTTCTCACCGAAGCACAATACCGGGAGTTACAGACGTTGGATGAGTTTGACACTAAAACATCCAGTTGGGTACTCACGCCGCAAGACATCAGGGAACGTGGCGGGGCTCTTTTTTGTGACCGAAGGTTTGGACACGTCTTTATCTATCACAACGCCGCGGAGTCGTATTATGGGGCAAGAGGCTTTCGGGCTGCGTTGCGGGTGTGAGGTATTTGTTATGTGATTAAGGAATATTACATTTGTTTTACAATAACCAAATGACCGGACCAAAAAAAGATAGCTTCTATGACAACCGACAGTATAAAAAAAGCAATTCCCAGTTTAACCACCCCAAGACTCTTGTTACGGGAAATCATTGAGACTGACCGTCCATCCATTTATGCCGGGCTTTCAGACCCAAAAGTCATTCAGTACTATGGCATCCATTTTGAGAGCCTGGAAGCTACCAAAGAACAAATGGTTTGGTTTGCCGATCCCAAGCAAGCCTGGTGGGCTGTTTGTTCGCATGACAACCAGACATTCTATGGGGCAGGGGGGTTAAACAATGTTACCAATGAACACAACAAAGCCGAAATAGGTTTCTGGCTACTTCCTGAATATTGGGGACAGGGCATTATGGCAGAAGCCATGCCGCTGATTTGCAACTATGGTTTTAAAGAACTCAAACTACACCGCATTGAAGGGCTTGTGGAAACCCACAACCACAACTGTAAAAAGGCCATGGCAAAACTCAACTTTGAATATGAAGGAACCATGCGGGATTGTGAAGTAAAAAAGGGAAAGCGTATCAGTCTTGATATGTATGCTTTGTTAGACGTTAGATGGTAGAGGTTAGATTTTGTACGTCTGTACGTCCCTGATATAGGTTAACCCCTTCAAATAAAAACATCCCCGGATACTTTGGCAGGAAGCTTTTTCCCCGGGAATATTTTCCTTGGCACATCTTTAAGTGTTATTTTCTGAAGATGAATTTTGTTTTCCTGCCAACACGTTTTTACCGGTCCATACACCACCTACCAGCAGCAATACAAAGCCTGCGATGGAAAGGGTCCTGCTGTTTCCTTTGGAAGGCCCATCCATTTTAAACTCGAAAATGGAATTGCCAAAAGCATCTTTATCCAGTTTGATATCTTTTGCGGCTTCGGGGAACTCCACTATATAGGTTTGCTGAAGGGTGCCACCAAATTCCGGCGGACTGCTCACGAGCATATATTTTTGGGAGGTAAGTTCAGTGGCATTGGCGTCTTTCTGGTCGGTATCAAAGGACCATTTTCCCCTTTTGTTGATTTTACAAACACCGTAGGCCTTCAGGGAGAGTTCAAAGGAGCGGTTCATATCGTCTTTTTCCAGCTTAAAGTTGTCCAGGAAATAGGAAGGCATGCTCCGTTCCATTTCCCTTTTTAAGGCCGAAGGGTTGTTTCCAAAGCTAGCTGACCAGTTTTGCCATTGCTGTGCATTCATGGTCATGGTAACTTTAATATGGGCATCGCCAATGGAGTCAATTTTCATATGGATTTCCTGCCGGCTGTTTTGCGCTGTAAACACAAGACTACAGAAGAGAAACAATGTCGTGATAATTTTATATATTTTTTTCATGGTGAAAGGTTTTTATCTGATGCTGTTAAAAATTTGATTGATATAAGGTGTGTTTTGGGAATAGGCATAATCAAAGCTTCCCACGGCCACGATCCTGATGCCCCGGGGGCCCTGTACACTTTTACCTATCCAGTTAAAGGTTCCGTTTGCAGATGCGGTTTGACCCATAATTTGGTTTCCGTTAACCTGGTATTGCATATAGCTGCCATAATTTTCCAGGTTGCCCCTTATGTTTTGCAGGGCACCATTAACATTGTTTGCCGGCACATCAAATACGGAGACTACAACTTCCTGATTGGGTGAGATGACTTGTGCTGTTAAAATTGCAAACTCGGGATTGGGTCGCGCATAAGTCTGCCATCCCGAAGGAACTGCAAACGAAAGGGCACTGCCTCTTGGCGAAGGGTTGTTACCGGGCACATTGTTATTGGGAGTGTTTCCGGGGTTCAGACTTCCTGTATTTGAGGCAACGGCATTGTTGGGTAAGGCTCCGGTACCCCAGGTAGCGGCTATTTCGTCTACTTTTTTTCTTAAAAAGGCGTCATCTTTAAGGTTCATAGGGGTGGCGCCGTCAAGGTTTACAGCGTGAATATCCACCATCGTATAACGTGGGTCACCGGCCTGCGCCTTTTGCATAAATTCATTCAACTGTTTCATGCCGTCTTCAAAAGCCTTTTGGGTAGAACTCGACCCTCCCAGGCCTTCGCCTCCTATACCCGTGGCTTCGATGGCATAAAATTGGCCGTTGAGCTTAAAGCCCGGATAGGCGTGTCCCGGTACCAGAAAAATGATGGGGTCCAGGCCTGCGTTTGAAAGCACACTGGCATAAAGCAGACTTAACTCGAGGCACAGCCCGGTATTCCCGGTTATTACTTCGCGCGGCAAACGGTTGTGCTGTGATAATTGGGATACATCCTGCAGCGATGCCGGGATGCCTTTGGTCCCGCTGTAAACCATACCACTTTGCATCGTGGCTTCATAGATGCCGGTAAGGAAACGGACGGCTTCTTCAGGCTTTTTGGTCACTCCGGCGTCCTCACCTTTTAATATTTTAGACTTAATGTTTTGGGTATAGTACTTTACAATGGGATCGTTAGGGGTAACAAAACACGCTAACAGAGCATCATTGTTGTAAATATCGCCCCAACCTGATATCTCTTCAGAAGGGATGTTGGTAAACATATACTCATTGCGGTTTGAAATCCGGAAAGAGAATTCTTCAGCTATGATATCGTCGTCATCGCTTCCATCCCAGGAGATTTCAATTTCTGCCTTCTCGACAGATTCTGAAGTTTTATCGGCGATGCTTTCGTTGAATTTGGGATAGCAAAGCACCGCAGCGGTTTGTCCCTGATACATTTCCCCGATGACATCGAGTTCCGTCCATTCAATCAGGCCCGGAATGCGGTAGCGCACCGTCACATCTTCAAGGGTGTTGCCCGTATTATTGGTGATTTTTGCTTTGAACAAATAGTACTTTCCATTCAATGCATTTGGATTTGCATATACATTATGTGCGGCGGGCATGATGGTATTGGTTTTTTCAATGGCTACATCCACATCGCCGGAGCCCGGAGTACCGGAAAAGAAGCTTAGTGCCAGGAGCAGTAAACCCACAGCTGTGATACTTAGAGGTAAAATCAATTTTTTCATAAGACTTGTTTTTAAAGAAGAGGATTCAACTATCCATCGATTTTCTTTAAAAATGTCATCATGCCGAAACAGCTCTTTGTTTAAGTAAGCGATAAAAAACAACAAGCAAGCCGAGGAAAAGAAGAGCGCCCACAACCCATAAAAGCCAGTCAGCCCCGGAACTTAAAGCGATGGGGGTGGGGTCTCCCATAAGAACGAGTCCGCCCCAATACTGCGGGTCAAGGGTGCGACCGTCTGCTGTGGCCAGATATTTGAGCTTTGCTTGCTGTAAAGCTTCATCTTTGGGAAGGCCTTCTTTTAAATGCTCATAGAAATAGCCGATGATTTCGGTATTTGATTTTTCGTCTATTTTCCACAGGCTGGTCAGCATGCTTTCACTCCCAGAATAGGTAAACGCGTGTGCCAGGGATATCATCCCCTCACCGGACTGGAAAGCAGGCTTCCCGGTTTCACAGGCCGTGAGCATGGCAAGGTTTGAGGACAGGTCATAATTGTAAATCTCATAAGTATAAAGGTAGTTATCTTCTGCATTTTCGCCGGAAAGGCTTTTGGCAAAAACCAGACGAGAGAGTTCCGGTGTGATGTTGTTGGACTCGGCATGAGTGCCTATGTGGATGATTTTATGTTCGGCTGCGTTTTCGGTAAAGAGGGTTTTGAGAGCTTTTTCATTCAAAAAAGCATCTCCTTTAAACACCCTGGAATATTGTTTTGCCAAATCATGACTGAAAGGCTGGGGGAGCAGGGTCAGGTAAGTATTGTCAATTTGTTCAGGGTCTTCAACGGCAAGGAGGTATTCGGTTTTCATGTCTTCCGAAAAGGTGGGGGCAAAGGCTACAAAGTTTTTTGAAAAAGCCTTGTTGTTTTTGTCTTCTTTCAATACCTGCAACAAGCTGAAATTATAGGAAATGCTGTAGTGTGCCAGCAAACTTTGGGTTGCCAGGTCTTTAAAAGTATTGATTTGGGAAGGGGTAAGGGTTTCAAAACTGATATTAAAAAGGTGCCGGTCCGGAATGATGATGATTTTTTTTGTATTGATTTGTTTTTCAAAAGGCTGCCACAAAGCTTTAAAAAGCGTATGCAGGTGTGGGGCCACATCTGCAACCTGAAAGGTGGCGGGGTAGGGTTGTTCAATCAGTTGTTGTATGGTTGCTGCGTCGAGGTTGTGCAGTTTCATTTCGTTTGCATCGGCCACCCAGGCATAGGGGGCGTCTTCAATAAAGACATACCGTATAACTGTTGTGTTTTCAGGAATTGCCTGTAAGGGGCTTTTGAGGGTTTCATTGAGCTTGGCATAACGCATTTCATAATAACGGGGGTGTGCTTGTTTTAGGGTATCCAAAAAGGATTGCCATTGTTTGTTGGTTTCAAAAAAACCCTTAAGCCCCATATCGTTCTCCTGCGTAATGGATTTGGAAAGCTGTTCCTTAAGGGTTTGTTCCCGCTGCAGTACTTTGGGCGGGATGTTTGCAAAAGCAACATCATCCCGTAGGTTTAACCGGGTACGGATGCGGTTGTAAACCGAAGATTCGTGCTGTGAGAGCAGTTCAACGAGATAGTGGTCTTTACCGGTAAGCCGGTACAGCTCGAGGTTAATTTTTTTGGCAAAATCAAAAAGTTCTCTGTTTTCAGCAATCAGCACATTTACTTCTCCATGGGTTTTGATAATGGACTTTCGCTGTTCCAGAATGTCCAGACCTTGATTCAACCGGTCCAGCAGGCTTTTCAGGAAAACTTCATCTCCGTTGGGTTGTAAGGCATAATCTGCTTTTACGTTGGTGAGTAATGCCAGGGGTTTGTTGTATTGCAACTGGATGGAATCATAGACTGACATGCTTTCGGTGTCTTTTTCCTTCAAATTCATCAACAGGGCTTCATCAGAGTACTGTAATGCTTCCTCATAGCGGTTTAGTTTTAAGCAAATCATGGCCAGGTTCAGGGTGTGATTAAAGTCCTGAAGGGTGTTTCTAAAGCCTCCTTTTCGGTTTTGGATAAAGGTTTCTTCGGCCAGGGCGAGGGCTTTTTCAGGCTTTTGGTTTTCGGCATAAAACTGTGACATCCTGTTGAGTTCTGTCATAAAGTCTACCGAATATTCCTCCCCTAAGGATGTGCGAAAGAGGTCTTCGGACTTTTGGTATAATTCTGCGGCTTTTTCTGTATGACCTTCTTTTTTATACACTTCAGCCCTGGAATTTAACGCAGAAGCTTTCCAGTAGAATTGCACGCCCGGGTTGTTTTCAATAAGGGCAAGACTTTCATCCAGGAGATTGCCTGCTGTTTCATACTCCTGCAAGGCCATTTTTGCCTGCGCCAGTAATATCAGGGATATAACGATGTTGGGGTCTCCGGGTTCCAGGATTTTTTTCTTTTCACTGTAAGCGCGCTGAATGATTTCTTCGGCCCTTTTCAGTTCGCCAATAGCATTGTAGAACGCACCCAGGTTTTCCAGGGTCGTCAGCCTGTTTTTCTGTGCCCGGAAAATGCGTTGCTCGTCCCGGGAACCTTTTATATAATTTTCAAAGTGGGAGAGGGCCTCTTTTGAATATTTGATGGCTTCGGTATTATTTCCCAATGCGTTTGAGATCACGGCCACGTTCATACTCACGAGTCCCGGCCGGTAATACCGGTTCATCACATCGTCAGGGTCTGTTTTTTTCAGTATCTCGATGGCTTTTTTGAAATACAGGTTGGCGCTGTCCAGCTTTCCGGTGTAATACATCACGCCCCCCAGGGCATTGTATGTCTGCTGGTAAAATACATAATCGTCACTCTTTCTTTGATTTAACAAGCGAAGGGCTTCGATATAGTGCTTTTTGGAAAGGGCAAAATTGCCCAAAACAGAGGCCTGATACCCCAATTTGTATTCAATATTTGCCAGGGTGGCTTTTTCAGGATCGGTGATGGTTTTGGCAAGGTCGCGGGCTTCTTCCAGCAGTTCATAAGATCGTGCCGGTTTTCCTGCATCGTTGTAGATCCACGCCAAATGGGTTAACGCTTCTTTATCAACATAGGGGCTGTTGTGCTCGTTCAGTATTTTAATGAAGGCTTCGGCATTTTGAATGGCTTTTGCCTTATCGCTTTTTGCCAAAGCAAAACTACCGGCAACTTCAATGTATTGTACCAGCGAGTCATACTTGTTTTGAGCCTTTAAAATCTCGGTTTGCTGTGCGAGTTCACGTTGGGCTTCATCGAGCTGGTTTTCAGCAATGAGGTATTTGATTTTGGGAATACCTTGTAAGGTGTCTTCCTGGGCAAGCACTGTGCCTGAAATGAACATCCCTATCAGGGGGCAGATCCACCAAAAAGACCTTAATATACTCATAATTCCCGGTTGATTTCTTTTAAGAGTGCTTCCGCTTTTTCGGTATGACTTTGTTGCAACATATTTTTTGCATTTTCAATATTACCCTTTTTTAAATGGATAAGCCCTAAATAATACAAGGCATCGCTGTTGAACATGCTTTGATTGTTGTTTGAAACATCTTCCAGGAAGGAAGCCGCCTTGGCATCATTATCAAGTGCCAGATGCGCTGAACCCATAAAATAGTTCAAGGTATCATTGGTGGGATTGGTTTTGAATAAGGGTTCCCATTTTTGGAGTGCTGCATCATAATGCCCTTGTTTGTAGCTCACCATACCATTGTAGAAGTCATATTCAAGGCTGCTGCTCATGGTGGTGGGCAAGCCGGGATCGGGGCTGTAATAGCTGCTGTACAACTTTTGGTGAGGATCTTCCAGTGTAAAGAACCAGAAAATACCCAGCAAGGCGACCAGTGTGGCTGCAATGCCTATGTATATCCTGAAGTTGCTTTTCTTATAGTTTGCTGCAGGCAGCTGGACCATGCCGTCTTTGGAGGATGCTTCTTTGTGAAAGGCCTCCATTTTTTCCTTCATCACAGCGGTTTCAATACCGGCAAGGAGGGTTTTAATATCTTCCACCTGCAGGGCGAAGTCAGGATCAGCTTTTATTTGTGCTTCCAGGCGTTCGCGGTCAGCAGGAGGGAGGGTACCGTTGAGATATCCTTCCACGGTTTCCAGAAGTTCCTGAGAGATGTTATGTTTTGTTTTCATGAATTTGGGGGTTTGAAAGCATTTTTAATTTTTGGATACAGCGGTATTTTTTATTCCTTGCGGAAGCTTCACCAATGTTGAAATGGGACGCTATTTCGCTGAGTGGCATTTTTGAAAAATAAAACCGGGTAAGCAATTGCCTGCATTCTTCACCCAGTTCGTTAAACGCTGTCATAACGGTCTTGATGTTTTCATCAGTTTCGGTATCGGGTTCTTTTTCGTGTTCCATAAGATGCAGGTCTGTAAGGCCCTGTTGTGTTTTTTTGTATCGGGATGACCTTAAAACGTCGGTCCATTTGTTTTTTGCTATTTGGTAGAGGTACCCTTGCACAGCCCCTTCATTCTGAGGGGTGAAGGCTCCTTTTTTAATATTTTGCCAAACAGCCAAAAAAGCTTCCTGGTAAATATCCTTTGCCTGAGGCTTGGTTCCGTTGTTTTTCAGGATATAAGCTTCGATTTTATAATAGTTATTTTGGTATAATTCTTTCAAAACAGTTTCGTTATTTTCCTTTATTTGGGAAACGAGTGTATGTTGGTTTTCGTTTTGTATCATCGAGCCTACTATAATGATTTTAGGAAAGATACAAAAAAATACATTTCAATATATAGAGCTTTTTCTATCATATCGATTTTTAAAGCACATGTCATCAACAAAAATTTTTTTGGATACAAAAAGGAGGGAAGGTGGAGATTGAAAAAGGGTGTGTTAAGTAACCGACGCCAAATTACCGGTTATGGTAGCAACATCATGATTGCCCGGTGTGTAAGGGAAAAAAGACATACAGGGCATAAGCCCGGGTTATAAAATAGTAAATTTAGAAGTGTAAGAGAGGGCAGAACCTTTTGTAATCTTACCAGTCCCTGAAGGAATAGCCCACGCTGACGCGCAGGATGTTCTTTTTCCAGTCCTGGCTTTCCACTTTGCTGATGTTTGTCATCCCCAGCAGATAAGACACATTGATATCAAGGCTGTCAAAAAGAATGAGTCCGCCGCCAAAGAGGATGCCTGCATCGAGGAACGTAAAGGTATCCATAAACTCAAAATCATCGAGGCTGTTTGGGTTGTCAACATTAGAGGGCAGTTTACCGAACAGATTGGTACCCATTTCGCCGCCTGCAAATACCTGAAAGTTGCTCACGGGCCTGTAATGAAATGCCAACGGAAAATTTAGCGAGTGAATAACCAATGGATTTTTAAAACCTTCAACATTGGCACCCGCTGAAGTATAAGAAAAACCGGAACGAAGGTCAAATTTGTCGTAATCAATGGGAATAAACGAGTGAAACCCGATATAAAAGCCTTCTTTGGCCGAAGCACCTTCCAGACCGGAAATCGTAGATATACCAACACCGGCTTCAACACTCCAGTAATAATCGCCGCAAAAGTTAAATGAGCCATAGCCAAACTGGGCAGACATTTTAAGGGACGCAACAAGCAAAATCAAAAGCAGGTAGTATTTTTTCATATTGGGGTTGATTGGATTGAAGTGGCAAATATGCGGAAATAATTTTATTTAGAATGAATTGCCTGAAAAAAAAAACAAACGTAACCAAAACCCCTGGAAGATTAATTTAAAAGAGTTGATGTGGATATATCTAATGACCAATTAAAAACTACAATCCGGCCCTTGATTTCGGGATTGGAACTGAAGGAAAACATTCATATATAGACCATAATGGTATTTCAGGACGGGTCAAAGTTTAAAAAAAGACAGGGCTCATGTATAGATACTGGTATTATCCGGACATATTAAGGGATGTAGTCAGCCATACAAGTCCAAGGGTTTTAGATACAGAAAAGGTCAGTTCTTTATAGTGCTTGCTAATTAAATATTCTAATATATTAGTAAACAGCAGGCTATATATTTCTAATATATATCGACTTATAATTTATATTATGTAAAATAGAATTACAAAAAACTCCCTTATATCAGTTCTTAAAAAGAATATATTTAAATAATTAAGTACCCATCTTATCATTCTTAGCTTGTACCTCCTTTAAAGATATACCCGTGTAGGTTGGTAATATAATTCTTCACGATACATATTTCAGATAATTCCGGTAGCAATTTAAATTCTTATAAAACCAAAGCCTTCCCTGGTTCGTATGTAGTACAAATGACTACAATAAAATACTTTTAATCGAATATATATGTACTTAATAGAATAAAATAATGAAATTTCATATGTTTGTTGTCCCTATCTACAAGAACATGAAACATTTAACACCCGGCTCCCTGGTAGCTGTGTTGTTAATTCTTCACGTAAGCATTGGTACTGCTCAGGTAGGGATTAACACCACCACTCCCAGAACAACACTCGAAGTTGGCGGCTCTATGCTGATTTCAAATGACCTTGATATAGGCATCATAAAGTCCATGGACGATCAGGATGCTTCTACCTTTTTAGTTCAAAATAACAATAACGATATCAAAGCACTGGATGTGAGCAATCCGACTGGTGCTGCCCTGGGTTATATTCAGGAATATGTAATCACCAATGCCAACCTTGACTGGGTCTTGAATTTTGATACACAGGTGGATGCAACTGATTTTGACTTGATCAGCATCTCTGCCTATTATGATACTGAGCTGGCCTTGACCAATAATCTCGATAAATTCAGCCTACCCTATACTGCTACGTTTGTTCAAAACGGCACATGGAGAATTATTGCTGATTTCCCGGCCGCTCAAAACCTCGACACCAATGAACAAGGCACCTGGATCATCACGACATTGATTTTTTCAAAAGATTTGTCAAAACAACTGGGTGTTATTGAAGTGCCCATGAACCAAGATACCACATCAAGTGCTATCAACCCCATTATTGACTAAAAAAACCTGCTTATGCTTAAAAAAACTACCTTACTGCTGTTTACTATTTTCCTTTCAGTTGCACTCCACTCCCAGGTGGGCATCGGCACCCTGACCCCTGAAACCGATTTACATATCGCCGGTGATTTGCTCGTTCAGGAAGATTTTAATATCAAACCACTTCCTTCAGTCACACAACCTGATGAGGATTTTAAACTGGTTACCCGGCTTACCAACTCAACTCCCCTGGGTGAAATTGCCATACTGAATGTGGACTCGTTGACCGTTGCCCCCATCAATGTCATCAATTATGAGTTTACCAATATTTTTCGCGATAACCTCAGTGATGTGAACCTTCAGTACAGTGCAGAAAAATACGTCGTGGGTGTTGCCAATTTCAGATATGTGGGCGATGCCATCCAAAAACAAGATGGTACCGGCGGGAAAACCATAGGCACCTTTGTGTTGCGCACTTTTGTCAGCAACAATCAATGGCATCTCGAAATTAAAAACAGAGACCTGGACCTTGAAGATGGCAAATCAGTACGCTACTATGTTACGCTCATAGTTTATGATAAATCCTACTACAGGAATTTGCCTCCCATCGTGACCGACCTTGGCGGTTCAAATACAGGAACAGCATCATCGATTCCGGATTTATATTAAAAAGTATATTATGAAATACCAACTACTCCTTCCGTTATTATTAGTTTCCCTTCCTTTTTGGAGCCAGGTGGGCATCAATACCCTCACACCTGCTGCTGAACTGGATGTTCAGGGAAGTGTGAAAATTGATAAAAAACTCTATCTGGAAAACCCCGGAAATTCAACCCAAATAAGAGGCTCGAAATTGCTCATCCAAAAAGTTGATAAAGAAATCATTGAATATGATATCAACCAAAGCAAATATGGTCCCATCAATTATGCACAGTTTATTTTCAGGCAGACGTCCACTCACGGACTGCAGGACTACGATACCAAAATAAACATTGAAGATTATATCGTTACCCTGCAGGGCTACTATTTTACAGCACAAAACAATAATACAAACGTTCTTTTAAGAAGTACCATAGACGAGAACCATATAGAAGGTTATCAGTTTTATGCTTATCCCAATCCGGCAACACAAACATGGTTTATCAGGGCTTTTGTAAACAATTCAACCTTCAGAAGCGGTACCGGCTACAATGAAAACCCTGTAGATATATTTTTAAATATTGTTATTTACAGAAACGGGTTTATCGCAAAAAGCCTGAATACCATTTCTGTGAATATGGGCCAGGCTGAAACAGGTACCGCCCCCCTACCCGCCGGCTTTTAACCTTCATTGCAGATTTATTTTCATAAACTTAAGGTTTTCACACCTTAACAAGCTTTAACGAAAGTTGTTAAACCTATCTCAACTCACATAACATTAAGATTCTTTTGTACTATATAATGTATCTTTAGGTATTAACCAAAAAAAAGAATACAGAATTATGCAAACGACGAGAGAAGAAGCACGGGAAAAAAGTAAAGAGAACTTGGTAGATAACCTTCAGGGTTTACTGGAAAAAAATTATGACGCAGAAAAAGGTTTTAAAAATGCCATAACCAATGCTAAGGATAAAAATTTAAAAGAATTTTTAAAAATCCAGTCTGCAAGACGCCACCGTTTTGCAACAGAATTGGATCAAGAGATTCGCTCATTAAACGAAAAACCAAAAGAAAGCGGAAGTACTACCGGAACCTTACACCGCACTTGGATAGACATCAAGAGCAGTATTGCCGGAAACAACGATGAAGCAGTTCTTGAAGAATGCATTCGCGGTGATAAAGCCAGCGAGGAAGAATACAGGGAAACTTTAAACAAAAATAACTTTCCCCCGCAAATAGAAACTGTACTACACAATCAATTGAATGAAATTCAAACGACCCTTTCACAGGTAAAGAGTTTAGAGAGTCTTGCCGAAAGAGAGGATAAATAATGTTCTCGTTTTGAAGGAAAAACCCCGAATCGTTTGATTCGGGGTTTTTTTTATTTGAATATTAAAGTGTTCCTCTTGCCGGATGGTTTTAATTATTTGAATTTATTGAAAGCAAAACTCTGACCGTCAACTGAAATATCAATCTGTGCTTTTTTATGCGGCATTGTGACAACCGTCATACCATCCCTGAACTGTATGCTTTTTGTCTGGCCTTTCTCCATCATCACACCGTGCATGTCTGTCACCAGCTTCAGGTTTCCTTCTTTTAATCGCTCAAATTGTCTTTCGTTTTCAAAGAGAACCAGTTCGCTAAATGACTTGTCATCCAGGTCAAAACCGGAATCAGGTTGTGTGACTCGGGCCGTTCCTATTACTTTGCCGTTTGAATATACAGCTCCGTTACCGGAAACTCCCTCTTTTGCATAAGTTCCTTCTTTTAACTCAGGGAATATGATATAAGCGTGTGCTTCTAAAATAAGGTCTGCCAACTCAGGGTTGCTTTTAATAAAAAGTGTTTTTGTTTCCTGAGCCTCAGAGATGACTTTTAAATCTGCTTTTGTTTGTCCTAGGGTCACATTAACAAAAAAAAGTGCAAATAGAGGGATTATTATTTTTTTGAAAGTTTTATTGTTAGTATTCATACTATATAAATTTTGGTTACCATGTAATATAGCAAAACAGCTTCTTAAAAAATGTTAAGCAACTGTTATTTTTAGGTTACTGTTAAGGTTTTTCGCTATTTTGGACCCCTACTGACTTATGTAGTTTTGGTTTTTTGGCAGGTTTATAATCAAGATAGCCTTCTTTTCCGGAAGTATAAAAGGTGTCCTTGTCCCAGGGGGTCAGGGAAAGTTTTTGTTCAAAACGTTCTACCAGGTCCGGGTTTGAAACATACGGCCTTCCAAAAGCCACCAGATCGGCTTCGCCTGCAGCAATAACGGCATTGCCTTTTTCCCTGTCAAACTTTGTGTTGATAATGAGCGTTCCTTTGTATAACGGTCTGTAGTGTTTGGCAATATCGGTCACCGCAAAAGGGACTTCAGAAACATCATTAAAAGGTTCAGAAAGATGCAGGTATGCCAGGTTGTAGTCGTTTATCTTTTTTACGATATAATCAAAGGTGGGAAAGGTTTCTTTATCCATGGTCATCCCAAAAATACCGTGTAAAGAAGGATTTAACCGGATACCCACTTTGTGTAGTGGAATGACTTCGCCCACGGCTTCCAGTACTTCAAAAAGAAAGCGTGCACGGTTTTCGACACTACCACCATAGTGGTCTGTGCGCTGGTTTGATGTTGCATTAAAGAACTGATGGAATAAATAACCGTTGGACGAATGGATTTCAACTCCGTCAAATCCGGCAGCTACGGCATTGTCAGCAGCCTGTTTAAAATCCCCGATGGTTTGTTTGATTTCGGAAATACTCATCGCTTTCGGGGTTACGGTTTCTTTAAAGCCTTCAGGAGTATAGGATTTGCTTTCAGGATTGATGGCTGACGGAGCCCAGGGCAATTCGCCATCGTGAAAATCAGGATGCGACATCCGTCCCACGTGCCACAACTGAATAAATATGCGCCCGCCGGCATCGTGTACCTTTTGGGTGACTTTTTTCCAGCCCGCTACCTGTTCTTTTGAATGGATTCCCGGGGTGTTGATGTATCCCACTGCCCGTTTTGATACCTGAGAGCCTTCAGTTATAATCAAACCGGCTGAGGCACGTTGCGCATAGTACGCTCCCTGCAGTTCTTCTGTGGGAGTGTTTCCCGGATTATCAGCACGGTTGCGTGTCATGGGAGCCATGACAACACGATTGGGTAGCTTTAAATGGTCACTCTTATAAGGTTTTAATAGCGCTTGTTGTTCTTTCATGGATTTTTCCTTGTAAAATAAAATCTTTGAAAGGGCTATGCAAATAAAATTTCGTTAAATAATCATGTGAACGGATGTGGAGGGTATTAATTTTCCTCCTGTATAACCACCAATGAAGCTTTGACGCCGGTGGCCAGGTTCCATTCGTTCTCTGTTATGACATTATTGTTCTGATCAAAGACTTTAAAATGTGCAGTATTGGGTCCGGACGTTCCCTGATTCAATGCCTGGAACTGGATTACGTTTTTCCCGGGTTTAAGATCAACCACAAAGCTTTGAAAATCAGCTCTTAAATTAACATTGTGGATGATTACCTGGTCATTTACAAGAATACGCACCCGGTCACCGTCAACATATTGATGGTCGCGGCAGAGAATTTCAATGGTTTTGCTTTTAGTGCCGAATGTACCCAGCAACTGCCCTTTGTAATATTCTTCCTTGATTTCTTTATCACTGGTTAACCAGCTGGGTTTATAATCAAACTTTTTTGTCTTAAGCCCATTGTCTGTGGTCATATCAAAGTTTTTTTCTTTGTTGGAGTCCAGAGGCTTTGGGTTCTCTTTGGTATTTAAAAAAGATTCATTGTTTGACAAACTGCGGTTGCTGCTTGAATTTGAGAAAGGATTGTTAAGCGAGTTATTGCTTTCCTGAGCATTAATAGGCCTTCCAAGTCCGGAATTATTGTCTATTTGGGCATGGGAAATTGTAACAAAGCCAATTGAAAACAGAAACATAAGGTAGGCCTTCATAAAAAAACATTTAAAGTGTATACAGCAATTTTTATACCAATTATGTCTTACATATAACAGTAAAATGAGGGATTATTTTTTATGCTTTCGTTTTAAAAAATAATGGTCGAGGGAATACTTTCCGCTTCCGGTGAGAAAGAGTACCAAATATACAATTAGGAAAAACAACGCCAGTTCTTTTCGCTGGAAAGGGTCTGCTGCATGAACGATAAAAAAGGCTGTCGCCATAGTAAGCATTAAAGGTATTGCAGCCAGACGTGTTCCCAGACCGACAATAATAAGAATGGAACATATTACTTCTGCAAAAACGGTGAGTGCCAGACTTGCCTCTGCCCCAAGTCCAATGGGGTCTCCAAAGGCTATGGGATCACTTCCGAAAAGCTTCATAAGCTTGGGAATACCGTGTGTAAGCATAAGCCCTCCTACTCCAATGCGAAGCAAAAATAAGGCAATATCAGTATTTTTTAAATTCAGGATGGTAGAATACGACTCTGATTTCATAATAATTGAAGGTATGATTATTTATATAAAAGTATCTAAAATTAAAAGACCGGCAATAAATTTTAACAAAACAAACGAGTGAACTGTTGATAAATAAATAAGAAAATAATGTTAATTTATTAGCTGGTAGGTATTTATATCAAAATAATTCACGATATTTAATTCATTAGCTCGTAAAGGTTTTAAAATGGAAAAAATAATTTCAATCCCCGGAAAAATAAATCTGTCCCGTCTGGAAAAAAAATACAAACGTTTGATTGAACGTGCTTATAATTTACGACAGTCTGATGACAGCTTAAGTGATATATTTTACTTTGAAGCCGAAAAAGTACTGACACAACTTCGTTTGTTGCGTTCCAATATTTTCCTCAACTAATCCTGTTAAAAAGGATATCCAATTGCAAAGTTCAATATAGGGTTTTCTAGGTCAAAATCCCACCGTTCCCCTTCAGGTAATGAGGGCGTCCTCATAGGTGCAGCCAGATCAAAGCGTATTACAAAACTTTGAATGTCGATGCGTAATCCCACACCGGCACCCACTCCCATTTCCTTCATAAAATCACTGTTAAATTTTCCTCCGGGTACAGCTTCATTTTCGTTTGTGTTCCAGATATTCCCGGCATCTGCAAACACAGCTCCTTTTAAAAAAGAATATATGGGGAACCGGTATTCTATATTGGCTTCCAGCCGAATGTTTCCGGTGCGGTCAAAAAACGGATTGACTGATGTGCCCTCTTCAGGGTTGAATGAACCCGGACCCAGGGACCGAATCCTGAATGCCCTCACACTGTATGGACCTCCTGAGAAATATTGTTTACTGAAAGGCATGATGTCTGAATTTCCGTAAGGAACCCCCAGCCCCGCAAATAGTCGCGTAGCTATTTTTTGTCCCGAACCCACTTTTAAATGGTAGCGCATATCTACATCTGCTTTTGCATACTGCGCATATTCAAGACCAAAAACAGTTTTGGAATTTGCTTCTTCTGCTTCACCGCTAATTAACGACAAGGCATTACCCGCCAGGTCGAGATTACCATTGAAATAAAATTGATGTGTATTTTGCGCATCAATCAATCCGTTATAAGTGAAGCTATACAGAAGGCCCGCGATGAATTGCTGGTCAAAACTACTTCTTAAAAAAGGGTTTTCTTCCAGTATTTGTTCAAACGCTTCGGTGGTTTTTGATAAGTTTACATAGTTTACGGAAAAGGGTGTCAGTTCATGTGTGACATACCTGTTTGCGGTCCATATATAACCAAACGAAGCCGTGGCCGATGTCAGGCTGTAAAGTTCGCTTCGGTTCAGGTAATCTGCTCCAAGGCTTATTTTTGTTTTGGGAATGGCATATTTAAACCAATCGTTATTGATGGAAACAGGAAATAGCATGCGTGGGAAAATCAAATCTGCATTGGCTCCCAAAAGTATACTGTTCAACCCTGATTGCTCCCCGGATGCCAGTTGAAATTCATAACCACCCTTGACAGTGAGGTTTAAAATTTCACCCCCCTTAAAAAGATTTCTGTTTATCAAGGTGGCCGATAAGGTGGGCCCGGCAAAATTGTTTGACTTTGTTACTGCCTGAAGCTCTGCCCTTAACGCCCTTTTGTTGAGGGGCGTTAAAAAAAGATTGGCTTCTAAAATACCCAGACTGTCTGTCGCCAGTGAATCGATTTCATCATAGCGAATATTGACAAATTTATAAGCTCCAAGAGACGTAAGTCTTCTGCTGGTATTTCGGGAATTATCAGGGTTAAAATTGTCATTTTCATCAATAAGGATGTATGGCAGGAGCCTTTTGGGCAGGAAGAATTCTTCTTTTTGAAAAAAACTTTTTTGGTCCAGGCGTGTGCTGTCCTGAGCGGCATATTCCTCTCCAGGTGAATGGTTGGGATACACATTTACCTTTGTGATGCGATAGGGAATAACAGACTTTTTAGGAACGTCTTTTTTTAGCCGAAGGAAAAGATCAAAACGCTTGTTTTTATATTGATTGGTGTCTGCTTCAAAGATCAGAAAATTTGAGGTAAAGTTATAATACCCCTTGCCCTTCAGGCTTTCGTCTATACGCTCGCGTTCCGACCGGAGCTCAGACAGGTCAAACCGCATACCCTCTTTGATGTCTGTTTTGGACAGTGAAGCTTCAATATCATTGTATATGGGCAGGGAATCTTTGTCAACGATATAATTTTCCAACAGATAAGGCTCAGTAAGTGTTACAACATACTTAGCTTCTGCAGTTTTCTTTTCCGGTTTTTCCTCCATGGCAGAACCTACCCTGCTAAAGAAAAATCCCCGGTTTTCAAGCCTGTTCCTGATGAGATCTTCTGTGCGTATGGTATTTACATTTGATTCATAGACAGGCTCCTCTCCTATTCTTTTGTTGAGGAATTTATTTATAAATCCGGGGTTTTCACGTTGGCTCTTATAATGAACTAACAACCCGAGCCGCGACCCCAGTATTTTGGAGTTGGGTTCGGGACGGATGAGATCTTCAATCTCATTTTGGACCTTATCCATATCCTTGACAAGCGTGTCACTGCTCACTTCGATATCGGCACCGGTATACAGCAATTCCCCTTCCGGAATAAAACGCTTTACATTACAGGCCTGCATTGCCAGTACAATTACAAGGAACAAGAATATATGTATATGTTTAGTCTTCATTTTCATTCTTATTTTCTTCATTGGGCTCCTCCTCTTCTTTTTGAGGTGGGTTTTGTTGTTCTTCTTCAGCAGCTTTTGTGAAAAGTTCTGCGAATTTATCAAACTCCCGTGTGAATATTAACGCTATACCGCTTACAATCAATTGCCCGTCAATTACATTTTCAAACTGGTTCCTTCTGAACCCTTTCAATCGGAAACGACCATTTTCTGTAAGCAGGTATTCAACACTCACATTCCCGATTACCGGACTTGTCTCTTCCGGATTTTGGTTGCTTCCCTGAATATCCACCTCACTTCCCACACTTACAATCACCCGGTCGTTAAACAGGCGTTTTCTGGCGGTAATATCGAGTTGTGTGCGTTCCTGGGATCCTTCTTCCCCGTAATCTGTAAACGTGTCGAGGCCAAAATCGAGTTCAATACCCGTACTACCCAGAAGTTGATCTGAAAACTTGTTCATCCGTTCAGAAAGAGCCTGGTTTATATTGTTTCTGGCAATGGACATGGCACCTCCCTGACTTCCGTCGCTGCCTGATTCAGGGAAGAATCGGTTGAGAACCAATAGTGAAAAAACCTGTTTGTTGAGTTCTTCTTCCTGCTGGTTTATTTGTTGTACACGGCCATAGACCTGACCACCAATAGCCCCTTGTTCATCTTCAGGCATATCGAGGTCAAATGTCAGTACGGGTTGCATGAGTTCACCATCAATATTAAGATAGACTAAAAAAGGTAACTGCTGCCTGAACCTGTTGTTCATTCCGGCATCAAAACTACCTGATGCAGGTGCCATTAAAGAGGATGCCGCAGTCTCGACACGATAAATAGCCCTTATGTCCAGAATGGCATCAAGAGGGTCACCTGCCCAGGTAACCGTGCTGCCTTGTGCTATTTCAAAGCGTCTTTTAACCAGATCGTATAAGTTAATTTCAAAATGCCCCTTATTGAGTGTGTACCTGCCTGAGAGAGTTGTTCTGCCGTTGGGGTTTATGGTAAACGTGAGATCCCCTTCCCCACCAATCTGGAAATTATCTTCCGTTTGTTCGTCAATTACCACATTAAAAATGGCATCTTCATTAATTGAAATCAACGCATTTACATCAAAACCGGTAACTGCATATGATTCCTCCCGGGTTTGGGTGAGAATGTTATCAGGGTCTTCCCTGTTGACAAAAATCACAACGCCCTCACGTTCTTCAATGGCCAGTTCAGACTCCTGCATAATATATGTGACATCGGTTTCCTCTCCCACATTGAGTTTTGCGTCCAGTTTGGGCAGGTTTAATGTGCCCGTAAGGGTCGCCTCTATGTCAACGACCGCAGTACCGTAAAAAAGGTCATTGTCATCGCGTGTGGAATTCAGCAAACGGAAGTTTTGAGCATTAAACTGTAAGTCAAATTCAGGGTTTGTAAACGTTTCCGTGAGGATACTTCCATCTACCACAAAATCATTCCCATTTTCATCTTCGATTTGAAATTGATCCAAATAGAGGCCTTCATTGTCGATGCGCAAAGTCTCGTTGTTTAGACTAAACCCTGCATTGAGTGTCGCTATGGTAAAGTCGGCATTGTCAAAAGTGATATCCCCTTCATACCGGGGTTCTGCCGTGGTGCCGCTTACATTTATGTCGCCTGAAAAGGAACCTTCTGCATGTGTAATTTCCCCGTCAGAAAAGCCTTCAATTGCACTGATTTTTACTTCGTTTAATGTCAGGTCGAGGTTGAGTTTTGCCGCCACATCATCGGCTTCATAATCTCCGGTAAGATCCAGGTCAACATCCCCGCCTTTTAACGCAAGATTAAAATCATAGATCCCGGCTGTACTTTCCCGTGCGTCCAGGCTTAGCGTCCCCATGGGTACGTCCATCACGTTGAATTCATTGATTTCCATATCAGCAATGAGTCCCAGGCTGCCAAAGGGGTCTTCCATAATGATATTTCCGTTAAGCCTTCCCCGTGCAAGTGTTTCTTCGGGGTTAAAATAATCGAGAAAATCTGCCAGTCGGAAGTTTTCAAAAGAAACGGCAATGTGTTCCTTCTCAATCTCGGGCCGTGAACTGCTCAAGGTAAATTCCTGGCCATTCCTGCGAATATTCAAATCGTTAAATGCGAGGAAGTTTTCAGCATAAACAATTTCGTTTCTTTCAGGGATATCCCATACCTTTTTGTTTATAATCAACTCTGACGGGTCTATCTGAAAACGAATGGTATCATTTTGCCGGGTAACATCAGCATTAAAGTGCACAATTTTTTCCTCTTCAAAATAAGAGTTAAAATCTATGTTTAAAATTTGGTTTTCGATTGATCCTTCCAGGGAAGTTCTTTTTATATCCAAAGGACCGGCAACAATATTCCTGAAATTAAAATTGACATCAAAGTTTTCAGCATCAGACTGAAGTCCCAGGGCCAGGCTGTCAATTTGGTTGCCACCATAATTGATGTAAGGCATCAAAACATCAGCGGTGAGTTGGCGTTTGGCCTCATTAAAATCCACCTGAATGTCAATGGTATCCATTTCCTCAAGACTGGACAAAAATACATCCCTGATGATAGGTGCCTGACTGATTTTTGCCCTCAATTCCAGATTCACCGGTTTGACAATAGTGTCCTTTTCTGCCTGAAGAATTTCAGCATCTTCAGATAAGTATCTTTGGATATGGCGTTGCAGGGCTGTACTAAATTCAGCAGGTCCGGCATTGGAGCGCAATGTCACATCCACCATTTTATTTATGATGTCAAGCGAAGTAGTATCGGGATTTGCAAAAGCATCTACATTCAAATTGCCCAACAGATAAGATTGATTGTCATAAACCGCGATCCCATCCTCAACCTCTGCTGTAAATGTAAACGTTTCGGTATTGCCTAAAAAGTCGGCTTTTAAGACAAATGCACCCCGAATATTCTTTTCTGTCAAACCCAATGCCTGAAAATCGGCACCTTTTAAATCTAGCCTCACAGCAAAACCCGGTGAAACAGAATCCAGTTGCACCACAGCATAAAGCGAGAGGTCAAGATTATCATCGCGGTATTCTGACGTTAAGGTTCCTTCTCCATCTTCCATTTCGCCGCTGAGCGACAAATCTTCTATGGCATAGTCATTTAGCTGAAAACTGCTTATTGTCGCATCAACCATGGCGTCAAGATTGTTGATGTCTGAACCTTGTCCCGAAGATTTCAACGTAAGGTTGAGTTCGCCGAATTGTTCATTTTTAAGGATTTTACCCAGTTTCAGTTTTTTTACTTCAACGTTGGCATCATAAACGATGGTTTCCCTGTTTATATAGCTTCCTGTGATATCAATCTGGCCATCAGGTGTTTGGACAACCGCATCAGCTCTTATATCATCCAGTGCACCTTTAAAATTGCTTTTCAGCGAAATGGTTTTGGGTATGCTAATTCCCAGAGAGTCTTCATTGACAAAGGCAAGCGCGTCTTCCCTTACCGTATTTACATTAAACACCGGAAAATCCAGTCTGAGGGAATCAACATTCATCGGGTTGTACAGGGTTCCCCTTGCATTTATGGAAGTTGTACTGCCCCAGTTGAAATTGCCCTCAGGAATTTCAAGTGAGGCTAAAGTACCGTTCGCCCGAAGGTTCCCGGTTACTTTTTTCTTGCTAAGTGCCAGCAGATATTCGTTGTTTTTTAATTCCGGTTGAAACCGAAAGAAATCGTTTAAGGAGAGTTCAAAGGTACTGAGGTTTGTATTGATCCGTGAAGCTTCCGGGTTGTTGATGAAATCATTTACTGAGGCATATTGCAATGAGATAGTTCCATTTATAATATTTTCATTCACGTGCAGATTGAGTTGGGATATATCCAGATTTTGTTCCGAAAACGCTCCTTCAAAAGCTAGGTCCCTTAAGTGCAAGCCTGATGCCTCTTCAAACCGGAAATCCTTTAATTGAATGCCGATAGATTCGTCTTGCAAATACAGGTCTTCAGCAATAAAAAAGAAATTACCAACAGCAAGTGCATTGGGATTAAAAGTGCCTTGCCGGGGTTGTGCTCCATCTACCAAGTAACGCATATTGTTATTCTCCAATGCAATCTCATCAACAGTGATAATCCAGTCCGGCCATTTAAATTCATCGGGGCTTGTGGGATCTTCAGAGGGTTGCGTATCATCTCCGGATGTGGTGATTTCCAATAGGACATTTGAATCGGCCAGGGAAATTTGTGTAATGTCAATTACTTGTTCGGCGAGGTCTGCTTTGGGAAGTTCGAGTATAAAGTTTCCAATTTTACCACTTGCGGTGATACCGTCAGGAACCGCATTGTAATTTGCAGTGATGTTTTTTAATTGCAAATTGTCAACAATTATATAGGGTAATGGGCTTTCATCACTATCTTCAGATTCCGGAAAGGGTTTGTTTTGGGTGTATTGGATGTCTGTATTCTCAATTGTCAGGTCATTCACGTGAAAACGAAAGCTTTCCAAATCCATTTCATCTACATCAAGCTCAAGCAATCCCAATTTTAACCTGCTGTCTATACCGGTGACATCGTCTTTAAAAACAAGGTCAAAGTCGTTAAAGTTGACTTCCCCGATGGTAAATTCTGTTTGTGACGGTTGTTCAGTGGTTGGTTTGGCGGTAGTATCAGTGGTCGCCAGCGCATCTATCAAAAACTGATAATTAAACCCCTGTACAGAGTCACGTCTTATTATGTTGGCCCTAAGGCCTGACCAATCAACCTGATCAATGGAAATAGCATTTCCGCGAATAATGGGCCAAAGAGGTACATCTACTTCCAGACTTTTTGAGTAGACCAGTGTATCGCCCTGTGTATCTTCCAGAAAGAGTCCGTCTAGATAAAGATTCCCTGAAAAGGTTAAAAAAAGGCGTTCAATTTCAACTTTTGTGTTGGTTTTATCTGAAATATAAGTGGTGGCTTTATCAACTATAATGCCTTGTCCCCAGGGACTTCTTATAAAAAGTACTAGTAGTATAAACAACAGAAAGAGTCCTAATAATATTTTTCCAAATATTTTTAGGAACCTCCACTTTTTCTTTTTTTTCTCTTTTTTTTCTTTTTTCTCCAAATTTGCTTTAAAAGGGCTTTTTCAAATTTATTGTAAACATCTAGGATATGGAAGTTTTAACAACCAAATTTTTGTTAAAGACTTGTTTTAAAATTATAGCTCAATCTCTTTACTTAAATATAAAGTATTGTTAATTGTCTCTCAAGGAAATGCCAATAATATACCATCATTTTATTATTGTCGTTAAACCAAAAAATAAGGAGCATAAACAACTCTTTAGTATAATAAATTAATCCCAAAAACACACCAAAATGAAAAAGACTTTAATTCTAACTATTGTTGTCGCAGGCCTGTTGACATCTTGCGTATCAAAGAAAAAGTATGTGGCCCTTGAAGATCAATTGTCAAATACACAGACTAAATTACAACAAACAGCAGTTGAAAAAGAAGAGCTTGAAAAAAGATTTGCAATCATTGAGCAACGTGTTGCCGATTATAACGCAAAAATCAATTCATTAAAGGAAACCTCTGAAGAGAAGTATGAAATGAATGATATTGCTATGATGAACAAAAAGACTAAGGAAAACATGCGTAAAACATTATCCAATGTTGATCCTGAAATCTTAAGTGGCGCACAAAGCCTGGAAGATTCCATCAATATAGCAGTATCGCATAATTTAATGAAATCTATTTCACAGGATGATGGAAATGACGATATACAAATTGATATTGACAAGACAGTGGTGATGATTTCCATTTCTGACAAGTTGCTTTTTAATACGGCCAGTTACCGTGTCAATCCTAAAGCCAATGATTTGCTTCAAAAGCTTGCAGATGTTATCAATTCTGAACCCAGCCTGGAAGTGATGGTTGAAGGTCACACGGACCCAAGAAGTATCAATACTGCAGTTGTTGAAGATAACTGGGACTTAAGTGTAAAACGTGCTACATCAATTGTAAGACTGCTTGAGGACAAATATAATGTTGCTCCTGAAAAACTGATTGCAGCCGGACGTGGAAGCTCTATGCCTTTGGTAGATAATGACAGTAGCGAGAATATGGCCAAAAACAGAAGAACACGTATCGTGATTATTCCTGATTTGGATAAGTTTTTTGCACTGTTGGATTCAGATTCAGTCGCCACGAACGATTAAAACCCAACATATCTTAAAACTAAAAACCACGGAATGTTGATTCCGTGGTTTTTTTATGGATTGAGTTGTTGCCGAATTTTAAGAATTCCCTTCATTTTGTCTTTCGGCTTCTTTGTCTTTTCTTACCTGTGATCTCCATAAAAAATAGATTACAACCAAGACGACGGGAATAATAATAAACACAATAATATCAAACCAGTTATTTAAGTCTATAGGACTATTGTTTTGTGGACTAGGCACATGAGTGGGCTGTTGTGCAAATGAAGCAGTACTAATCAACAGCAAGCTTATATAAGAAAGTAGTTTCATCAGTTTTATTTTTTTCCTGAATATACATATTTTTCCTATCAAAGGAAAATACGTTTCATAATTTAGCAGAAATTTAGGGGAATAAATTGATGTTTTTAATATTCGGGTAAGGGTATATATGTTTCGTCATCGGGAACTTTAGGGAATTTCTTTTCCTTCCAATTCATTTTAGCCTTTTCAATTTTTTCGTTTTCAGAGGACACAAAATTCCAATGAATATAGCGTTCTTCTTCAAAGGGTTTTCCTCCAAAGAGTAACAAATGCGTATTGGGGTGTACACGTACCCTGCAGGTGTCTTGAGCTTTTGAAACGAGCATATTTCCTTTTTCAATGATGTTCCCACAAGCCTCAATTGCCCCTTCCACTATGCAGATACCAATTTCCCCGACTATGTGTTCTTTTGTATTGAGATCAAAGTGTTCTTTGGCAATCACTTCAATCATAAAGAGTTCTGATTTAACAGGAACGGGTGATACCTTGCCATAGGCATTACCGGCTATAAGCCTAAATGCAGTACTTCCCTCCTGCCATTGAGGCAAATCTCTTGCTTCAATATGATGGAATTCAGGCTCGCAATCTTCAAATTCTTTTGGCAAGGCTACCCAAATTTGATAGCCGTGTGCTGTAAAGGTCTTTCCGTTACGCAGGTCTTGAGGCGTTCTTTCGGTATGGGTTACTCCTTTACCGGCTACCATCCAGTTTACAGAGCCCGGTGAAATGCGTTGGTTTGTACCCATACTATCGCTGTGAACGATTTCACCTTCCAGTAAGAATGTTAAAGTAGAAAGGCCTGTATGCGGGTGCTGGTCAACATCCATATATTTATGAGGACCTAAAACCGTAGGGCCCATATGGTCGATAAAAATAAAAGGGCCCACCATTCTTTTCTTTCGGAAAGGCAAGAGCCGTCCCACTAAAAAGTCACCAATATCACGGCTACGTTCTTCAATAATTAATCCTGTGTTTGACATTTTTTTCGTTTCTCACAAAGATAGTAAAGCCTGAAATATTATGCATCCTAATCAAGTAAGCCGATGAAACATTTTACTTTTCATCATACTGTTTAAGCAGGTATTTGATCAGGTCAGTTGTGGTGACAATACCCACTAAATGATCTTCATGTACTACAGGAAGTGCGTGAAACTCTTTAGATGCAAGAATTTCGGCTGCTTTTTTAATAGTGGTGTCTTTAGTTATTGTAACAATATTTTTGGTCATTACCTGGCTGATATCAAACATATCATACACTACTGCGTCAATTTCCTCATCTTCATAAACAGCATCGGCAAAGGAGATGCGTAGCAAATCAGAATAACTAAGCATCCCGATAATTTTTGTACCACTTACTACCGGTATGTGTCTGATATTATGTTTTTTAAACAATGTTTCAGCTTTTGTCAATTCGTCTTTGAGATTCAGTTTAATGACATTTTTTGTCATAATGGTTTCTATGGGAACATTCTTTTTCATAATGATGGGCTTTATTTTTGTTTCCTTAAAAATACAAAGAAATAATTCAAAAATTATGACAAATCTCAGAAATGAAAATACTGTTAAATTTTTATTAAAGGGCTCATTCTTAAGCTGAATACTTTTGAGTTCTTAGTTGAAATCTTTAGTTTCGCAGGAACTGAAAATTAATAGATAAAATAAACAGTATGAGTCAAGTAAAAGCAAATGACACTGTGCGTGTGCATTACACAGGTAAATTAGAAAACGGACAAATTTTTGACAGTTCCTTAGAGCGTGATCCCCTTGAGTTCACCTTAGGTCAGGGACAATTGATCCCCGGTTTTGAGCAAGGTGTTCTGGACATGAAAGTAAATGAAAAGAAAACTATTGAAATTCCTCATACAGAGGCATATGGTGAAGTGAGAGAAGAGCTTTTTCACGAAGTAGGAAAAGACAAGCTTCCCGAAGAAATGAAAGTTGAAGTGGGTATGGGATTGATTTCCAAGGCTCCTGACGGTTCTGAAAGACAACTTACCGTTCACGAGGTAAAAGACGAAACCATTATAGTGGATGCAAACCACCCGCTTGCAGGTAAAGACCTGACCTTTGAATTGGAACTTGTCGAAATAAAGTAGTCAATATTTCAATAAAAAATACAAAACCCGAAAATACTTTTTTTTGGGTTTTTTTATTGGGTTATTTTTAACAACCTAGGCACTATGGGTTTTGTTATATTTGGAAAAACTTAAAAATATATTATTTCATGAAAAAAATTACCCTCATTCTCTCCTTATTTTTTCTCGGAACTATTCTTTGGGCCCAGGACACAGAAACCTTCATAAACAATGTCATTAAAGAAATAGAAGAAAATTCACAGGTTGAAAAACTGGCTTTTGAACTTGTTGACGGCATTGGTCCCCGGCTTGTTGGAAGTTCACAAATGCAAGAAGCCCATGACTGGGCTGTAGCCAAATTCAATTCCTGGGGAATCCCTGCCGAAAACCAGCAATTTGGCACCTGGCGCGGCTGGGACCGTGGTATCACACATATTGACCTTGTTTATCCACGCACCAAGTCGCTTTCAGGGATGCAACTCGCCTGGAGTGCCCCCACCCCTAAAAAAGGTATAACCGCAGAGGTTGTCATTCTGCCTGAAACCATCGAAGATTCAATAAGTTTTGCGCGCTGGCTGCCTTCTGTAAAAGGCAAATTGGTCATGGTTTCCATGCCTCAAATGACCGGAAGACCTGATTATAACTGGGAAGAATTTGCAACGGAAGAATCTTTTATCAAAATGAAAGAAGCACGCACTGAACAAACAACAGCCTGGAACAACACTATAAGAAATACAGGATATACCTCCCGCACCCTGGACGCAGCCCTTGAAAGAGCAGGGGCTTCCGGTATCATTCAGTCACAATGGTCAAGGGGTTTTGGAGCAAATAAAATATTCGGTTCGCGCACGGAAAAAATTCCGACTATTGACATTGAACTGGAAGACTATGGCTTGGTTTACAGACTTGCTGAAAACGGAAAAAAGCCACAGATAAGACTCGTTGCAGAATCAAAAGAACTGGGTGAAGTACCTACCTTTAACACAATTGCCCGCATTGAAGGCACTGAAAAACCTGATGAATATGTTATTCTTTCTGCCCATTATGATTCCTGGGACGGCGGTACAGGAGCAACTGATAATGCTACCGGTGCTGTAACCATGATGGAAATTGCCCGCATTCTGAAAAAATATTACCCCAACCCAAAGAGAACTATTCTTGTGGGGCTTTGGGGAAGTGAAGAGCAGGGTCTTAATGGTTCCCGTGCATTTGTTAAAGACAATCCTGAGATTGTAGCAAATGTACAAGCACTGTTTAATCAGGACAATGGAACAGGCCGTGTGGTAAGCATCAACGGTCAGGGATTTTTACATGCTTATGACTTTTTAGGGAGATGGTTGCACGAAGTCCCTGAAAAGTATAAATCTGAAATAGAAACCACATTTCCGGGAACACCTTCAGGTGGAGGGTCAGACCACTCCTCTTTTGTTTCTGCAGGTGCCCCCGCTTTTATGATGAGTTCGTTGAACTGGTCTTACTGGAATTATACCTGGCACACCAATCTGGACACCTATGACAAAATTGTTTTTGATGATGTAAAAAACAATGTTGCCCTCATAGCCATAATGACCTATCTGGCAAGCGAAGACCCTGAAACAACTTCAAGGGAACGTGCTGTTTTACCCATACACCCCAGAACCGGAAAACAGATGGAATGGCCAACTCCCCGTGACGGCAACCGCAAAGGCGGACTTGACTAGTACATATTTAACCCTGATTGTAATAAAGCCTTACTTTGAGTAGGGCTTTTTACGTTAAAAATTCTTAAAAAAGCAAAAGGGTTTTCAGAACATCGTTTACTTTGTAAAAAAAGTAATTACATTGAAAATTAAGCATAAAAAAAACCTTAAAAAAGCTGCACTGGTCTTACTTAGTATAGCGGGTCTTTTATTCCTATTTTATCTGAGTGTTTTGTTCGGCCTTTGGGGTCCCGTTCCCACTAAAAAGCAGTTGAGTGAAATTCAGCAAAGTGAAGCTTCAGAAGTTTTGGCATCGGGAGGTGAGCTTCTTGGAAAATACTATCGTTTTGACCGGCAATCAGTTCCTTACAGTGACTTTCCCAAACACCTTATAGATGCTTTGGTTGCAACCGAAGATGCCCGTTTTTATGATCATACCGGTATTGACGGGCAAAGTTTGTTGCGGGTCTTTTTTAAAACAATTCTTCTACAAGATGCTTCTTCGGGCGGTGGAAGTACCATCACACAGCAATTAGCAAAAAACCTTTACGGAAGAAAAGATCTCAATAAAATTGGTATCGTTATCACCAAACTCAGGGAGTCAATCATTGCCCGAAGAATGGAAAAAATTTATTCGAAAGAAGAAATCCTGACGCTCTATTTTAATACCGTTCCCTTTAGTGATAACACCTATGGTATTGAAAGTGCTTCCAAAAAATTCTTCAATAAATCAACAACCGATTTAACACTTGCTGAAGCGGCGACACTGGTGGGTACTTTAAAAGCTTCCAATTACTTTAACCCGCGACTCCATCCTCAACGCAGCAGGGAAAGACGTGATGTGGTTATTGCACAAATGGAAAAATACAAATACCTGCATCCTGAGCTTGCTGAAGATGCAAAAAAAGACAGCTTAATTCTCGATTATCAGTTTTATGACCATAACCGGGGGCTAGCGACTTATTTCAGGGAGCAAGTGCGCAGGGATTTGGAAAAAATACTGGACACCCTTAAAAACAAAGATGGAAAACCCTACAATCTCTATAATGACGGTCTTAAAATCCATACCACTTTAGACTACAAAATGCAGAAGTATGCTGAAGAAGCGATGCGCTTGCACATGCAAAAACTACAGATTGCCTTTGAAGACTCCTGGGGAAAACAAGCGCCATGGCTCGTCAATAAAAAAATGACCGAACGGGAAGTTAAAAAACTTCCGGTGTATAAAGAAATGCTTGCTGAGGGATACAAAACTGAAGACATTTTTGACTCCCTGAGCATTAAAAGTGAGCGGGAGCTGTTTGCGTATGATTCTGTTTATAAAACAAATGCAAGTGTTGTTGACAGCATAACCCATTATATGAAATTTCTAAACACCGGTATGGTAACTTTGGAGTCCCAGACAGGAGCTGTTAAAACCTGGATTGGCGGTGTGGACTATAATGCGTTTCAATTTGACCACGTTTCACAAAGCAAACGTCAGGTGGGATCCACTTTTAAACCCATTGTATATACAGCAGCACTTGAAAACGGGATTGAGGCCTGTTCCTATTTTTCCATGGAAGAAGTCAGGTATGCTGATGATTATGTTCCCAAAAACGCATCAGCATCTGAAGATGACGACCCTTACCTTAATTACTCCATGAAATATGCACTTAGTAATTCTGTGAATACCATAGCTGTGAAAGTGCATATGGAAACTGGCATTAGTAATGTGGTTAGTCAGGCCAGGAAAATGGGCATTACCACTACCCTGCCCGAAGTTCCTTCCCTGGCACTGGGAACTGCTGAAATGTCAGTTCTAGAGCTTGCACAAGCGTATACAACTTATACTAACAATGGTCTTACAGCCAAACCCTTTTATATCACAAAAATTGAAACCAAAGACGGGATTGTAATAGCAGAATTTGAACCGGATGTTGCTGAAGATAAAGCGTTTTCAGACGACACACGTCACCTTATGGTTGAAATGATGGAGGCAACCGTAAATTCAGGAACTGCCAGCAGGCTGCGTAGCACTTATGCCCTTAAGAATGACCTTGCCGGTAAAACCGGAACCACACAGGACAATAAAGATGCCTGGTTTGTAGCCGTTACACCTCGTTTAACATCAGTCACGTGGGTGGGCAATGATTTGAACATCCCTTTCAGGAGTACTTCACTGGGGCAAGGTGCCAACGCAGCACTTCCACTTTTTACACAATTTTACCAAAGTTTAAATGCTGATGTTGCTTATAAAGATTTTACAAATGCCCGTTTTAACAATGTGCCTGCTCATCTCAGAGAACAAATAACCTGTGAAGACACCAAAAGGGACGGATTTTTGAAAAGACTTTTTACAAACCCCGATAAAACCAAAGAGCATAAAGAAAAAAAGAAAAAAGGCGGACTTTTTTCCATTTTCAAAAAGAAGGATAAAAACTAATTTACATTTGCTTTCGCAAGAGTGATCTCAAACTCCTTTTGTAATCTTCCTCAAGCCAGTCTTTGTAATTGTTGGTGCTTTTGCTGATACAGTATGCATATTTTTGTACCCGGAATGATATTGCATCATCCAGCAAAAGTGCCAGATTCATCGCATCAAAGGCATCTTCACTGTTCTCCAGACACATTTTTGCGTGTTGCTCTATTGCCTGGTCAAGGGCAACTTTGGGCTTCATTCCTTTTGCTTTAGCGTCCTTATATGCGGCTTCAACATCAAAATCAACGGTTTTTGAATTGCTGAATTTTTTACGGATTTCCTTGGGCATTTCATAAGAAAAATTGCGTTCAATAGATTCATCTGCAATGAGGTTTTCAAGAAAATAATCAGGGTTTTTAAAAATTGTGCGCCAGTCAACAGCATCTTCCCAAAGTCCAAAACGCGCCAGGTTGTTTCCCATATCAACCACTGTAAATTCCTTTTTATTTGGGGTAACCCGCGACCCGCGACCAATCATTTGATGGTACAAAGTCAAAGATCGTGTTGCGCGGTTTAAAATGATGGCTTCAATATCAGGCACATCAAAACCGGTGGTCAATATTCCCACAGATGTTATTATGGCATTTGGTGTTTCCCTGAACCAGTCTATGATTTCTTTTCTTTCTGCATCATTGTGTTTGTTGTCCAGATGGCGTATGTTGTCATAGCCGGCTCTTTTAAAGGACTCATATACATATCTTGACGTATTGATACCATTGTTGAAAATCAATGTTTTTTTATTCTTTGCGCGTTCTTCATATGCATAGATAAGTTTTTCCTGCATGGCATAGTCGATATAAACTACTTCTGATGATTTTACGGTATAATCCCCATTGATACCTATCCGCAAGGCTCCCAGACCCACATTATAACTATACGTCGTTGCTTTTGCCAAAAATCCTTTCTCTATTAATTCTGAAATGGAATGCCCCACAATGAGTTCATTATAAGTATCCTTCATGGGTAACTTGATGTTTGAACTCAATGGTGTTGCGGTAACGCCCAGTATATCACAGTTTTTAAAATATTTGAATAGTTTCCGGAAAGAGTTATAATGTGCTTCATCTACAATTACCAGCCCGATGTTTTTCATGTTGAGCTCTTTCTCTTTTAACCTGTTGTTAAGTGTTTCCACCATAGCAACATAACAACTGAATTCTTCCTGATTGGGTATTTCTTTAACCGAACTGTTAATTACTTTGTTGTTTACCCCTATTTCCTTCAAGGTGGCAGAAGTTTGTTTGCTCAGCTCAATGCGGTGCGTAAGAATCAGCACCTTTTTATTTGTCTCGGTGATATATCTTTTGGCAATTTCAGAAAATATGACGGTTTTTCCCCCGCCTGTGGGGAGTTGATATAATATATTATAATTTTCAGGAAAGCTTCTGAACCTTTCAAATATGGTTTCAATTGCTTTTTTTTGGTAAGTATATAACTCTTTATCTTTTATTTTTTCCTGTTCAGCAACATTTATCATCATCTGTTAATTATGCATTTTTACAAAAATAACATCTTTATTAAGTTATTTAATGTTTTTTTCAGGAAATGTCTATTTATGGGTTGATTGCCTGAAATAAAACTTTAAGGTAATAATAACAAAAAATAACGTTTTCTTGTTTTAAATTTCAGTTGTGTATAATTACATTTGCAGCTATAAAGATTGCCACGTATGCCTCAAGATAAGCCCAGAAAAAAATCACGCCTAAGACTCCTGCATCAATATTACAGTTATACAGGTTTTTATGGATTTTTAGGGAGTAGCTTATTGAAAGCCATTCCTTTAATTCTTCTTTTTATAGGAGGGCTTTTTGCTATACATTATTTTGTAATCGATGTAAACGTTTTACTTAATAAAATAACTGAAACTTTTCCTGCATTTGGAGTTTTCACAATTTTCTTTATTTCAGAATCCATACTGGGACTTATTCCGCCTGAATTGTTTATTGCCTGGTCCAGTAAATCTGCTACACCCATTTTTCATTTATCACTTTTAGCTTTGCTTTCTTATGCAGGCGGTATTGTTTCATTTTATATTGGAAGGGCCATCACCAAAATACAATCAGTGCACGAATATCTTGAGGTTAAAATGGCTAAGCACATCAGAAACACCCGTAAGTGGGGTGGCTTTTTAATTGTGGTTGGTGCTTTGCTTCCCATTCCTTATTCAATAACAACTTTAGCTGCAGGAATTATTAATTACCCCCTTAACAGTTTACTTCTTTTCGGCTTGTTGCGTTTTGTGAGGTTTTATATTTATGCCATTGCCATCTTCAATATTGTAAGTTAAACTTCCCTTCTATTTTTTCTTTATTCATTGATAATCACCTTATCTGTGTTAATTTTCTGTTAAAAGGTACTATGTTTAGCAAAGTACTGTAACAAATTTATTTCTCTGTCGTCTATTAAGTAAATCAATCAAATAAAAAATTTCAGTTATGACAACAATGAAAAGATTATTCGGAAGCTTAAGTGCAAAGAAAGAAGACCAGCAAATGAACAGACGCATCATTTTAAACATTAATACAAAAAGAGACGTTTGGAACAGTAGAAGACGCTTCTGTTACTAAGATAACAAGCAAGCTATTATAAAATCAACAATCAATCATTAAATCAAAAAACGATGACAACTTCAAAAAGAATGTATGGCTCCATAAGCGAGAAAAAAGAAGACCAGCAAATGAACAGGCGCGTCCTCTTGAGTATGACACACAAAAGAGATGTGTGGAACAGCAGAAGAAGATTTGGGTATTAATCAGCCAAAAGAATTAGCCAAAAAAACCGATGTGTCATCATCGGTTTTTTTATGCTTTATTTTGACGGTGGCACACTTGGTCTCACCTCTATTTTGCTGGGAAGTGTTCGCGGATGCATCCTTAAGAGGTCCACAACCATCGTCCCGATGTCTTCCTTTTGAATTTTCCAGTCATCCTTTCCACCGGGCTCATTATTGTTGAAATGTGTAGCAACAGATCCCGGCATAATGGTCGTTACTTTAATTTCATAGTCCCTCAAATCGAGCATAATTGCTTGTGAAAAGCCTGTAACTCCAAATTTACTGGCATTATATGCTGCTCCTCCGGCAAAAAAGTTTGTGCCGGCAAGACTGGATATTGTAATGATATACCCCTTTGATTTTTTTAAGGCTTCAACAGCCGCTTTTACACTATAAAAAACTCCTGTAAGATTTGTGTCTATGGTTTTCTGCCACTGCTCTATAGTCATTTTATCGACAGGAGCAAAATGTCCTAAACCGGCATTGGCAATAAGAATATCCAGCTTTCCAAATTTTTCAAGAACCTGATCAACCGTTTTTTGCTGGCTTTTAAAATTTCTCACATCGGCCTGGAGTCCAATGGCTTTTGCTTTTCCTTTGCTGAGTTCGTTGAGTTTTTTTGCTGCTTCAGTGGCATCTTTTTTTGTCCTGCTGGTAACAGCAACATGAATTCCTTGCCAAAGTAAAGCTTCAGCGACACCAAAACCAATTCCTTTACTGCCTCCGGTGATCAAAGCTACTTTGTCTTCTAAAAATTGCATATCTTTAAATGTTTTAGTTAGTTTTCCCCTAAATTATGGAAAAAAGTTTCCCTTTACAATATTTTCACAGTTAAGCTTTTTTAAAAAATAATATAATGAAGTTTAAGACATTGCTTCTTCCTTTCTGTTTCTTGCTATTGTTAGTAGGCTTCACAAATTCTTCAAATCAAACTCAAACACCGCTTGTTGATATTACCCAATTTTCATCCATGTTTTATCTGGATATTCGATATGCCACTGATAATAATTTTTTAAAAGAGCCACTATATGAGTGTGCTAAATGCCTTTTACTACCTGAAGTTGCTGAAGCTGTTATAAATGCAAATTATTATTTTTGTGATCGTGGTTATGCTATCAAGTTTTTTGATTGCTATCGTCCGTTATCTGTTCAAAAGCAAATGTGGGAAAAAGTACCGAACCCCATTTATGTTGCAGATCCGGCAAGGGGTTCTGTACACAACCGGGGAGCCGCTGTTGACTTAACCTTGGTTACTCTTGGAAGAGAGCCTGTTGATATGGGAACCGATTATGATTTTTTTGGCAGAGCGGCACATATTGATAATTTTAATTTACCCGAAGAAGTTCTTGCAAACAGAAAAATATTGCAAGAAGGAATGTTGCAGTTTGGTTTTGCAACCATACAATCTGAATGGTGGCATTTCAATTATAAAAACAAAAGCGGTGCTCCAGTAATGGATGCATCGCTTTCTTGTCAATAGGCCTTACCTATTTAATTTATGGTATTGCCATAAATGTCAAGCTCTAGAATGGGTTTACCCAGCTTTTTAACTTCATTGAATTGGGTTGCTTTGTCACCCACCACAATATAGATCATTTCCTCTTCCTGAATGTATTTGTCGATTATTGTCTGGAAGTCTGACAAATCCATATTCTGAAGCACTTGTTGCTCCTCTTCAATAAAAGTAAGTGATTTATCATATTTGCTGATGTCTTTCAATATATTCAGCTTGGCACCCAGTGACTCATATGCGCGTGTGTTTTGTTTTATTAATTTATTTTGGGTGAGTGTAACATCTTCTTCGCTAAAGTTTACACCATAATTTTTCAGCATATTTTCCACAATTTCCAAAGAAGGCAGGGTTGCATTTGACCTGACGCTACTGCTTAAAATAAAAGGTGCTATTTCACTTCTATTCGGAATATAAGAATAAGCCCCATAGGTATAACCTTTTTCAATACGAAGGGTTTGGAAGAGCATACCGCTGGATCCTCCTCCTAAAATTTCATTTGCATAGTTTAGCTTGACAGCATCTTCATCTGATGCTGAAAGGGCTTGTTTTCCAATATAAAGTACAGATTGTTTTGAATTGGGAACATCAATAAAATAAAGTGTTCCCGGAGTAGCTTCTTTTGTTGCTTTATAATCAGGGATTGCTATTTCCCCGCCTTTCCAGTTGTTTTCTAAATCTGATAAAGCTGCGGTCACTTTGTCTGCATCCACTGCACCAACAACATGAAAGGTTGCCAATTGAGGTGAGAGGTTTGTATAAATTTTTTTTAAATCATCTAGTGTAATTCCGCTCACACTTTCTTCTGTTCCATTGGTTGGTAAACTGAAAATATGTTCATTGCCATATATTAGTTTATCGAAACTAAGCGAAGCTATTGCACTTGGGTTGGCTTCTCTTCCTTTTATGGAAGTTAAAATTTCCTGCTTTATTTTTTCAAAATCTTTTTCATCCCATCTCGGACTTAAAAGCATTTCTTCCACAAGTTTCATGGTTTCTTCAAAATTTCTTGCCAAACTTGCTCCGGAAATTGTAATTTCTTCCAAACCACTGCGTACATTGATATTTGCTCCCAATAAACCTATTGCTTCTTCAAGTTCTGCTGCTGTTTTTTTGGCGGTTCCTTCATTGAGCATGCGAGCAGTAAAAGATGCTATACCTGCTTTTTCAGGGGTGTCAAGTAATTGCCCGCCTTTAATTGTAACTTCAAAAGCAACCAGTGGTAATTCATAGTCTTCAATACCCAAAATTGACATTCCGTTTGATAACTCACCTGTCCAAATGGTTGGCATTTTAAACAATGGAGTTTCGCCAAAAGGAGGCTCAGAGCGGTCATGTTTACTAGGTGTTTTTTCATAGGTTGCTTCTTCCCCCTGCCCCACTTCTTCAGAGGCACTCATAGCAGTAACCTCTTCTTCCCAAACGGTGGCAGGTTCACTGCCTGCGACAGCCAGTTCAGGTGAGCCTTTAGGAACCACACTGGTCATTATATAATTTTTATCCTGGATATATGTCTTATATACCCGCATTACATCCTCTCTTGTGACCGCCTGAGTGAGTTTTGCACGTTTGGTAACATAAGCAGGATCACCTCCAAATTCGTTATCCTGCGCTAATTGAAAGGCTTTGTTTAAAATGGTAGATACACCATAATACAATTGGGTTTCCAGTTCGGCTTTGATGCGCTTGAGTTCGTTATCGGTAAAACCTTCTGTTTCAAATTTCGCGAAAGCGTCATCCACGGTGGTTTTGACTTCATTAAGATTAACTCCCTCATTAGCCCTTACACGAATAACAAATTCACCTGCGAGTTCATTACTGCTTTGATAGCTTGAAACATTTGGCGCTAATTTTTTCTCTTCAACAATAGCTTTATAAAAGTGTGATTTTTTACTTCCGCTGAGCAACTGCCCCAATACTTCAAGAGCCTGCTGATCTTTATGGAATTCCTCTACTGTTGGAAAAATCATACGCAACTCAGGAAGTTTTGCAAAATTGTCTTCAAAGGAGAGTGCTTTTGTGGTTTCAAGAGTGACTGGCATGGGTTCCATTTTTTCCACTTCAGGCCCTCGAGGAATTTCCCCAAACCATTTTTCCACAAGTTCCTTGGTTTCTTCAACATCGATATCACCTGCAATTACAAGCGTGGCATTAGCAGCACCATAATATTGATGGTAAAATTCCTTAACATCATCTAAGGTAGCGGCTTGTAAATCTGGCAAAGAACCTATAACCGTCCAGTTGTATGGGTGGTCTGCCGGGTACAAATTTGACCGTATGATCTCATCAGTATATCCATAGGGTGCGTTATCCACGCGTTGGCGTTTTTCATTTTTTACCACTTGTTTTTCTCTTTCCAAAGCAGCTTCAGTAACTGTGTTGATCATATATCCAAAACGATCTGAATCAATCCAAAGGATTTTTTCAAAAGCATCTTTTGGAACTACTTCATAATAGATGGTTCCATCATTCCAGGTTCCACCATTCCTGCTCCCACCCCATTCCGGTATCATTTTTCTATTGGCACCTACAGGCACATTTTCAGAATCATTAAACGCCATATGCTCAAAAAAGTGTGCAAAACCGGTTTTACCGGGTTTCTCCCGGTTTGAGCCTACATGCATTACAGTTGCAACAGCTACAATGGGGTCGCTTTTATCAACATGAAGAATAACTTCCAAGCCATTGTCTAATATAAATTTTTCATATTCTAATGTAAATTCAGCACCCTTGTTTTCAGGAGTAGTAGTTTTATTAAACGAAATCATCAAGAGAATACAGCCGGACATAAAGAGGTATTTTACAAATTTCATAATGTTGGTTTTGTTTGAAAATCCTGCTAATATACAAAAGTAAAAGTGCTCTAAAAGTTAAAAAAATGATATTACTATGATAACGTGTTTAATGTGATATATTTTTACCTTTGCCTAAAATTCAGATTATGATAAAACTATTTAAAATTATAGCCCTTTTTGAGGGGGTTTCTTTACTCTTGCTGCTTTTTATTGCCATGCCTTTAAAGTACATTTGGGAAATGCCCCAAATGGTACAAGTAGTTGGAATGGCGCATGGTATCCTTTTTTTGGCTTATGTTGTCCTGGCCTTTATGGTATATAGTGAGCTGAAATGGTCTTTGAAAACCCTTGCAATAGTTTTGTTTGCATCCATAGTTCCCTTTGGGACATTTTATATCGAAAAAAAATATCTTACGGTTTAATCTATGATTGATAAAGACATTTTAATTTCATACACCCATTTTTTGAGAGAATATCTAATGGAAGTGGGGTTTACTGAATTTTGGGCAAGACATATCAACTTGCTAACAATACTTATTTTACTAGGCGGTCTTGCTTATTTACTGGACCGTATCCTGAGAAAAATAATTGTGAAATTGTTTACACTCTTTTCTGAGAAAACCAAAACCACTTTTGATGATTTTCTGGTCCAAAGTAAATTTCCCAGATATGTTGCACACATCATTCCGTTGATATTGATTAAAGCTAGCTTTCCTGTTATATTTGAAGGCTTTCCGTTATGGTTTGAAGTTTTCAGTGTTGCTATTAATATTTATGGAATAGTCCTTATTGTAAAAATCATCAGGAGTATTTTGCGCTCCACAAAGAATTTCCTCCGCACACAAGAGCAGTATGCAGATAAACCTTTAGAAAGCTATTTACAGGTGGTTCTTATCTTTCTGTGGGGAATCGCCATCATTTTCGTAATTTATGAATTAACAGGAAAAGACGTACTCAGCTTGGCATCACTTGGGGCGGTTTCGGCTATTCTGTTGCTTATTTTTAAGGATACCATTTTGGGTTTTGTAGCCTCCATTCAGGTTTCTGTAAATGATATTGTGCGTATAGGTGATTGGATTACATTCAGTAAATTTGGTGCAGACGGTACTGTGATTGATATAAACCTGGCAACGGTAAGGGTTCAAAACTGGGATAACACCTTTACTACTATACCCACTTACAGCCTTATCTCAGATTCTTTTCAAAACTGGCGTGGTATGCAGGAATCCGGCGGAAGAAGAATCAAGCGTTCTATTTTTATAAAACAATCTTCCATTAAATACCTCACTCCAGAAAAAATGGAGGAATTGAAAAAAGTACAATTGGTCAAACATTATATTGAGCACCGGCAACTCGAGATTGACCGTCATAATGAGCGTGTAAATGCTGATAAAAGTGTTTTAATTAACGGAAGAAACCAAACCAATTTTGGGGTTTTTCGAAAATATCTTGACAGTACTCTAAAAAACAATACCGGGGTAAACAACAATATGATGATTATGGTGCGACAGTTGCAGCCCACACCTCAAGGAATTCCTCTTGAAATTTATTGTTTTAGTACTGATAAACGCTGGGAAAATTATGAAGCTATTATGTCAGATGTTTTTGATCATGTGATTGCAGCCATCCCTTATTTTGATCTTGAACTTTTTGAAGAACCTACCGGCAGTGACATTAAAGACTTACTTAAATTAAACAAATCGGTTTTTCCTTCAGGTTTTAATGAAAGCAGTACTTCAAATGATACTTAAATGAAAACATTCCTGATTTGCTTTTCTGTTTTTTGTATGCTGGCGACTTTAATGCCTTTGATTGGTTCCAAAAAATGGTGGGTCAGGGCATTTGACTTTCCTCACTTGCAAATCTCTTTTCTCAGCTTTAATGCTTTTGTTGCTTTTATTTTTGTGACAGATTGGGATAATTATTACCATATTGGGTTGCTACTGTTATTACTTGCTGCGCTTATCTACCAATTCTTTATAATTTACCCCTATACCCCTTTGGCTAAAAAGCAAATTACAAAGACTGCGATAAAGGGCAGTAATGCCTCCATCCGTGTTTTTTCTGCCAATGTTTTACAAGATAATAAAGATTTTGAGAGTTTCTTATCGGTCTTTAAGAAAGCAAATCCGGATATTGTAGTATTGCTCGAGGCAAATCACTGGTGGCAGGAAAAATTAAAAGTATTAAAAGATGAGTATCCGTATTCAGTCGAACATCCTCTGGAAAACTTTTACGGAATCATTCTTTTAAGCAAATTGAAACTTCAGGATACAGAGGTAAAATTTCTAGTTGATGATAAAATCCCTTCCATACACGGTTTTGTTCAACTAAAAAACGGGACCCGGGTAAAGTTGTATTGCCTTCACCCTATGCCGCCCAGTCCCACTGAAAATGAAAAATCACTTGACAGGGATGCCGAAATTCTTATAGTAGCAAAAGAAATCCGCAAAAAAGACTACCCTGTTATTGTTATGGGAGATCTCAATGATGTAGCCTGGTCACATACCACACGTATGTTTCAGCGCATCAGCCAGCTTTTGGACCCACGAATTGGCCGCGGATTCTATAATACCTTTCATGCAGATTATCCGCTTTTCAGATGGCCTCTTGACCATTTGTTTGTCTCTGATGACTTTAAACTGGCAGAGTTGAAACGCCTACAATCTATTGGTTCAGATCATTTTCCCATGTTTGCAGAATTGTGCCATGGTTGTGACACAAAAGAAAACGGAAGCCCTGAGAATGCTTCAAAAGAAGACAAAGCTGAGGCCAAGGAAACTATTGAGGATGGTCTGGAAGAAAACGGGAAATCGCCAGATTGATTATTTCCTGATGATCAAATGCCAGGTTAGGAAGGTTATTAACATCAAACCACCTCGCGTCACCGGCATCATCGTCAGCCCGGGGAGTGATTTTATGTGTTACAAAGCCTACGTGTGCTATTGAAACGGTACGTCCCCTGGGATCTCTTCCCGGCTTTCCAAACGCATACAATTGCTCACAGGTTTCCAATGCAATACCTGTTTCTTCCTTCAATTCCCGTAAGGCTGCTGTTTCCAAATCTTCATCATCTTCCACAAAACCTCCCGGCAAAGCCCATTGTTCTTTAAATGGATCATTTTTACGCTGAATCAATAAGAGAAGCGTTTGGTTTTTACTACTATAAAAGATCACAGCATCTACTGTCAAAGAAATATTTTGCCGTCTCATTTTTTTGGTATTTGAGGAATATTAAGGTTTGTACCAAAAGCATCGTTAAGTTTTTTAATAAAATAAGCTGAAAGGAGCGGCGACTCCTTCTCGACATTTTGATGTACAAAAAAATAAATATTTTGCAATCCCTCGTCAACCCATTCTTTTAAACGAATGACCCATTCGTCAAGTCGGGTGTAATCGCTTTTATGATTTGCACCGTTATACCTTATAAAGGCTGTATCTGATGTCAGCCGCATGTGCAGTAAATCCCTTCTGCCGGCTGTATCTGTTATGATATTTGAAATATTGAAGCTTTCCAAAATCGCATATAATTCACTGGCCACCACAGAATCATTATACCATCCTGTATGCCTGAACTCAACAGCCAGTGGAACATCTTCAGGAAACAATTTGAAGAATGGTTCCAGTCTGTTAATGTCTTTCGGAGCAAAATTATCAGGCATCTGGAGAAAGGGCATTTGCAGTTTCTCCTTTAAATTTGAAGCGTTAATAAGATATTCATTTAAAAACTCATCTGCCTCCTGCAAACGTTTCCAATGGCTAATGCCCTGAAAAAGTTTTGGGAAAAACCGAAAATCATCAGGTGTTTTATCATACCAGGTTGCAAACTGGTCTGCCGGGAAAATGCGGTAAAACGTAGCATTTAATTCAATGGAATTGAATTGTGTAGCATAATAAGCAAGTTCATCTTTTGTTCCCCTGGGATAAAAGCCTTTTAAATCTGCACGGTTCCATTTTGCACAACCCACATAGATTTTCGGGGTTTCCAATTTTTTATATTTAGACAATAACGCTTTGGTTTCCAAATGGTCAGGAGGAAGAGAAAAGTCAATTTCTTCCGGATTGTTAACTTTTCCGAACTTCATAATTATTTTTAGTTTTTTGTTAAATATATCGTTTTAGGTTGTAACTTTATTTAAAATAAAGATACTAATTCACCAACTATTAACAAATGATTTTTTAATTATGAAAGCAATGAAAACCCTATTATTTGTATTTGTCATCTCCCTGAGTTTATCTTCAATAGCTCAAACAGCAGATGAAATTATTGACACCTATTTTGAAAACACGGGAGGTGCTGATAAATGGGCTTCACTTAAAGGTGTAAAAATGCAAGCCACGGCAAACGCACAAGGGATGGAAATACCTGTAGAAATTTACCAATTGGCTGATGGAAGACAAGCCGTTATTATTAACTTTCAAGGCCAGGAAATCACTCAGTTTGCCTTTGATGGCGAAACTTTGTGGTCTGACAATTTTATGACCCTACAAGCTGAAAAAAGCGACAGTGAAATGACCGAAAACATGAAAAAACAAGCCGGTGACTTTCCTTCTCCTTTTTTGGATTACAAGTCAAAAGGTTATACTGTTGAGCTACTTGAAAACGAGACTATTGACGGAGCAGAAACCTTTAAAATTAAACTTACCCAAAAACCGATTATGGTTGACGGACAGGAACAACCCAATGTGAGCTATCACTTTTTTGATGTGGACAGTTATGCTCTTATACGTTCAGAAGCTGAGATACAACAAGGTCCCATGCAAGGTCAAAAATCTATTTCAACGATGAGTGATTATCAGGAAGTAGATGGTTTGTATTTCCCTTTTGATATGGGAATGAGTGGTCAGAGCATTAAAATAACGTCTATTGAACTTAACCCAGAAGTAGAGGATAATGTCTTTATTTTTCCTGAAGAATAATACTTTATAGTTTTAATAAATCCCCGTTTTTGCGGGGATTTTAATTTAGCATATTATGAAAAAAATTATTTTATCCTTTGCCCTTTTATCATTATTTCCCATTGCTCAGGCACAGGAAATTGCCATAAAAGGAGACCAGCTTTTCGGGGACTTAAAGGCACGATATATTGGCCCGGCGGTAATGAGCGGTCGCATTTCAGACATTGATCTTCACCCTACCAAAGAAAATATCATCTATGCCGGTGCTGCCGGGGGTGGCGTCTGGAAGTCAACAGACGGCGGGGTGTTCTTTAACCCTATTTTTGATAAGCATGCACAATCCATAGGATCAGTCGCAGTAGATCCTGTTGATCCTGACAATATTGTTTGGGTGGGAACCGGTGAAACCTGGGTGCGCAACAGTGTTTCCATTGGTGATGGTATCTATAAAACCACCGATGGTGGTACCAACTGGAAAAAAATGGGACTGGAAAATTCAGAACGCATTTCAGGCATCAGAATAAACCCAAACAACAACAAAGAAGTTTTTGTGGGAGTTATGGGAGCGCTGTGGAGTGACAGCGAAGACCGAGGTATCTATAAAACAAACGATGGTGGTGAAACCTGGGATAAAATACTTTATGTAAATGAAACCACAGGAGTTGCTGATATTGAAATGGACCCCACCAACCCCAATATTCTATATGCATCTATGTGGCAGTTCAGGCGAACACCCTGGAGTTTTAATTCAGGAGGAGAACACAGTGGATTGTACAAGACTACAGATGGTGGCAAAACCTGGAACAAAATTCACAATGATTTCCCTGAAGGAAAATTAGGCAGAATCGCATTAGCCATTGCCCCCTCACAACCTGAAACAGTCTATGTAGTTTTAGAAACCGAAGAAGCAAAAACCAATGGTTTATACCGTTCAGATGATGGTGGTATGAGCTGGAAACATTTAAACAATGACTTCGAACTCGTTGTAAGACCTTTTTATTTCTCAAGAGTCACTGTAGACCCGAAAAATCCAGATATACTCGTCAAAGGAGGTCTCAATGGTGCTATAAGCCGTGATGGCGGTAAAACCTTCAAGCCATTGGGTAGAATGCATCCCGATATCCATGACATTGCGTTTCATATCAAAAATTCAGATATAATGTTTGTGGGAACTGACGGAGGTGTTTACCGCTCATGGAATGGTGGCAGCACGTTGGAAATAGTTGAAAATATTCCGGTTTCACAATATTATCATGTGAGTGTTGATGATGCTGAGCCTTACAATGTGTATGGAGGCTTGCAGGACAATGGATCGTGGTATGGGCCCTCTGCTGCTCCGGGTGGCGTGAAGGCCAAACACTGGAACAGTGTTGGGTATGGAGATGGTTTCAGGGTTTTAAAACACCCCACAAAAAACATCATTTATTCTGAAATGCAAGGCGCTGCCAATGTGTGGCGGTATGATGTTGACAGAAATCAAACAAAAACGATTCAACCTATGGCTGAAAAGGGAGGTCCAAAATTACGTTTTAACTGGAACCCCCCCATGGCGTTGAGTAAATTTTATCCTGACCGTTTTTATATGGGAAGCCAGTTTTTGCATCGTTCTGATAATATGGCTGATACCTGGACAATCATTTCACCCGATTTAACGACAAATGACCCCAAAAAGCAGGATCAATCAGCTTCCGGTGGCTTGTCAATTGACAATTCTGGTGCTGAAACACATACGACCATTTTTACGATAGCAGAATCTCCCCTCGATGAAAACATTATTTGGGTGGGAACTGACGATGGAAATGTACAAGTAACCCGTGATGGTGGAAAAACCTGGACCAACACGATAGAAAATATCTCAGGCTTGCCAAAAAATACCTGGTGTTATAAAATTTATGCAAGTAATTTTAACAAAGGAACCGCCTATGCCGTTTTTGAAGGGCACGCTACCGGTGATATGAATCCTTATGCATACAAGACAACAAATTTTGGCAATACATGGAAAAGCATTGTTACAGATGATATTGTGGGATTTGCAAGAAGCATTCACGAAGATTATGAAAATGAAAACCTGTTGTTTTTAGGAACTGAATTCGGTCTTTTTGTAACGGTTGACGGTGGCCTAAACTGGTCGCGTTTTACAAACAATATGCCTGCTGCGGCTGTTATGTATCTTGCTTTACATGAGAAGACCAGTGATTTGGTAATGGCTACACACGGGCGGGGTATCATAATTATTGATGATATTTCACCCTTACGTGAAATTACCCCTGAGATTCTTGAAAAAGAAGTTCACTTCTTTTCCTCAAAACCTTTTGTTATGAAAGAAGACAGTGGTTTTGCTGAAAACTTTGGTACTGAAACGCAATTTGTGGGAGAAAATCCATCCACTAATGCCCGAATTGTTTATTATTTAAACAAACGCCATACGTTTGGTAAAATGGATATGGAAGTGCAGGATATGGAAGGAAACAAAATAGCAACCTTAAATGCCGGAAAATCGAAAGGGTTAAATATAGTGGATTGGAATTTCACTTCCAGGGGACCAAAAATTGCCGAAGCTAAAACTTTGACTTTTAGCGGATTTGCCACTCCCCGCGTTCCTGCCGGAAAATACAATATAGTTATGACGAAGGGAAAAGAAACCTATACCCATCCCATTGAGCTTGTCTATGACCCAAATACCATCGTAACCCCTGAAGGTCGTAAAGAAAGACAAAGAATGGTAGAAATTCTTTTTGATATGAATGAAGAACTTGCATATCAGGTTTATAAAGTCAATACTACTATCAAAAGGGCTGAAGGTTTAATGGCACAAGACCCCAAATCAAAAAAAGTAACAGAATCGGTTGTAACAGCTTTAAATAATTTGATGAAGCGAATGGTGGTAACCACCGGCGATAATTATGTAGCCAGTGCTGAACCGGAATTGCGAGAGAAATTGGCTGATTTATACAGTGGTGTTACCAATAATTATGATAAACCCACAGGAGCCCAGATGACTAATTATGAAGCTGTAAAAGCACTTTATGATGACGTAATGGCTTCCTATGAGGAAATTCAAAAGAAACAGGTGTCGAAACTTGAATCTTATCTTGAAAAGAACGATAAAGAACCTCTTACGTTTCAAACAAAACAAGAGTTCTTAAAGTAACTTTTTAAAGTATAAATTATTTAAAGGGGAAATAATATGTTTCCCCTTTATTTTTTGATATAAACCGTCTTTACATTCACAAACTCCCTTATCCCCTCTTTACTCAATTCACGTCCATAGCCGGAAGTTTTTATTCCGCCGAAAGGGAGCCTGGGGTCACTTTTAACAAGTTCATTGATGAAAACGGCACCTTCCTCAAATTGAGGGATTAACGCTTCCATTCGTTTGATGTCTTTGGAGAATAAAGAAACTCCCAAACCAAACTTGGAAGTATTGGAAAGTTCCACAGCTTCTTTTTCAGTCTTAAAAGTTGTTACCGAAAGAACGGGTCCAAAAGTTTCTTCTTTAAAGATTTCCATTTTGGGACTGACATTTTTCACAATTGTGGGTTCAAAATAAGTACCTTCTCTGTTTCCACCCAGGATGATATCTGCGCCTGATTTCACAGAATTCTGAAGTTGTTCCTCCAGTTCTTCTGCCAGATTTTCCTTTGCCATCACCCCAATAAAGGTTTCATCATCCATAGGGTTTCCGTTTTTTAATGTTTTAACTTTTGTCGTAAGCTTTTCCAAAAATATTTCTGCAATATTTGCATCAACGAGCAAACGCTTTCCGGCGATGCAACTTTGCCCGGTGTTTTGAAAGCGCGCCTGTACACAGGTGTCAATTGTATTATCAATATCTGCATCTTTAAATACAATAAGCGCATTACTTCCGCCAAGTTCCAGCACTGTTTTCTTGATATTTTTTCCGGCAAGGGATGCAACAGAGGCCCCAGCCGGTCCGCTTCCGGTTAATGTCACGGCTTTCACTACAGGATGTTCGATAATTGATTTGACAGCATCACTTCCCACGAGCAAGGTTGTAAAACAATGTTTCGGGAAACCGGCCCTTTCAAAAACTTTTTCAATATTTAAAGCTGAACCAAATACATTAGAAGCGTGTTTTAAAACAGCAATATTTCCAGCCATCAATGCTGGTGCTGCAAACCTGAAGACCTGCCAGAATGGATAGTTCCACGGCATGATTGCCAAAATTACCCCTAAGGGTTCATAGTTGATATAGCTTTTGTCTGCGTCTGTGTTGATTTTTTCTGAGGCCAAATGAATTTCAGCATTTTGTGCATAATACTCACATACCCAGGTGCATTTCTCAACTTCTGCAATGGCTTGTTTGATTGGCTTTCCCATTTCAAGGGTCATAGTTTCAGCATATTCTTTTTTGTTTTTCTTCAGCTCTTCAGCAGCTTTTAACATCAAGTGTTTTCTTTTTTCGAAAGAAACATATTTCCATTCCTTAAAACGTTCTTCAGCTTTTTCCAAAGCGTCAACTACTTCTTTTTCAGAATGAGTGGTATATGATTTAAGGGTTTTTCCGTTATAAGGATTTATAGATTTAATTGTTGCCATAATTCTATTGGTTTATTTTAAAAATAATCATTTAAAGTTTGAAACCCTTTGGTTTTAAGGGATTTTTAAGGTTTTCTTTGTTGATAACCTCGTTTATAACTAGACAGGTTTTAACTATTTCATGGAGGATGCTTTCGTTATTTTTAATAAAACTTCTGATTATGAACTCCCGCGAACTTGATTTGGTTGCTTTACGTCCCGAAATTCCTTCAGCAATTGTCACCCCTTTAATGAGTTTTGATGAACAGTTTCAAAACAAAACCTTGCGTCCCATCGTGAAGTTGCAAAATGAATTGTTTGTTATGGTTTTTAGAAACTATGTATCCAAACACAAAAATGTGTTTTATACCTTATCACTCGACAAAAGGTTGCAATACATTGAAAACGCCATTCAAAAAGATATCAAATTCAGGAACTCACTAAAAGGAATGGTCATTGGGCAATTTACAATTGAAGAATATGAACTTTACATTCAAAACTCTTCTTCCCTCAACAAGCGTATGATGAATCTTGTTATCGAAAGACTCAAGAGCAACATTCAGCTTTTAGAGTATGAGTGCGTTCATTAAAAAGCCCACGATGATGGTCAGTGCAAAACTCATCAGGGTGCCTATGAGAACATATTCTGTTTGTTTGCGGCCACCGCTTTGACTTTTATCGCTGAAGCGTAAAATGGACTTTGCTGCAATAAGAAACCCTATAGCCGCAATATTATTGGTCAGAACAAAGGTGAGCACCAGTATGCGCTCAAAAATACCGATATAGCGTCCTGCCTTGTCCAGGCTATTCACCCTGTCTTCTTTCTCAATCTCTACCTGCCAGTGTTTTGTTGCTTTTCCAATAATAAACCCGAATGGAAAAATAACTATCAAATAGCCCAGTAAAAGAATCAATGTGTTTTGTGAATCAAAAAGCGACTCAAAAAACGGAACAACCGCTTCAAAATTATTAGTGAGGTATAACCATGCTAACAGTAAAACAATTAGATGAAAAAACTGGTCCAGTAAAAAGAGTTTTAAGTTGTCTTCTCTTTGGTTGAGTTTCCATAAATCAATCCCAAAATGCGTCACCATAATTAAAACCGGAACCAAAAAACTAGTCCATTGCTGTAAAAATAGGTATGTAAAGAATCCTGCTAAAAACGCATGAAGGTAAAGGAAAGGAGCTTTTGCCCTGTGCTCTCTTTTTTGTTGAATGGCTTTTGCCGGTTGCAGCACAAAGTCTGTGAGCACGTGGGCCAATAGTAGCTGTAAAGCTATAAGCAATGTTTCGTTCATAATTTCTTATTTTGAAAATACCTGATTAAACCGGTGTAACAATAATTGTACTTCTTCCCATCCTGCTGCCTTTTTTCTCAGGTTAATGGCTGCCTGGCTGCGTTTTAAAAGATCAGCTATTTGCTGCTCTTTCATTCCTTTTAGCAGATAATAGACCACTTCTGCAGAAGCGATTGACCATTTATCTGTAAGGCTGTCCAGAAATTTCAGGCTTACCTTAAACTCGTTATTGATGTTTTCATTCCCGGTTTTAAGGCTTAGTTTCTTGTTTTCGGATTTCATGGCATCTAGTGTATGGCCCGAATAATGAAATGCTTCCCCGTTTGATTCTGAAATGGCTTTTTCGTTGTAATCAGCCTCCCCTATCCCAATGGCGATGCGCACATCTGCTACCGGCATATTTGATTTTTTTTGAGTCGGATCCTGAACTTTCAATACTGCTGCTTTTAAGCGTAACGCTATGTGCAATGCGCCTTCAGGATGTTTTATAATTCCCTGAAAGCTATCTCCCCTGAATATGGTAAACAAGGCATCCTGTTCCTTTGAAATGGAGTCAAATTCTTTCTTCAATACATTTACAACCTCCTTTAGGAAGGTCTTTTCATAAGAAGTTGAGTTGATTAAATCTGCTGTTAAAACGGCGACCATACAATTTGTTTTATGACAAATATAAGCTAAAAGACTTATAAAGCAAAAATATAAGCCATAAGACTTATAAATACACAATATAAGTCATAGGGCTTATAAAAAAAGGATTGCTGAATTTTTATTAACATTTTACACAATATAATAGGAATTGAAACTACTTTTGTGCTTCTAAATGTCATTAAATGATTAAAAATCAGCTTTACAAAAAGTGCCTGGATATCTTAAATCAGCAACTGGAAAAATACCAGAACGAAATCGCATTGGTCAAAGAAGCCTTAGAAGGCGAAAACTCTCCTTCTGAAGAAGATGACGGTGGAAAGGGTGAAATGCTCAATGAGTTGGAAAAATATGCCAGGTATGTAGAAACCACTGAAAAGACGAAAGAACAATTAAAACGCATCGATGTGTCACAGGAACATCAAGTGGTCGCTAATGGAAGTCTGGTTGAAACCGAAAACAACTTCTTTTTTATAACTGTTGCCCTTGGAAAGCTTGATATAGATGACAATAAAAATTACTACTCCATCTCAACTGATGCTCCCATTTATGCCCATTTAAAAGGCAAAAAGGCGGGAGATAGCTTTGCTTTCAACAATATGAATTATAAGATTGTAAATGTGTGTTAAGCCCTATATCAGGGATTCACCATTTAAATCTGTCGTAAGCACATCACTCATATACCTGAAAAAAGGTTGCACCAACTCAAAATGACGGATCACCTTTTCAAAAAAATCTGATGATAAAACTTCTTTATCAGTATAATAATGGGCAACAAAGAAGTTTTTATTTTTAATCAAGTCGATGGCTTTGTGGTCTTTATCAAAGCCTTTTGGAGCCGTTTTCACCTGGTCTGAAGTATCAAACCCTTCATAGACTTTTTTAAAATCAGGTTGGTTCAAAATCCCCCTGATTTCGGTATCATCCATTTCAAATTCTTTTCTGATGCGAAGCAAATCTGCCGGATTGGGTTGAAAAAAGCCGCAACCTATAAAGGAGTTTCCGGGTTCAAGTTGTAAGTAATAACTTCCACGACGGTGTGCTCCTGCCCTGATCCAGTTGGCACTTCGGTTAGTTTTGTATGGGAGTTTGTCTTTACTGAATCGCACATCACGGTAAATGCGAAAAATTTTCATTTTTTCAATTTCATCAAAAGTGTTGATTGCTTTCATTATTTCGTTGAAAAACAATTTGAGTTCCTTTTCTTCTTTTTGAAAACGTGATTTGTTTTCGGCAAACCACTCGCGATTGTTGTTTTCTTTTAGTTCGCTTAAAAGCGGAAAGAGTGTTTCAGATATTCTCATAAATTATAACCATTTTTTTCGTTTAAAATAAATTAGCATGCCCACAAACACAAGAATCATCACACCCCAAACAACAAAATATCCATACCGGTAATCCAGCTCAGGGATATATTGAAAGTTCATTCCATATACACCGGCGATAAAGGTAAGCGGAATAAAAATAGATGCCATTATGGTAAGGACTTTCATAATTTCATTCATCTTGTTTGAAACGCTGTTCATATACAAATCAAGCAAACCGGATGCAGATTCCCTCAGTACTTCAATGGTTTCAATAACCTGAATGGTGTGATCATAAAGGTCCCTGATAAAAACCCTTACATCAGGGTGTAGAATGGATTCATCAATCTTTTCAAACTTGCTGATGACTTCGCGTAATGGATATACCGAACGTCTTAATTCAAGGGTTTCCCGGCGTAAATGATGCAATTTTGCCAAAACAGATTCTGTAGGGTTGGTCAAAAGTTCTGTTTCCAGGTTTTCGATTTTTTCGCCCAGAGCTTCCAAAATCAAAAAATAATGATCCACAACAGAATCTATTAGCGCATAAAGCAAATAATCAGACCTGCGTTTCCTGATAAAACCTTTACCTTCAATAATGCGCTTTCTTACTCCTTCAAAAACATCTCCGGTTTTTTCCTGAAAGGAAATCAAAATATTTTTATGAAGAATAAAACTTAATTGTTCATCATCCACACTTTCACCATCCGGTTCCATCATGAACATTTTAAGGACAATATGGATGTAATTTTCATATTCATCTATTTTTGGCCGTTGCCCCACACTTAAAATATCTTCCATCGTAAGCTTGTGGACCAAAATTTTTGAACATATGTCTTCAATAATAGCTTCGTCATGGATGCCATCAATATTTATCCAAAGCGTATCTTTTGATGTATCTATCAAATGAATTACTTCTTCTAAATTCTTGGGTGTGATCTCCTCCACTTGATTTTCGTTGTAAATCAATACAGAAAATTCAGCTTTTTCCATCTTTTGCTGACCCGTAAAGAGAAGTGTTCCCGGTGCCAGACCTAATTTTGACTTGCGTTTTTGTCTTTTTCTTGCCATAGTGTTTCTTCAGTTGAACGCTTGTGATTTTGGTTTTCTAAAAATAAAACAATTTTTCAGGAAATGAAGATTACTAGCAAGTCTTTATCTGTTTTCACGAAATCGAAAGGATTAAAGCGTCTATTTCCCTATTTTTGAAGTTCATGGATTCTAATAATAAATTGGCAAAACAATACAGGGGCTTTCTCGATACCCCGCCACTTTTTAAGGAAAGTGAAAATTTTGAATTGTTTTCATTTTCCGGGAAAAATAATCGAGACTTTAATGAATTAGAATTAAAACCCATTCCTGAAAACCTGGTGTTGGGTAAACGTGTGGAGTTGTTTTTTCAGGATGCTATTAAAAACTCAAAAAGCCAAACCATTTTAGCTGCAAACCTTCAGATTATAGAAAGTAAAGTAACGCTGGGAGAACTGGATTTTTTAATGAAAGACACATTAAGCAATGAATTTCTGCACGTTGAATTGGTTTATAAATTTTATGTTTATGACCCAAAAATTGACGGTGAACTCCAACGGTGGATTGGTCCTAACAGGCGGGATACCTTATTGTATAAAATCAAGAAGTTGAAGGACAAACAACTCCCATTACTTCAAAACACAGTCACGAATCAGTATCTAAAAGAGCTAAACCTGCCTACCACGGAATTTACCCAGCAGGTTTGTTTCCTTGGAAAACTCTATGTACCCATACATTTATATGGCAGGCATTTTCCAAAAATAAACAATAGCTGTATCGCAGGTTTTTGGCTGACTTTAGACGTATTTATTGAAAGGCATCGGGACGATGATGTCTATTGTTTACCGCAAAAAGAAAACTGGTTAATCCACCCTGAAGACAACGATGTGTGGATTTCCTTCGAAGATTCAGTAAAAAGTATAGAACAATCACTTCAAAATAAAAAATCCCTTTTATGCTGGAAAAAAACACCCACAAATAGCTATGAACAATTTTTTATTGTGTGGTGGTAGAAAACTACTTTGAATGTCTTTTTTCCAATATTTCCGTTACATCTTTCAATGCAAACCCTTTGGCTTGCAATAAAATCAAGTAATGAAACAACAAGTCTGCACTTTCGTTAAGAAATAAATCGGAATTATCGTCTTTGGCTTCAATAATTACTTCTACTGCCTCCTCGCCCAATTTCTGCGCCATTTTATTTATTCCACTCTCAAATAACGAAGATATATAGCTTCCCTCCTGTTTGTTGTTTTTCCGGATAGTAATAATATCTTCGAGAGTGGTTAAAAATCCAAAACTACTTTCCCTTTCTTCGCCCCAGCAAGTCGAAGTTCCTTTATGGCAGGTTGGTCCAACCGGGTTTGCCTGGATTAAAAGAGTATCCTTATCACAGTCCACTTTAATACCTATCAATTGAAGATAATTTCCACTTTCCTCCCCTTTGGTCCAAAGCCGCTGTTTGCTGCGACTAAAAAAAGTAACTTTGTTACTTTCCAGGGTTTTAGCATAAGACTCTTCATTCATGTAGCCCAGCATAAGCACTTGCCTTGTAGTGGCATCTTGCACGATTGCAGGGACCAAACCGTTTAAATTTTTTGTGAAATCAATTTTCATAGTCGTATGAGTATATTGTTGTTTTGTAAAACTGTTTTTAAGTCCTTTATTTCTATTTCTTTAAAGTGAAAAACACTGGCAGCCAGGGCAGCATCTGCTTTTCCTTTTTGAAAAGCATCCACAAAGTGACTCATTTTTCCCGCTCCACCCGAAGCAATAATCGGGATATTAATTTCGCTTGAAAGCCTTACCAAAGCTTCGTTTGCAAAACCATTTTTGGTTCCGTCGTGATCCATGGAGGTAAATAATATTTCACCGGCACCTCTTTCTGCAGCTTCTTTTGCCCAGTCAAAAAGGTTAATAGTTGTGGGTTCTTTTCCGCCAACAAGATGTACGAGCCACTCACCGTTTATTTGTTTTGCATCTATGGCGACAACAATACATTGAGAACCAAATTTCGCTGCAAGCGAATTAATAAGTTGTGGATTTTTAACCGCAGCCGAATTGATGGCCACCTTATCAGCACCGTTTTGCAATAACATATCCACATCTTCCACGGAAGATATACCACCGCCAACGGTAAATGGAATATTGATTTTTTCAGCAACGCGACATACTAAATCCTTTAAGGTTTTTCTTGCCTCCTCTGTCGCTGAAATATCCAGAAAGACCAGTTCATCTGCACCTTCCCCGGAATATAATTCTGCCAACGCTACCGGATCTCCCGCATCTTTTAACTCCAAAAAATTGACCCCTTTTACAGTGCGTCCGTTTTTGATATCGAGACAGGGTATAATTCGTTTTGTTAATGCCATATCAATTTGAGATTATAAATTTTTCAAGCTCTTTCAATGTAATTTTGTTTTCGTAAATCGCCTTGCCTAAAATCGCACCTTCACAACCGTTTTCTTTGAGAGCCACCAAATCATCTAAAGTTGTGATACCACCCGAAGCGATGAGTTTTATCCCGGAAACTTCGTCCAATAATTTTTTATAAAGTTCTATTGCCGGCCCCTGAAGCATCCCGTCTTTACTGATGTCTGTGCAAATCACATAGGTAATTCCGAAAGACTGATAATATTTAACAAAAGGCAGAAGTTCGCGATTTGTTTTTTCCTGCCACCCTGCGATTGCTATTTTATCGCCTTCTTCGTTTGAGTTAATATCTGCTCCCAGAATTATTTTTTCAAAACCATAATTGGTTATCCATTGCTGAAATGTGTCCGAATTTTTTACTGCAATACTTCCTCCCGTGATTTGTTTGGCGCCGCATTCAAAAGCAATCTGAACATCTTTATCAGTTTTTAATCCGCCTCCAAAATCGATGTTCAATGTGGTTTTTGAAGCAATTTGCTCCAATATTTTGTGATTTATGATTTGACTGCTTTTTGCGCCATCAAGGTCTACAAGATGTAAGTATTTAATCCCTGAATTTTCAAAGTCTTTAGCGACTTCCAGCGGATTTTCATTATAAATTTTTTGGGTGCCGTAATCGCCTTTGGTAAGCCGCACACACTTTCCGTTAATGATATCGATGGCCGGTATGATTCGCATATTTCGTTATAAGTTTAAAAAGTTTGAAAGTATTTTTTCACCTGCAATGCTACTTTTTTCCGGGTGAAATTGCACTCCATAAAAATTATCTTTTTGTAAAGCGGAAGCGTATATAACTCCATAATCTGTTAGTGCAATGGCTTCCTTGCAGTTTGGCGCATAAAAACTGTGCACCAAATACATATATTCCTCTTCCCGAATCCCTTCAAAAAGCAGTGATTTTAAATTGGCAATGGTATTCCAACCCATATGCGGGACTTTTAAATGTGATGAAAAACGCACCACATCCACATCAAAAATTCCCAGACCAACTGTATTTCCCTCTTCAGAGCTTTTGCAGAGCAATTGCATCCCCAGGCAAATACCAAGAACCGGTTGTTTTAAGTTAGGTATAATGGCATCCAGACCACTTTCACGTAATTTCTTCATAGCACTCCCCGCTTCCCCCACACCGGGGAAAATCACTTTATCTGCAGTTATGATTTCCTCAACACTGCTTGTTACAAGTGCATCAGTTCCCAGTCGTTGCAGTGCAAAACGAATGCTTCTGATGTTTCCGGCACCATAATCTATAATTGCTATTTTCATTATAACATACCTTTTGTAGATGGTAAAATCATTTTTTCCGTATCGCGTTTTAAAGCCATTTTTATCGCTTTCGCGAAAGCTTTAAAAATAGCTTCAATCTTATGGTGTTCATTGGTGCCTTCGGCTTTGATATTTAAATTGGCCCTGGCACCGTCACTGAAGGATTTAAAAAAGTGATAAAACATCTCCGTGGGCATTTTGCCGATCATTTCACGCTTGAAATCAGCTTCCCAAACCAACCAGTTTCTTCCACCGAAATCAATAGCCACTTGTGCCAAACAATCGTCCATAGGCAGGCAAAAACCGTAACGTTCCATTCCCAGTTTGTTTCCCAATGCTTTTGCAAAAACCTCCCCAAGTGCGATGGCAGTATCTTCAATAGTGTGGTGTTCATCCACTTCAAGATCTCCTTTTACGTCAATTTCAAGGTCTATCTGCCCGTGCCTGGCTATCTGGTCGAGCATATGGTCAAAAAATGCAATTCCAGTATCGATGGTGCTTTTTCCGGTACCATCGAGATTTAATTTTATCGAAATAGCAGTTTCATTGGTATTTCTGGTGGTTTCAGCAGTGCGGTCGTTTAATTTCAGGAATTCATAGATGCGTTGCCAATCATTGGTTTCTAATGCTATAAAATTTTGTAATTCTTCGTGCTTGACGGTGATTTCAGAGACTCCATAATTTGTCTGGTCATTAATAAAAATAGCTTTGGCGTTCAGGTTTTTTGCCAGTTGCACATCTGTCAGGCGATCACCAATAACAAACGAATTCACCAGATCATACTTTTCTGAAAAATAACTTTTCAAAAGGCCGGTATTGGGTTTTCTGTCCGGCGAATTGTCTTTTGCAAAAGACCTGTCAATAAAGACTTCTTTAAAAATAACGCCTTCATTCTCAAAAGTTTTTAGTATCAGATTGTGTATGGGCCAGAAATTTTCTTCGGGATGACTTGCTGTACCCAATCCATCCTGATTGGTAACAATAACGAGTTCAAAATCGAGTTCGCGGGCAATTTTTGCCATATAAAATAAAGCTCCGGGGTAAAACTCCAGCTTTTCAAAGCTGTCAATTTGTTCGTCCTGAGGTTCACGAACCAATGTCCCGTCACGATCTATAAATATTACTTTTTGCATATTTTATTTTTTATAGCTGTTGTAGTGCTTTGATTAGACTTTTGTTTTCTTCTGATGTGCCAATAGTAATGCGCAAGGTATTCTCACAAAGTGGTTGCGAGCTGCGATTGCGAACAACAAATCCTTTATCAAGTAGTTGTTTATACCTTAAGTCTGCATTATCTACTTTTATAAGGAGGAAATTGGCATCACTTGCATACACTTTGGAAACAAAATTTATTTGAAGTAAAGCTTTATATAAACTAGTTCTTTCTTGTTTAATAAGAGCGATTTGACTTTTTATTTTTTCATTATTTTTTAAAACTTGTATCGCACGTTCCTGAGAAAGTAAATTGCTGTTGTATGGTGGTTTTATTTTATTTAATACCATAATAATTTCCGCGGAAGCATAGCAAATACCCATCCGGATTCCAGCAGCCCCATACGCTTTTGAAAGAGTCTGTGTGATTACTAAATTTGGAAATTCTTCCAAACTATGCAACCAACCTGCGTCTTCTGAAAAGTCAATATATGCTTCATCTATCACTACTAATCCATTAAAATTTTCAAGGATTTCTAGAACACTTTCCTCTAAAAATGAATTTCCTGATGGATTATTTGGGGAACACAGAAAAATAATTTTTGTATTTATATTCACCGAACTTAAAATGGAACTTACATTAGGCTGAAAATCCTTTTCCAAAAGCACTTCACGGTTTTCCACACTATTAATAGCAGCTAAAACCGAATACATACCATAGGTAGGCGGCAAAGTGATTACATTGTCAATTTTAGGCTCACAGAATGCGCGAAAGATCAGGTCCAAAACTTCATCACTTCCGTTTCCGATAAGGATATTTTTTGTTAGGACATTTTTTAAAGCTCCCAATACTTCTTTCAATTCCTTTTGTTGGGGATCAGAATACCTGTTGATGCCATTAGCAAACGGGTTTTCATTGGCATCCAGATATACCATAGGTCTCGTATTTGCTATAAATTCATCTCTTGCTGAAGAATATGGCTGCATATTTCTTACGTTATCACGCACCAAATTTTCCAAATTCCAATTCGTTTTTTTAGATATTTGTATCATAGCTGCATTATTTTTTTAAGTAATTTAATCTTAATGTCACCGCATTTTTGTGTGCCTGTAAACCTTCAGCTTCTGCCATTATCTCTATTGCATTCCCGATATTATGAATGCCTTCTTTGGTAATTTTCTGAAAGGTCATACTTTTTGTAAAACTATCCAGATTCACACCACTATATTGTTTTGCATACCCATTGGTAGGCAGCGTGTGGTTTGTTCCGGAAGCATAATCGCCCGCACTTTCCGGGGTATAGTTACCAATAAAAACCGATCCTGCATTCTCAATGCCTTCAGCAAAATAATCGTCATCTTGCGTGCAAATTATAAAATGTTCGGGAGCGTATTCATTTATAATTTCCAAAGCAGCTTCCTTAGTATCCATAAATATGAATTTGCTGTTTTTCATTGCTTTTTCAGCAATGTTCTTTCTGGGTAAAATTGCTAATTGCTTGTTTATTTCCGTTTCTACTTCTATGATTAGTTTTTGGGATAGGGATACTAAAATAACCTGACTATCTGCACCGTGCTCTGCCTGACTCAACAAATCAGATGCAACAAAGGACGCATCTGCAGTATCGTCTGCTAATACGAGTAATTCACTGGGTCCTGCAGGCATATCTATTGCCACGCCATAGTTGGTTGCAATTTGTTTGGCAACAGTCACGAACTGGTTTCCGGGGCCAAAAATTTTAAATACTTTTGGAATTGTTTCCGTGCCGAAAGTCATCGCTGCAATGGCTTGTATCCCTCCTACTTTCCTGATTTTCTTTATGCCACATAGATTTGCTGTATATAGAATTGCAGGGTGTATTTCTCCGTTATTATCGGGTGGTGAACATAAAACAATTTCACTGCAACCGGTAATTTTTGCGGGAATTGCAAGCATCAAAACCGTAGAAAACAAGGGTGCCGTTCCACCGGGAATATAAAGTCCAATCTTTTGAATGGCCCTTTTTTCCTGCCAACAAAGAACCCCCAGGGTGGTTACTATCTCTACTCTTTCGGTTTTTTGTGCACTGTGAAAAGCTTCAATATTATTTTTGGCTAAAGAAATGGCATCTTTAAGTTCTTGAGGAATCTGCTTACTGGCATTTTCTACTTCCTGCTCTGTCACTGCTGTATCCTGAATGGAAACGCCGTCAAAGAGCGAGGTGTATTTGGCAACTGCGGCATCCCCTTTAGCAATTACTTCAGAAAAAATTTCTTTGACTGTGGACTCAATTTCGTTGACCGTCTGGGTAGGTCTTTTTAAAATTTGTGACCAGTCTTCTTGTTTTGGACTTATAATTGTTTGCATAGATATCATTTTTAGTTAACCATTTTTTCGATGGGACAAACCAAAATACCTTCAGCACCGGCAAGTTTTAGTGCGTCTATAATCTCCCAGAATTCATTTTTATCAATTACCGAATGTACACTGCTCCATCCTTTTTCTGCCAAGGGCAATACCGTTGGACTTTTCATTCCCGGAAGGATGGAAAATATTTCAGGAAGTTTTTCATCAGGGGCATTGAGCAAAATATACCGGGACTGTCTTCCTTTTAAAACAGATTGAATGCGGAAATGCAATTTGTCCAGTATCGCTTTCGCAGTAGTGTCTATTTTTGGAGAAACTGCAAGCACTGCTTCTGATTTTAAGAGGCATTCCACCTCTTTTAAATTATTTTTGAACAAGGTGCTACCGCTGGAAACAATGTCGCATATAGCGTCTGCCAGGCCTATATTTGGGGCAATTTCCACAGAACCGCTAATGGTGTGCAATTCTGCCTGTATATTTTCAGTCTTTAAATAGGCAGAAACCGTATTGGGATAAGAAGTGGCTATGCGTTTTCCCTGAAAATAGGTATTGGATTCATAAATATCTTCTTTTGGAATAGCAAGGGATACCCTGCATTTTGAAAAGCCCAGTCGTTCTTTTATTTCCAGATTGCTTCCATCTTCAATCAAGACATTTTCTCCTATAATGGCGACATCAACCACACCATCTTTAAGGTATTGAGGAATGTCACCGTTTCTGAGATAGAAAATTTCCAGTGGAAAATTTTGGGCTTCGGCTTTGAGCTGGTCTTTTCCGTTATCGATGGAAATACCTGCTTCTTTTAAGATTTGCAGGGAATCATCGTGTAACCTTCCTGACTTTTGGATCGCAATTTTTAGTTTACTCATTTTTCTTTTAGATTGTATTTGAGTAAACCGAATGGAATAGAATTAAAAATCCCGCTTGATTTACTCAAACGGGATTGTTTATTATGTATTGAAATTATCTCACATCATTAACAGCTCGCTTGAGGGCAAGTATGTAAATGATGATGATGTAATTGAATTGTTCTCATTGTTATTGCAAATATATGTTATTAATTTTGTTAAAAACAAAATGATAAATAGTTTTTATATAATTTTTATGATTCTTACTTTTTAGTAGATTTGGTATATAATTTTACTTGGGGCACAATGCGTAATTTTTTTCTTGCTTTTATAGTATTCTTGCTATGGTGCACTTTTGCCATATGGTATATGACTTCAGATGTTTCCATAATGGATTTGAATGTGTTTACTACTTCTCAAAACCTAGCCTCCGAAACGCCTCAAAAGTCTAAAGAAATTGATACCAAACCCGCTGAAAAGAGAGTAGATACGCTTTCAAATACAAACGAGACGCTGCTAAATTCTAAAAAAACATTGGTTTTTGATGAAAGCAACCGAATCTTGTTTGCTTTAGACACGCTTCAGATTAAAAAAAATATGGATTCTGTTTTTTTTAAGTCAGCACCTGAGGATTATTTTGCAACCTTGGTTTCTTATCTGGAATCAAATCCTGACAAGGAAATAATTATTCACAGTGACTACAGTGCCAATGAAGATTTTAACACTCCAAATCTTGGAACTGCAAGAGGGAAGAATATTATCAATATTCTGTCAAAACTTGGGGTCAATCCTGATAAGGTTAGTGTAAAGAGTATCATTAAAGATATTGATTTTAACGACAATGAACCGTATTACAGGGGTGTTTCATTTCACGTAAAAACCCTAAGCGAAAGCAGGTTAAAGGAAATTGAAGAAAACAGGATCATTACTAAAATTGCCTACCCCACATTTACTTTTTCATCGATTGTAGCCAATAAACAATTCAGGGAAAGTGTTGAAGAGGTTAAGAATATTTTGGATCAATATCCCAATAAAAAAGTTGAAGTTATAGGGCACACAGATAACATAGGCAGTAAATTGGATAACTATGAAATGGCATTAAAATATGCCCGACAGGTACGTTATTACCTGATCAACAGAGCAGGAATACCCGCTGAAAAAGTAACTGCATCCTCTCAGGGAGAACTCAGCCCCATTGATGTAAACACATCAAAATCAGGAAGGGAGAACAACAGGCGCATTGAATTTGTAATTAAATAAAATGGAAAATCTTCTTTTAAATAACGAGCAATTAATCCCGGCTATCGAAATCTTCATTATGATGTTAGGTGCCTTTTTGATTGGTTATCTCTTCGGAAAAAGAAAAAATAAAACCGTAAAAGAAGCTAGACCGAAATTAAAAGAGGAAAAAACAACTCAAAAGACGAATGACATTGAAACTATTTTTACCGAGCTCAAACCAGAAATCATCAAAATAATTGAGAAGCATAACCACTCTTCCTTTGAGAAAGAAGAAAAAAAAGAGCCGTTAACGCTTAATTTTGAAAATTTTGGTCACGCAAAGGAGATTGATAAAGATGACCTTACAAAAATTGAAGGCATTGGCCCTTTTGTTGAAGAGAAATTGAACAACCTGGGTATTTATACTTATGACCAGATCAGCCGGTTTCAAGCAAATGACATTAAAGCGCTGACACACCTTCTTGAATATTTCCCGGGTCGCATAGAGCGCGATGAATGGGTGGGAAAAGCAAAAATGCTTCTTAATAAAAAAGCCACCCGTTAAACGAGTGGCCTTTCAGGATAAAAATTTTTAATTTTTAGTTATTTCCAAGGATAATGGGCATTCCGGAGTCACCGCTTCCTATCACAACAACTTTAGAATTGGGTGATTTTGAAAGCTCAATAGTAGCCTGAATTCCTTTTTCCTGAAGTATTTTATCAGTTAATGAAGCGCTAAGAATTTGGTTAGCCCTAGCTTTACCTTCAGCGTCAATACGCTGCCTTTCAGCTTCCTGCTCAGCTTTTTGAAGCCTAAATTCATATTCCAAAGCTTCCTGCTCCTGGCTTAGTTTCCTTTCGATAGCATCTTTAATTGTTGGAGGAAGTTTTACATCACGAACCAATACTTCATTTAATTGAACATATTGACCCTCAAGCAACCTGTTTGTTTCAGTGTATATTTCAGTCTGGATTGCATCCCTCTTACTTGAGTAAAGTTGCTCTGGAGTATATCTACCAACAACACTTCTTGCTGCAGACCGTATGGCGGGTTGCAACACACGTTGTATGTACATTTCACCTTTTTCCTGATGTAAATTCCCCAGAAGGGCATATTCCGGTTGAAACCAGATAGAAGCGTCAATTTTTATATCCAAACCGTTAGATGAAAGTGCCTGAATGTTTTCAGAAAGCTCTTGTTGCCTAACTTCATAAATAGAAACACTATTCCACGGAGCCACGATATGAAAACCTTCACCGAGAGGTGGCTCATCTGTAACAACACCATCTGAAAAGGGTGCGTAAAGAACTCCGGCGTTACCTGCTCCAATAGTCACAATTGATTTTGTGATAACAATGATGAGAATAATGACAATAAAAATTAAGGGTAAGCCAATTTTTGGTAATTTTTCCATAGTAATAAAAAGTGAATTATATTTAAAAAGATTATATTAAACCATTGTACTTTCTGCTAAACCATTCAACAGCAAGCAACATTACAATCAGAAAGAGTAAATATTTCCAATCAATCAAAGGTACGACTTTTTGTTCACTTTTTTGGATTGGTATGTAACGATTATCTGTTGTAAAATTTGTAACAATATCTTCAAAATTATCAATAAAAAAAGTCTTGCCACCGGTTGCAATACTAATGCGTTCCAGTTTAGCAACATTGGCATTCAAAAACTGTTGTTCAACGTTAAAATCAATAATTGTAAAGCTTCCTGAGGCACTTAATACCTCGTTTGAAACAGAAACCGTATAATCATATTCACCTGCCTCCAAACTGCTTAAATTTACTTCATAGAAGTTGTTTTTCAATAACAAAGGGAATGTCTCGCGGGCTTCTGTTTCTTTGTTTTTTACTGTTATTGTTAAAGAAGCCCGGTTATTAAAAACATAATTTTTATCAAATGCCTGTGCTTTAATACTCACTTCGTCACTGTTATAGTAAAAAGACCGCGCTTCAACTTCCAGTCTTGATTTGCGTTTGTTTGATGCTAGATATTGAACCAAACTACCTACAAACTCATCAAATTTTTCAAAGCCATTGTTTCTCACAAAATTATTGGCCCGCCATTTCCATATACCCTCACCATCAAGCATTCCCATCCTTCTGTTGTCTTGTTCAAAAGTAGACAGTAAGGGACTTTCGGTAGTAATATTCAGAATATTTTGTTGTAATAAAACTTGGTGCGGAACTTTAAATTCCAAATCTCCCAAAGTAGTTCGTAGAGGAGGAAAATCATTAAACCCGATATCTTCTATTGAAAACAGGGCGTATCCACTATTCAGACTGGCCTGAACTTCTTCATTACTGTAAGCTGATTTAGAAAAAAATGACTGTTTTTGATTTAAATAATTCCATTGGGTTTGTGTGCCGGTGATGTATAAAATATTTTGCCTGTTTTCATTCAGTTTATTCATAACAGGTTCAAAACCTGCATTGGGTTGATAAAGAATTATTAATTGAAAATCATCAAGCATATTTACAGCTTGTTGAGAAGATTCAATTACAAGCCTGCGTTGTTCATTACTTGTTACAGCCTTTTTAATTGCGCCGAGATCAGGGTGGACGATGTCGCTAACAAGTAAAATACTGGTCGCCTGGTCTATGACTTCAACAGCAAATTGTTTTTTATTGTTTTCAGTGTTTTTTTCATTTGATACAGCTTCTATCTCAGCACTATACAACTGAACTCCTACCCTGTTTGCAGGTAACGTAAAGTTGAGGACCTTTGAATTCTCCTGCGGTGAAAAAGCAACTGTTTGCCGGTAAACAACGCTTTCCCCTTGCCTCACAACAAAAGAAGATTGCTCTTCCATATCACCATTATAAACCAAAAAAACTTCTACGGGAAATTCATTTTTTAAATAAGCATATCGGTTTACATTAATCCTGTTTATGTATAAATCCTTGTATGTAATTGTATCTCCCAAAACCACCGGATAAACAGGTTGTTTAAGGTTTTGGGCTGTGAATTCATAATCGGTTCCCAGCGTCTGATTACCATCTGAAACCAGCAATACAGGGGCTGTTGTGTTTTTGTTTATTTCATCCAGTGATGCTAAAGGGGCTGAAATATTTGTCTGTTTTTCGTGAAAGGAAAGACTGTCTGTTGTTGTGAGGTTTTCTCCGAAGGAATAGAACTGAAGATTGAATTTAGTATTCAATTCTTCATTTTCTTTCAGAAACTCCACAAATTCCCGGGTTTCTTTTTCCTTATCCAAATAATTGACAGATTGTGAATTATCTATTAAAATAGAAAGGGAAGGTTTAATGGTATTGTAAATTGTTGATGTAAATTTTGGGTTCAACAACAGTAACATAATACAAAAAATTGTCAAGAACCGAAGACTTCCAAAAAACCATCTAAGTTTTGTGTTGAGCTTTGATTTGTATCCATAAAAAAACACTGCTATGGCCAAAGCGACTAAAGCAGCTATAAGAATAGAAATCAAAGCATTATCCTGCATAAAAAGAAACCCCAACCAAGATTGTCAGTTGGGGTTTTGTATATTTAAGTTAACATCCCTCCATCAACATTCAAGACCTGACCTGTTACATAAGCAGAAAGGTCACTGGCCAAATAAACACAAGCATTTGCAATATCCTCTGGAGTGCCCCCTCTTTTCAAAGGTATCGCATCCCTCCAGCCCTGCACGGTTGCATCGTCTAATTTTCCGGTCATTTCGGTTTCAATAAACCCGGGAGCAATCGCATTGCACCTTATATTTCTGGAACCAAGCTCAAGGGCAACAGATTTTGTAAAACCTATAATTCCTGCTTTTGAGGCTGCATAATTGGTCTGGCCGGCATTTCCTTTAACACCCACCACAGAGCTCATATTTATTATAGAACCGTTGCGCTGCTTGAGCATTGTACGCTGAACGGCTTTTGTCATATTAAATACAGATTTTAAATTAACCTCTATAACCTTATCGAAATCTTCTTCTGAAATGCGCATTAAAAGGTTATCCTTTGTTATACCTGCGTTGTTGATGAGTATATCAATACTTCCAAAATCGTTTAAAACATCTTCTGCGAGTTTTTGGGATTGCTCATAATTTGCTGCATCACTTTGATATGCTTTTGCATTGACACCTTCGGAAATGAGTTCTTTCTCAAGTGCTAAAGCTGATTCAGCAGAAGAACTGTATGTAAAAGCCACATTGGCTCCATGTTTGGCAAAAATTTGAGCAATTCCTTTTCCGATACCGCGACTTCCGCCGGTGATAATGGCTGTTTTTCCCTCGAGTAGTTTCATAAAAATAATAAGATTAAATTCTGTACTCAAATATACACATTTGCAAATGGAACTAACAAAAAAACCTCACGAAATTCGTGAGGTCTTTAGTTATAAATTAATGCTGGTTATCCTAAAACTTCTTTAACCTTTTTGCCAATTTCAGCAGGAGAATCAACTACATGAATTCCGTTTTCGCGCATTATCTTTTTCTTGGCTGCAGCAGTATCTTCACTTCCTCCAACAATGGCACCGGCATGCCCCATGGTTCTTCCGGCAGGAGCGGTTTCACCGGCAATAAAACCAACTACGGGTTTTTTGCTTCCGCTTTCTTTATACCATCTTGCGGCATCTACTTCAAGCTGCCCTCCTATTTCACCAATCATCACAACACATTCAGTTTCATTGTCATTGATAAGGAGTTCAAGTGCTTCTCTCGTAGTGGTTCCAATAATAGGATCTCCGCCAATTCCAATTGCAGTTGTAATGCCCAAGCCCTGTTTTACAACCTGATCAGCAGCCTCATATGTCAAAGTTCCTGATTTTGAAACAACACCTACACTTCCCTTTTTGAATACGAAACCGGGCATAATTCCCACTTTTGCTTCCTCAGGAGTGATTACACCGGGGCAGTTTGGCCCTACAAGTCTGCAGTCTTTATTTTTTATATAATTACTTACTTTGATCATGTCTGCAACAGGAATCCCTTCAGTAATTGTAATGATCACTTTTATACCGGAATCAGCAGCTTCCATAATGGCATCAGCAGCAAAAGCCGGTGGCACAAAAATGATTGAAGTATCTGCACCGGTTTTTTCAACAGCCTCTGAAACTGTGTTGAAAACAGGTTTGTCAAGGTGTTTTTGACCTCCTTTTCCGGGAGTTACACCACCAACAACATTGGTTCCGTAAGCAATCATTTGCTCAGCATGAAAAGTTCCTTCACTACCTGTAAAACCTTGTACAATTATTTTGGAATTCTTGTTGACTAAAACGCTCATTGGGTTTCTGTTTTTTTTAAATTAATTATGAGTGCAAAAATAAACTTTTATAACGACTATAAAAATTATACTTTCACTCTGTGATATGATTTTTCTGTATCGTCTTTCTCAGTGGCCGGTTGGCTGATTTGATACCCCTTGTATAATTTGTCATCTTTAATTTCCCAAATGGATATAAAGTGAGCAATTCCCAGTTCCTCATCGGGGTTTTCAAGGGTCTTTATATAGTATTTGTATCTGGCCGTGACAAAACTATCATCTTGAAGTAAGTGACTGACTTCTATGCGCATGTCATAGTAAGACCTTCTTATTTCAGTAAAAAAATCTGCAAGGTCATCATAATTTAAAATGGAAAGACCGTCTGTTGTACTGTTCCATATCAATGTCAATTCCGGATGGATGAATTTTTCCAATACACTTTCATCCTTCAAAAAATCAGCGTTGTAAAAATCCTTTACTATTTGTTTTGCAGAAGTGCTCATTTTGTTAATTTTTTTTATTCTTTTTTAATTCTTCCAAAATTGAAGGAATCAGTTTAATTGAAGCCAGTTCTTTGTATTTTTTTCTAAATTCATCAGCAGGAGAACCAAAATAACTTTTTCCGCCTTCCAAAGACTTACTTACACCGGATTGTGCTGAAATAACAGCTTTTTTTCCGATGGTAACACCACTTGTAATAGCTACCTGACCCCAAAGTGTGACCTGATCTTCAACCACAACACATCCTGCAATTACAACCTGTGCTGCAAACAAACATCTTTTTCCAATTATGGTATCGTGCCCCACGTGAACCTGATTGTCCAACTTGGTTCCTTCACCAATTGTTGTATCTCCTGTCACTCCTTTGTCTATGGTACAAAGGGCCCCTAAATCTACATTATCCTCAATGACAACCCTTCCTCCACTTATTAATTTATCAAAATATTCAGGCCTGTTTTTGTAATAGAAAGCATCAGCTCCCAAAACGGTACCTGCGTGAATCGTAACATTGTCGCCAATTATTGTATTATTGTAAATAACCACATTGGGGTGAATTAAACAATTCTTGCCAATTTTCACATTGTTCCCGATGAAAACATTCGGCTGAATGACGGTTCCTTCACCTATTTGTGCAGAAGGAGATATACTTTGTTTAGAAGCAACAAAAGGGTTAAAATGGTTTGTAAGCTTATTAAAATCACGGAAAGGGTCATCTGAAATTAATAAGGCTTTTCCTTCAGGGCACTCCACTTGTTTATTTATCAAAACTATTGTCGCCGCAGACTGCAGGGCTTTGTCATAATACTTGGGATGATCAACAAAAACAATATCCCCGGGCTCTACCACGTGGATTTCATTCATTCCCAATACCGGAAACTCTGCATGACCTACAAAATCACAATTTATAATTTTTGCGATATCTTGTAATGTCTGAGGAGGATTGAATTTCATAAAGTAACTTGGTTTTGATAATGTGCAAGTAAAATTTCTCCTGCAGTATGATTTGTTGCTAAAGGAACATTATGCACATCACAAAGTCTCATTAGCATGGAAACATCTACTTCATGAGCGTGCTTTCCTAAAGGGTCTCTAAAGAAAATAACAGCAGTTATTTCGCCACGGCTAACCATTGCAGCAATTTCAGCATCGCCGCCCATGGGCCCGCTTTGTACTGTTTCTACCTTATCTATTCCGGCATCTCTTATCATTTTTCCGGTAGTGCCTGTCGCCACAATTTTTATACTGTTTAAATTGAAAAACTGCAGTCTTCTCATCACAAAAGTCACCATGTCGGGTTTTTTATTGTCATGAGCGATTAGGGCAATTTTCATTTGTTTTTTTTATGAATTAATCTAATTCAGTGATTTGTGCTAAAACTACTCTTTTACTCTTTCCTTGTACGTTCCTTTTTCAGTTTCAATCCTGATTTTATCTCCTTCATTAATAAATAATGGCACATTGATTTCTGCCCCGGTTTCAACAGTAGCAGGTTTTGTAGCATTTGTTGCGGTATTTCCTTTAACACCGGGTTCTGTGGAGACAACCTCAAGCACAACACTGGCCGGCATTTCTACTGACAATGGCATATTGTCTTCAGTGTTAGTCAAAATTGTAACGACTTCACCTTCTTTAAGTAACCCGGGATTGTCAAGAGCACTTTCTTTTAATTGAATTTGCGTAAAGTCTTCAGTATCCATGAAATGATAGAAATCACCATCGTTATAAAGGTATTGATATTTATTTGTCACCACTTTTACTTCTTCAATTTTGTGCCCGGCTGAAAAAGTATTATCCACTACTTTTCCATTAGTGACACTCTTTAGTTTTGTCCTTATGAAAGCAGGTCCTTTACCCGGTTTTACGTGCAAAAATTCAATCACTTTATAGATGTCATGATTATATCTGATGCAAAGCCCGTTTCTTATATCTGAGGTAGATGCCATTATATTGTTTTTTAGTTTATGATTATTTCTTGAATTATAAAGTACTAAAATAGCCTTTCATAATTCCTCTTTGAGAATTCTTTATAAATTGAAGAATTTCATCCCTTTCAGGAGTAGCTTCCATTTCTGCTTCAATAATATCTGCAGCTTGTGAGTTGTTATAGTTTCTCTGGTATAAAATCCTGTAAATGTTTTGAATTTCACGTATCTTCTCACTACTGTACCCCCTTCTTCTTAAACCAATGGAGTTTATACCTACATAAGAAAGTGGCTCACGAGCAGCTTTCACATATGGAGGAACATCTTTTCTAACCAGCGATCCACCGGTCACAAAAGCGTGACTCCCAATGGTACAGAATTGTTGAATTGCGGTCATTCCAGCAAGGACAACATAATTCCCCACAGTAATATGTCCTGCCAAAGTACTGTTATTTGAAAAAATACAATTATCGCCCACTATACAATCATGAGCAATGTGGCAATATGCCATTATCCAACAATTTTTGCCAACTACCGTTTTCATTCGATCTTTTGTACCTCTGTTGATAGTGACAAATTCCCTGACTGTGGTTCCATCACCTATTTCTACAGTGGTATCTTCATCCTGATATTTTAAATCTTGTGGAATGGCAGAAATTACAGCTCCGGGAAAAATATTGCAATTTTTGCCAATGCGTGCACCTTCCATAATGGTCACGTTAGAACCTATCCAGGTACCTTCTCCAATAATTACATTATTGTGTATCGTTGTAAAGGGTTCTATAACAACATTTTTGGCAATTTTAGCGCCGGGGTGTACATATGCTAGGGGTTGATTCATTTTTTACTCTTTTGTTTTTACTATTTGTGCCATTAATTCGGCTTCAGTTACGAGTCTGTCATTGGCATAGGCGTTTCCTTGCATATGCACGATTCCTCTTCTGATAGGGGTTATTAACTCCAGCTTAAAAACGAGTGTATCGCCGGGCAGAACTTGTTGCTTGAACTTGACGTTGTTGATTTTCATAAAGTACGTCAAATAATTTTCGGGATCCGGCACAGTACTTAATGCCAAAATACCCCCTGTCTGGGCCATTGCTTCGACAATCAAAACACCCGGCATTACCGGCGCACCGGGAAAATGCCCTACAAAAAAGGGCTCATTCATTGTAACGTTTTTTATACCAACCACATGAGAATCTGACAGCTCTAATATTTTATCAACTAAAAGGAAGGGGGGCCTGTGAGGCAACATGTTCATGATTTGATTCACATCCATCAAAGGTGTTTGTGATAAATCATATTTTGGAATATTATTGCGCTTTTCTATTTTAATGATTTTTGCCAATTTTTTAGCAAACTGTGTATTGACGTGGTGGCCGGGCTTGTTTGCTATTACTTTTCCCCTTATTCGTGTTCCCACAAGTGCAAGGTCTCCCAGGACGTCCAAAAGCTTATGTCTTGCTGCCTCATTTGGATGATGGAGTGTAAGGTTATCAAGAATACCATTGGGTTTCACAGAAATGGAATCTTTCCTGAAAGCTACTTTCAATTTTTCCATTGTTTTTGGTGATAATTCTTTATCAACATAAACAATAGCGTTGTTTAAATCACCTCCCTTTATAAGACCATTTTCTAGCAACATTTCAATTTCGTGAAGAAAACTAAAAGTTCTGGCATTAGCAATTTCATTCTTAAACTCAGAAAGGTTTTTTAGAGTGGCATTTTGGGTTCCCAAAACTTTCGTTCCAAAGTCAACCATAGTAGTAACCTGATACTCATCTGCAGGCATTACAATGATCTCACTTCCTGTTTCTTCATCAAGGTATGAAATAATTTCTTTGACAATATATTCATCCCTTGGAGCTTCCTGTTCAACATAACCGGCTTTTTCAATTGCTTCAACAAAATACTTTGAAGAACCATCCATGATGGGTGGCTCAGGAGCATTCAGCTCGAGAATACAGTTATCTATTTGCATTCCTACCAGGGCAGCAAGGACATGTTCTGATGTGTGAATTTTAACTCCTCTTTTTTCCAGATTTGTTCCCCTTTGTGTATTAACGACATAGTTTGCATCTGCTTCAATGACGGGGCTTCCTTCAAGGTCTACACGTATAAATGCATAACCATAGTTGACCGGAGCAGGCTTTAGAGTTAGTGTGACTTCATTTCCTGTATGAAGCCCAACACCTGTTAAGGAAACTTCTTTTCCTAATGTGCGTTGTTTAGCGGGACACTCATTCATCTTTTATTTTTTTTTCAAGGTTGTTAAATCGCTCCATTATCTTTGGGAGGTTTTTAAAATGAACATAGCTTTTATTGTAGTCACCATATCCAAACGCTGGTGAACCCTGGATTGTTTCATTATCCTTAATATTTCTTCCAACGCCTGTTTGTGCTTGAATACGGACGCCATTTCCTATTACAAGGTGACCAGCAATACCCACCTGTCCTCCAATCATACAGTTTTTTCCAATTTTGGTTGAACCTGCTATTCCGGTTTGTGCAGCTATAACAGTGTTTTCTCCTATTTCAACATTATGGGCAATCTGAATCTGGTTATCGAGTTTTACTCCTTTTCTTATTATGGTTGAGCCTAAAGTGGCTCTATCAATCGTAGTACCGGCTCCAATATCAACATAATCTTCAATAATAACATTGCCAGTTTGAGGAACTTTACTGTATTCACCATTTTCATTAGGGGTAAAACCAAAGCCGTCAGCACCTAAAACAACACTACTATGAATCACACAGTTATTTCCAATACTGGTTTCTGAGTAAATTTTTGAGCCGGCAAAAACAATAACATTATCTCCAATGGTAACATTATCGCCAAGATAAACACCGGGGAAAATCTTTACGTTGTTACCAATCTTTACTCCATCTCCTACATATGAAAAAGCCCCCAGATATATATTTTCACCAAGCGTTGCGGTAGCTGACTTAAAGACAGGCTCTTCTACACCACTTTTATTTAATTTTACCATATTATAATATTCAAGAAGCTTGGAAAATGCCTTGTAAGCATTGTCAACCCTTATCAATGTGGTTTTAAGCTTTTCCTCAGCAGAAAAGCTTTTATCCACAATGGTTATCGAGGCATCTGTTGAATATATATATGATGTGTATTTTGGATTGGCAAGAAAAGTCAATGATCCTGCTTCCCCTTCTTCAATTTTTGATAATTTTGAAACTTCAATTTCCGGATTGCCATCCACTTCACCTTCCAGGATAGTTGCTATTTGTGATGCTGTAAACTTCATCTCAGTTTTTTAGGTGTTAGTAGATTTAGCTATATAAAGTATTAAATGTAATATAATCGATATGCTTTTCATTGTGGCAAAAATAGGAAAAATGGTTCAATCTTTAGACTTTGGATAACATAGATAATATTTTGTCACTAAATTGGTAAGTGCCTTATTGCTAATTTGGTCACTTACTTCAGAAAAATTAATTGCTTTTCCCTTCTGTGTTAATAGCTTGATTGTTTGCCTGGTCTCACTGTAAGCCTGGTTTGTAATTTCACCACGAAAACAGAAATACTCTGCCTCCTCCCTTGTCAAATTGAACTTCTTCTTTGCTTTTTCTATCTTTTTGTTTAATAGGGTATCGCTAAAGGGTTTGCTGCCAATTTTTATCTTTAATAGATCCCTGTTTAAAAGTTTTTCAGATAATGTGCTTAAAACAAAATCATTATTATTTTTCCAGCTTTTAACGGCTGAAATGATGTCATAATCATCAAGATCTGAAAAGGTTTTGAGAACTGATGTTGAAAACGCATCTTTTGTAATGGTGTTTTCCAAAAAAAACAACAGAGGTTCACTGGCATAAATTTCTTTTCCGGATGCAATCAACTCTTTGGCTCTTTTTAATATGTTCACCAGAATGTGTTCTGCCACAACGCTGGTTTTATGTAAATAAACCTGCCAATACATAAATCGACGTGCAACAATGAACTTTTCAAGGGAATAAACACCTTTCTCCTCTACTACAAGTTCATTTTTAACAACATTCAGCATGGTAATCAATCTTTCAGAATTTATATTGCCTTCAGGTGTACCGGCATAAAAACTGTCCCGCTTCAGATAATCAAGCCTGTCCATGTCAAGTTGACCTGAAATCAACTGACACAAAAACTTCTTGTCATATTCACCCTTAAAGATTTTGATGGCCAGCGTTAATCTTCCGTTAAATGTTTTATTGAGAAGTTCCATAAAATAAACAGATATCTCCTCATGTGCAATCCCTTTTACTATGCTGTTTTCCATGGCATGTGAAAAGGGACCATGGCCAATATCGTGCAGTAAAATAGCTATATAAAGTGCCTCCTCTTCTTCATCTGAAATTGCAACTCCCTTAAAACGTAAAACTTGGACTGCTTTTTGCATTAAAAACATACAACCCAAGGCGTGATGAAATCGGGTATGATTTGCTCCGGGATAGACCAGATAAGAAAGTCCCATTTGTGAAATGCGACGCAGTCTTTGAAAGTAAGGATGTTCTATTATTTCAAAAACAATAGTATCGGGTATCGTAATAAAACCGTAAATTGGGTCGTTTAAAATATTGAGTTTTTCGTATGGATACAAAGGCAGATTTTTTAAAACAAGAATTTGTTAAAATTCAAGACAAATATAATACAAATAAGAACAGATAGACAATGAATACATTACACATTCTCTGGGTAGATGACGAAATTGATTTGTTAAAACCACACATACTTTTTTTAGAAGGGAAAAATTACCAGGTAACCAAAGCCCAAAGTGGTACAGAAGCACTTGAAGAAATTAAAAAAACCAGTTTTGACATCGTTTTTCTTGACGAAAATATGCCCGGATTAACCGGTATTGAAACCCTTAACGAAATAAAGGAACGCCAGGCAAACCTCCCAGTAGTGATGATCACAAAAAGTGAAGAGGAGTATATTATGGAAGAGGCCATAGGCTCAAAAATAGCTGATTACCTCATTAAACCCGTAAACCCAAACCAAATCCTGCTTAGCTTAAAAAAGAACCTGGATCACTCCCGTCTTGTAAATCAAAAAACAACTTCAAATTATCAGCAGGAGTTCCGCAAAATATCCATGGAACTTTCTATGGTCAATTCATATGAAGAATGGGTGGAAGTTTATCAACGATTGTTATATTGGGAGTTACAGCTTGAAGATATAGAAGACCAGGGCATGTTTGAAATTTTGGAATCCCAAAAAGCTGAAGCAAACACACAATTTTGTAAATTCATTGATAAGAATTACCCTTCCTGGTTTGATAGAAATGCAGAAGCACCTGTGATGTCACACACACTCTTTAGAGATAAAATCGCCCCGGAAATCAGTCAAACACAGCCTACCCTGCTTGTTGTAATTGACAATTTAAGATATGATCAATGGAAGGTTTTTGAGCCTATTATTTCAAATATTTATAAAAAAGCAAGTGAAACAGCTTTTTACAGTATCCTGCCCACAGCAACACAATATGCCCGAAACGCAATTTTTTCGGGGCTTATGCCAAGTGAAATGGAAAAATTACATCCTGATTTATGGTTGAATGATACAGAGGAAGGTGGAAAAAATTTATATGAAAAAGAATTTTTGGAAGCACAATTAAAACGTTTAGGCATAAAAATTAATTACGACTATTTCAAAATTTCAAGCTTAAAACAAGGAAAAAAACTCGTTGACAACTTTAAGACCCAGAAAGAAAATGACCTTACAGTTGTGGTTTATAATTTTGTGGATATGATTTCTCATGCCAAAACTGAAATGGAAGTTATTAAAGAACTAGCGTCAAGTGATAAATCATATCGCTCTTTGACGCATAGCTGGTTTAAAAACTCACCTTTACTGGAGATTATTCAGCAAGCGGCTCAAATGGGCTTCAAACTTATCTTGACAACAGACCATGGAACTATCAATGTCAAGAATCCTTCAAAAGTTATTGGTGACAAAAACACAAGTTTGAACCTGCGCTATAAAACAGGAAAGAGTTTGACTTATGAAGAAAAAGATGTTTTAGCAGCAAAAGACCCAAAAACAATACATTTACCAACAATTAATATGAGCAGCTCCTTCATATTTGCAAAAGGCGATCTCTTCTTTGCTTATCCCAACAACTACAATCATTATGTGAGTTATTACAGAAATACATATCAACATGGAGGGGTCTCTTTAGAAGAAATGATTATACCGTTTGCAGTTTTACTGCCCAGGTAATGATTTTTTTACTATATTTGGACACGTAACCCCAAAGTTATGATCTACACCTACTCCCTATCAAACTTGCCAGAAGCGGCAAATGCTGTGCTTACCGGTATTTCAGGCAAGACACTTCTTTTTTATGGTGATATGGGCTCAGGAAAAACTACTTTAATAAAAGAAATCGCAAAACAATTGGGAACCGCCGAGTTGGTTAACAGTCCCACTTTTTCTTTAGTGAATGAATATGATATCAATCAAGGCAAGTTATACCATTTTGATTTTTACAGAATCGATGATGAAACTGAAGCACTTGATATGGGTGTAGAGGAATATTTTTATAGTGATAATTGGAATCTTATAGAGTGGCCGGAAAAAATACCGGGATTATTACCAAAACAAAAAAACGAAGTTTATTTACATATAAATAACGACGGATCAAGAACTTTAAAAATTATTGCCGGTGAATAAATAGATAGATATAAAATAGTGGCTTTTGCGATAAACACTGCGTTTATCATTCCTTTTTTTTAGTTAAGACCCCAAATCGACATTAAAAATTGAGCAGATTTCTATTGTCTAAAGATAACTTACTAAGATACGGGAATATTTTTTAAAATACTTTAGTTTTTTTTATATAGGTTTGTACTATTAACCTCACAAAAACTAAAATTATGAAAATGTCAAAATCACTACTATTTGTAGCTATCTTCTGTGCCGGATTATTTGTATCTTGTACACCAGAAAGTATAGACAACGATGAACAACAAATCGACCTTACAACAGTCAAAGTCCCAAGACAAGGGTAAAAAAAAGTTCACTATAGGTGGTGGCATTGTTGTATTATTAATTGCTATATCACCTTACCTATTTTATTTGTATGAAAGTGTCCCAAACGAATTAGTTTGGGACACTTGGTTTTTTACAGGTGAGTTAGAACTATACACTTGGTATAATTTTGCTTGGTATCTAACCGGAAAAGTTATTCCACTCTACTTACTTTTGATATGGTTTTTTACTTGTAAGCATTGGTGGCACTGGATTATTTTAATTCCCATAACAATGTATTTATTCCAAGCATGGGGAATTGTTAATCAATCCAGAAATGCTGATGAGGTGGAATTATTATATATGATTCCAATTATGTTAATTATCATTCCGGCTGTTTACCTTATCCGAGCAAAAGTTTTTAGCAGGGTGCGTGGCGATGACATGAGAGCTTTTGAAGAAGAGCTTAAAACGAAACGCACTTTATGGGATGAACTAAAAGATCTTTTCCGATAAAAACATTCAATTTTCTTCCTTGCACCATATACATTAAAGTTGTAATTTAGTTTTTACAACAAACCTAAACTTTTAATGGCCAAGTCAGTTACTCCCTTTACTGCCTCTCAATTGATACCCAAAGAGGAAACCCTTGAGATTGAAAAAACCAAAGGTGATTTGTTTATAGGTATTCCCAAAGAAATTTACTTTCAGGAAAAACGCATTTGTCTCACTCCTGATGCTGTTTCAGCTATGGTAGCTCAAGGACATAAAATTTTAATTGAGAATGGAGCCGGTGAAGGAGCCAGCTTTAGCGACAAAGCTTATTCTGATGCCGGGGCTATTTTGACTCAGGATATAAAAAAAATATTTTCCTGCCCTATTATTTTAAAAGTAGAACCCCCTACCCTTGAAGAAATTGAAATGATGAACCCTAAATCGGTTCTTATTTCAGCTTTACAGCTTAAAACGAGAGAAAAGAAATATTTTGAAGCACTATCAAAAAAGAAAATCACAGCTTTAGCCTTTGAATTTCTTCAGGATGAAAATGGAGCATATCCTGCTGTAAGGGCGTTGAGTGAACTGGCTGGTACAGCTTCCATCCTTATTGCTGCAGAACTTATGGTAAATGCCAAAGAAGGCAACGGCTTGATGTTTGGCAACATAAGTGGGGTTCCACCCATCGAGGTAGTAATTATCGGTGCCGGTACTGTTGGCGAATTTGCCGCAAGATCAGCACTTGGTCTTGGAGCAAGTATCAAGGTTTTTGACAACTCTATTTCAAAATTAAGATGTTTACAAACCAATTTGGGAAGACCAATTTTTACATCAACCCTACAACCAAAAAATCTTCTAAAAGCATTAAAACGCTGTGATGTTGCCATAGGAGCCATAAGGGGTAAAAACCGTTCACCCATTATTGTATCAAATACAATGGTTGAAAACATGAAAAAAGGTGCCGTTATTATTGATGTAAGCATTGATATGGGCGGATGCTTTGAATCTTCTGAAATGACCTCACATGATAATCCCATTGTTATCAAGAATGGCGTTATTCATTATGGTGTGCCTAATATTCCTGCACGGTATCCCAAAACAGCCTCATTGTCAATCAGTAATATATTTACGCCCTATTTATTGGATATTGCAGAATCAGGTGGTTTGGAAAATGCCATAAGATTTGACAATGGTTTGAAAAATGGGTTGTATTTTTACCGCGGCATTTTAACAAACAAATCTATTTCAGATTGGTTTGATATGCCATACAGCGATATAAACCTCTTTATTTTATAATATCTTTTAATGAAATTCACTCAAAGGCTTGCTTATTATCTCTTTGGATTTTCTATTGGACTCATATTCTTGTTTTATTTTTTAGGAAAAAAAGGCGCTTCTTGTGATTATAGCCCTAATGCCCGTGTAAAAAAGAATATCAGGTTAAAACCAAAAGTATATTCTGAAGCTGTATTGGAAAAAATACATCAAAACAATTTAGACACTTCTTATGTTTCGTTATTGTTACAAAATGGAAAAGTAGATTTTTCAGACAGCAATACAAACCTTGATGTTTGTAATATATATGTCATAAGAGGAGAGTTTGAAAAAAAGCACTTAAAACTGGAAGTAGAAAATTGCCCTGAACACGCCACAATATTAACGCTCACTGAAACAGAAGACTAAAGCCCCCTTCTTTCTTTTTCCCTTTTAAGCAAAGCTAGTTCCCTGCTGGTCTGACCGGCAACAGAAGTATTTTCTTCCGCCCTTCTTATTAAATAAGGCATCACATCTTTTACCGGACCAAAAGGCAGGTATTTTGCTACATTATAACCCTCTTTCGCTAAATTAAAACTTATATGGTCACTCATTCCATAAAGCTGGCCAAACCAAATTCTTCGATCGTTCTTTGGAATTTTATTTTTGGCCATGTAATCCAATGCCTGAAAGGTACTGTTTTCATTATGGGTACCTACAAATAACTCAACTACATCAAGGTTTTTAAGAATGTACTCTTGTATGTTGTTGAAATTTTGGTCTGTTGCAACTTTACTTACACAAATGGGGCTTTTATAACCCATTTCTTCTGCTCTTTTATTTTCCTTTTCAAGATATGCGCCCCTTACAATTTTAAAACCCAGCTTGAATTTTTCTCGTTTTGCAGTTTGGAGTACTTTTGTTAAATAATCCAAACGATCCCAACGGTAACACTGCAGCGTATTGAACACAACAACTTTATCCTTATTGTATTTTTGCATCATTTCTAAGACCAAATCATCTGCAGCAGTCTGCATCCAGCTTTCTTCTGCGTCAATTAATAAAGAAACCCCGGTATCTGCACATTTCCTGCACACTTTATCAAAACGATCCCTTATTTTTTCCCACTCAATGCGCTCAATTGTTGAAAGTGTTTCATTTTCAGTAACTTTTCTATAAACTTCCAATCGTCCAAAACCTGTAGGCTTGAACACTGAAAAAGGCAACGAATCTTTGTTCTCGGCAAATTCTGTAAGTCTCAAAACTTTATCTGTAGCGATATCAAAAGACATCTCAAGCGCCTTTCCTTCAACGGAATAATCTAAAACCGAATACACTCCTTTATCATACATTTTATCTACAACGGGAAGACAATCTTCTTCATTGACACCTCCGCAAAAATGATCAAAAACAGTTGACCGAATCAACCCTTCAACGGGAAGGTTCATATTTAAGGCAAATTTTGTCGCCGCTGTCCCTATTTTTACAAGCGGTTCATTACCTATCATTTTAAAGAGGAAGTAAGCACGTTCTAGTTCGGAATCAGATTTTAGGGAAAAGGCAACTTCAGTATTTTCGAAGAGATTTTTTGGACGCATAAACTCGTTTCAATTTGAATTGCAAATATACTTAGTTTTCTTACGATTTATTAGGATTTCTCCTTATTTTCACTTTTCAAAATTTTAGAGGTTTTTGATGAATATACTCCAGACAAATGGTTATACCATACAATTTAAAAAAGAAGGATATGAAGCCCTGAATCAATATATAGCAGCTTCAAATCCTTCAAAAATTGTTTTACTAACAGATGAAAACACGCATGCTTATTGTCAAAATCATTTTCTCTCTAAATTAAATTCTTCTGTTAAGGTTATAATTACAAGTATTCCCAGCGGTGAGACCCACAAAAATATTCATACCTGTATCGATTTGTGGAATTTCCTTTCACAAAATAACATTGACAGGAGTGCACTAATGATAAACCTTGGAGGTGGTGTCATTACTGATATTGGCGGATTTGTAGCTTCCACACACATAAGAGGCATTCAATACATCAACATACCCACAACATTACTTTCTATGGTAGATGCTTCTATTGGCGGAAAGACAGGAATTGACCTTGGGTTACTTAAAAATCAAGTAGGTCTAATTATTAATCCAAAAATGGTTATCGTTGATCCATTTTACTTAAATACATTGCCAAAAGCTGAGATCCATTCAGGAGTGGCGGAAATTTTAAAACATGGCCTGATTCACTCTGAGGATTACTGGAAACTGGTAACCAAAGAGCCTATTCAGCTTAATAATTTGATTGACGATATTATTTATGAATCGATTCTCATAAAAAAAGAAATCGTAGAAAAAGATCCAGGCGAAAAAGGGCTCAGAAAGTCTTTAAATTATGGTCACACATTGGGTCACGCTATAGAAACATACTCCTTATCAGGAAAATATTTACCCCCCCTACTTCATGGGGAAGCTGTGGCAATCGGGCTGATTTTGGAAACATATTTGTCACACAAAATTTATGGATTTCCAAAACAAACTTTAAGCGAACTTTGTGCATCTTATACTGAATATTATGAGAAAATAAATTTTAACAAAGAGGCTATTGATGAAATTTTGCCATTGATGAAGTTTGACAAAAAGAATAAAAACGGAAACATCAATTTTGTTTTTCTGGAAGCTATCGGAAAGCCTTTGTTTGAATGCAGGGCAGACAACAATTTCATTTATAATGCATTTGATTTTTATGCGAACTTAAAATGATAACAATTATTTTCACTTTATTCTTTGTTGGTTTGAAAAAAATTATTGATTTTTAACGAGGCAACCAAATCCCCAGAAACATGAAACGTGTCATAGTTGATTTCAAAAAATTAACCCCTGAGATTTTATCACTATTAGTTGAAAAATATCCATTTGGTTATGACGATGAGGATATTATAAGCTTCAAAAACCTAAAAGGTGAGCTTATTGAGGCTGTTGAAGTTAGAAAAGATGATGATATTTACCTGGTAAAAGTTAGCTCAAAATTAGTCAATACTATGGCAAATTTTGATGAAGACGACTATGATGACGTAGATTTTACTGAACCAATCGTAGAGTTGCCTGAAAAGGCTCTAGAAGAAGAAGAAGAAGAGGAAGAAGAGGGAGAGAAAGGCCTTATCTAGAAGTATCTGCTTTTTGCAATGTTAAGGTGATGCAACTCGTGACCACAAATAATAAACCCAAGAGCTCTTACTGACATTTTATTTCCATTTGCTGTCCCTACAGACTTCAATACATTATCGTCAAACGAAGCAAATAAAGTCAAACTTGCCTTTCTAACCGAATTATATTCATCCAAGAGGTCCAGCAACGTTCGCTTATCTGCAAATGAACTCACAACATAATCATCTTGTTCAAATCCCGGAAGATCAGTAGTGTCATTTCGCGAAAAGCGCAAAGCCCTGTAAGCCATGATTCTTTCAGTATCAATAGTGTGCAGCAACATTTCCTTAAGAGACCATTTGTCTTTTGCATAACGGCTGTTGCCCTGCTCTTCCTTTAGGCTTGAAAAAAAAGAAAAAGTTTCCCTGAAAGATACATCCAAAGCAGTTATCAGGGAAACATTTTGTGGTGCCAGTTGAATATAATTTGCGTAAAATGGCGCATATTCTCCGGGCATAATATCATTTGAAGTAGTCATTCTTAATTGTCAAAAATAGCGTGCATCAATCGTTTCTTGTCATTGATACTTTCTTCCAGTGAAATCATGGTTTCTGTTCTCAAGACCCCATCAATATCATCAATTTGATATATAATATCCTTAGCGTGTGTGGTATTTTTAGCTCTTATTTTACAGAAAATATTAAATTTTCCTGTTGTAATATGGGCTACTGTAACATTGGGAATCGTTTTAAGGCGCTCAAGTACAAACTTGGTTTGAGAGGTTTTGTTCAGATAGATGCCTACATATGCAATAAAAGAATATCCCAACTTTTTATAGTCAACTGTTAAGGAAGAACCGGTAATGATTCCCGCATCCTCCATTTTCTTAACCCTTACGTGAATAGTTCCGGCAGAAACATTGTGTTTTTTTGCAATATCGGTGAAAGGTACTCTAGAATTATCAATCAACATATCAAGGATTTGATGATCAACATTATCTAATTTGAATTTAGGCATGATTTGGTTCTTTTATTGATTTTTTTGCAAATATAAAGCGAATTTTTACAATTATTCTTAAACAAAGATTAAAAAATGATTAATTTATATTATTTTTTTGGAATTAATTTTTAAATCACTCACTTCCTGACCCTCATGTATTTTATTTGTGCTATTAATAAGCACATTTTTTACTGAAGCATCTATTTCTAAATGCCCCCTTATATTAGTATTTTCAGAAATAAAATCAATAAATGGCATTAACTCTATCTTATCTTCTTCTAAAATTTCTTTAAACTGGATTCCTATATTTGTTTTTACAGCTTTATCAGGTAAACTTAAATTACTGATAACTATATCCCTTAGATTTTTTCTGCTTTCCGGAATTTTAAAATAGTCTTCACAAAATAACGACTTAACTTTATCATCTTTAATATGCATTATTAAAGTAAGAAGCGCATAAAATATATATTCCCTTGTCTTTTCCCTTTGATAATCACCGGGAACATGCCCGGCTTCAAATAAAATAGTGGGCGTCTGCATTGATTGGAAGGTATCACCAATACAGTTTTCATTAAAAGTATCGTCAAACCGACTGATATGCCCCGGGATGAATTCTTCCAGTATACTTTGTATGGCAGCAATCGCTTGCATTGCAAAAATCCTTGCCGGTGTTATTGTTTTTGATTCATCTGCTGCCGGAGCTAAAAATGAGACTATGGCAGATTTGTTTGTATCCCCTACTGAGAATATAGTGCGTTGATCGTGCATATTCAAACACAAATCAGGCTTAAAGGATTTATAAGAATCCATTAAAGCCTTTGATTCCTTTTGAGTTTGTGTCTTTGCATCGCGGTTTAAATCAACACTATTAGCATTGACACGTGTATAGAGCCTCGATCCGTCAGGGTTCAGCATAGGAATAATTAAAAGTGTGAAATGATTTAAAATTTGAGTTTGTAAATCACCTTTAGTGCTTAAAAATTGGATTAAATCAAAAATAGCCTTGGTAGTTGTTGATTCATTCCCATGCATTTGTGACCAAATAAAAATTTTAAATTCACCGGAACCTAATTTAATAGAATGAATTTTTCTTCCTTTTTCAGAACTTCCAATATCTTTTATTTCAAATTTTGATTGATAATAAAACAAAAGAGGTTCGATCTTCTCAGGAGGAATATATCTCCCAAAAAGGTTTTCTTGTTTGTGCTTACTATAGAGTGTACTTAAATTCATAATCCTAATCGACTACAAATGTAAACAAGTGTAAGTTTACAAATGTAAACGTGTTAATAAGTCTATAAGTTGTTTAATGTAAACTAATTTAAGCTGTGTTTATTCAACTGAATACTGTATTTACTAACAATATATTAAAATGTATTTTTACATATTTAAGTATATATATATCAATGATATAATTAGTGTAATCAGAAGTAAAAGTTTAATTATATTTAGTTTATTTTGATGTTTATATTGCATTGTTTACAATAATACATTACATTTGTAACCTAATAATAGGTTGAAATAATTTACAATGGTAAACAGTGACGCTTTTGCTTCCAGACTTCAAAAAGTAATGGATTATTATGGTTTATCCTCCTCTGCCTTCGCAGATACGATTGATTTTAACCGTTCCAGTATTTCCCATTTGTTATCCGGAAGGAACAAACCGAGTTTGGAATTTGTGATGAAAGTATTGGAAAAATTTCCGGAAGTAAAATTATATTGGCTGTTAAACGGTAAGGGTAGTTTTCCCGATTCGGATCCTGAAATTGAATTTCCTGAAGATAACGTCTCGCAAACATCACCTCCCCTGAAAAATGAGAGCAATGAAAAAGAAACTCAATCACCCGGAAAGATATCAGTTTTAGATTCTGATAAAAATATTGAGCGTATTATTCTTTTCTACAAAGACGGGACATTTAAAGAATATAAAAATTAGTTACCTTCCATTTTTTTACAGAAATTTGCAAAAAAATAGCTATGCGTTTTCTATTGTTATTACTGTTAACATTACTCTTTAATTCGTGCTACAATCCTGAAAGGAACTGTGAAGATTTCAGGACGGGTACTTTTGAATTTGAAGCCATGGTAGGCGCTGAAGTCTTAAAAACAACCTTTGTGCGCAATGACAGTATTGAAATAGATTATTTTGAAGGCAAAGTTGATACTTCAAGCGTACGCTGGATTAACGATTGCGAGTATATTGTAAAAAAACTCAATCCTAAAAACATGGCTGAAGAAAAAGCCATTCACATGAAAATTCTTACCACAGATAAAAACACCTATACTTTTGAGTATAATATTGTGGGACAAACCAATAAGGAACGTGGTACAGCAGTAAAGGTAGATTAGTCTTCTTTTCTTTTTTGATTTTTTAAAAGCGTGTTCTGTTCTTTTAAAAGGTTTTCTATATTGGAAAGAAGCTCAATATTTTTAGGAGTTTCCACTGCTTTATCTTTTGGATTTTCAGAACGTTTTCTTAGCCTGTTCAGAAATCTAACAACAAGATAAATAGTAAAGGCTACAATGAGGAAATCAAGCAATACACTTATCATTTCGCCATAACCAATAGCGACTTCAGGATCGACTATTTTCCCATTTAGACCGACTTCTTCTTCTCGTAATACAAATTTCCTATCCTCGAAGTTAATTCCCTTAGTCAAAAGGGTAAGCGGAGGCATGATGATCTTTTTCACCAAAGTATTCACAACTGCATTGAATGAAGCACCAATGATAATACCAATGGCCATATCCATCATATTACCTTTAACCGCAAATTCTTTAAACTCCTTAAAAAATCCTCTCATGTCAATCCAGTCTTAAAGTAATCTGGCCATTTTCATCACGCGAATCTTCATTATCTTTAGAATCAGATTTTGTATCACTTTTTTCAGGGCTGTTTTTTACATTTTCTTCGTCTACCACTTCCATTTCTTCAGCAGGCACATCCTCCGGTTCATCAAATGGTAAAGGTTCCAGTAAATTAATCTGCTTCACTTTCTCCTTGGTCAATTGATTGCCCTGCGCATTGATTCCTTTGATGGCGATAAACTCTTCGAGATTTATTTGCTGATTTTCTTTTTGTTCTTTACCACGTGGTTTGTAAAACTCCAGTTCTACCACCGGTTTGTAGTCGGTGGAAATGATTTCCAAATAAGATTTAGGGTGCTCTGTAATGAATATTTCTTCCTTATCCTCATTCTCAACCAAAAAGCGTTTTACATAAAACAATTCCTTCTCACCTTCCCAGTATATCGCTGAAACAGGTTTTTTAGGCCTCCATTTCTCCAGCAATATCATGCCATCATCAAAACGCAGTGTTACATCAGGAATGACGGTTTTTATTTTTCCTGATTGATTGATAATCAACAATCTGTCATCTTTTCTGAATTCTCCCAGGTATTCGCCCCTGGCATCAAGATTCAATCGTTGTACTGTGTCATCAAACCAAATTTTTCTTGGTTTGAGTGTCGACAGGCCTTTTTCTTTGAGTTCGATGCGTTTGATTGGGTATTTTGAAACGATATTTCCTTTAGAATTTCTTCCTTTAATGAGAATGTCAGCGAAATCCAGTTCAAATTTGAGTTTCTTGATACTTCCTGTCTGTCTCAACAAAACCTGTACAATTTCGGCTTCACCGTTGGGATTTGCTGTAAAATACAACACTTTGGAACCTTTATTCCCTTGGGTCATTTCATACTCATTGTCCCTTATAGTTCCGGTAACGGCAAATCGCTTGACATAAGAAGCTCCTTTGGCACCATCACGGTAAATCATATTATAAATGGTGCGTTTGTCTTTTTTCTTAAAGACAGCCACGTGGATAATATTTTTACCCACAAAGGTTTTGGTATCTACTTTTGTGACCATCATTTTACCATCTTCGGTAAAAACAATGATGTCGTCGATATCGCTGCAGTCGGTGACATATTCGTCCTTTTTCAAGGCAGTTCCCACAAAACCTTCTTCTCTATTAACATAGAGCTTTGTGTTTCTGATTACCACTTTTGTGGCCTCGATATCATCAAATATTTTCAGTTCGGTTTTGCGCTCCCGGCCATCGCCATAATCTTTTCGCAAACGCTTAAAATAATTAATTGCATACTCAATAAGGTTATCGAGATAATTTTTTATTTGCGCAATTTGATCCTCAAGCGAATCAATCTTTTGTTGGGCTTTATCAATATCAAATTTTGAAATACGCTTAATCCTGATTTCGGTCAACCTCACAATGTCATCTGTTGTAATGGCGCGTTTTAAATGTTTTATATGAGGTTGTAACCCTTTGTCAATAGCAGCAATAACACCTTCCCAAGTTTCTTCTTCTTCAATATCGCGGTAAATCCTGTTTTCGATAAAAATGCGTTCCAGGGATGCAAAATGCCATTGTTCCTCGAGTTCATCGAGTTGGATTTGCAATTCGGCTTTCAGTAATTCAACTGTTCGGTCTGTGGAGCGTCTCAGCATTTCAGAAACACCAACAAACAGTGGTCTGTTATCTTCAATCACACAGCCTAAAGGCGAAATGGAGGTTTCACAAGCCGTAAAGGCATACAGCGCATCAATGGTTTTATCTGGCGAAAGACCTGAAGGCAAATGAATCTGTATTTCAACTTCAGCTGAAGTATTGTCGTCTATTTTTTTAATCTTAATTTTCCCTTTGTCATTGGCTTTTAAAATGGAGTCAATTAATGAGGAAGTATTGGTTCCAAAAGGAATTTCGGTTATCACCAAAGTGTTTTTATCCAGTTGATGAATTTTGGCGCGCACACGCACCTTCCCTCCTCTCAAACCGTCGTTGTAATTGGTAATATCTGCGATTCCTCCTGTGGGAAAATCAGGGTAAATCGTGAATTTTTTTCCCTGTAAATGTTTAATAGAACCTTCAATGAGTTCATTGAAGTTGTGAGGCAATATTTTTGTGGAAAGCCCTACGGCGATTCCTTCAGCGCCTTGAGCCAATAGCATTGGGAATTTCACCGGAAGGTTGATGGGTTCTTTTCTCCTTCCGTCGTAAGACAGCTGCCAGGGAGTTACTTTTGGGTTATACACCACATCTAAAGCAAACTTTGAAAGCCGTGCTTCAATATATCTGGATGCTGCTGCACTGTCACCGGTTAAAATATTCCCCCAGTTTCCTTGTGTATCAATCAAAATGTCCTTCTGCCCTATTTGTACCATTGCATCTGCAATACTGGCATCACCGTGTGGGTGATACTGCATCGTATGACCCACGATGTTGGCTACCTTGTTATAGCGGCCGTCATCAAGATCTTTTAAGGATTGCATAATGCGACGCTGTACCGGCTTAAAACCATCTTCAATGGCAGGTACCGCGCGTTCCAGGATTACATAAGAGGCATAATCCAGAAACCAGTCTTTAAACATGCCGTTTACCTTGATAATGGTGTCTCCCGTCACATTTCCATCATCTTGAATTGGAAACTCTTCTTCATTTGGGTTTTGGTCGTCGCTCATTAAAATGGTCTTATTTAGGACAAAATGGGTTAAACTGTTTCTTCTACTTTATCTACTTCAAATTTGAGGTTATCAATGATAAACTCTTGTCTTTCGGGCGTGTTTTTGCCCATATAGAACGAAAGCAATTCCTCAATGGACATACTACGTTCCAACATGACCGGGTCAAGCCGGATATCAGCACCTATAAAATGTTTGAATTCATCAGGTGAAATCTCCCCAAGTCCCTTGAATCGAGTGATTTCGGGTTTTGGTTTTAATTTTTCAATGGCATTCACGCGTTCTTCTTCTGAATAGCAATAAATAGTTTCTTTTTTATTCCTTACACGAAAGAGCGGCGTCTGTAAAATATACAAATGCCCTTCTTTGATTACTTCCGGAAAGAACTGAAGGAAAAAAGTAATGAGCAACAAACGGATGTGCATTCCGTCCACATCGGCATCTGTAGCGATTACAATGTTGTTGTAACGCAAGTCCTCAATGCTTTCTTCAATATTCAGCGCTGCCTGAAGCAGGTTGAATTCTTCGTTTTCGTAAACTATTTTTTTGGACAAGCCATAGCAGTTCAAAGGCTTCCCTTTTAGACTGAAAACGGCCTGTGTGTTCACATCCCGGCTTTTTGTAATGGAACCACTTGCAGAATCCCCTTCTGTAATAAACAAGGTGGTTTCCAGCTGGCGATCCGATTTTGTATCGTGCAGGTGAATGCGGCAATCACGTAATTTCTTATTATGTAAGCTCGCTTTTTTAGCACGTTCTTTTGCTAATTTTCTAATCCCGGAAAGCTCTTTTCTTTCGCGTTCTGCCTGGAGGATTTTGCGTTGTAATTTATCAGCTGTTTCCGGATTTTTGTGCAGGTAATTGTCTAAATGTTTTTTTACAAAATCAATAATAAAAGTACGCACGGTTGGTAAATTGCCGCCCATATCTGTCGAACCCAGTTTTGTTTTGGTTTGGCTTTCAAAAACCGGTTCCATCACCTTGATACTGATTGCTGAAACAATGGATTTTCTGATATCGCTCGCTTCAAAATTCTTTCCGTAAAATTCCCGGATGGTCTTGACAAAGGCTTCCCTGAAGGCATTTAAATGGGTTCCACCTTGTGTTGTGTTTTGCCCGTTGACAAAGGAATGATACTCCTCACTATACTGGGTTTTACTGTGTGTAAGCGCGATTTCAATATCTTCAGATTCCAGGTGGATGATGGGATATAAAATATCATCGTGATGGATATTTTCTTCCAGTAAATCTTTAAGTCCGTTTTCTGAATAGTATTTTTCCCCGTTAAAATCGATGGTCAGTCCGCGGTTGAGATAGACATAGTTTTTGAGCATTTTGGAAACATACTCATTGCGGTACCTGAAGTTTTTAAATATGGTTTCATCAGGAATAAAAATTACTTTTGTCCCGCGGCGTGAAGAAGATTCTTCGGGTGTTGGGTCAACCAAGAGGTTTCCTTGTTCAAACTCGGCATATTTTATCTGATTTTCCCTTACTGATTCCACCCTGAAAAAAGAGGAAAGCGCGTTTACGGCTTTGGTACCCACACCATTCAATCCGACAGATTTTTTAAAGGCACGAGTATCATATTTCCCTCCTGTATTCATCTTGGAGACCACATCCACCACTTTTCCCAGTGGAATACCACGGCCATAATCACGCACTTTGACTTCTTTGTCTTTGATGCGTATTTCAATGGTTTTACCGGCTCCCATCACATATTCGTCAATGGAGTTGTCCAACACTTCTTTTAAAAGTATGTAAATACCATCATCAGGTGAAGAACCGTCACCAAGCTTTCCGATGTACATTCCCGGGCGCATCCTGATGTGCTCTTTCCAGTCCAGGGAACGTATATTGTCCTCGGTATATTGGGTTTCTTTAGCCATATTAAAATTTATGATAGACCCGCTAATATAAGACTTCAGGCTAAAAAATGAAACCTCCAAAATAGAAAGTAATTAACAATAGAACGGTTCATTTTGTTAAGAAAATTATATCCAAAATTTTTCAAATTTTGACTAAAAATAAACTTTTGGAAATAAAAGGTTTGTTAAATTTGTAGAGAAACTTTATTTAATCAACAATGAAAAAACTAGTCATTTTATCAATTATCTTTGTAGCTTTTTTTTCGTGTAAAAACAACAAAACTACAGAAACCGATATCATTGAAACTAACACCAAAGTGCAACAAGTCCCCGATATGCACACTTCGGAAAATACCCTGGATTGGCACGGAACCTATCAAGGCATCTTACCCTGTGCTGATTGTGAAGGTATTCAAACCGAAGTTACTTTGCTTGATAATAATACTTACACTATTAAGAGAATTTATTTAGGCAAAGAGGAAACTGTTTTTGAAGAAACCGGGGATTTACAATGGACTGAAGGCGGCTCCACAGTTGTTCTGACCAATAAAAAAGATGGCAATGCCACACTTTTCAAAGTGGGTGAAAATCATTTAAAGCAACTGGACCGTGAAGGGCGAGCTATTGAAGGTGAGCTGGCTGAAAAGTATATGCTGCAAAAGAACTAATAAAAAAGCGCTCATTTCGAGCGCTTTTTCATTGAATTTATACATTGAATCTAAAATGCATCACATCACCATCCTTGACGATGTATTCCTTCCCTTCTACCCTCATTTTTCCGGCTTCTTTGACTTTGGCTTCGCTTCCCAAACTTACATAATCATCATAAGCAATCACTTCTGCCCTGATGAATCCTTTTTCAAAATCTGAGTGAATGACTCCGGCAGCTTGAGGAGCAGTTGCACCAACAGGAATTGTCCAGGCACGCACTTCTTTAACTCCGGCTGTGAAATAAGTTTGAAGGTTTAGCAATCTGTATGCAGAACGAATGAGTTTTGCTGATCCGGCCTCATCGAGCCCTAAATCCTCCAAAAACATTTGTCGCTCTTCATAAGTCTCCAATTCGGTGATATCGGCTTCAGTTCCTACTGCCAACACCAATACTTCTGCATTTTCATTTTTTACGTTTTCTTTTACGAGTTCTACATATTTGTTTCCATTTACCGCTGAGCCTTCATCAACATTACAAACATACATTACCGGTTTGTCTGTAATGAATTGAAGTGGAGCAATAAACTCCTCTCTTTCAGCATCCGAAAAATCAATAGCCCTTACTGAAATACCTGCTTCCAGGCCTTTTTTCACTTTTAATAGTGCTTCTTCTTCTTTTTGGGCTTCTTTGTTTCCGGTTTTGGCGGCACGTTTTACTTTCTCCAGTTTTTTCTCTGCTGTTTCCAGGTCTTTCAACTGAAGTTCCATATCGATGGTTTCTTTATCCCTGATTGGATTTACGGAGCCGTCAACGTGAACCACATTGTCATTGTCAAAACATCGCAACACATGAAGAATAGCATCAGTTTCTCTGATGTTCCCAAGGAATTGATTTCCCAGACCTTCTCCTTTACTGGCTCCTTTTACCAGACCGGCGATGTCGACAATCTCAACTGTGGCCGGAAGCACACGTTCCGGATTCACCAAAGATTCCAGTTTTTGCAATCTGGTGTCAGGAACATTCACCACGCCAATATTGGGTTCTATTGTACAAAAAGGGAAGTTTGCACTTTGGGCTTTGGCATTTGACAAGCAATTGAATAATGTGGATTTACCTACATTGGGAAGACCTACGATTCCGGCTTTCATATAATATCGTTTTTAAAGGGTGCAAAGATACACCTTCAGTTCAAATATTGAGAATAAAAAAAGATGTTTACTGAAAATCAATAAACATCTTTTATAATATTAGAAATAGTAATAATGTTATGGAGCCGGATAGAGGTAATTGGCCTCAAAACTCAATGGGATTCCCAGCCACCAGTAAACCAGTAAGAATATAGTCCACGCAACTAAAAATATAACTGAATAGGGTAACATCATCGAAATCAAAGTTCCAATTCCCATTCCTTTGACATAGCGTTGACTAAAAACAACCACTAATGGAAAATAAGGTAATAATGGTGTAATAATATTGGAAACAGAATCCCCTACCCGATAAGCTGCTTGCGTAAGGTCAGGCGATATACCCAGCTGCATTAACATTGGAACAAAGATGGGAGCTATAAGCGCCCATTTTGCTGATGCAGAGCCCACCATTAAATTCACAAATGCACTGAGTATTACAATTCCAACAATTGTGATTTGACCCGGTAATTCGAGTGCCTGAAGGAAGTTTGCTCCTTTTATGGCAATTAAAAGACCAATGTTTGAACGAGAAAAAGCATCAATAAAAAGCGCACAGAAAAAGGCCATTACAATATAATAACCCATACTTTCCATGGATTTTGTCATACTTTTTATCAAATCCCTTGAAGATTTATACCTGCCTGATACAAATCCAAAAACAAGTCCCGGAATTAATAACAAGACAAAGATTAAGGGTACAATGGCCTTCATTAACGGCGCGTGGAATGAGGTGAGTGATTGAATTTCAGGATCCACCATGTCAGGACCTCTTAAGGCTGAATTTTCAGGATATGCCCATAAAAACAAACCTACAATACCTAAAACCATTGCTAAAAGCCCCATCCAGAAAGCCTTACTTTCTTTGGATGTAACCTGCTCCATTTTTGGCATCTGGTCTTCATCTCCATCTACTTTAACTTTAGAAAGCCTGGGTTCAATTATTTTATCTGTAATCCACCAGCCCACAAGTACTATCAATAATGTTGAGGCCGAAGTGAAATACCAGTTATTTAAAGGATTTAAATTAATTGCAGGATCCAGGATTCTTGCCGCTTCAAGTGTGAAACTCATAATAAGCGGGTCAATGGCAGAAGGGATAAAGTTTGCTGAAAATCCTCCTGATACCCCTGCAAAAGCTGCTGCAATACCTGCTAAAGGGTGGCGGCCTGCGGCATAAAAGATTACACCTCCCAGCGGAATTACCAAAACATACCCGGCATCTGCAGCAGTGTGGCTTACGATAGCTATTAAAATAAGCATTGGGGTAAGCAACTGTTTGGGAGTAAAGTTTAGGAGTTTTTTCAACCCCGCATCAATCCATCCCGAATGCTCTGCTACACCCACTCCAAGCATAGCAACCAAAACAATTCCTAATGGAGCAAAAAGCACAAAGGTATTTACCATACTGGCGAGAAACCCGGCTAGTTGGGTTCCCGTAAGTAAATTTTGCACGTTCAAACTATTTCCGGTCATTGGGTGGACTTCCCCAAAATCAAATGGAGACAGGATTGCAGATAGGACCCAAACGAAAATTAAGAGATAAAAAAATAAAATTGCAGGATCGGGTAGTTTATTCCCCAGTTTTTCAACTAAATCAAGTGCTTTGTTTACCAAGCCCTTTTTCTTGACTTCTGTAGTTTTTTCCATGACAGATTTTGGTTAATTAGTCTGCTAAAGTAAAAAAATATCGAAAACTTATATGTCTCGGGTTAAATAAAATATCAGGAAGGAATAATAAAAATGAAAAAAGCCCCTTTTTCGGGGGCTTTTAAGTGGTCGCGAGAGGATTCGAACCTCTGACCGTCCCGACTCAAGGTCGGGATGCTCTATCCTCTGATAGCTAATAGATTTTCAATATACTTTCTTGATTTCATTCGTTTTACTTGTAATTCTCTTTGATAAGCCAAACTCTTTGCAGAAAAAGTTTCAAAATAACATACCTCCCAATCCTTGGCTCTTGAGGTAAAACCTTTGTGATTTGAAAGATGCTTTTTTAATCGTTCATCTAAAGAATCACCAGTATGTCCCAGATAAAACCGATCTAGTTTGTTTGAATATAATATGTAGAAATAAAACACCATAAAATAATAAAACCCACAATAAATGTAATGAAAAAATAAATAGAAAAGAAAACCCTTTGTAAATCGCTTGATTTCAAAGGGTTTAAGAAGTGATCGCGAGAGGATTCGAACCTCTGACCGTCTGCTTAGAAGGCAGATGCTCTATCCAGCTGAGCTACGCGACCTGGATTATTTAATTTTGATAAAGAAAGTAGTATTAAAGAATGGAAATCCACACTTTAATTGTCGGGGTGGCAGGATTCGAACCTGCGGCCTCCTGCTCCCAAAGCAGGCGCGATAACCGGGCTACGCTACACCCCGAGGTGTTTTTTTGCGGAGAGTGTGGGATTCGAACCCACGCGACAGTTACCCGTCGACAGTTTAGCAAACTGCTCCATTAACCACTCTGGCAACTCTCCTTTTGTATAGAACGTAACGCATTTTTAAACGCGGTTGCAAATGTAAGTTATCATCTGAAACAACACAACAAAAATACTGAATTTTTAAGGTTAAATTTTAACACATTCTAAAATAACTTTCCTTTTATCTTCACAGGTCGTGAAAAACAGATATTTATCACCTCCATCCTTTATTTTCCAGCGTTTTTTTAATTCCGGGGCTGTTTCCGGAAAATTGCGAGTGCTGATATTTGCTTTCGTTCCCATAAAGTATTTTTTAACCTCAGGTTTAGTATAAGGTATCACATTGAGAATTTCAAATCTTCTTCCGGGAAACGATATTTTTTTGTTACTTGTAAATAAATGGGTATTCCCAGCTACTTTTTTTACTTCATACTGCTTATATAATTCAAAAAACAAACCGCTTTTCATTATGGCAGCATTTGGTTCATAAAGGTATTTTTCGGGAGTGGAATATTCGATACTTCCGCTTTCATGCAAAGGAGCTTCAAAGAATTCTGATTTTTTTAATTTGAGGTTTGCTGTTTTCAAAAATACCCCGCCGGTATATCCTTTTTTAACAAGCCAGAGCAGTTCCTTGACCTCATTTTTAACAGCAACAATATGAATTTCAAAGACATGCTTTAATTCTTGCAAACCTACTGTAATATCTAGCATTGGTGATGTTTTAACCATTAATACTTTGCAACGTTGCAATAGATAGTTTAGATTTTCTACAATATTGGGTTCACAGTCCTTTAAATAAATGACTTTGCCCTTGCTCTCATGACGCCTTGACGGGTCAATATAAATAATGTCAAAATATGCCTCGCGGATAGATTCAATTCCATTGCCTGAAATACAGGTAACATTTGATTTTAACTGGGATAAATTGTGTTCAGCGATTTGAGAAAGTTCAGTATTAATTTCATAATGGAAAACTTTTTCAATGCTTTTGGAAAAATAATAACTGTCAATGCCCAGTCCACCGGTTATATCTGCAAGGCTTTTACCGGCTACTAAATTTGCTTTGTATTGAGCTGTAAGTTCAGAAGAAGTTTGTTCAAGATTAAGCTTCGGCGGATAATATATATTTGCTGCAGCAAACCAGGAAGGAAGTTTTTCTTTGGCTTTGTTTTTACTTTCAATCTGGGTTATCAATTCCTGAATCGTAACATCTGGAAAAGGAGAGCCTTTTAATGCAATTTTTACAAGATTAGCATCCAGATTATTATTTATAAATTCCTCTACCTCTGTATTTAAAATAGCCTTATTCAAATGATCACTATAAATCTTTAGTCAATCTCATGACGATTTTGTTCTCTGACAAAAACTCCTTGGATATCACTTTTATAACCGTATAAACAGGTACCGCCGCAATCATTCCAATTACCCCAAAGAGCATTCCCCCAATTATAATAATTAAAAATATTTCCAAAGGATGAGAACGCACACTATTAGAGTATATCAGCGGTTGACTAATAAAATTATCAATTAATTGACCAATTAAAAACCCAATCATTACATAAATAGTCGTTGGCAAAATCACCGTACTGAAGTCTTGATTTATATTGCTGGTCATTGATAAGAATATCATTACAAAAGCACCAATAAGTGGACCGAGATAGGGTATGATATTCAGCAAGGCACATAAAAAAGCAATAACAATGGCGTTTTTGATACCAAATAAAAGAAGCACAAAAGAATAAAATACAAACAGGATAAATATTTGAAAAACCAATCCTATAAAGTAGCTTGATAAAAGATTTTTAATTTTAGTGAGTGAGTTTTCAAACCGCGCTTCTTTATCATCAGGAATAAAGGTTAATATGCCTTGCTCAAGTAATTTACTGTCTTTTAACAGGAAAAAAGAAATGAATATAACAGAGAACAATCCTATACTAAAGGTCCCCAATGCAGATAAAAATGAGTTAATGAAGTCAGGAATAAAATTAAAATCAAAATTTCTAATAAAATCTGACTCCCTGAACCTTGATTCAATGTCAATATTATTTCCTGAAAAATAAGTTACTATTTCCCTGTATAAATTCTCAACAGTGGCAGATAAAGAGTCTATATCCAACAAGGAAAGGTTGATACTTTGTTGTTTAATTAAAGGAATAAACAGTAGCAAGAGCCCTACAAATACCCCAAAAATGAGAAGCATCGTTATAATAACAGAAAGAAGGTTGTGAAGGCGCAGTTTATTTCTCAAGAAATAGATAATGGGCCTGCCAATGAGCGTCACAACAATTGAAAGGGCTATATAAACAATAACACTCTGGATTTTATACAAAAACCAGCCCAAGGCTATAAACCCCACCACTGCAGCCAATGCCCGTAAAATGCCTTTTGCTATAATTTTTGATTCCATTATAACTTACTGTATTTAATTTTCAAAAGCATATTTTACAATATTAGCGCCCATTTGCAATGCTTTTTGTCTCACTTCTTCAGGATTGTTGTGAATTTCCTGATTTTCCCAGCCATTCCCTAAATCTGTCTCATAAGTATACAGAACAATAAGCCGATCTTCATGATAAATCCCAAAAGCCTGCGGGGGTTTGTTATCGTGCTCGTGTATTTTAGGAATTCCATTTTGAAATTTATAGTGATAGTCAAAAATGGGATGGGAAGCCGGCAACTCGACAAGTTCTTTTTCAGGAAAAAGTTTTTTGAGTTCGGGCCTCAAGAAAACATCCATTCCATAATTGTCATCAATATGTAAAAAACCTCCACTCAAGAGGTATTTTCGCAAGTTCTCCTGATCTTCCGGAGTAAAGAAAACATTTCCATGACCTGTCATATGAACCAGAGGGTATTGAAATATTTCCACACTTGATGTTTCAACGGTTTGGGGTTTGTCATCCAGTTTTGTGTTGATGTTTTGATTGCAAAACCTGATAAGATTGGGCAATGATGTTGGGTTTGCATACCAATCCCCTCCTCCATTATATTTTAAGACAGCGATTTCTTGTCCAAACGAGTTTAAACTAAATAAAAAAAGTAGAAATATAATTTGCTTGAATGAACTCATGGTTTTTATTAATAGGTTTTTGTCACTTTTTCGTCCACAACAATTATAAAGTCAGCTTTACCGGAATGCTCCTCTTCTAAAAATGAAATATCCTTTTGAGTAACCGTGGAAAGGGTACCATATTTCAAATCAGGTTCCGTTAACTTTAAATACCACAAAATTCCTTCATAATAGTCACTGTGGTAGGCACCATTGTAATGTATAAATTTAGCGTTTTCTTTTCTTTTTTTCAGAATAAAATATGCCATCGTTGCGTCTTTGATAGCCTGGGCTTTCACAAGTTCAGGAGTACCGTGATCACCCATCATCTCAAGGATATTTTTATAGGTAGGCAAATCGGGATCAAAAGGAATAGGCAAAGGAGCTATCCAATTTTTCTCTTGTTCAGAAAGGGTGTCAAGTACAGGAAAACCATTTCTATAGACCAAATTCGCATATCGACGTGGAATATTTGTCGCAATAAAAGTTAAGTCATTATTTTTAGCTAAATCCAACAGAGGTTTGTAATCTGTTTTATAGTTGCTCCACAATCTTGCCAGCGTGTCCAGCCCTTTTTGGTCTATTTCCCTTTTAAGATAAGAGTTTAAAGCCTGTTGATTATCTGCTTCAAACATTTCTGCACCAAGTACTACACTATCTGTTTCAATAAGATCTGTTGTTATCTCAAGCTGAAGCCAGTGAGCAATAGCACTGTTATGCTGTTCACCAAATAATATGATTTCTTTTTCATCAAGTTGATTCACCACTTCTTCATATCCAATCTCGACCCCCTCTGAAGTATAAATTGTATAAGCTTTCTTATGTTGGGAATTCACTGTCAAAACGGAGACAAAAGCTAATAATACCAGACAAGCAACTCTCATTCTAAATGAATTTTAATTCCTGCTAAAATAAAAAATAAAAACCGACCTATTTAGTATAGGCCGGTTAATTTTATTGATTAGTAAAGCAAAAGAATTTAATCTATCGCCTTATCTTTTTTCTCATCACAAACACATGTGCACTTTTTACCATCAATCATTACTTCTTTTGTTGCTACTTCTGTGGGTTTACCACGTTGAATACCATCAATGGCTGTACCATCATCCCGTTTTTTATCAACGTCAATCTTTGTAGTTTTTTGATCAACAACTTTTTCTTCCCTTGAGCTCTGATTGGTTTCTTCAGTTCCTTCTACTTTCACGATGCTTTTTTCAGTATCAACATCTGTTTTAGATACTGTTTCCACATCAGTTCCCACAACGGTTACTTTTTCAACAGTTGTTTCTTTTTTCTTATTTTCATTGTTTTGTGCACTCAAAATAAAGGGCATTAAAACAATTATCATTAACATTAAATTTTTCATAATTACTGTATTTTGTTTGATTTAGTTTATTAACGTTAACAAATGTACTCATTATGTATTATAAAATATATAATGTTTTATTAAATATTATTAATATAATTTTAAATATTAAGCATTTATTAAATTAAAACATAATCTGGTTTTAAAAATTAGCATGCCTTTAAAGTTGGATTTTTCACCCTTCATAAAGCTTTATAAAAATTGATAATTCCTTTTTAATTGTTTAAATTTGACTCTTCAATAAATATTAAAAATTTCATGAGTAAAAAAGTAGTTATAGTATCAGCAGCTAGAACTCCAATTGGAAGTTTTATGGGTGGTTTATCGTCACTAACTGCTACACAATTGGGCAGTATCGCAATAAAAGGTGCCCTTGCAAAAATAAATTTAAAACCGGAACTCGTTCAAGAAGTTTTAATGGGAAATGTTGTGCAGGCCGGAGTGGGTCAGGCACCTGCCAGACAAGCATCTATGGGTGCTGGAATTCCTGATACTGTAAGTTGTACAACAGTTAACAAAGTATGTGCTTCCGGAATGAAAGCCGTTATGCAAGCTGCTCAAGCCATAAAATCTGGCGATGTAGATATTGTCGTTGCTGGGGGTATGGAAAGTATGAGTAATATTCCTCACTATACACATATGCGCAGCGGAAATAAATTTGGACCTGTAACTATGGAAGACGGCATGCAAAAGGATGGACTTGTTGATGCTTATGACAAAAATGCTATGGGTGTTTGTGCTGACCTCTGTGCCACAGAACATAATTTTTCCAGAGAAGAGCAGGACACATTTGCTGTTCAATCATACAAACGCGCTGCATTGGCGTGGAAAGAAGGAAAATTTGAAAATGAAATTGTTCCTGTTGAAGTCCCCCAGCGTCGCGGTGAACCAGTAATTGTCTCTGAAGATGAAGAATACAGAAACGTTTTTATTGATAAAATCCCATCGTTGAGACCGGCTTTCTCTAAAGACGGAACCGTTACAGCTGCCAATTCCTCGACTATCAATGATGGTGCTGGCGCAATGGTTTTAATGAGTGAAGAAAAAGCAAATGAATTGGGCTTAAAGCCCCTAGCTTATATTAAAAGTTATGCAGATGCTGCACAAGAACCCAAATGGTTTACTACCGCTCCTGCCAAAGCCCTCCCTTTGGCAATAGATAAAGCAGGTATTTCAATTGAAGATGTTGATTTCTTTGAATTCAACGAGGCTTTTGCTGTTGTCGGGCTTGCAAACATGAAACTTTTAGGACTTACCGATAAAAATGTAAATGTGAACGGAGGAGCTGTTTCTTTAGGCCATCCTCTGGGTTGTAGTGGTGTGCGCATTTTAATTACACTACTCAATGTCCTGGAACAAAACAATGGAAAAATTGGTGCTGCAGCAATTTGTAATGGTGGTGGTGGCGCATCAGCTATGGTAATTGAGCGCATTTAACCAAATTGATTGAATCAAATGATTAGATAGTGTTGCTAATGAATTCAATCCAACATACTCTTTAATGAACTACGGCTTTTGTAATTTAAGTATAGTGCCCGTAAGACTGGAAGCTTCTAATACCAGTGAAATGGTTACCCAACTTTTATATGGTGATCACTTTAAAATTACTGAAGTGCGAAAGACATGGTGTAAAATCCGTATGATACACGACGACTATGAGGGCTGGATTGATTGCAAACAGTATTTTGAAATATCATCTGAAGAATATCATCGATTAACCGAAACCGCCCCCAAGCTCACTTCTGATATCATGGAATTTGTTTCTGATGCATCAGGACAACTCATTGCAATTCCCATGGGATCAAACCTCAACGTGATTTCTTTATTGAACCACTCCCACGATGGTAATTTTCACCAAGGCGCCCTCCCAAAAGAACATCTTGTTTTAACGGCGTTAATGTATCTTAACACCCCCTATTTATGGGGCGGAAAAACTCCTTTTGGCATAGACTGCAGCGGTTTTACACAAATGGTTTACAAATTAAACGGTCATAAGCTTTTTCGGGATGCAAAACAACAGGCCACCCAAGGAGAGTCTTTAAGTTTTATTGAGGAAAGTGAACCCGGGGACCTTGCATTTTTTGATAATGAAGAAGGTATAATCACACATGTGGGCATCATCATGTCTGACAATCACATAATTCACGCCCACGGTAAAGTGCGTATTGATCGTTTAGATCACAGCGGAATTTTTAATACCGAAACCAAAAAACATAGCCATAAACTCAGGGTAATTAAAAGAATTATATAAGATTTAGATTTACTAAACTAAAAAAGCCGGGAAAATTCCCGGCTTTTTTATGTAACATTTTAAGGATATTAATTGTCTTCTAAAGCTTCAACTTTTGCTTTCATCTCATTGAATTTTGCATCCTCTCCGGTTATGGAGTAAATATTCATGAGGGTTCTCGCAATATTTACATTATCTGGCCTTGCTTGAAAAGCGCTTTCCAAATATGGTACAGCTTCTTTGTACATTCCTTCCCTTTTATCGCGAAGTTCATCATAACGCTTATTATCTGCAGCAGAAGTTCCCAATGAATTCATTTCTTCAATAATTGCATCTTCCTGATCTAGAATCAGTACCGCCATGTTTACTTTTGCGTTATGGTAATCAGGATCCAATTCTATCGCCTTTGTGTAATACTCCATGGCTTTTTCAGTTTCGCCGATGCTTGCTGAACTCACCCCAAGATTATAAAAAAGCTCAGGGTTTTCGGGATCTGAATCAACTACTTTTTGCATTAATTGATTATAGGTTTTCATATCATTGAGCTTCAAAGCAAGTGCCGCTTCAGCTCTGACAAGTGAAATATCATCAGGGTTTTCTTTTTTTGCATCAGCAATGATTTTTTTTGCCTTTTCCACTTCACCTTTATCAACATATATTGCACTTAAATCCCTTAAAATAAGACGGCGTTTTGACTCACCCATTCTTTCTGATGGTTTAAAATAATTGCCTGACATAATTTCCAAATCCCTTTCTCCTTCACTTGCAAAGGGTTTTACTTCACCGGTCTCTCTGCTTGTAGCAACATATTCCTTTTCAATTCCGGTATACCCCAAATCCAACAATTCTTCGTAATGCTTCATGGCAAGGTCATATTTTTGTGCATTCATAGCATTTCCGGCAGCATAAAACAAATAAGATGTATCTTTTTTACTGATAGTATACCCTGCATATAGTTTATTTGATGCTGCTTCATAACGCTCGGCATTTTGATCATCAATAGCTGAATTTACTAATCTTACTACTAGATTTTGAATTTCTTTTTTTGCTTCTTCTGTGTAATTTTGTTTTCCGGAAGATTCAATTTCAATTACCTTTTTGAAAGACTCGGCCGCAGTAACAAGGTCTTTTTCAGCGGTACCGCTAGACCCCATATAAGCCTGACCTTTATAAAGGTAGTATTCTGCTTTTTGATCATCATCTGCTGAAGCTATGGATCCTTCAATTGTAGCCAGTGTATTTTTAGCTTCTACGAAAGAACCCTCTTTAATTTCCTTTGAGGCCTGCCTCAATTCTTTCTTTTGGGAATAAGTCATTACAGTGATGGACAAAGCTGCAATTATTAATATTGATTTTTTCATTTTTTAAAAGTTTATAGTTTCTATTCTGTTATATTGGAATCTGCAATATCTGTTCCATTCTCCATATCAGCTGGTATATCTACCTCAACATCATCTTTCATGGTTTTTGCCACAGCAGCAATTGCATCATCTTCCCTTACTTTTATCAAGCGAACCCCTTGTGTGGCCCTGCCCATTACCCGAAGGTCATCTACAGACATTCTAATGGCGATACCTGATTTATTAATAATCATTAAATCATCTGTTTCGCTCACACTTTTAATTGCTACAAGACTTCCTGTTTTTTCAGTAATCGAAATGGTTTTTACGCCTTTTCCGCCGCGGTTGGTGATGCGGTATATAGCTTCTCCGTCCTCGGGGTCATCAATAAAGGTGCGCTTGCCATAGCCGTTCTCAGAAACTACTAATACGGTTTCTACTTTTGGCTTTTCAATGGTAATCATTCCAACCACTTCATCTTTATCGTTTGCAAGGGTAATACCTCTTACGCCTGAAGCATTTCTGCCCATAGGCCTTGTTTTCTCTTCTTCAAACCGAACTGCTTTACCAGATTTAACCGCAAGCATAATCTGGCTGTCACCGGTCGTAAGTTTAGCTTCAAGCAGTTCATCATCTTCACGAATGGTAATCGCATTGATACCATTTGTTCTGGGTCTAGAATATTGCTCAAGCGGGGTTTTCTTGACCTGCCCTTTTTTAGTTGCCATAATGACAAAATGGCTATTGATATAGTCTTCATCTTTTAAATCCTGGACACAAATAAAGGCTTTTACTTTATCATCCTGCTCAATATTGATCAGATTTTGGATTGCCCTTCCTTTTGAAGTTCGGGTTCCTTCAGGTATTTCAAAAACACGCATCCAGAAACATTTTCCTTTTTGCGTGAAGAAAAGCATATATTGGTGGTTGGTTCCAACAAAAAGATGCTCCAGGAAATCTTCATTACGAGTTGCTGATGCTTTTTGACCTACACCTCCCCTGTTTTGGGTTTTGTATTCATTTAACGGCGTGCGTTTTATATAACCTGCGTGCGATATGGTAATTACAACCTTTTCATCGGCAATTAAATCGGTAATGGAAACATCTCCTCCTGCATATTCAATAGTTGATCTTCTTTCATCTCCATATTTATTTTTGATATCGAGAAGTTCCTCTTTAATGATTTCCATTCTTCTCTCAACACTCGCAAGAATGTCTTTGTAATCCTGGATGGTTTTCATCAGTTCTTCATACTCACTGCGCAATTTGTCTTGTTCCAGACCGGTTAATTGACGTAGACGCATTTCAACAATGGCTTTCGCTTGAATCTCTGAAAGCTCAAAACTTTCCATCAATTTTTGACGGGCCTCATCAGCATTTGAAGAGGCTCTTATGAGTCGTATCACTTCATCTATATTGTCTGAAGCGATAATGAGACCTTCCAGAATGTGAGCTCTTTCTTCTGCTTTGCGAAGTAAGTATTCTGTTCTTCTTACTACAACCTCGTGACGGTGCTCTACAAAGTACTGAATCAATTGTTTTAAATTCAACATTTGAGGCCTTCCTTTTACAAGGGCAATATTGTTTACACTAAAGGAAGATTGAAGTGATGTATACTTATAAAGAGTATTTAATACAATATTGGGAACGGCATCTCTTTTTAAAATATAAACAATGCGCATTCCGTTCCTGTCAGATTCATCGCGTATGTTGGATATACCTTCTATTTTCTTTTCATTAACCAAATCTGCCGTTTTTTTGATCATGTCGGCTTTATTGATTTGGTAAGGAATTTCAGTTACTACAATTGATTCTTTCCCATTGACTTCTTCAAAAGTTACTTTTGCCCTTACCACTACCCTTCCTCGGCCTGTTTCAAAGGCTTCTTTCACACCTTCATAGCCATAAATGGTACCGCCTGTTGGAAAATCAGGGGCTTTTATATGGGTCATTAATTCTGAAATCTCAATATCATTGTTATCGATATATGCAATTGTTCCGTCAATAACTTCTGAGAGGTTATGTGGGGGCATATTAGTAGCCATACCCACAGCAATTCCGGAAGCACCATTTATAAGCAAACCGGGGACACGGGTGGGAAGAACCGTGGGCTCTTCTAGAGTGTCATCAAAATTTAATTGAAAATCAACGGTTTCTTTGTCGATGTCTGCAAGCATATCTTCTGATATTTTTCGCATACGGGCTTCTGTATATCGCATTGCAGCGGGGCTATCTCCGTCAATGGAACCAAAGTTTCCCTGACCATCAACAAGCATATAGCGTAAGCTCCATTCCTGAGCCATACGCACCATTGCGTCATAGACAGATGTATCACCATGAGGGTGATATTTACCCAAAACTTCTCCAACAATTCTTGCTGATTTTTTGTGGGCGGTATTAGACCTCACGCCCAGCTCGTGCATTCCGAATAATACACGTCTGTGAACAGGTTTCATTCCATCTCTAACATCGGGAAGCGCACGTGACACAATGACTGACATTGAGTAGTCAATGTATGCTGATTTCATCTCATCTTCGATGTTGATTGGAATCAATTTTTCACCTTCATTCATATAGATTATTATTTAGGTTATCAAATTTAAATTTATCGGGCAATATACGGCTTTTAAAGCTTTTTTTGCCTAAAAAAAAGCGCGTTTATACACTATTTTATTAACAAAAAAACTCCAATAATCGGTTAATAAATACTTTACTTTTTATTTTGTTTTTGAAAAGTTTTTTTGTCTTTTTACTACATACCCTTAAGCTAGGAATAGTTTTTGTACAGTTTATTTTGTAATTTTATACACTTAGAAAAAATACTATGGACGATAATTTTTCCCCAAGAGTTAAAGATGTGATTGCATACAGCAAAGAAGAAGCCTTGCGTTTGGGCCACGATTTTATTGGAACAGAGCATTTGATGCTGGGCTTGTTGCGCGACGGAAACGGTAAAGCCATCAACATACTTAACGCATTAGATATTGATTTAAACCAATTGAGACGTAAAGTTGAGATATTAAGCCCCGCAAATCCCAATGCGACTGTTATACCAAACGACAAAAAGAATCTTCATTTGACACGACAGGCTGAGCGTGCTTTAAAAACAACATTTCTGGAGGCTAAACTATTTCAAAGCTCATCTATAAATACTGCACATTTGTTGTTATGCATTTTACGGAATGAAAATGACCCCACAACAAAATTACTCAACAAATTAAAATTGGATTACGATTCTGTGAAAGACCAGTTCAAATTTATGATTGCAAATGATGAAGATTATCTGCAGTCCCCTACTTCAGAATCTTTTCCAAATGATGATGACGATCCCGCATCTTCGGGTGATAGCTCAAAAGATTCACCTTTTGGGTCTTCAGGACCTTCAAAAACTACGAAAAAATCAAAAACTCCGGTTTTGGATAATTTCGGAAGAGATTTAACTGCACTTGCTGAGGAAGGTAAGTTGGATCCCGTTGTGGGTCGTGAAGAAGAAATTCAAAGGGTTTCGCAAGTTTTAAGCCGAAGAAAGAAAAATAACCCGTTGCTCATTGGAGAGCCCGGCGTTGGTAAATCGGCAATAGCTGAAGGCCTTGCCCTTCGCATTATACAGCGTAAAGTATCAAGAATACTATATGACAAACGTGTTGTGACTCTCGACCTCGCAAGTCTTGTCGCAGGAACAAAATACAGGGGACAGTTTGAAGAACGCATGAAAGCCGTGATGAATGAACTTGAAAAAAATGATGACATCATTTTATTTATAGATGAAATTCATACCATTGTTGGTGCCGGCGGTGCCACGGGTTCACTTGATGCTTCCAATATGTTCAAACCCGCTCTTGCACGTGGCGAAATACAATGTATTGGAGCAACCACACTCGATGAATATCGCCAGTATATTGAAAAAGACGGTGCTCTTGAGAGACGTTTTCAAAAAGTAATTGTTGAACCCACAAGTGTTGAGGAAACAATAGAAATCCTTAATAACATAAAAGATAAATATGAATCACACCACAATGTGACCTATACAGATGAAGCTATAAAAGCATGTGTGCATTTAACAAACCGCTATATGACTGAGAGGTTCCTACCTGATAAAGCCATTGATGCTATGGATGAAGCAGGCTCACGTGTTCATATCACAAATATTCATGTTCCGGAAACCATATTAAAAATTGAAGCCCAGCTAGAGGAAGTTCGGGAACAAAAAAATTCTGTAGTCAAAAAGCAAAAATATGAAGAGGCTGCAAAATTAAGGGATGATGAAAAAAGGCTTGAAAAGGAACTCGCTGTTGCACAGGAAGAATGGGAAAATGATTCAAAACTTCACAGGGAAACTGTTTCTGAAGAAAATGTTGCTGAAGTAGTTTCTATGATTACCGGTGTGCCTGTAAACAGGATTGCTCAAACCGAAATCAAAAAGCTTTCAGAATTACCTGTTAGCATTAAAGGAAAGGTAATTGGCCAGGACGAGGCTGTTAATAAAGTAGTAAAAGCCATTCAAAGAAACCGTGCAGGACTAAAAGATCCTAATAAACCCATTGGTTCCTTTATATTTTTAGGTCAGACTGGAGTGGGTAAAACCCAGCTTGCCAAAGTGCTTGCCCGTGAATTGTTTGATTCAGAAAACGCCTTGATACGCATTGATATGAGTGAATATATGGAGAAGTTTTCTGTATCGAGACTCATTGGTGCACCCCCGGGATACGTGGGTTATGAAGAAGGAGGACAACTCACTGAAAAAATAAGACGTAAGCCTTATGCAGTCGTCCTTTTGGATGAGATTGAAAAAGCACATCCAGATGTATTCAATATGCTGCTTCAAGTGCTTGACGACGGTTATTTGACTGACAGTCTGGGAAGAAAAATTGACTTCAGGAACACCATTATTATCATGACTTCAAACATTGGTGCGCGAAAAGTAAAAGATTTTGGCCAGGGTGTTGGTTTTGGTACTGCTGCAAAAGCAAATCAAGCTGATGAACACACAAAAAGTGTCATCGAAAACGCCTTGAAAAAAGCATTTGCACCAGAGTTTTTAAACCGTGTAGATGATGTAGTGGTCTTTAATTCACTTGAAAAAGAAGATATCCAAAAAATTATTGATATCGAATTAAGCAAACTATACGCACGCATTAAAGACATAGGTTATACACTAACATTAACTGATGAAGCGAAAGATTACATTGCTGACAAAGGCTTTGATAAAGAATATGGTGCAAGACCTTTAAATCGTGCCATTCAGAAATATATCGAAGATGCCTTGGCTGAAGAAATAATTTCTTCAAAACTTTCAGAAGGCGATCAGATTTTAATGGAATTAGATAAAAAGTCCAATGAATTGACAGTTAAAATTAATAAAGAAAAAAAGACAACCGAATCTTAAAGAGGACCTTTTTTAAATTATTAAAATTCAATAAGGCCTGGAAATTATAAGATTCCCGGGCCTTTTTGCATATAATAACAATATCATATGAGACTCAAACCCGATGAGATATCTGAAATAAAAGCAAAAATAGAAGCTGAAATTTCAAAAACACAAGAAACGGTAACAAAGTTCAGGTAACTTACAAAACCCATCTCGACCGAAAATGCGATTGGACGTGTTTCAAGAATGGGTGCAATCAATAACAAAAGCATCAATGATTCTGCATTGAAAAATGCTGAAACTAAATTGAATAACTTAACCATTGCTTTATCTAAAATAGATGAACCTGACTTTGGCCTCTGCCGCATTTGCCATAACGAAATCCCGTTAGGGCGCATTTTATTGATGCCTCAGGCAAATACTTGCGTGCGTTGTGCTTCCAGAATGTAGTTTTTTTTATACCTTTAAAGAAAATAAAACCTTACTAATGAGGGCCACCGTTAAATATGACTTCTGTGACTTTTCTGTTTTTGACAACTTTTTGATTGCCGTAATGAAGGAAGGAATTACTGTAGTGCCTGAACACAACGAAGTCCTCATTGAGTTAGCAAATAAATACTTCAAGAACAGACCTTTTGCTTACATTACTAACCGGATTAACTCTTATTCAGTTGACCCAAATGTTTTTAAAGAAACATCAAAAATTGAAAACCTTGTTGCATTTGCAGTGGTTTCTCAACAAGAATTGGGCATTGCCAATGCTTCATTTGAAAAAGTCTTCCTGAAAAAACCACATAAATCGTTCACTAAACTTATTGACGCCATACAATGGTCTGAAGAAAAAGTAGCTGAAGCTTCAAAAAAATAAGGCTTATTACTCATATAATAATTCAGAATCAATACTGAAACTTTTTAAAAAAGCAACTGTGATATGGATATCATCAGCCATAATCCTGTCATTTTCCACAAAAGAAACACCTTGCCTGTACATTTTCAAAAAAGACTCAAGAAATTCTGAAGTTTTTTTAGGTGCCCTGAAGGCTATGGCCTGCGATGCATTGTATAATTCAATTGCCAGTATGGCCTCGACGTTTTCAACAATACGCAATAGTTTTGTTGCACCGTTAGCTCCCATGCTTACATGGTCTTCCTGCCCGTTTGATGATACAATAGAATCAACACTTGCGGGTGTAGCCAGTTGCTTGTTTTGACTCACGATGGAAGCAGCTGTGTATTGGGGAATCATAAAACCAGAATTTAAACCGGGGTTGTCAACAAGAAAATCAGGTAAACCACGTAAACCGGAAACCAATTGGTAAATGCGTCTTTCCGATATACATCCCAATTCTGCCATAGCAATACCCATATAATCTAATCCCAATGCCAGAGGTTGTCCATGAAAATTACCCCCGGAAATAATTTTATCTTCCTCAATGAAAATATTTGGATTATCTGTAACTGAATTGATTTCAGTTTTGAATGTTTTTCTCACAAATTCCAGCGTGTCTTTTGTTGCACCGTGAACCTGAGGAATGCACCTAAAAGAATAAGGATCCTGAACATTCATCTTTTCTGAAGCGCCAATCTCACTTCCTTCAAGGAAACTTCTTATCTGTTGCGCCGTCTTGATCTGCCCACTGTGAGGCCTTACTTCATGTACCAAAGCATCAAACGGACTCATATTACAGTCAAAAGCATCTATTGAAACTGCACTAATCACATCAGCGAGATAAGAAAGTTTGTATGATTTAATCAGACAGTAAATACCATAAGCACTCATAAACTGTGTTCCGTTAAGGAGAGCAAGGCCTTCTTTCGCTTTAAGCGTAATTGGAGCCCAGTTTTTCTTTTTCAAAACCTCTTTTGACGCCACTATTTTTTTGCCCTCATAAACTTCGCCCATTCCCAGTAAAGGCAGTGATAAATGTGCCAGTGGTGCCAGATCTCCCGAAGCACCCAGGCTTCCCTGCGTATATATTACAGGCAAAATATCATGATTGTAGAAATCGATGAGACGCTCTACTGTTTGAAGCTGCACACCGCTGTTGCCATAACTAAGGGATTGCACTTTTAAAAGCAACATTAGCTTGACAATTTCTTTTGGAACAAAATCCCCGGTACCACATGCGTGTGACTTCACCAGGTTTTCCTGAAGGATTGTTAAGTTTTCTGAAGATATTTTTATATTACACAGTGAACCAAAACCTGTATTGATTCCGTATATGGGTGTTTCATTATTTTTTAATTTGCCATCAAGATAGGCTCTGGATTTATTTATGTTAAGAATGGCTTCATCTGAGAGAGAGAGATGCTTTTGGTTGTCAATAATATCAATGATGGTATATAAATCCAGTACTTGACTGCTTATATAGTGGAAATCAGGCATTTTTAAAAAATTTATTTATTGGTATTCAAATGTAGAAAATATAAGGCTAAATATGGCATTTTTACTCCTTAGTTTCTTGTTATTTTAAGAAAACAAGTCTTTTTATTAAGAATGTTATAGCTCCATTTCACTGTACTTAAGGTCTTTAAAAATAATTAGTTGTAAAACAATAGGTTATAAACTTTATTAGTTCTATATTTGCAGCTTATTAAAACAATTTTTTATTTTTATTATTATGCAAACAGGAACAGTAAAATTTTTCAATGATTCAAAAGGTTTTGGATTTATTAAAGACAACGAATCAAACGAAGAAATCTTCGTACACATCTCAGGTCTGGTAGACGATATCAGAGAAGATGACGAAGTAACCTTTGAGACAGCTCAAGGAAAAAAAGGATTAAATGCAGTAAATGTTAAACTAGCGTAAGCATAGTTTTTAATATATACCCTTTAAACTTTAAAAGCTCTCCAATTGGAGAGCTTTTTTACTTTTTAAACCTTTCCTAAAATAACTTTACACTCTTGTAAACGAGTAAGTTAAATGTTACCCCCTAATTTTGGCACGACCTTTGGTATTTATATAGCGTAAAGTATTGCTGACCAAAACAAATAAGCAATTACTAATATTTAAATCCGCTATTATGAAAAATTTTGTTCTCACATTCTCAGGCTTATTCATCGCTCTGATGTTTATCCCACAATCAGCAAAAGCTGCTGACTTTAATAGAAGTTATGACGGCAATAAATTCATCTTCGTAGAAGGAGGTGTAGAGTTTTCTGTCTTCCCTGATGGTCAATTTGACTTTATATATCTGGGCAATCAAGGAACAAACGTAAGTATCAACACACCGAATGTTGCTATCAACTACAATTCCGGATACAATTATGATGCCTATGTGCAATATGATAGCTATGGAGCGGTGATTCAGGTTGAAGATGTCCCTATTTATTACGATGAATATGGGCGCATTATTCAAGCGGGTGATGTGACTATTCGTTACAATAACAGAAGGCTTATCCAGGTTGGCGGATTGTATGTACATTATAACCCTTACGGATATTACTCTCACTATACAGGTTATATTAATGTATACAACAGATATTATGTTTACAGGCCTTGGCACACTTATTACGCTATCCCACATTATACGTATTGCGTAGTTTACACAAATCCTTATAGAAGATATTATACTCCGGTAAGATACAGTTACTCTTATCACAGAACGTATTATCGAAACGGGTATGCATATGCAAATGGCAGAAGGGATTTTTACAGGCCCGGAACACGAGTACACCACAGGGACGGACGTGTAGCAGTAAACAGAAATTACAGAGGAGCAAGAAATGAGTCTTTGACTTACAGAAGAGATGATAGTAAAGTACGCACAGCTTACAACAGCCGTACTGAAAATGGGGTACAACGCGGAACTCCAAGAAGTTCTGATGCTTCAAGATCAAGGGTTGAATCAACGCAACGCGGAACACCAAACAGCTCAGTAGTGTCAAGAAACGACAAAACTCAAAGAGGAACACCTCGTAATAATGTATCACGTGTTGAAAACACTCAAACTCAAAGAGGAACACCTGCCGCTTCAAATACATCAAGAGTACAAAGGTCTGAAAGGAATGAAAACGCAAGACCTGCAACAACTGTAAACAGAAACGACAGAAACCAACGTTTGAATACCAGTTCAAGAGTTACAAGAAATGATCAGGTACACCGTAGCAAGCCTGTAAGAAGCAACGCTTCAAGACCTGAGAGAAAAGTAACAAGCAGACCAAGTGCTACAAGAAATGTTTCACGAAGCACTAACACACAAAGAAATAAACCGGCGGTTTCTCAAAGCAGACAGAGTAATAGCGGTGCAGCTAAAAATGTTTCCAGAAGCACACCTTCAAGAAACACAACTGCAACAAGAGGTTCAAGTACAAATTCTCGAAATAACTCCTCATCAAGAGGTGGTAGAGGATAAAAATATTAAAGTAAGTTTTGGTTGGTTAGTTGAAACCCTTTTGAAAGTGGAAACACTTGAAAGAGGGTTTCTCTTTTTACATTATTAAAGACAGTTTCCAATACTTGCAAAATAGTTCGGATTTATCCTTTCACGTAAACCGTTTTCCTATTGACAAATTCCAGCATCCCGTCGTTTGCAAGTTCATGGCTAATTGATGTTTCCCTTCTTATTTTTTTAATTTAAAAATTATAGGTTGCTAAATAACAATTAGAGAAGTAAGCAGCTATTGTGATAAAATAAACCTATTTGCGAGAGAATACTTTTCTTTTTGGGTGCCATTGCTGTTGTTTTATTAAAAAGGTAGAACCCTATTCATAAAGCCGGAAATATCTTCAGACAGTCTTCCTTTATAGACTAACAGCAAATACAATGCAGAGATTAAAGCCGACTTTAAGAAAATATTTACAATAGGGTGAAAGTTAAAATCCCAGAAAAAGAAGGCGATTGCCATTGTCAGGATTAAAAGAAAAGCTTTTCCCGTTTCGGAAGTAAAAGGATGCATTTTAAATTTTACATTTACAATGGCTATCTTCGCAAAGCTATAGAGCAAAAGTGATATCACGGTGGCAATAGCAGCCCCTTCCATTCCCAGAATAGGAATGAATACGAAATTGAGCACAATTGTAAGAATTGCCAAGAGTACCCCTAACACTATGGTAATCCTGTAATAATCTGAGTTGTACAATATGGCATTATTAATTCCCATCAGGTTGTCCAATAATTTGGAAGTGGATATCAAGATAACAACAAAAAGTCCCGTGGCGTATTCTTCAGGAAGCAGAGTATAAAGTTCCTTAATATTCAGGATAATAAGCAAAAAAAGAAGACCGGAAACGATAAAGAGGGTAAGGGAACTTTTTATATAAAGGTCCCTCAAATTATCAGAGTTTTTTTCATTAATGAATTTGGCCGTAAGCGGATACGTAATTTGGTGCATCGACCGGGCAGGCACTGCGATTACTGTGGCTATAAAGATTGCTACATTATAATAAGCTACATTTTCAATTGGGATCAATTTTCCCAGCATCACCTTATCAATATCGAGTAACAATAGCGAAACAGAACCGGCTATAATAATCAAAAAAGAATATTTTAAGACCGGGATTATGTTATGAGGAATTCTGAAACTGAGTTTTGGAAAATGAAGCTTCAGGGCAAATACCATCATGATGAGCATCCTCAAGAAGTAAACCACAACTAAAAGCCAGATGAAAAGATGAACGCTAAACCAATCAATATAAACACCAAAAAGCAAGACCGTTATTAACACACGGTGAAATACTTCCTTTAAAAGATTGCCTGTGGCGCTTTTCATTTTCACACGCGTCCAAGCATAAAATATCTCAAAATATGCCATAGCAACAGCCGTTAAATAAATTATCCAAGCATAATCTTCAATAATAGCATTTTCTTTAGCTAAAAATCGGGTAATTGTTTCATATCCTATGAAACCAATCAATCCTATGGGAAGGATAAGTGCCAAAGGCAAAAAAAGCATCGTTGTAACAAAACGCTGCTGTTCATCTTGCGTTTTATATGAACTATAGAATTTGATAAGTGTGTTGTGAACACCAAAAGCCATCAAAGGCATCATAATAGTAGCAGCAGAAAGCAGAAAGCCTACCAACCCATAATATTCATCAGTTAGAAAGTTCGTATACAGAAAAAGCGTATTGATAGCCCCCACCCCAAACCCCAAATATGTGGTAAAGGTGTTCTGCACGGACTGTTTTATAACAATTCCCATAAAATCTGCTTTAAATTGCCTTAAGGGTCTTTGCCAGTTTTTTGGTTAGGTTTTTTCGGCTGTATTGGCTTATGTCTGAAGTTTCCAGCATTAACTTTCCCTCTTTATATTTTTGATACCACGATAAAAGCGTCTCTTTAATTTTACCTTCTTTGTTATAATCAAAAAAGGCTCCTGTTCCTGTCTGCGCTATAATGGATTCGATGTCACTTTCCTTTGGGCCAAGAGCTAAAATAGGTCTTCGTGCAGCCAGATATTCAAAAATCTTTCCGGGAATAATCGCTCTGGTTTCAATACTATCTATTTCAAGAACCAAAAGTACTTGTGATTTTCTCTGAATATCAAGTGCTTGACTATGTGATATATATCCTATATTGATTAAATAGTCACTTAAGCCATAGCTGTTGATGCTTTTTACCACCTCGTCACTCACAACTCCTGCAAGTTGTAATCGAAAGTCAGATGCAAAGTTTTGATTTTCCTTTATTAATTCAGAAAAGATTTTCCACAAAATTTCAGGGTTCCTTTCTGTAAGCAACGAACCAATATGAGAGACTGTAAATTTTGTATCCAACTTAACCTCCCCGGCTATTTCTGTATCATAACCGTTTGTAATCACGGTTATGGGTACATCTGTGATAACTTCAAATTGCTTTTCAGTTGTTGGGCTTGTTACGATGATGTGGTCTGCTGTTTGTAGAACACGGGCTTCCAGTTTTTCATGCTTTCTTTGTGACTTTTTTGATAAATTGAGTTTTTTGTGATACCCAATTGAAGTCCAGGGATCCCTGAAGTCAGCTACCCACGGTGTTTCTGTAATTTTCTTTAGCTCCATCCCTATCAAATGCAAGCTGTGCGGCGGACCGGAAGTAATAATAGCATCTACAGGATTGTCAATGAGATATTTTTCCAAAAATTTAACTGAAGGCTTCACCCAACCCACACGCGCATCAGGGATAAAATAATTACCGCGCACCCATAATAGAAATTTTTCCAGTACAGATTGCTTTTTGTCTGATATGATGCCACTGCTGATGGTTTGTGTTTTCTTTTTTGAAAGAAGTTTAGCAAAACGGTAGGGTTCTTTTATGGGATGCTTTATCACTTCAATTCCCTTTGGAATTTCAGGTTCAAAAGAATGATCTATTAATGGATAATGTGGGTTTTCAGGAGCAAAAACGACAGGTTCTACATCAAATTCACGTAAGTATTTTACAAACTTTAACCATCGCTGCACTCCCGGACCACCGGCAGGCGGCCAGTAATATGTGATAATCAATACCTTGAGTGGATTTTTCACAGAGTCCCTTATTTTTTCTTTCGAAACGAAACAAAAACAGCTCCTATTAATAAAATCAAGAATAATATGCTACTTCCAAGGCTAATTTTGCTTCCGGTTTCCACGACTTCAGGCTCAAACTTAAATTCAATTTTGTTGTAGCCCGCCGGAATCAGCATGGCCCTCAATGCATAGTTTGCCCTAAAATGCTCTTGTGGTTTTCCATTAACATAGGCATTCCACCCATAGGGGTAATACACTTCAGAAAAGACGGCTATGCCCTGTTGGGGGTTTTCAGTTTCGTAATAGATATAATCAGGTCTGACTTCTATTAGGTCAATAGATGCTACAGAGTCAACCTGAACATTGTTTACCGGCAATAAATCTGAAAATTCTTTGTGAACAATAGCTTTCTTCTTGGTATTGGTTTCAGCAATAGATAGAATCTCTTCGTCTGCATTGTCAACCAAAACAATACTCTCTACAAACCAAGCATTACCATTGGCCTCATAATTTTCAGAAAACAACACCCTACCCTCTTCATCACGTTCAAGTAAATATTTTACATTGAACATATTGAACACTTCCAGGCTGCCCTGTTGCAGATAAAAATCATACAAGTCCTGAATGCGTCCGGGTTTAGCAGCGTGGTAGCCTCCCAGGGCATTGTGGAAATAACTTGCCCTTCCACTTCCAAAGGGATTTGTACTAAGGTCGTATACCCTGAAATGTGTTTCGTCTTTTGATATTTCAGTATCGGCTTGTGTTTCCTGAAAAGGAGTGTTCATTTGACGGGCACTCACAAAATTATCATTGTTTACATAGCGCTTGTCAACACTCACGAGGTCAAAAAGGATTAAAACCCCCAATATAAACACCAGGGCATTTCGTTTCAACTTATTTGTCAAAAACAAATAAAGAGTCACGGTTGCTACTATTACAAGCCCCAGGCTTCGCAGGGTATCTTCAACAAAAATAGCTTTACGGTCTTCTTTTATGGCATCCATAAACTCTTGCCCATAGGCTTGAATATAATAGCCATCACTCGCGCCTGAAAAATTAAACAAACTATTTTTTAACAATAAAAACAACAGGCAAATCGCTCCTAAAATCCCACCGCTGTATTTTAATGCTTTGAGTTTTTCCTCGTGCTCAATATTTGATGTTAGTAATTTCTGGAGCCCTAAAACAGCCAGTATAGGCATACAAAGCTCAATGATTACCTGTATGGAAGAGACCGCCCTGAATTTATTATACAACGGAAGATAATCTATAAAAAGATTCGTAAGGAAATCTAGATTATGTCCCCAGGAAAGCAATAATGCCATAACAGACCCGGCAATCAACCAGCGTTTGTGTTTGCCTTTGATAAGAAAAATCGCTAACAAAGCTAAAAACAAAATCACTGCTCCAATATATGCCGGAGCGGCAACAATGGGCTGTTGCCCCCAATAAGTGGGCACAGCTGTTACAAAATCATTGGCTTGAGCAGGAGAAAGTCCGCGTTTCATTAAATAATCATAGGTAGCAGAATCCGTGCCTACATCTTCAACATTTCCACCACCCATAAATCGAGGGATGAATAAATTAAAGGTTTCCAGAATGCCATAGGAGTATTCTGTTATGTATTCTTTGGAGAGGCCTTGTGTGTTATCTTTTGGTGCTCCTTCAGGTGTAATGGTCAGTTCACTTGTCCCTCGTGTGGATTCTTTCGCATATTCCTGTGTTGCCAATATATTGGTGGCATTCAATCCTACCGCTATGATAACCCCGGCTGCCATTAAACCAACCGCTTTAAAAAAATGCGGAAGCTCTTTCGTTTTATATGCATCAACCAAATAGACAATACCTATTACCAACACCAATAACAACAAATAGTAAGTCATTTGAAAGTGGTTGGCACTTATCTCAAGCGCCATGGCAAGTGTAAAGAGTATAAAACCCCAGAGGTATTTTTTTCGGAAAGCCAGGAAGATGCCCGCAAGTACTAAAGGCATATAAGCTATGGCATGAGCTTTGGCATTATGGCCCACGCCCAATATAATTATCAAATAAGTAGAAAAACCAAAACCCAGAGCGCCCAAAGCCGCCAGTTTATAATCCACTTTTAAAACCAGTAAAAGAATGTAAAACCCTATAAAATATAGAAATAAGTAATCTGCCGGTCGGGGTAAAAACCGAAGCGTTCTGTCTATATCTTTAATATAATTGTGTGGGTATTGTGCCCCGAGTTGGTAAGTGGGCATCCCGCCAAATGCTGAATTTGTCCAATAAGATTCCTCCCCGGTTTCTGCACGGTAATCATTGTGCTGCTTTGCCATTCCGGTATATTGAACAATATCGCTTTGCAGGATTTGTTTCCCTTGCAAAACCGGACTGAAATAAAACAATGAAACTATTATAAAAAGAGCAAGAACAATGAGGTGAGGGAGATACTTTGTGGTAAAATCTTTCATTGGATTGGTTTAGAAAAGCGAAAATTAATCAATTTCTTCGTAATCTACATACTCACCCACAGGTTTCTTGGAACGTGATTTCTTTTGTTGTTTATTATCAATAATCGTTTCTCCTTCATTTTCATCCCGTGTTTGGTCAAAACCATATTGGCTTTTAAACGCCTGCTCCATTTTTTGGCCGGCTTTTTTGGCTATATATCTCATAATATATGGCGTTGCCAGACGAAATAAAATCTTTAAGCCAAAATAAACCAAAAGAAGTATTAAAATCGTTTTTATAAACGTTGTCATATAAAGTATTCCTGTTTAAAACTAATTTTCAAAAATAATCATACTAATATAGAAAACGGAATTTCTAGTATTAAAAAATTAATAAAACTGCTATATTTACACCAAACACCCAAAAGGCATGAAGAATAAAACCCATCTCATTTGCAGCTTTCTGATTTGTAGCTTCATAAGTACAAATGCACAATATACAGAGCTTATCAACTCAAACAGACCCGGAACCTCTCAAGGAGCTTTTGCCGTGGGAAACCAGGTTTTACAACTTGAAACCGGTGCCTCCATGGGTTGGGAAGAACACAATCTACTGCAAACTGAAACCGATGCCTTCACGATTGATTATTCCATCAGGTATGGTTTGTTATGGGAACAATTGGAAATAAGCTTTATGGGAAGCTATCTTTCTCAAAACGTGACCGATTTTAGAAATCCAAACAATATTCAAGAGTATAAAATCAGTAATTTCAGTTCCAATACACTGGGTGCAAAATATTTGGTTTATGACCCATATAAAAAAAGAAGCATTGAAAAACCTAACCTCTATAGCTGGGACGCAAACAATAAGTTCAGGTGGCGTGAACTCATACCTGCCGTGGCTGTCTATGCAGGTGTGAATATTGACACAAAAGACAATCCTTTTTTACCCATAAACGAACCCCAAGTCAGTCCTAAATTTTTACTATCTACCCAAAACAATTTTCAGGGAGGCTGGGTTTTTGTGACCAATATAATTGTTGATAGAATCACTTCAGACTTCCCCACGTATTCTTATATCATTACCCTGACTCACGCATTCAATCAAAATTTCTCTGCTTTTGTAGAAAATCAGGGAATCAAAAGCGATTTTTATGCAGACCAGTTAGTCCGTTTTGGTGGAGCCTATTTATTTGGAAGGGATTTACAAGTAGATGCCCTGGCCACTATCAATTTCAAGGACACCCCTTCACGTTTTTTTGTAGGTGCCGGGGTCTCTTATCGCTTTGACATGCATTCAAAAGATGAGTTTATTGAAGACGAATCTGATGGCAAAAGAGATGATGATGAAGGAAAAGAAAAAAGAAAAGATGATTTTATCGATGACGGAAAATAAAAGTTGCTGAAAAATTTATGATAGATGTAAAAGAAATTTCCTCAAAAAAGGAATTAAAAAAGTTTGTCCAATTTCCATTTTCACTTTATAAAGATTCAAAATACTGGGTACCACCTGTAATTAGTGACGAACTGAATAGTTTTGACAAAACTATAAATCCAGCTTTTGAAAATGCCGAAGTGTGGTTTTATTTGGCTTATAAAGGCAATGAGATAGCAGGACGCATTGCTGTAATTATCAACTGGCATGAAATAAAAGAACTCAATATTGAAAAAATAAGATATGGTTGGTTTGATTTCATCGATGACCTTGAGGTTAGTAAAGCTTTACTAGAAAAGGTATTTGAAAAGGGAAAAGAAAAGAATCTGGACTTTGCTGAAGGTCCTATGGGATTTTCAAACATGGATAAAGTTGGAGTATTGGTTGAAGGTTTTGACCACATAAGCAGTATGATTACCTGGTATAATCACCCATATTATAAAGATCATCTTGAAAAGCTTGGTTTTAGTGTTGAAAAGGAATTTATAGAAAGTGAATTCTCATTTGACAATGTTCAAAACAAGGATGTTTTTTATAAGGCTGACAAATTAATCAGAGAACGATATAATTTAAAGCCCCTAAATTTTAAAACAACTGCCGAAGTATTGCCTTACATCAACAAAATGTTTGATTTATTTAATAAATCATACGCTTCGCTATCATCTTTTGTTCCTGTTACCGAAAGGCAAAAAGAATATTTCAAAAAGAAATATGTTGGAATGGTAAACCCGGAATACATAAAATATGTGGTTGATAAAAATGATGAGTTGGTGGCTTTCAGTATCGTCATGCCCTCCTTTTCACTGGCAAGCCAAAAAGCTAAAGGAAAGCTTTTCCCGTTTGGTTTTTTACATTTTTTAAAAGCCAAAAAAAATGCAGACACGGTCTTGTTTTACCTTATCGGAATTGATCCCGAATATCAAAACAAAGGTGTGACAGCTATTATTTTTAAAGAATATTACGAGACGTTCAAGAAATTTGGTGTGAAACACTGTATTCAAACACCTGAACTTGTCGACAACAAAGCCATTCAAAACCTTTGGAAAAACTTTGACCCGGTAATTTACGCCCGAAGAAGGACTTACAGGAAAGACTTATAGACAATACCAAAAAACAATCTATAACAAAAAAGTTCAGAAATTACTTTCCGAACTTTTTTGTTACTTTATTTAATTAAAAAACCTTATTCACCCATAGCCGCAGAAACAGCTGCTGAAAGGCGTTTGTAAGTTCCGTTTTGAAGACGTTCCCTGATTACAGAAAAAGCTTCCAGTGTTTCTTGTATGTCTTCCATGGTATGTGTTGCTGTGGGGATCATTCTTAAAAGAATCAAGCCTTTTGGAATTACGGGATAAACTACAATAGAACAGAAAATTCTGAAATTCTCTCGTAAGTCTTTTACCAAAGCCATAGCCTCAGGGATACTTCCTTGTAAATATACAGGTGTCACACAACTTTGTGTGGTCCCAATGTCAAACCCGCGTTTTTTAAGACCGCCTTGCAAAGCATTTACATTTTCCCAAAGCTTGTTTTTAAGCTCCGGCATTGTGCGCAACATATCAAGACGCTTTAATGCCCCTTCTACCAGAACCATTTGCAATGATTTTGCAAACATCTGTGAGCGTAAATTGTATTTTAAGTAATTGATGATTTCTGCATCTGCAGCGATAAAGGCTCCGGTACTTGCCATTGATTTTGCAAAAGTGGCAAAATAAACGTCAATACCATCCTGAACGCCCTGCTCCTCACCTGCTCCGGCACCTGTTTTACCTAAGGTTCCAAAACCGTGTGCATCATCAACAAAAAACCTGAAATTGTATTTTTTCTTTAGTTCAATGATTTCTTTCAATTTTCCTTGTTCTCCCCGCATTCCAAAAACGCCTTCAGAAATCAGGAGAATCCCTCCACCTGTTTTTTCAGCAACTTTGGTGGCACGGTCAAGGTTTTTCTCGATACTTTCCATATCGTTATGCTTGTAGGTAAAACGCTGGCCCAAATGCAAGCGAACCCCGTCTATTATACAAGCGTGCGCATCAACGTCATATACAATAACGTCATCTTTAGATACCAGTGCATCAATGGTTGACACCATTCCCTGATACCCAAAATTTAATAAGTAAGCTGCTTCTTTTTCAACAAAAGCTGCCAGTTCATTTTGAAGTTTTTCATGCAAATCTGTATGACCGCTCATCATTCTCGCTCCCATAGGGTATGCAGAGCCATATTTAGCAGCCGCTTCAGCATCTACTTTTCTTACTTCGGGGTGATTTGCGAGGCCAAGATAATCGTTAATACTCCAGGTAATAACCTCTTGTCCTTGAAATTTCATTCTGTTTGAGATTGGTCCTTCGAGCTTTGGAAATACAAAATAACCTTCTGCCTGTTCTGCCCATTTTCCAAGGGGACCTTTGTCTTTGTAGATTTTATCAAATAAATCTCTCATATGTAGTTAGTGATTTTACCCGGCAAAATTAATTAAATTAATTTGCATAACATAATCATTTTTCAGAAGTAAGCAATATATAAATAAAAACATCCGCTGTCAACGGATGTTTTCATATTATTATGTATGCATTTTTACTTAATGTATTCTATTGTTTCTTTTGCTTCTAGATTCTTGCTGTCAAAGAACCCTTGATCGTTCATCCAGTCATCGCTAAAGACTTTACTCATATAACGGGAACCGTGATCGGGAAAGATAATCACAACTTTACTTTTTTTGTTGAATTCTCCTTCTTCAGCAAGTTGCTTAATTCCTTGCATGGCTGCCCCACTGGTATAACCCACAAAAAGGCCTTCAGTTTTTGCAAGTTCTCTCGCAGTATGAGCACTTGACTCATCTGTTACTTTTACAAATTTATCAATGATATCAAAATCTGTAGCAGTGGGTATCAGGTTTTTACCTAAGCCTTCAATGCGGTATGGATATATTTCTTCTGCATCAAATTCACGGGTTTCGTGATATTTTTGTAAAACCGATCCGTAAGCATCGATACCGATAATCCTAATATTTGGATTTTTCTCTTTTAAAAATCTGGCTGCACCTGAAATAGTACCTCCGGTACCACTGCAGGCCACCAAATGTGTGATTTGACCATTGGTTTGTTCCCAGATTTCAGGACCTGTGGTATTGTAATGGGCGTCAATATTCAACTCATTAAAATATTGGTTGATATATACCGATCCTTTAATTTCTTCATGCAACCTTTTAGCCACCTGATAATAAGAACGAGGGTCATCTGCACTTACATTTGCAGGGCAAACATAAACCTTAGCACCCATTGTCTTAAGCATGTCAATTTTGTCTTTTGAAGACTTTGAGCTTACAGCAAGAATACACTCATAACCCTTGATAACACTCACCATTGCTATGCTAAATCCTGTGTTTCCACTAGTGGTTTCGATAATGGTGTCACCGGGCTTCAGGATGCCTTTCCGCTCTGCTTCTTCAATGATATATAGTGCTATTCGGTCTTTCGTAGAGTGTCCGGGGTTAAAGGCTTCAACTTTTGCAAGAAACTCACCTTTTAGGGGTTTTGTAATGTTATTGAGTCTTATGAGAGGTGTATTGCCTATTAGCTCAAGAACATTATCATATGCTTTTATTTCTTGTTTCATAAAGAGAGAAATATTTTTAAAAACTAATGAAGTTGTAAATTAAAATGGAAACTTCATTTACTTTGTAAAACCTTGCAAATTTAGGTTAAATTTTTTAATTAGTCATTAATTCCTTCCAAACCGAATAAAAATGCATAGTCAACAGCTACTTCTTTCAACGATTCAAACCGTTTTGAAGAACCACTATGACCTGTATCCATATTTGTTTTAAGCAATAATATGTTGTCATCTGTCTTTAATTCCCTCAATTTTGCCACCCATTTTGCAGGCTCCCAGTATTGCACTTGTGAATCGTGTAATCCGGTTGTCACTAATAGATTTGGATAGGCTTTAGCTGTTACATTATCATAAGGTGAATAAGATTTCATATACATATAATACTCTTTTTCATTGGGATTGCCCCATTCATCATATTCCCCTGTCGTTAATGGAATCGTATCATCCAGCATCGTTGTTACCACATCAACAAAAGGTACTGATGCAATCACTCCGTTATATAGTTCAGGGGCCATATTGACAACCGCACCCATTAATAATCCACCGGCTGATCCTCCTGATGCATATAAATGGTCATTTGAAGTGTATCCCTCTGCAATAAGATGTCTGGAAACATCAATGAAATCTGTAAAGGTGTTTTTCTTTTTAAGCAATTTGCCGTTTTCATACCATTCCCTTCCTAAATATTCACCACCCCGCACATGGGCGATGGCAAATATAAAGCCGCGATCCAGTAGACTTAGACGCACAGTTGAAAAGTAAGGGTCAATAGTTGATCCATAACTGCCATATCCATATTGCAAAAGAGGATTGCTTCCATCTTTTTTCATCCCTTTTCTGTAAACCATGGAAACCGGTATTTTTGTGCCGTCTTCTGCAGTTGCCCAGATGCGTTCTGAGGCATAGTTGTTTTTATCAAATTTTCCGCCAAGGACTTCCTGCTCTTTCATAATGGTTTGTTCCTTGGTTTTCATATTGAAATCAATAACTGAAGCAGGATTTGCCAACGAGTTGTAACCATAGCGCAATATATGGGTATCAAACTCAAGGTTTTGAGTCATATATGCAGTATAGGTTTCGTTGTCAAAAGGCAAATAATATGCATCTGTTCCGTCCCAACGCTGAATATGAATTTTATTCAATCCATTATCCCGCTCACCCACAACCAGATACTCTTTAAAGATTTCAAAATCTTCAATAAGAACATTTTGACGATGCCCGATAACATCTTCCCAGTTTTCTGAAGGGGTTTTTGTTTCAGGGGTCTTCATCAATTTAAAATTGGTTGCCCCGTCTTTATTGGTAAGTATGTAAAAGTGGTCCTGAAAATGTGCAATTCCATATTCAACACCTCGTTGTCGGGGGCTGAAAACTTTGAATTCTTTTTCCGGGGTATTTGCATCGAGTATCCTGTATTCAGATGTCATTGTACTTCCCGAGCCGATAACAAGATATTTATCAGACTTTGTCTTGTAAACAAATGTCCTGAAGGTATCGTCCTCTTCATTAAAAACCATCACATCCTGATTGGGTTCAGAGCCCAGTGCGTGTCTGTAAATTTTATCAGAACGCAGGGTTTGCGGGTCTTTTCGGGTGTAAAAAAGTGTTTTATTATCGTTAGCCCACGTTGAACCGCCGGTGGTTAATTCTATTTTGGTAGGATGTATTTCCCCTGACTCAAGATCTTTTATCTGTATGGTATAATTCCTTCGGCTTACCGTGTCAATTCCGAAAGCAACCATAGAATTGTCAGGACTCACATTAATGCCGGAAAGATGATAATAAGGGTGCCCTTCGGCCATTTGGTTAACATCAAAAAGAATTTCTTCCTCAGCGTCAAGTGAACCTTTTTTACGGGTATAAATCGGGTATTCTTTACCCGTTTCATAGCGGGTTACATAATAATAACCATTATATAAATAAGGAACAGATTCATCATCTTCCTTAATACGAGCTTTCATTTCTTCAAAAAGGGAGGATTGAAAATCTTTTGAATGGGCTGTCACTTTATCATAGTAGTCGTTTTCACGTTCCAGATAGTCAATGACTTCAGGATTTTCACGGTCATTCAACCAGTAATAATTATCAATTCTTATGTCATCGTGGATTTCTAATACTTTTTCTTTTTTTTCTACAGTGGGAGGTGTGATTTCATTCATTGCTTGCGGGGAATCTGTGTTTTTACATGAGGTGGCAAAAATAAGGGAAAGCAAGCAAAGTGAGGTAATGATTTTCATAAGTTTTTGTTAGTTAGTAATGGGCTAATTTAATAAATTTGTCAATCACTTTTTTTAAAATTTAAATTTATGTTTGGAGACCTAATGGGAATGATGGGTAAACTTAAAGAAACCCAAAAGAAAGTAGAAGAAACAAAACAACGACTGAATACTGTTCTAATCGATGAACAAAGCAATGATGGCTTGTTGAAAGTCACATTAACAGCTAATCGCGAAATCAAAAGCATTTCTATAGATGATGAACTTCTCAATGACAAAGAGCAGCTTGAAGATTATCTTGTTTTAACACTCAACAAAGCCATTCAAAAAGCTACAGAAGTAAACGAGACGGAACTTGGTGCTGTCGCGAAAGAAGGTATGCCCAATATTCCCGGAATGGAGGGTATGTTTAAATAATATGCTTTTTTAGAGATTACCCAGTATTTCTAAAAATCTGTTATGCATATCTTCTGTATAATCAAGATGTGTAACAATGCGCAGCTTCCCTTGCCCCATCGCACTGATTCTGATTCCTTTTGACTCGAGTTTCTTTAAAAAGTGTTGCTCGTTTTCGTTTGTGTTCAGGTAAAAAATAACAATATTGGTTTCAACAGTTTCTACCTCTTTAATATATACCTTTTGTTGCAGCACTGTTCCTATTTCTTGCGCCCTGCGATGGTCTTCTGTCAAACGGTTAATATGATGTTCCAAAGCGTAAAGGCCTGCTGCTGCCATAAAACCTATTTGACGCATTCCGCCCCCTAGGACTTTCCTGACGCGCATCGCATTTTTCATCACTTCTTCATCACCAATCAAAACCGAACCCAGCGGCGTTCCCAGTCCTTTTGAAAGGCAAATGGAAATCGTGTCAAATACTTCTCCGTATTGTGTGGCAGTTTCTCCTTTAGCAACCAATGCATTAAACAAACGTGCACCATCAAGATGAAGTCCTAAATTGTGATGATTGCAAACCGTCCTTATTTTTTTGATTTCCTCAAAATCATAACAAGCACCTCCGCCTTTATTTGTAGTGTTTTCTAAACATACCAAACTCGTGAGCGGACTGTGATAAAAATCGGGCGGATTGATATTTTCTTCTACCTGTGCTGCAGTAATCATCCCCCGGGAACCATCCACAAGTTTACAGGAAACACCACTATTGAATGAAACTCCCCCACCCTCATAATTATAAACATGCGCCCACTTATCACATATTAATTGTTCCCCGGGCTGTGTATGTAATTTTATTGCAGCCTGGTTGGCCATACTTCCGGTAGGGAAAAACAAAGCTTCCTTTTTACCAAACATTGTTGCAAGTTTCTCTTCCAGTGCATTAACAGTAGGATCTTCTTTGTACACATCATCCCCTACTTTGGCATTCATAATGGCCTCCAACATTCCGGCAGTAGGTTTGGTTACTGTGTCACTTCTTAAATCAATAATCATAAAAATAATTTTTCAGCATAAAATTAAAAGAAAATAGTTTCTGCAAGCATTTTAAAAAATCTATTTTTGTTAAAAATTAAGATTATGGTTCAGAGTGAACAAATCAAAGAGCTCCAAAAACGCATTAGCGCGTTGAGGAGATATCTTTGACATTGATGCCAAGCAAATAGAAATTACCAACGAAGAAGAAAAAACCTTTGACCCCAGATTCTGGGACAATGCCCGTGAAGCAGAAGCTTTTATGCGGGAATTGCGCGTCAAGAAAAAATGGGTTTCAGATTATGAAAAAGCAGCCACTTTAACCGAAGACGCTACCGTTTTATTTGAATTTCACAAAGAAGGCGAAGCCACAGATGAAGAAGCTGAAAAGTCCTATCAACTGGCCCTCAATGCCATTGAAGACCTCGAATTCAGGAACATGCTCTCTGAAGAAGGGGACTCCCTGAGTGCCGTGCTTCAAATCACCGCTGGTGCCGGAGGTACAGAAAGCTGTGACTGGGCAGAAATGCTGATGCGTATGTATATGATGTGGGCAAATAAAAACAATTATAAAGTAAAAGAACTCAATTTCCAGGAAGGCGATGTCGCCGGAATTAAAACCGTGACTTTGGAAATTGAAGGCGAATTTGCCTTCGGGTGGCTCAAAAGCGAAAATGGTGTTCACAGGCTTGTGCGCATTTCGCCTTTTGACAGCAATGCCAAGCGGCACACCTCTTTTGCTTCGGTATATGTTTACCCATTAGTAGATGATGCAATTGAAATCGAAATAAACCCTGCAGACATAGAAATCATCACCGCCCGCTCCAGTGGTGCCGGTGGTCAAAATGTCAACAAAGTGGAAACCAAAGTACAACTCACCCACAAACCCACGGGAATTCAGATTTCGTGTTCAGAAACCAGGTCGCAGCATGACAACCGCTCCAGGGCCCTTCAAATGCTAAAATCTCAATTGTATGAAATCGAATTGCAAAAACAATTGGAACAACGTGAAGATATAGAAGCCTCCAAAATGAAAATTGAATGGGGAAGCCAAATAAGAAACTATGTGCTGCACCCTTACAAATTGATTAAAGATGTGCGCACCGGTCACGAGACCGGAAATACTGATGCTGTGCTCAACGGTGACATTGACGGTTTCTTAAAAGCTTATTTAATGATGATGGGACAGAAAGAGGAAGAAGAAAAAGGCTTCTGATTTATATTTTGTATTTTAAAGTAAAACACACACATTATGATAACAATATACCACAACCCCAGATGTAGAAAATCAAGGGAAGGACTGCAAATTCTTGAAGATACCGGTAAAACGTTTGAAACAGTTTTATACCTTGAAAATCCGCCATCAGAAAAGGAACTGAAATCCATTATTTCAAAACTTGGAATTTCCCCAATCGAATTGGTACGGAAAGGAGAAGCAGACTGGAAAGAAAATTTTAAAGGCAAAGATTTGTCTGACGACGAAATCATTGCTGCAATGGTATCCTATCCTAAACTGATAGAACGCCCCATTGTCATCAAAAACACCAAAGCTGTTATAGGCAGGCCTCCTGAAAATATTAAAGCTATATTATAACGCTTATGCCTCCTTTTTTTAGGGTTTTAAACCCAAAAAAGAAAGCCCTTTTTAGTAATTTTACAAGCTCACAAAAACAACAAAAAACGATGGAATACAGAATAGAAAAAGACACGATGGGAGAAGTCAAGGTTCCCGCAGAAAAACTCTGGGGAGCCCAAACGGAAAGATCACGGAGTAACTTTAAAATAGGAGTACCTGCATCCATGCCTTTGGAAATCATTTATGGATTTGCTTACCTAAAAAAAGCAGCCGCATATGCAAACAGGGAACTTGGTGACCTTCCTTCAGAAAAGAGAGATTTAATCGCTCAGGTATGTGATGAAATTCTTCAAGGCAAACACGATGATCAGTTTCCACTAGTTATATGGCAGACAGGAAGTGGCACGCAAAGCAATATGAACGTTAATGAAGTCATCGCAAACAGGGCACATCAGTTGGCAGGAAAAACAATTGGTGAAGGAGATAAAACGCTACAACCCAATGATGATGTGAACAAGTCACAGTCTTCAAATGACACCTTTCCCACAGCAATGCACATTGCAGCCTATAAAAAAATTGTTGAAGTTACCATTCCCGGTGTTGCCTGCTTAAGAGATACCCTAAAGAAAAAGTCAGAGGAATTCAAAAATGTAGTAAAAATAGGAAGAACCCATTTAATGGATGCTACCCCACTCACATTGGGTCAGGAATTCAGTGGTTATGTGTCACAGCTGGACCACGGTATAAAAGCGCTCGAAAACACACTGGACCATTTATCTGAAATTGCTTTGGGCGGAACTGCAGTAGGAACAGGAATCAACACGCCAAAAGGCTATTCAAAAAGGGTCGCCGAATACATTGCAAAATTTACCGATTTACCTTTTAAAACAGCGCCCAATAAATTTGAAGCCCTTGCCGCTCATGACGCTATTGTTGAAAGTCACGGTGCTTTAAAACAACTCGCGGTTTCTTTAAATAAGATCGCAAATGACATCAGGATGCTTGCCAGTGGACCACGAAGTGGTATCGGTGAATTAATATTACCTGCAAATGAGCCCGGTTCTTCCATTATGCCCGGTAAAGTAAACCCAACACAGTGTGAGGCTTTAACTATGGTTTGTGCGCAAGTCATAGGCAATGACATGGCTGTATCCGTGGGAGGCATGCAAGGTCATTTTGAACTTAATGTCTTCAAACCCGTTATGGCGGCCAATATTCTGCAATCTGCACAACTACTTGGCGATGCGTGTACTTCATTTGAAGAAAATTGTGCAAGAGGTATTGAAGCGAATAAGGATGTTATCAAAAAACAACTCAACAATTCATTAATGCTGGTTACAGCTTTAAACCCAAAGATTGGGTACTACAAAGCTGCTGAAATAGCCAATGAAGCCCATACCACAGGAACTACTTTAAAAGAAGCTTCAGTGAAACTGGGTTATCTAACCGAAGAAGAATTTGACGCCTGGGTTAAGCCTGAAGAAATGGTCAAATAAAAATTTTTTCCAACTCTTTAAATTTTAAGAAGTTATGCTCCGGCATAACTTTTTTTGTTAAAAAATCCGATAAAGTGTGCTTTTTTTAGGATTAAATGTTTTTTTATTTATATTGGTAGTCCCAAATCGTATGAAAACTTAACCTATGAAAACTATTTACCTTAGTGTAGTATTGCTTTTTTGCGCCTCTCTATATGCGCAAAAATCGGTGCAATTTTTAAAGGACACCAACAATGATTTCACAATTGAAAACGCTAAATCAGCTGATTTCAAGCCTTTTAAAGAATCCAATTTTGGATTAAACAATGGTACCTACTGGTTTAAAATTATTGACAAATCCCACGAAGGAAGTGTACTCCATATCCCTTCGGCACACATCAACAATGTGGAACTGTTTTCTGCTTCAAACAAAAGAATTGAGGAAATTTCCTACACAAGATATCCTTCTTTTCGTTTGAATGAATTTGAAGACTACCCCATTTACTTAAAAGTTAATTTTGAAAAAGAGGCTTATTTTCCCATACAGATAAGTTCGGAGGAGAGTTTTGCAAAAGCCAATCAGCAATCACTTTTCAAGCTGGGCTCTTATTATGGTTTTGCAATCATGGTTATCATCATCAATTTTATGTGTTTCTTTTTGTTTGATGAAAAAGTCTTTTTGTATTACTGCGGAGTGCTCGCAACAATAACACTTTCATTTTTCTACAGTGACGGTTTGTTCAGGCTTATGGGGTATGAAAATACATTTACGATAATGTATCTCGAGCCCATACTACACCTTGCAGTCGCCCTTTTCGCGTCTTATTTTGCCACTAAATTTCTGAAACTTGACGAGATTATGCCCAAGTTAAAATGGATTACCGTGGGCTTGATTGGTTTAGCAACCCTTTCATTTGTGACCTACTGGACTTCAGAAAACTGGCTTTTTGCCACTATCGGAAATACTTTTATATGGGCTGTACTATTAAACTATTTAATTGCCGGAGCAACACTTTTCAAACAGAAAGTATATGCACGGTTTTATGTAATTGCTTATAGTTTACTCTTTGTTTTAATGATAGATTATTATGTACTTACCGGTTTTGGTATAACCTTTTTAGGAGTTACAGCATATCATATAAAAGTGGCAAGTATTCTGGAAATGCTGGTACTCACCTATGCAATTATGTACAGGATGAGGGCTTTAAAAGAAGAAAATGAAATGATGCAAATTGAAATGCGTCTTTATTTAAAACGCATCGAATTGTTAAGAAGCCCTGATAATATCCAAATGGTTGATGATTTATATCTTGAAAACCTGGTAAACCTACATGACCTAAACAATCTCGAAACAAAACTGTTACAGTATATTTCCAAAGGAAAAGACAATGCAAAGATTGCCATAAAACTCAACATTAGCGTAAAAGAAGTTGAAAAAATAACAAAGCAATTATATAAAAAGCTGGACATCAGTGAACACATTCAGGAAGATCAGCGCATGGTTGATGAACAGCCTGATTATATCTATAATTAAAGTACAGCAGACTTTTTTAAAATGGGTTTTATGAATTGTATATATTTACATTCTTAAAACCCTTTTTTTATGCCCAAAAAATACAGGATTTTATTTCTGGGAATACTTTTAGCCCTTTTTCCATTAATTTGTTTTGCTGTTATTGGTGTATATTATACAAGCCAGTTTAAGTATTATCTAAAAGAAATTGTAGATTTCGGACTATGCACTTTTATACTCTACGCTCTTGGTTTTTTAATTTTTAAAGGAAGTAGCAGGCTGTATTGGTTTTTTGTCTCAACAACATTTTTATACTTACTAAGTATACTAAAGACCGGTTTTTATTACTTATTTCAATCAAAAATTAACATTTCAGCTTTTTACATTGTCTTTGAAACTACCGGAAATGAATCTGCAGGTTTTATGGCAACATACCTTGAACCCGGACTTATACTACTGTTATTATTCTTTGTTATTTTTTTATTTTGGCATTTTAAAATTTTAATTCGCTTATATAAAACTGAAAATTGGATTTTTATTGCACCGGCATTCAAGCTAAAAAATATTCTTGTATTTCTTATTTTGATTGGTGGTATTGTAGGTTCTTTTTATACGATTAACCTAAAGTTGCGAGGTAATAATATTATCCATTTAGCAAAGGACTCCTATATTTCATATATTGAAGCCCAGGATTTATTCCAAACAAACCTGGTAAAACCCACTTCGGAACATTTCACAAACGTAAAAGCAAGTGATAGTGCCCAGACATATATTGTCATAATTGGTGAATCTACTTCTTCACGAAATATGGGATTATATGGGTATTATAGAAATACAAATCCCTTATTATCAAGTTTGGATAATGATGAAATCGTTGTTTTTAAAGATGTTATCTCTCCACACACTCACACAATACCGTCACTCAATAAAGCTTTATCTTTAGCTAATTATGAAAATCCTGATGATCTCTATAAAGGAAGCATTGTTCAGCTAGCTAATGCAGCCGGTTTTGCGACCTATTGGATTTCAAACCAACAGCCAATAGGCATCCACGAAACACTTTTAACAGCAATGAGTAAAGCAACAAAAGAACAAATCTTTACAAACGCGTTGACAAACAAGCAACTGGAGTATGATGAAGCCCTTTTTCCACATATACAAAATGTTTTGAAAAAGCAAGAGCCAAAAAAAGTGATTTTTATACATCTAACAGGAACTCATATATCCTATAAATTTACGTATCCGAAAAGTTTTGAGCGTTTTACTGATACTCCCAAAACAAAATTTCCTTCAGCCCGCAGCAAAGAGCAAATCAATCATTATGACAATTCCATAGTATACAATGACTATATAGTATACACAATTATTCAAGAGGTTAAGAAAACAAATAGTAATTCCTATGTAGTATATTTTTCTGATCACGGCGATGAAGTCTTCCAGGATTTAGATTTTGTTGGTCACAATGAATACCACGCAAGCAAACCTATGCATGAGATTCCTTTTATTTTATGGGCCTCAGAAAAATATCAGAATTTTAACCCCCGGTATGAAACCTTAAAAAATTATACCCACAGAAAATATATGCTCGACGACTTTATTCATAGTTTTTCAGATTTATCACAAATTAAATTTGACGAGTGGCAACCTCAGCGCAGTATTTTCAACCCTGATTTTGTTAAAAGGACTCGTATTATTAAAAAACAAATAGATTATGACAACAGGTAGTTTATTTAAAGTGGTTTTTCTTTTTCTGGTCGTATTAACTATATTAATAACATTGCCTTACCTCCTTTTTAAAACTGAATATTACATTTATTCAAACAAAATATGGGCGCATCGGGTGAACAGTCTGGAAAAATTGAAACAAACACAGGAAAAATATGAAGGTATTGAGTTAGACCTTGTTTTTGATATATCGACAAATACATTTGATGTAAACCATCCTCCGGCTAAATCAATTGACCTTACACTTGATGAATTCCTCGAACACTTAAATAAACATGAAATAAAAGGCCTTTGGTTTGATTTTAAAAACCTTAATAAGAAGAACACAGAAGAATCTTTTACAAGGCTAGATTATTTAGTAAAAAAACACGGTATACCCCCAGAAAAAATAATAGTAGAATCACAACAGCCTGAATTTCTTCAAATGTTTAATCATTCAGGATTTAAAACCAGTTACTATTTACCCAGTGCTTTAAATCAACTTTCAGAAAAAAAATTAAAAATAAAACTCTCTGAAATTCAAAATAAAATTCATCTATATCCCACAACGGCCATTTCAACAAACATCAATGACTACATAATTATCAAAGAGCATTTCCCATCAAAAGTTAAATACCTCTGGGCAATAGACAAAATATATACAACAAGAGTATTTAAAAATTACTACCAAACCCAAAAAGTACTGCGTGACCCAAAAGTAGAAGTGCTCTTAGTGCGGGTTAATTCAAAAACAGGTCACAGGTGATTATTTCTTAATTTTTGAATAATACTTTCTGTCCTTAAAATAAGCAACAGTTGAAAGTATAATCACAAATCCAACAGTATAATATATAAATGCGGGAGTTATGGGTTTATCACCACTAGCATATGAGTGTAAGCCTACCAGGTAAAAATTTACTCCAAAATATGTCATCATTATAGCAGCAAATGCTACTATGGACATCACGTTGTAAAACCACCTGCTGCGCAAACCGGGAATCAAGCGCATATGAATAACAAAAGCATACACCATAATACTTATCAATGCCCAGGTTTCTTTTGGATCCCAGCCCCAATATCGTCCCCAGCTTTCATTGGCCCACATACCACCTAAAAAGTTTCCAATAGTTAGAAGAACAATACCCACGGTCAATGCCATTTCATTAATAATGGTTAACTCCCTGATATTAATGTCCATTTTTGCTTTGTTTTTCTTGGTCGTAAGAATCATTAAAAGCAATGCTGTTGCTCCAAGAATCATTCCCAGTGTAAAGGGTCCATAACTACCCACAATAACCGAGACATGTATCATAAGCCAGTATGAGTCAAGTACCGGTTGTAAATTTGCAATGGAAGGATCCATCCAGTTCTGGTGAGCTACCCATAAAACTATGGAAGCCACAAAGGCTGTTGAAGCAATGGTAAGATTTGATTTTCGTCCAAAGGCCAAACCGAAAAACACAGTTGCCCAAGCCACATATATCACTGATTCATACGCATCACTCCAGGGAGCATGGCCACTTACATACCAACGCAGTATCAGCCCAAGCGTCATCAGAATAAAAAAGAACCAGATAATATATTTGCAGATATTCACCAGACGTGAAAGCAATTTATTTTTATCCTTAAAAATCTGAACAATCAGAAAAACAAACATAAGGATCCCTATCAAAAGAAAGTAAGTATAGAGACGGTTGAATATGTCTATTTTATTGTAAAGTATCTCAGCTTTAACCCTGTTTTCACTGGGCATTATGGAACTGCCATGACGCTTTTGATAATTTGTAATACTTTCCAGATATTCATCTGCTTTTGAATAATCACCGGTTTCCCTTGCATCTTTTAACGATCTAAAATACAACGGGAGAATATTTCGTGTATAAAGTGAATCTGACCCCTGAATACCTGCTGATTGCAATTCCGGGAACGAAACCCATGTATTATTCTGATCATCGGGAATAGGGAAAATTCTCAAAATGGTACCGCTCAACCCTTGATTTAAAAGATAAAGACTTTCATAGGTCTTCAAAAGGTCTTTTTCAAACTGATCGGGTGTTGCTTTTTTAGAAGCTTCTTCGAGGTAAGGCCCTATTTTGCTGTTTCCCTGACTGTCAAACATTTCTATCAAGGAAACATTCTTCCGGTCTTCTGAAACATCAAGCACCTTTCTAATGCTATCATTCCCGCGTTTTAGTCTGATAAGGGGAATTTCTACCCAAAGCCTGGGAAACTCACTCATAGACAAAAACACCTGATTGGCGTCCAAACTTTTATAATGATCACTTTTACTAACTTTTCTCAGCAATTCTGAAGCAAAGGTGTTAACGGGCTTCATCCTTCCACCCTCATCTTGGATTACCAATTGTCCAAATTTTGCAGCGTGGTCTTTATCAACAACATTTGCAAATATTATGGAATCCAATTGATTATCCTCTGTCTCCCGGTGCTGGTGTGCATCCTGTGAAAAACCAAATGTACCCACTAATAGAAGTGCCAGTGTGGAAAGTGCTGCTTTTTTCTTCTTAACCTTATCAAGCATTTTTTTCAAGGAACCAAAGCGGCTGTTTTTATCAAAAAGTATTGCCATTAATCCAAAGTATAAGAGTAAATAACCAATATATGTCGTCCAAGTTCCCCAAAAATCATGGTTTACAGAGAGTACTGTTCCCAATTCATCCGGATCAAAACTGGCCTGAAAGAAACGATATCCTTTATGATCAAGGATGTTATTCATATATATGTCATAATCAAAAGAAGTATTGTCAGGATTGTTTACGGTTACTTTACTCATAAAAGACGAATAAGCTGTCTCTGTTCCCGGATATTTTTCAGCTATAAAATCATTCAGGGTGATGCTGAATGGCAACTCAATCTCTTTGGAACCATAGACGAAATGAAATTCAAGCCCCCCCAGCTCTACCGTGGTTGGCTTAGGAACAAAACCTTGTCCACCAAGGAGTTTTACAATTTTAGCTTCGTTGTTTGTTGTGGCTTTAACTACCAGTGCATCCATGTTGGAAGGTTCTTCTTCTGTAGCTTTGACAAGGTCAAACTCACCTTCTACAATGGGGTCAGGGATCACAAACCCCATTCCTGCCATTTGATATAAAGATCTCAATTGCAAAGGTTGAAGGCTGTCTTCAACAACCCGCCCTTCCATTTGATCTGCCATTCTGGTAAAACCTCCTGAGAAAGGTGTGTAAAGTTGATACCCATTCTCTTCATCATGAATTATATTGATAGCGCCTTCCGTAAAATTATTCAGGGCAAACAACACCCCATGAATACTGGAAACTTCCCCGTCTTTGAGCCAGTGCGAATGCCTGTTGCCCCCTTCGGCTTCTACCAGTTTTAAATAGTGCATACCACTTTCTGCAGGTACAACTGTCTCGACAGCTCCTTTTATATAATCTACATACTCAATGGTAATGGGTTGATCGTTATAATCTGTTTGAATTTCAAAATCATTATCAAGACGTTCAGAGAGCAAGAGTCTTTTTTCGTGCTTTCTCCGCTGAGGTACACCGTCTATTTCATAATCACCGTCTATCAGAGTAGTTAGGTATACCTTTTCAGAAAGCATGGTGTTTTCTGTAGCACCCTCCCTTATGGCAATTACCCCTTCATAACCAATGTAACGGGTTATAAACGCACCAAAGATAATAAGTATAAAAGACAAGTGGATAATGAGCATCGACCACTTCTCTTTTCTCCACAATCCATATTTGGGTATGTTGCCTATAAAGTTAATAACAAAAACCACCATTATGGCTTCAAACCACCAGGCATTGTAGACCAACGTCCTTGAATATGGCGTTGGAGAAGTTGTTTGCTGTGCGTCGAGAAAAGTACCAATTCCCATCGCAATGGCAAAAACTATAAATAAAATTCCGGTAAGTCTTGTTGAAAATAAAAAGGAAGCAATCTTTTTTTGCATGATCGAATTTCAATTGAAATAAATTGGTGCAAATTTACTGAATTTTGTTGGTATTGCAGGTTTAACAAGAAGGTGTTTTTTGTTAATGTTTTGTTGCTTATTTTAGCCTTATGATAGATGTAGTAATTATAGGTGCCGGCAATGTTGCTTCCCATCTTATAGAGGCGTTTAGCTCTTCTGAAAAAGTGAATGTTATTCAGGTTTATAACCGTACCTCTCAGTCACTGGAAAGCCTTGATTTCAGCGGAAGCAAAACAACAGACTTAAAGAAACTTGTAAAGGCTGACTGTTATATAATATCAGTACCCGATGATGCTGTAGCGGAAGTATCCCAAAAGTTGACTTTCCAAAACAGCCTTGTTGTCCACACGTCCGGCAGTGTTTCTTTGACTGAATTAGACCCAAAAAACAGACGCGGTGTCTTTTACCCCTTACAAACCTTTACTAAAGGAAAAGCTGTTGATTTTTCACAAATTCCCATATGCATTGAAGCAGAGAATGATGAAGATCTAAAATTTCTGTCACTTTTAGCATCTTATATTTCAGAGACACAGTTTGAAGTCAATTCCGAAAAGCGCAAACAACTTCACCTTGCAGCTGTATTTGTATGTAATTTTGTAAACCACCTCTATCACATTGGGTACCAAATAACTTCTGAAAGTGAAATACCCTTTTCAGTATTGGAACCTTTAATTCTTGAGACTGCCCAAAAGGTACAGGGTTCATTACCATCAGACATGCAAACCGGCCCCGCTAAAAGAAATGACCAAAAAACCATGGCAAAACATCTGGATGCTTTAGATTTGCAAGAGCACAAAGAAATATACAAACTCCTTTCACAGGAAATCACCAAAACATATGGAGGAAAAAAGTTATAAAGAGTATCTGCAACACATCACCACTTTTGTGTTTGATGTTGACGGGGTCCTGACAGACGGAAGCATCTCAGTTACAACTGAAGGTGAAATGCTGCGCACCATGAGCATTAAAGACGGTTATGCCCTGAAAACAGCTGTTGAGCAGGGTTATAATGTGTGTGTGATTTCCGGCGGAAGCAATGAAGGTGTAAGATTGCGCTTGCGCGGACTTGGACTGACAGACATCCATCTGGGTGTTCAGCACAAAACAGACACACTTGATGAGTATCTTGATGTATATGGTATTAAACATGAGAACGTGCTTTATATGGGAGATGACATCCCGGACCTGTATGTGATGCAGCAAGTGGGGCTTCCCACCTGCCCTCAGGATGCCGCACCGGAAATCAAGGCCATTTCAAAATACATATCACACAGAAACGGTGGCAAAGGCTGTGTGCGTGACGTCATAGAACAAGTGCTTAAAGTACAGGGGAAATGGGCTGTTAACAAAGATGCCAAACTGGATTAAAACCGCTTACTGATATGCTTCCACTTTTAAACCTCATACGGTATAAAAACCTGCTTTTTATCATTATCATCCAATTGCTCATAAAATATGCATTGTTTGAGCCTTTTGATATTGATACTTCTTTATCTGCATTTCAATATGCCTTGCTTGTTTTAAGCACGATTTCAATTGCAGCTGGCGGGTATGTTATTAATGATATTTACGACATAAGGACAGATGCCATCAACAAACCCAATAAAAGGCTCATCGGAAAAAAAATAACGGAGCAAACAGCCTATAATTATTATATCGCCTGTAATGTGATAGGCGTTGGTATTGGGTTTTACCTGGCAAATTTTATTGACAGACCCGGCTTTGCAGCCATTTTTATTATCATATCGGCATTACTGTACCTGTATGCTTCTTATCTGAAATCTATTGTGTTGGTTGGAAACATTGTAGTTGCTGTACTGGTGGCCATGACCATTATGATTGTTGGTATTTTTGATTTGTTCCCTGCGATTACAGACCAAAACCTGCAATCACTTTCCACGATATTCTACATCCTTCTGGATTATGCGTTGTTTGCTTTGTTGCTCACGTTCATCCGTGAAATCGTCAAGGATATTGAGGATATCAATGGTGATAAAAATGTAGGAATGCAGACCCTTCCCATCCTTATCGGAAGGAAGCGCTCCGGACTAACAGTTTTTGTCCTGACTGCCGCTACCATTGCTATTGTAGTTTATTACATTTATACCTATATGTATACACAGCAAATTGCAATGCTCTATTTTTTGTTTTTTGTCATTGCCCCGTTGCTGTATTTTTGTATTAAAATCCTTTCAGCTGAAAAGCAAAAAGACTATCATACACTTTCCGGCATTTTAAAAATCACGATGTTTTTTGGAATGCTTTCATTATTGCTTTATCCTTTTTTATTAACGTAAACCGTCTTATGCTTGCTTCTCTTTTAAAAGATTTTAATATTATTCTGGCTTCGGGTTCTCCCAGAAGACAGCAGTTTTTTACGGAACTCAATATTGATTTTTCGATACAGTTAAGACCCGTTGATGAGGTTTATCCTGATGAAATAAAAGGGAAAGAAATTGCACATTATCTTTCGAAATTGAAGGCGGCCGCTTTTGATAATTTAGATAAAAACGATATCCTCATCACAGGTGACACTATCGTTTTGCATAAAAACAGATGCCTGGGCAAACCCGAAAATTCACAAGAAGCATTTGACATGATTAAATCACTTTCAGGCAGTGTTCACGAAGTGGTTTCGGCAGTATGCTTTACTTCCGCGGAAAAACAAGTTACTGTCAGTGATACTACTGGAGTATGGTTCAAGGAATTGACTGATGAAGAGATTAACTATTACGTTAAAAATTACAAGCCCTTTGATAAAGCGGGTGCTTATGGTATTCAGGAATGGATAGGTGCGATTGGTGTCACTAAAATTGAAGGCTCATACAATACCGTTATGGGATTGCCCACGCACCTTGTTTACAAAACGTTAATGGAATTTGTCAAACGCTGATTTTATAGTACTTTTAGCTTAAAATTGTTTTTATGATGTTTTTACAAAAAGCAATGCTTTTATTATTTTCAATTGTCCTTGTTGGCTGCAATACTACAGAAAAGGAAACCAAAGCTTTACCTAAAGCAAAAGAACGTAATGTCTCAAATGATTTTGACTCCTATTGGTTTCAGGGTCAGGCAGAAATCACTTCATACGCACTACAACAAGAGCGCTATGGTGAAATGAGGGAAGGAACCGCCGTTTTGGTTTATGTAACAGAAGATTTCCTGCCTGAAATCCAGGTTAAAGCCGATGCCCAAAATCCTGATAACATTACGGTACTGAAGCTCAACAAAATGAAAAACTTCACAACAGGTATATATCCTTATTCAATCATGACAAGTACCTTTTCCCCTGTATTTCAGGATGCACACGCGATTAAGGTTTCAAATTCTGTTCAGGAATGGTGTGGCCACGTATATGCACAAATAAACAACCGTGAGCGCTTTGAGGTTACCTCTCACTCATATTTTGAAAATGAAGCTGATGAAAGTTTTACCCTGGAAAAAACATGGCTGGAAGATGAACTTTGGACCTTACTACGCATCGACCCTGCCCTGCTCCCGCAAGGGGATATAGAGATCATCCCTTCACTGGAATACACGAGGTTACGCCATAAAGAAATAAAAGCATCACAAGCAAAGGCCGTGCTTACCAAAACCGATTCTTTATCAAATTATACCGTTAATTATCCAACAGCCGACAGGACCCTGAGAATCTGGTTTGCCACAGAACCTCCCTTTACCATTGAAAAATGGGAGGAACAAATTGCAAACAATACCACCAAGGCGCAAAAATTAAACGATATCAAATCAGATTACTGGAACAAAAACCAAATTAAACACGAAGTTTTAAGAGATTCACTATTCAACAATTAATTATATGGATTTAACACCCATCATTCCAAAATTAGTATACACGTTTATCAGTATCGTGGTATTGCTGGTTTTAAGAGTTGTGCTATTAAGTATTGTAAAAAGAATAGCTATAAAAAATCAAAACCTGGACAGACGCACGAAGCTCATAACCAAATATTTTGATTTTGCCATTATATTTCTTCTGGTTTTCTGGAATATACTCATTTGGGGGGTTCAATTTAGAGATGTAGGGCTTGTTTTCTCCTCTGTATTTGCTATAATTGGTGTGGCACTTTTTGCACAGTGGTCCATATTAAGCAATATTACAAGTGGTATTATTATGTTTTTTACTTTTCCTTATAAAATTGGTGATACCATCAAAATTCACGATAAGGATTTTGTGATGGAACCGCTGGTTATTGACGATATCAATGCTTTTCAAATGATTCTGAGAAGTGAAAAAGGAGAAGTACTGTCATATCCTAACAATTTATTGCTTCAGAAAGGTATCACGCTATTGAGTGAAAGCAATATTATTCCTGATAAAATTGAAGAACCGGAAGAAAAAAACCTTACCCAAACCCACGACTAAATTTAATTGATAATGATCAGAACTTTATTTGCGCTACTCTTTTCTTTTGCCTTCTTAACATCGGCTTTTGCTCAACAGCCCTTAAAACCCACATCTTCACAAATTTATGAATCTATTAAAAAACTTAATTTTCTGGGAAGTGCTTTATATATAGCGGCACATCCCGATGATGAAAATACACGGTTGATTTCTCATTTATCAAACCATATCAAAGCAAGAACTGCATACCTGTCTGTTACACGGGGCGATGGTGGGCAAAACCTTATTGGTCCTGAATTGAGGGATTTACTGGGTGTTATCCGCACATATGAGCTTCTTGAAGCACGCAAAACAGACGGCGGTGAACAATACTTTACGCGCGCAGTTGACTTTGGTTATTCCAAAAGCCCTGACGAAACGTTTTCTTTTTGGGGAAATAAAGAAGTTTTAAGCGATGTTGTTTTAGCCATCAGGAAATTTCGTCCTGATGTGATTATCAACCGCTTCAATCACCGCACCCCGGGCACAACACACGGCCACCACACTGCTTCGGCTATTTTGGGACTGGAAGCTTTTGAACTTTCAGGTGATGCTTCAGCATTTCCCGAACAATTAAAAATCACAACTCCCTGGCAACCCAAACGCATTTTTTTCAACACCTCATGGTGGTTTTACGGAAGCCAGGAAAATTTTGAAAAAGCAGATAAGTCAAACCTTGTAGCTCTCCAAACGGGAAAATACTATCCGTCACTAGGACTTTCAAATGGTGAAATTGCAGCCTTAAGCAGAAGCAAACATCAATCTCAAGGCTTCGGTAATACCGGTGTGCGTGGTGAAGACACAGAATATCTCGAAATCTTGAAGGGAGACATGCCAAAAGATGAGTCCGATCTTTTTGAAGGAATCAACACCGGCTGGTCCCGCATTGAAGGCGGCGAAGCTATTGGTGAAATTTTATATAAAGTGCAGCAGAACTTTGATTTTTCCAATCCGGCAGCCAGCGTTCCGGAGCTGGTTAAAGCATACACCCTCCTTAAAAACCGAACAGATTACTGGGGAGTCCAAAAAACCAAGGAAATCAAAAACATCATAGCAGCCTGCAGCGGACTTTTTCTTGAAGCAGTTACAGACAGTCAAAGTGCTACACGGCAAACAAATGTAAATATTGAACTGGAAGCTATAAACCGGTCAGATGTTCCTATGCAACTCGTTGATGTGCGTTTCCAAAACCAAAACTTGTTTCAAAACACACAGCCTCTGGAAAGCAATACACGCTTTAATCACAAAAATGAAATACTCATACCCAAAGACACCCCCTTTACTTCTGCTTACTGGCTTAAAAATGAAGGTACTGTTGGACTTCAAAATGTCAGAGAACTTGAATATATCGGGATGCCCCGTCTGGAAGAAACCTTCCCTGTTACCTTCAAAATTGCTTTATTTGGTGAAACCATATCCTTTACCCGAAATCTGGTCTATAAATACAACAGTCCGGTAACGGGAGAAGTCTATCAACCTTTTCAGGTAATCCCTGAAGTTACCGGACATTTTTCTGATGATGTTTTCCTCTTTCCCGATGCACAACCCAAAACAATTACAGTAAGGCTTGAAGCCGAAAGAGAGAACCTCTCAGGAATGCTCTCCATCAACCATCCTGACGGCTGGAGCGTGAGTGCACCCCAAGCTTTCCAAATGGTTTCCAAAGGGGAAGTAAAAACATTCACTTTCACGGTCACACCGCCATCAACCCAAAATGAAGGAAATCTGAGCCTTTTAATGCAGGTGGGCGATTCATTTTACACCAACAAAAAAACAACCATAGACTATTCCCACATCCCTTTTCAACATGTGTTGCTCCCTGCAAAAGCGAAGGTAGCACGCATTAACATAGAAAAACGCGGTGATAATATTGGCTACATTATGGGTGCCGGTGATGCAGTTCCGCTTGGTTTACGGCAAATTGGATACCGGGTAACCGAAATCAACCCTGAAACCATTACAAAAGAAAACTTAACAGCTTTTGATGCTGTGGTTGTGGGCATCAGGGCATACAACACGATTGAGTCTTTAAAATTCAAACAGCAATTGCTATTTGACTACGTCGCTCAGGGCGGAAATGTAATTTTACAATACAATGTATCCCGGGGTCTGGTTACAGATTCACTTGCACCTTATGACCTTGACCTGTCACGTGATCGTGTAACAGATGAAGAATCACCGATAACCTTCCTTGCAAAAGACCACCCTGCATTGAATACACCGAATAAAATAAGCCAAAATGACTTTGATTCCTGGGTACAGGAACGCGGTTTGTATTTTCCTGACAGTTGGGCAAAAGAGTTTACCCCTGTCCTGAGAATGAACGATCCCGGAGAAAATCCTGTTGATGGGGCTTTGCTCATAGCCAAGCATGGCAAAGGCCATTTTGTTTACACCGGACTCAGTTTTTTCAGGCAATTGCCGGCCGGGGTTTTGGGAGCGTTCCGTTTGTTTGCAAATTTGTTATCTTTAGAAAATTAATAACAAAACACAATACTATATACTGTGCAAAAACCTGAAAAATATATCTGGAAAAAAGAATATACCTGGGTATTGCTGGCCAATGCCATTTACATTGTTTTATTTTATTTTTTAATGACTTCATTTACCTGATATGCACAGTATTGATTGGATTGTCCTTTTAGCAACGTTGGTTTTTATTGTAGCTTATGGTGTATGGAAAACCCGGGGCAGCAAAAATGTTCAGGACTTTTTAAAGGGCGGTAACACCTCAAACTGGTGGACCATCGGGCTTTCTGTAATGGCAACCCAGGCCAGCGCCATTACGTTTCTTTCAACTCCCGGACAGGCTTTTCATGACGGAATGGGCTTTGTGCAGTTTTATTTTGGATTGCCCATCGCTATGGTAGTGATTTGTATGGTTTTTATTCCGCTGTACCACCGTCTGAAGGTGTATACAGCTTATGAATTTCTTGAAAACCGTTTTGATTTAAAAACACGGTCTTTAACGGCTATCCTTTTTCTTGTACAACGGGGTCTGGCTGCCGGTATTACTATTTTTGCCCCTTCCATCATCCTCTCTGCCGTGCTGGGGTGGAATTTATTTTTCCTGAATATCTTTATCGGAATTTTAGTTATTATTTACACCGTTTCCGGAGGGACCAATGCTGTGAGTATCACACAAAAGCAACAAATGGCTGTCATCTTTGCCGGGATGTTTGCCGCCTTTTTTATTATCATAAATTACCTGCCGGAAAACATCAGTTTTGGCAATGCCCTGGAAATCGCTGCAGCAAGCGGTAAAATGGACATCATAGATTTTTCTTTCAATTTTGACAACCGGTATACATTCTGGAGTGGCATTATTGGGGGGACTTTTTTGGCGCTATCCTATTTTGGAACTGACCAAAGCCAGGTGCAGCGTTACCTTTCAGGAAAATCTGTCAGGCAAAGTCAGATGGGGCTCATTATGAACGGCCTGCTGAAAGTACCCATGCAGTTTTTCATCCTTTTGGTGGGTGTGATGGTTTTTGTATTTTATCAGTTTAATGCCTCTCCGCTCAATTTTAACCCGGTAGCCACAGAGAGTGTTGTCAATTCTGAATATGCGGAGTCTTACCGGGAACTGGAAACCAAACAAGCGTTGAACTTTGAAGCCAGACAAACTGCGGTTTTTGATTTCTCCGGTGCTGAAAGTGGTGTCCAGAAGGAAGCTTACCGTGAAACGATCATCAAGTTAGAAGAACAGGATCTTGCATACCGCGCAGAAGCAAAAGAGCTTATCAGCAAATCCAGTTCTTTGATTGAAACAAATGATAAGGATTATGTGTTTATCCACTTTATCCTCAACAACCTTCCGCGTGGTATCATTGGATTGTTGCTTGCCGTAATTTTAAGTGCGGCTATGTCTTCCACAGCATCAGAACTGAATGCTTTGGGAACCACCACCACAATGGACTTGTATAAAAGAAATCACGGAAGAGAAGAAGATGAAACCCACTACCTGAAAGCCTCAAAATGGTTTACCTTACTTTGGGGCATTGTTGCCATTGTTATTGCCTGTGTAGCAAATTTGTTTGATAATCTCATTCAATTGGTCAATATTATAGGTTCAATCTTTTACGGAAACGTGCTGGGAATATTCCTGCTCGCCTTTTTTATAAAGTATGTCAGAGGAAATGCCGTGTTTGTCGCGGCGCTTATAACCCAGGCCATTATAGTATTTATTTGGGCGATGGATTGGTTTCCATACCTGTGGCTGAATTTATTTGGATGCGTTCTTGTGATGGGAATTGCAATCATCCTTCAGACATTCAATAAAAACACAGTGGATACATCCGGTTAGATATTAACCCAATACATTCAATACTTCTTTTAAGGGAATAAAGCAATCTGAAGGTATTTTTTTTTACCAGCCGCCACCACCGCCGCCACCACCGCCGCCACCGGAAAAACCGCCGCCACCGCTTCCTGATGAACTCCCCGGAGGTGTGGACGCAGACGAAATCGCAGAAGAAAAACTTCTACCCACAGATGATGAAAACTGCTGTGGCGAAAAAGCCATTGCTCCTGCAGCACCTGCATACCAGGACGGATTATAATCTTTGACCTCTTGTAACGATTTGGACAAGGCATTTTCAAACTTTTCACCCCATTTGTTCTCTACGCCTAATGCGATGGCATAAGGCAATAAAGCTTCAAAGCGTTCGACGGTCATATCGGGTTCGTGCAGGGCATCCAGCTTTTTCTGTTCTGCCACTGAAAGGTACATTTTGAAACCCTCAATTTCATCCATCAGGAACCTTCCTTTACGCGTGGGTGCTTTGATTAAATATGTAAAAACCGCAACCAGAACAATTAAAAGTATTATTAAAATAATGGGGATTGCCGGAGAAGGCGCAAAGACAAATGTAAAGACAACCAACACCACAGATGCCAGGATACCTTTACCTAGGTAATTGTAATTCAGGCTAAAGTATTTAGGCTGCATTTTTTTCTTTAATTCAGCTTTGGCATTTGTTTTTGCTTTTGTAAAACGACCGTGGTTTTTATTATCCAGTGAGATTTTATCACCTTTGGAAAACAAGGCAGTTGAGAGGGCATTCTCTTCCGGAGAAAGTATGTCTGCGTTTTTAGTTACCCGGTCAAGGGTATATTTCTTTTTCAAATTGATGATTTTCAAATGTCCCTTGACACCCATATTTACGATCGCAGCCGTAAAAGCACGCTGAGTGAATCCCATTTGTATCAGGTATGCCACCTCGGCCGGACTAAAGCCCGCAGGTGGATCAAATAAGGGGATAATTGTTCCCTTTGGTGGGTCAACACCCACTTTCTTCCAGGCACGATAGTAGAGCCAAAAAACAATAATTAATCCGAAAATTGCCAGGAGGACATGAAAATTACTTTTAAAAAAATAGCCGGCTTCTTCAAGGGCAGTTGGTTCTTTTATAAAACCTTTTGGCCAGGCAACGGCAAAGGAAAGTTGCTCCCTTGGAAGTAGTATTTCATCGGTTGCAATTCTAACCGTATTGTCTTTAGAAACAATGGTACACTTACAGGTAGTGGAACCAAAAGTACCTGAAAAGGCATCCAATTGTGACACAGTGGCTCCTTCCGGTAAGGTTACGGTGACTTCGGCTTTTTCAATGGGAAAAATCCAATCTGCACCAATGGCGTTAAAATAAAGTTCGTCATATTCTTCAAAAAAACCTATTTGACGTGTGGTGCGGTATATCAAGGTATAGGTATACACATCTGGTGTCAGGAATTTCATCTTGTTTCCAATGTAAACCGTAACACCGTTGCTTTCCCCTTCAGTAAAAAACGGTTCTTCTACCCCGTCTTTCAATACCTTAACCACTTCAAAGCCCACTTTATAACGCGTACCTGCTTTATCTTTATAAGTAGTGGGAAAAGCACGGTAAATCCCTCTTTTGATATCTTTTCTTTCTGCTTTTACTGTAATGTCTTCCTGCACTAAAATATCGCCGGAGGCTTCAACTTCAATATGTGATTTATACTCAAGGATGCGCTCCTGTGAAAAGACAGACAGGGTAAGGAAAAGAGTAAATAAGAAGGATACAAATATTTTCATTAAATCTATTCTAAAATATAACATCGGGAACTGCCCGCTCGGTTTCATTCTTTATATCAAAGTAATCGCGTTGGGAATGACTGGCGGCATTTGCAACCAGATTTGACGGGAATTGCTCAATCAGAATATTGTAATTCCTTACACTACCGTTATAATAACGACGTGCCCTTTGCAGGTCATGTTCCACTTTGGACAGCTCGCGCTGTAAATCCAGAAAATTCACATTGGCTTTTAATTCGGGATAATTTTCCACAACCACAAAAAGGTTTCCCAGCGCTTTTGACAGCCCTACTTCTGCAGCTTCCTGCTCTTTTACAGTCTTGGCTTCAACACCGCGGTTGCGCAGGTGCGTGATGCTTTCAAAAAGGGTTTTCTCGTGGGAAGCATAGCCTTTTACAACTTTCACAATAGTGGGAATCAAATCGTGGCGCTTCTGAAGTTGCACATCTATTCCACTCCACGCTTCATCAACCATATTGCGAAGTTTGATGAGTTTGTTGTATATATAAATCGTATAAATGGTAAAAACCAGTAAAAAGAGTATAAGATAATATGTCATGGTCGTTTTTTAAACTGATTTAAAGATACTAGTTTTTAATTATATACAAAGAACCGCTAATAATCTTTATCGAATTAAAAAGGACTCCCCTGATAATGAGAAGTCCTTTTAAAAAAATATTAATTCTAAAACTCTATTTTAAGCGTTTTCCTTTTTAATCAGATTGAGTGCTGAGCCTTCTTTAAACCATTCAATCTGAGCATTATTATAAGTATGGTTGGTTTTAATCAGGTTTTTGCTGCCGTCTTTATGAACGAGTTCAATCGTTATTTGTTTGTCTGGAGCGAAGTCTTTCAAATCAATAAGGTTGAACGTGTCATCTTCCTGAATCAAATCATAATCGGCCTCGTTGGCAAACGTTAAAGCAAGCATACCTTGCTTTTTAAGGTTGGTTTCGTGAATACGGGCAAATGATTTTACCAATACCACCCGAACACCCAAATGGCGCGGTTGCATGGCAGCGTGTTCCCTGGATGAACCCTCACCGTAGTTGTGGTCCCCAACTACAATAGTAGGAATACCCGCTTTTTTGTATTCGCGTTGTACATCAGGTACACCACCATACTCTCCGGTTACCTGGCTTTTTACGAAATTGGTTTTGTTATTAAAAGCATTGATAGCACCTATAAGGGTATTGTTTGAAATGTTATCGAGATGTCCCCTGTAACGCAACCACGGACCGGCCATCGAAATGTGGTCTGTAGTACATTTTCCAAAGGCTTTGATAAGCAATTTTGCACCGGAAAGGTTTTGACCGTCCCAGGGTGCAAAAGGATCAAGTAATTGAAGGCGTTCAGATTCTTTGCTCACCTTCACCTCCACACTTCTTCCATCTTCAGTGGGGGCCAAATAGCCATTTTCTTCCACATCGAAACCTTTAGGAGGCAATTCAATACCCTGAGGCATTTCAAGCATAACTTCTTCACCGTCTTCATTGATAAGGGTATCTGTCATCGGGTCAAAGTCAAGACGCCCTGAGATAGCAATTGCGGCTACCATTTCGGGTGAGCCCACAAAAGCATGGGTGTTTGGGTTCCCGTCGGCACGTTTTGAGAAGTTTCTGTTAAAGGAATGAACAATGGTGTTTTTTTCTTCCCCTTTCATATCACTCCTGTCCCACTGACCAATACAGGGTCCGCAGGCGTTTGTGAATATCGTGGCGTCAAGGTCTTCAAATATTTTCAGGATGCCGTCGCGTTCTGCAGTAAACCTGATCTGCTCTGAACCGGGGTTAATCCCAAAGTCTGACTTTGCCTTGATTTTTTTATCTACAGCCTGCTTCGCAATGGATGCAGCGCGGGTTAAATCTTCATAAGAACTGTTTGTACATGAACCTATAAGGCCCCATTCCACTTTTAAAGGCCAGTCATTTTCACGGGCTAATTTTCCAAGTTCGCCAACCGGTGTTGCAAGATCAGGAGTAAAAGGACCGTTGAGATGCGGACGTAATTCAGATAGGTTGATCTCAATTACCTGGTCAAAATACTGCTCAGGATTTGCATATACTTCCGGGTCACCGGTAAGGTGTTCTCTTATTTTGTTTGCTTCGTCAGCAATATCATTTCGGTCTGTAGCACGAAGGAAGCGTTCCATAGCATCATCATACCCAAAGGTGGATGTGGTCGCCCCTATTTCGGCACCCATATTACAAATAGTTCCTTTTCCGGTGCACGAAAGGTTTTTGGCACCTTCCCCGAAATATTCAACGATGGCTCCTGTACCGCCTTTAACTGTGAGGATTCCTGCTACTTTCAAAATAACATCCTTTGATGCAGTCCAGCCACTAAGGCTTCCCGTTAATTTGACACCAATGAGCTTTGGAAATTTCAATTCCCACGGCATTCCTGCCATCACATCAACAGCATCTGCACCACCCACTCCCACGGCAACCATTCCCAAACCACCGGCATTTACCGTGTGTGAGTCTGTACCTATCATCATACCGCCCGGAAACGCATAGTTTTCCAAAACAACCTGGTGGATAATCCCGGCTCCGGGTCTCCAGAAACCGATACCGTATTTATTTGATACTGATTCCAAAAAGTCAAAAACTTCCTTACTGCTGTCATTGGCCCTTTTTAAATCTTCAAAAGCACCGGATTTTGCCTGAATGAGGTGATCACAGTGGACTGTTGTGGGAACAGCCACCTTTTCTTTACCGGCCTGCATAAATTGCAGCAAAGCCATTTGAGCAGTGGCATCCTGACAAGCAATACGGTCCGGGGCAAAATCCACATAGTCTTTGCCGCGTTTAAACGCTTGTGTGGGGGTTCCATCCCAAAGGTGTGAATAAAGTATTTTTTCTGATAGTGTAAGCGGTTTTCCTACGATTTCACGTGCTTTGTTTACACGCTCACCCATAGTAGCATACACTTTTTTAATCATGTCAATATCAAAGGCCATAGTAATGAAGTTAAGTGTTATATTTTTAAGTTGCTATGAAATTTAGCGCTCTAAATCTCGATGCTTGCAAATTTACAAAAATTCAATGTAATTTAAAAATATTTAAAGAAATTGCTTTTTTGCTGAATTATATTCAATATAAGCTAATTTTTAGTATATAATATTATCTTATTAACAAGAAAAAATACATAAAATTAACAACTTGTCAATTTAATTTTTTGAAAACCGCTTCTTAATATAGGGTTTGTCACGGATATCCATCATGGGTTTTTCATATATTCGATAAAGAACAAATGCAAGGCAGATTGTCAACGTTAAATAAATACCTGCGAAGACTAACTTTTCATTAAAAGTCAACATCTCAATGGGTTTAAAATATCGCATAAGTTGCAATATTATGGAATAATGCAACAAATACATCCCGTAAGAAATCACACTTATAAAAGTAATCGGCATTGATATATAAGAAGCCGCTGTCTTTAATCCTGAAAGATATGGTAGTGAAAATGCAATACAAATGGAGCAAAAAGGAAGGTAGACTACATTCCACAAAAAGGGATATTCTTCAACAGTAAGTTGCTTTGTTCCAATAAGAAAATGCAGCAGCAAGAATAATAAAAACCCTAAAATTAATAACATTTCTGGTTTTGACTTCCAGCGGTGCGGATGGATCAGGGAAATATAGGCCGCTAAAACACCGTAATATATAGCATCAATGCGATATAGCACTACAGCCTTCAGATTGATATTCCAATATGTTATATCACTTACAGGATTGTTAATGTTATAAATAATTTTAGTGCAAAGAAAAAACGCGATAATAAACAAGGTCACATACAAGAATAGCTTTTGTCTTGAAACCTTAAGGGGAAACAAAAAGATGATATAAAACAAAAAAGGACATATAATATAAGCAAATTCCTCAATGGGCAAACTCCAGGATTCCGTAAAAAAAATATCCATTCCATCAACAGCATTCTGAAGGAAAAAGAAATAAGAAAAAATGCTGTCAGGGAGTTCTCTTCCGAAATAGAGAACAATCCCTATATTTATCAAAAGCACTAGGTAATAATTGGGCAATGTTCTGAACCACCGGCGAATGAGAAAATAATTTAAATCACGGGTTTTGAAGTCTTCTTTGGTAAAAATCCTGAATAAAATCCTGCCAATTAAGAATCCGCTAAGCACAAAGAAAATCTCTACACCCATCACACCCATAAGGCGAAGAATCTCAACCAATGTTCCGGATGCTTCAGGAAAGATCCACAGGGCGTGTGAAAAAACGACAAAGAGAATGGCAGCAGCGCGCATGACATCCAATCCAAATATGCGATCCTGATAGGCTTTTCTCAAAGGCTTAAAATATTGAAAAAACGAATATACGGAATTTGGTTTAAGAAAATAATTCAATTATTTACTTATAAGGACTCAAAAAATAGAGTAAGAAGGTGCACAAATAATAGAAAACTATTAAAACAAGCTCTTGATTATCTCTTCAATGGTAAGGCCTTCGGCCTCTGCTTTATAGTTTTTGATCATACGGTGCCTTAAAATACCGGTAGCAACTGACTGGACATCTGCAATATCAGGGGAGAATTTACCATTGAGAGCAGCATTGGTCTTTGCGGCCAGTATCAGGTTTTGGGAAGCACGCGGACCGGCACCCCAGTCAATATAATTCTTAATCATATCTGAAGCCCCCTCAGATGTGGGTCTTGTTTTACCCACAAGATTAACGGCATATTCAATAACATTATCTGCCACGGGAATTCTGCGAATCAACTTCTGAAAATCGATAATTTCCTGTGCAGTAAACAACGCATTTACAGTAACTGACTGGTCTGTGGTTGTTGACTTGACAATATCAACCTCTTCAGAAAAGGAAGGATATTCAAGATTGATGGCAAACATAAAACGGTCAAGCTGGGCTTCGGGCAATGGGTAAGTTCCCTCCTGCTCTATGGGGTTTTGTGTAGCCAAAACAAAATAGGGCAAGCTGAGATTGTAATGGTTTCCTGCAATGGTAACAGCCCGCTCCTGCATAGCTTCAAGGAGTGCTGCCTGGGTTTTGGGAGGAGTCCTGTTGATCTCATCTGCTAAAATTATATTGGCAAAAATAGGACCTTTGATAAATTTAAACTGACGGTTTTCATCCAGTATTTCTGAACCTAAAATATCACTCGGCATCAAATCAGGGGTGAATTGGATGCGTTTGAAATTCAGGCCAAGTGCCTGTGCAATGGTATTAACCATCAGGGTTTTTGCAAGACCCGGTACCCCTATTAAAAGGGCGTGACCTCCTGAAAAAACAGCCAGTAAAACTTGTTTCACAACCTCATCCTGACCAATGATAACCTTTGCTATTTCTTTCTTTAACTCGGTATGTTTCTTTACTAATTGTTCTACAGCTGCTACGTCAGACATTTTGGTACAGGTTTAATTTTAATTTTATAGTGAAATTTTTAAAGGTTATTTTTTTAACCAGTTATTGGTAAATGCACAATCATCATAATCATTGCTGATATTAATGTAAGTATCCCTGATTTTATTCGTTTGCCATTTCTCAATGGCTCTGATGCGCTTTTCAGTAAGAGCCAGTTCTTTTATTTTTTCATAGTCTTTTGAAAAATCGGCTTCGTGTTCTTCATAGCGGTTTGTAACGGTGAGGATTTTAAAGCTTTTTCTACCGGTGCGGTCTTCATCGACAAATACATTTGAAACTTCACCATCTTTCAGGTTATACACCTGTGCGCTCAAAGCCGGGTCCATTTTGGTAAGATCAAAACGGGTGTCACCTGTTGTGGGGTTGATGAGCTGACCGCCGTTGTTTTTTGTCTCGGTTTCATCAGATTCGGTACGGGCTGCTTCGGCAAAAGAAATTTCCCCACTCACAATTTTATTTCTTATGTTGTCAATTTTGGCTCTTGCCTTTTGTATGGTTTCTTCATTAACCTCGGGAATGAGCAAAATATGGCGTATATCCAAATCCTGTCCCCTTACTTTTTCAACCATGAGAATGTGAAAGCCAAATTCTGTTTCAAAGGGTTCGCTCACCTCCCCTTCCTGAAGTGAAAAAGCAACGTCCTTAAATTCTTTTACAAACTGTGCTTTCTTGTTTAAGGTATAAAAACCACCCTTGGTAGCCGAACCGGGGTCTTCTGAATACAGCACTGCCTTTGTGGTAAAACTGGCACCATTTTCAACTACATCCCTGCGAAACTCATTGAGCCGGTCTATAGCATCTTGCCTGGCTTCTTCCGTGATTTCAGGTTCTATAACGATTTGGGCAACCTCAAGTTCTGTTCCAAAAACAGGTAGCTCGTCTTTAGGAATGGACTGAAAAAACTGTCTTACTTCCTCGGGGGTTACTTCCACATCTTCGTATATTTTTTCACGCATCATCATAGCCAATTGCATCGCTTTGTTGATTTCAAACAGTTCCCGGCGAAGTTCTGCCATCGAGTTCTTATTGTAGAATTGATACACTTTTTCTTCAGAGCCCAACTGGCCTACCATATATTGAATTTGTTGATCTAAACGTCCATTGATTTCAGTTTCTGAAACCACAATACTATCCTGAATGGCGTGATGTGCATAAAGTTTATCCTCTAAAAGCTTTCCAAATAGCTCACATCTTGAAATATCTTCTGTAGATATACTTTGCTGTTTAAGTTCAAGGTATGTCCTGTCGATATCACTTTCCAAAACAATATAGTCGCCCACTACACCAATAACACCATCAACCTTAAACCGCTGTTGTTTTTTGAGTGTGTCTGCAATACTCATTTCTTTTTGAATCTCAATGTTGCTTGATTCATCGATAATCAAGGTTTCATCCTGAGCAAAACTGCTCAAAGTGAAAAGAGAAACGAATGTAAAAGTCAGGATATTTTTAATTAAAAACTTCAAATTTTTTGTTTTTGATTGCATCTTGTAATATGTCTTTTTCTAAATTTTTTACTATGTCTAATTTTCTTCTGTTAAGGATAATTTGCTCAATGGTTGGTTTTACATATGAAATCGGAGCAATATCATTGCGCAACAATACATCTTTTACAAAAATCAAATATACTCCTAATGAGTCTTGCAGCTCTATACTATTTGATTTTTTTAACAATTCGTTGAAGTTTTCAGAGTTCACTGCAGGAATTCTTTCCATCACGGTATTGGCCTGTACCCATATAGAATCGTTCAGTAAAAAAGACTTGAACTGAATTTCCCTTTCCTTCAATGATTTTTGATCTTTCTCATCAAAACGAATGAGTTGTTGCCGTAAGGTATTGATGCTTGTGTTGTCATTTCCCACGTGGATATAGCGCAACAGTATCAATTCTTCATTCAACAAAAAATTGTCCTTGTTTTGGTTGTAAAACTTTTCGTACTCCTTTTCACTAATCTCTGTATTCAAGGATTGCGTTGCTATAATATCTGTATAACCTTTTGTATATAAATCTGTCTTATAGTTTTCGACCAACTCATCATATGCCTTGAGCTTTTCCGGAGATAAATTGATTCTTGCTTTTTCCATTAACAATTTTTGAGTTGCCCAATTATTTATATACAGGTTAACAATAAGCATACTGTCTTCTTCTGAAGTAACAGGGCCCACAAGGTTTTCTATATCCGTTTCATACAAATAATTTGATCCTACCCGGGCGACCACATTTTCTTCAACCTGCTCTTCAAAATACTGGCAGGAGATGAGAAATAAGGACAGAGAAAGCAGGAAAAAATAACGCATTATTTGCTAATTGCTTTTTTATTAATTTTTACTTGATATTTTGTTCGCAACTCCTTCATCCATTCTGATTCAAGGTAACTCTGGTAATCATTAATGACCTTTCCTCTCACCGTTTGCAAACTTTTTGTTGCGGGAGGAATCACTTTATCTACTTGTATAACGATAAACTGTGAATTATTGGTATTATTTTTATTGTCTGATAAAGAAAACACTTTTGAAACCCCTTTCTCAGGTTTAAAATCAGCCGGCAAAATAGAATTGCCCATTTCATAGACGCCTTCCGTGAAAATAACCTGTACAGAATCTTCTGTGTTAAACTTATTTCTTATTTCTGATTGGGATGCCCCGGACTCCAATAATTTTTTGATCTGGCCGGCGATATTTTCATTTCCGGTTGATGCAATAACACCTTCAATCCTGGTTTCCCAGCGATATTTATCTTTATTTTTTTCAAAGAAGTTTACCAAGCCAAGGGAATCATTTTTTGAGGGTTCCCAGATGCTTTGCTGCATCAGTTCATAAATCAGTAAGCCATCGCGGTATTCAGAGAGTAATGCAGCATACTCTTGGTTTTCTTCCTTTAATGTTAATTTAAAGAAGTCCTTAAGTGTTTCCAATTCAAACTCATCATAGTAGTTTTTTAAAAGCTCTTCTTTGTCTTTGAAAACACGACCGCGCTTTTGTTTTTCTTTAAGGAAGCTTGCAAAATCACCAAACGTGTATTCCTGATCTCCTATTTTAAACAGTGTGTTTTTGAGCTTTTGCTCCTCAGGTGAGTAGTCCCATTTTCGCTTTAAAATAGAATCTGTAACAAAGGTGTTGAAAAACGGCAACGGACTCTCAACCACGGTGAAACCATATTTTTCTTTAATACGGTCATTTATTGAGGCAACAATCACTTTTGACCTGTCTGATGACTTGATGCGTTTAAGTATATCTTGCTTTGAATCTTCAAAACCGGTTCTCTCATGCCTCTCTATGAGCTTTATAATATGCCACCCAAAGTCGGTTTTCACAGGTTCAGAAACCTCTCCGGGATTTTGAAGCGCAAAGGCCGCTTGTTCAAAATCAGGTGAATTCAACCTGCCGGAACCAAAACGGTTTAAAACCCCACCCTTTTGAGACGAACCCGGGTCTTCAGAAAATTGCCTGGCCAGTTCTTCAAAATCTTCACCTTGCTTTACCCTTTGATGAATTTCTTCAATGCGTTGTTTTGCTTCTTCTTCGCTCAATTCGTTTCTTGTGGAAATCATAATGTGTGCCACAGTAACCTCTGCAGGCACGGGCCTTCTGTCATTTACTTTAAGGATGTGGTACCCAAACTGGGTTCTCACGATGTCTGAAATTTGGCCTTTAGGGGTATTGTATGCGGCATTTTCAAAGGGGTAAACCATTCCGAATCCTTTAAAATACCCTAATGCACCTCCACGTTCGGCGGCATTGGGTTCTTCAGAGTGTTTTTTTGCAAGTTCTTCAAAATCTTCGCCACGCAATGCTTCATCCCTGATATTTTTGATCTTATTGTATGCCACCAGTGTATCTTCAGGCGTTGCATTAGGCTCCAGCATTATAAGGATATGATTTGCATTTACTTCTTCCTGCATACGGTCATAGGCTTCCCTGATCAGACTTTCGGTTATTTCCTGTTCATAGAGATAGTTCTGGGATAATTGCTCTTCATAACCTGAAAGCTCCTTTTGGAATTCAGGGTTTTTATGAAGATCTTGCTCCATTGCCTCTTTGGTCTTCAATTTATAGTTAACAAACAATTCCAGATATGCCGCTTTGTCTTTCTGGTTTTCATCCTGAACCATGTCCAGGTTTTTGTTGTAAACACGCAGAAACTCATCAACTAAAACAGTTTCGCCGTCAATTGTCATTAAAACATTTTTATCTTTAAATTGCGAATAGGAAGTAAACCCGTACAGTAAAAAAAGGAATGCAAACAACCTGCTTGATTTCAACATAACAGCATTTTTATGGATGATTGCAAAAATAGAAAAAAGGAATTGTTTCACAAGTTGATTTTGCTAACATATTGCTAAAAATACCCTCTGATATATTTTCATATATTTGTGATGTCAAAAAACCTGATTAGTTGATGCAATACACAGTAGAAATTGATATTGATTTACCACGAGATCAAGTAATTGCCCTCTTTGACAACCCTGATAACATGAAACACTGGCAGGAAGGTCTCCTGAGTTATGAACCGCTTACCGGAACTCCCGGACAGGAAGGTGCTACAGCAAAACTGGTTTACAGAATGGGAAAAAAGGAAATGGTTCTTATTGAACATGCCATCACCCGGGATTTACCAAAGGCTTTTCACGCCACTTATGACACAAAAGGGGTTCACAATGTTCAAAAAAATTATTTTGAAGAAATCAATGAAAACACCACCCGGTGGAAATCTGTCTCAGAGTTTTATTTCTCTGGCTTTATGATGAAAACCATCGGTTTTTTAATGCCCGGGGCTTTTAAAAAGCAATCCAAAAAGTATATGGATGATTTTAAAAATTTTGCTGAAAAAGGCACCTCTGTTGCACCATCTTCTTAAATTGTTTTCCATTTGATTTTACTTTACTTTTGCCTAAATATTTAACTTGAAACTATGAAAAAAGTCATCTTATCTCTTACCATTATTTTTATGGTATGTTGCAATGTTATGGAAGCCCAAACAAAAGTAGGAACCATTGATATTGATTTTCTCTTAATGAATATGCCTGAAATTACAACTGTTCAGGAAAATTTAAAAGAATATGGCACTACACTTGACAATCAATTGAACGAAAAAATGGCTACATACCAATCTAAACTTGATGATTACAATAAAAATGTAGCCTCTTTTACAGAAGCACAAAAGGAAGAAAAGCAAACTGAAATTTTTGCTTTGGAAGATGATATTACCAAGTTTCGGCAAAACGGTATGCAAATGATCAGGATACGGGAGGATGAATTGAAAAGGCCGCTATATCAAAAAATTGCCACTGCACTTGAAAAAGTTGCACAGGCTGAAGGATATACTCAGGTTCTTACAGTTAATGACGGCAGTGATGTTGTTTATGTTGACCCTAAATTTGACATTACCTTTAAAGTAGCTGAAGATTTGGGTCTTGAAATTGAAGATTGATGGCGGAACGATTAAAACTCATTTGGGATTTCAGGGGGCCTGATGCCGAAAAGATTGCCTTACATCACGAAATTCATTTAAAAGAGTATGCTGATAAGGAACAAGTAAACAATCCGCTAACCGGGATTGAAGAAATATCTGAAATGCATATTACCGCATTTCTGGTGGTTGATAAAAACGCTATGATTCCTGTGAGGGATGCTTTAAAACCGCACCGGGGTCAGGTTTATAATGTTTAATTTACCTGAAAACACTAAAATCAACTTTCAGCGAGAAGACGTTTGAGTAAAGTGCAACACTTTGATCTCCTATGTCTGTTAAAGCATAATCCAGTTGAATTCCTTTGTATTTGAAACCCACGCCAATGTTGGGCTGAAAATTGATGCTTTCACTTCCGTCAAGCTGAAGCACATTTTGAAAGTTTCCCACACCGGCTCTTAAGAAAACCATTTCTATATACCCAAACTCAAAACCCACTGCCGGGTCAAGACTAAAACTTCCGGTGGAAATAATATCATTTGTCTGTACAAAACGCATATTAAGATTCACAGATGCCAATAAGGAATAATCACCCCTGAAATCAAACCGTCTCCCGGCCCCCAGCTGAAGTTTTGGGATTGTAATTTCAGTGGTCTCGGGTTCTTCCTGATTTTGTCCTTCAACAGCTCCTTGAATGGTAGCGAATTGTTCATCATCGATATTCCAGATATTATAGGTCGTTGTAATGTCCCGGGCCATCACGCCAAAACGCCAATCTTTGTTTTCAAACTGTATGCCCACATCAAAACCAAAACCCCAGGAAGAGGCAAATTCACCAATCACGCGCCTGATGATTTTGGCATTTACGCCATAATTTAATCCGTCAAGCGGAAGTTTTCGTGCATATGAAAAGATAAAACCATAATCGGCTGCCGAAAACAAGCTGATGCGATTGTAATCAATATTCCCCTGCTGATCTATCAACTGGGTGGTATTTAATATATCATCCACACCAAAACGAATAACAGAAATACCCACGGCACTGCGGTCATCCAGCGGCATCGCAAAAGCAGCAAAGTTATAGGTGGCAATGTTTGCAAAGTAAGAAGCGTGCATTAAAGACAGTTGATTGTCTTCAAGATGCAACAAACCGGCAGGGTTCCAGTACCCTGAATTAACATCTGAAGTAATACCGGTAACAGCGTTTGCCATCCCCAGGGAAGCAGCATCAACACCAATATTCATAAACTCATTTGAATACTTTCGTGCTGTTTGCGCAGAGGTGATGAAAACAGAGAAAAAAAGCAGGATTAAAAATTTCTTTTTCAAGGGCTGAGTTTGTTGCAAATATCTTATTTTTTCCAATTATTAAACTATAAAATCGAGCAGTTATTGCTTATTATTTCGCTTAGACGAAAATACTTTGCTATTTTTACATACCATAAACTACTTTTCATGTTAAAACTCATACCAAACTTTATCACGTTATGCAACCTGCTTTTTGGTTCCATTGCCGTTATTTATGCTATTCAGGGTGATTTGCCGCTTGCGGCCGGCTTTATTATCCTGGGCATTTTCTTTGACTTTTTTGACGGACTGGCAGCCCGGGCTTTCAAGGTTGAAAGTATGGTGGGCAAAGAACTGGATTCGCTGGCTGACGTCGTAACAAGTGGTCTTGCTCCGGGAATTATGATGGCACAGATGCTTTATTTAGCAACCCTGGAAACTACTCCTGCAAATTTATGGGAAGACCAGTCGTTTGTTTTGGATAGTAATGTAATCTTTCCTCTTATTGGATTACTAATCCCGCTGGCTTCTGCATACCGTCTGGCAAAATTCAATGTCGATGAGCGGCAAACCACTTCGTTTATCGGGTTGCCCACACCGGCAAATGCACTATGGATTATGAGTTTACCGCTTATTTTAATGTATCAGCCAAGCGAACTCGCTTTTAATGTTTTATTGAATCCATGGGTTTTGGTGGTGCTGACGTTGTTGAGTTGCTATCTTTTGAATGCTGAATTGCGGTTGTTCTCGTTAAAATTTAAAGCCCGTAGTTTTAAAGCCAATTCTGAACGCTATATCTTTTTGATTTTAAGCCTGGCAATGCTCGTCGGGTTTTGGTTTGCGGCCATTCCCTTTGTGATTTTACTTTATCTGGTTATTTCCTTTATCTCCGTTAAAAGAAATAAGGCTAGTTAAAATCGAGTTTCTTTTTGCGAAGTTCAAAGTTTTGGCCTAAATAAACTTTACGCACCATTTCATCTGTGGCAAGTTCTTCGGGTTCACCGTGCTTAAGGATGCTTCCTTCAAACATCAGGTATGTCCTGTCAGTTATTGCAAGGGTTTCCTGAACGTTGTGATCTGTTATCAGGATACCTATATCTTTGCTTTTTAGTTGTGCCACAATGCGTTGAATATCTTCAACCGCTACCGGGTCAACCCCTGCAAAAGGTTCATCGAGCAGGATAAAACTGGGGTCTGTTGCAAGTGCCCGTGCAATTTCTGTACGGCGGCGCTCCCCTCCTGAAAGTAAATCACCCCTGTTCTTTCTGATATGGCTTAAACCAAATTCTTCAATCAGCGATTCCATTTTGGAATGCTGTTCTTTTTTGGAAAGCTTAGTAAGTTGCAGCACGCTTAAGATATTTTCCTCAATACTCAATTTCCGAAAAACCGATGCTTCCTGTGCAAGATAACCAATACCGTTCTGGGCACGCTTGTACATGGGATATTTCGTAATCTCTGTTTCGTTCAGATAGATCTTTCCTTTGTTGGGTTTGATTAGCCCCACTATCATATAGAACGAAGTAGTTTTCCCGGCACCATTGGGACCCAGTAAGCCCACGATTTCTCCACGGTTTACTTCGACGTTAATGCCTTTTACGACTTCACGGCCTTTATATGATTTGACTAAATTTTCTGCTCTTAATTTCATTTTATTATCTCTTTACGGAACACCCGGAACTACTATTGAACAAAAATTATTCCTTATTATTCTCCAAAGCCTCCCAAAATTCATAGGCCCTTCTCAAATGCGGAATTACAATAGTACCTCCCACCAAAGTGGCAATACCCATGGTTTCCATCATTTCTTCTTTGGTCACGCCTATTTTATATGCACTTTGCAAATGATATGCTATGCAGTCATCACAGCGTAAAACAGCTGACGCCACCAGGCCCAGAAGTTCCTTGGTTTTAACATCGAGTGCCCCTTCTGCATAGGCATTGGTATCCAGGTTAAAAATACGCTTCACAATCTTATTGTTATCAGCGAGAAGTTTTTCATTCATCTTTTCGCGATAAGCGTTGAACTCGTTTACAGGGTTATTTGACATGTGCTGCTCTTTTTTGGTTTCTGACGACAATTTTGGATATTAAAATACTTATTTCATATAAAACCAGGATGGGTATGGCCACAATAATCTGGCTTACAATATCCGGTGGGGTGATTACGGCTGAAAGCACAAGGACAACAATAAGACCCATTTTGCGATATTTCCTCAAAATATCTGGGGTTACCAGTCCTATTTTTGTCAGGAAGTAAATAATAATAGGCAATTCGAATATCAATCCCGAAGCAATCACCGAAGTTCTTACGAGTCCTATATAACTGCTCAAATCAAAATCATTAAAAACCTCACCACTCACCTGATATGTGCCCAAAAAATTTATTGACAATGGTGCGACCACATAGTATCCAAACGTTACACCCATAAAAAACAAGAGTGAGGATACAAAAATAAACCCTCTTGCAGTGCTGCGTTCATTCTTAACCATCCCGGGGCTTACAAACTTCCAGAACTCATAAATCACATAGGGAAAAGCAACAACAAATCCTGCTGTAATAGACGTCCATACGTGCGCTGAAAACTGCCCACCCATGGTTCTGCTTTGGATTCTGAAAGGAAGTTCGTCAAAGCAAAAACTATCCTGCAACCCAACAAATTGTGCAATGTCACAAAGCAATCTATAGGTTATAAAATCAGCCTGTTTGGGACCAAATATGATGGTGTCAAAGATAAAATCCTTAGCTAAAAAAGCAGCTATTCCTACAATAACAACGCTTAATGATGCCCTGATGAGATGCCAGCGCAAATCCTCGAGATGGTCTAAAAAAGACATCTCTTTATTGGGGTCTTTCCTTTTGCGTTTTGCCATTAAATAATACCTTCTTTAATCAAGTTATGGATGTGGATTACACCTTTGTATTTTTTGTTCTCTTCAACAAGCAACTGGGAAATCCCATGCTTGTTGATTATTTCCATCGCATGAACTGCCATGGCGTTTGCCTCTATGCGTTTGGGGTTTTTGGTCATAATATCAGAAGCCTTCAGCGAACCAATATTATCGGTTTTTGTAAGCATTCTCCTTAAGTCACCATCGGTAATGATACCCACTATGGCATTGTTTTCCACAACTGCGGTAACCCCCAGCATTTTTTTGGATATTTCAACAATAACCTCCTTAATATTGGAATCTGGTAAAACCATGGGCTTTTCATTTGCTTCGCACAAATCAAATACGCGCAGATAAAGCTGTTTTCCCAATGAACCCCCGGGATGAAAACGCGCAAAATCCTTACTGGAAAATCCGCGCAGGTCCAAAAGGCACATTGCAAGTGCATCTCCTATAACGAGCTGGGCAGTTGTACTGGTTGTGGGCGCTAAATTGTTTGGACAGGCTTCCTTCTCCACAAAAGCGTTCAGTACATAATCAGCCTGTTTTCCTAAAAAAGATCCTTTGTTTGCGGTAATGGCAATCAATTTGTTTCCCAATGATTTAATGAGGGGGACCAATACCTTGATTTCAGGAGTATTCCCACTTTTTGAAATACAAATAACCACATCCTCATCCCTGACGGTACCCAAATCACCGTGAATGGCATCTGCGGCATGCATAAATGCGGCAGGTGTGCCCGTAGAATTGAGCGTGGCAACAATTTTTGTGGCAATATTGGCACTTTTCCCAATACCGGTAACAATAACCCTCCCTTTTGATTGAAATATAAATTCGACAGCTTCAGCAAACTCAGTGTCCACGAGTTCAGCGAGATAAGCTATGGCCCGGCTCTCAGTTTCAATGGTTTGCTTTGCGATGGAAATGATCTTTTGATGGTTTTGCAAAACTTACAGTTTTTTGATTTGTTGCTTCTTCAGAAATTAGTATATTTAGACTGCAAATGTAGATAAAATAATTATAGTAAGTGAACGAAATTGACATACACGCAGCGCTTAAAAAGTATTTTGGTTTTTCAGCTTTTAAAGGGTTGCAGGAAGAGGTAGTCAAAAGTGTTGTAAATAAAAATAATACTTTTGTTATCATGCCAACAGGTGGTGGTAAATCATTGTGTTACCAGTTGCCGGCACTTACCGCTGAAGGTACCGCTATTGTTGTTTCTCCCCTTATCGCATTGATGAAGAATCAGGTGGATTTCCTCAGGGGAAATTCGTCTGAAACCGGGATAGCCCACGTCCTCAATTCCTCTTTGAACAAGACAGAAGTAAAACAAGTAAAACAGGATATTGTAGACGGTGTGACCAAACTGCTTTATGTAGCTCCTGAATCGCTTACCAAAGAGGAAAATGTAGCCTTTTTGCGAAGCGTAAAAATTTCTTTTATGGCCATTGATGAGGCCCACTGTATCAGTGAATGGGGACACGACTTCAGACCCGAATACAGAAACCTGAAATCCATTATCAAACGCATAGGTGATGACATTCCCATAGTAGCCCTGACGGCTACCGCTACCCCAAAGGTACAGGAAGATATCATCAAAAACCTCAATATGCCCGATGCCAACCTGTTTAAAGCTTCCTTTAACAGGCCCAACCTCTATTATGAGATCCAGCCTAAAACAAAAAATGTGGATGCCGATATCATTCGTTTTATAAAAATGCGTGAAGGCAAAAGCGGGATTGTATATTGCCTGAGCAGAAAACGGGTTGAAGAACTGGCACAAACCTTACAGGTAAACGGTGTCAATGCCGTTCCTTATCACGCCGGGCTTGACCCAAAAACCCGTGTTAAACATCAGGATATGTTTTTGATGGAAGATGCAGATGTAGTTGTTGCCACTATTGCATTCGGTATGGGAATTGACAAGCCTGATGTGCGTTTTGTCATTCATCATGACATGCCCAAAAGTATTGAAAGCTATTATCAGGAAACCGGCCGTGCCGGAAGGGACGGCGGTGAAGGCCACTGCCTTGCCTTCTACTCTTATAAAGATATTGAAAAGCTTGAAAAGTTTATGAGCGGTAAGCCTGTTGCCGAACAGGAAATTGGCCACGCCCTGCTGCAGGAAGTAGTAGCCTTTGCAGAAACCTCCATTTCTCGTCGTAAATTCATCCTGCATTATTTTGGAGAAGAATTTGACAATGAAACCGGTGAAGGCGGAAATATGGATGACAATATGCGTTATCCCAAGAAGAAACACGAAGCCAAAGACGATGTTGTCAAAATACTCAAAGTGGTTAAAGAAAGCAACCAGCAGTACAAGTCAAAAACAATCGTACATATATTAACCGGAAAAATAAATGCGCTGGTCAGTTCGCATAGATTGGATGCCCAGCCTTTTTTCGGTATTGGAAAAGAAAAAGAGGCCCCTTACTGGATGGCATTGTTGCGTCAGGTGTTGGTTGACGGTAAGCTTTCAAAAGATATCGAAACCTATGGCGTGATCAAACTCACGGAAGAAGGTGAGGCTTTTCTCAAAAAGCCGCAGTCTTTTATGATGACTGAAGACCATTCCTACAAAGAAGCCAATGATGATGCCATTGTTACCGCCCAAAAAGGAGGTGGCGTCGCAGATGCTGAATTGTTCAAAATCCTGAAGGAAGAGCGCAAAAAAGTTGCCCACAAATTGGGCTTGCCCCCTTTTGTGATTTTTCAGGACCCTTCCCTTGAAGATATGTCGTTAAAGTACCCAAGTTCCATAGAGGAACTTTCAAACGTTCACGGGGTGGGCGAAGGAAAAGCCAAAAAATACGGCAAAAGCTTTATTGACCTCATCAACCGCTATGTTGAGGAAAATGATGTTATTCGCCCTGATGACCTGGTGGTTAAGACAACCGGTTTAAACAGTGCCTTAAAACTATACATTATCCAGAATGTTGACAGGAAACTTCCTTTAAACGACATTGCCAAAGCCAAAGGACTCTCGATGGATGAGTTTATCAAGGAAATGGAGGCTATTGTCTTTAGTGGCACCAAATTAAACATCAATTACTGGCTTGACGACATACTGGATGAAGAGCAACAAGAAGATATTCACGAATATTTCCTGGAAGCCGAGACCGATAAAATTGATGCTGCCATGAAGGAGTTTGACGGTGACTATGAAGAAGAAGAGTTACGCCTTTATCGCATCAAATTCATCAGTGAAGTTGCCAATTAAAACCAAATACCGATTTTGAATATGATCTTCATCAGGTGTTTCTTTTTCATTCTTATTTTTATGTCTGTTCTCACCAAGTCCTTATCTTTGGCTTTTAAACTCAACATCATTCCATGAAAAACATACTGTTAGCCATAGCCTCAGGTCTTTTATTGTCTTTTGGCTGGCCTACCTGGGGGTTCCCGCTGTTGCTTTTCTTTGCATTCGTGCCCTTGCTCCTGCTGGAGAGAAACATCAGGCTTTCTGATTCAAAACGAAAAGGGTGGCGTGTTTTTCTCTATGCTTATATAACATTCTTTATCTGGAACATCATTAAGACCAACTGGCTTTGGTTTTCATCGGAATTTGGGGCGGTATTTGCCATCACGGTGAATTCGTTGCTGATGACCCTGGTTTTTCTTTTGTATCATCACTTTGCAAAGCGCACGACTTTCTTTATCGCTTCGGTATTTCTGGTGTGTTTGTGGATCGGGTTTGAGAAAATGCACCTTAACTGGGAGTTTTCCTGGCCGTGGCTGAATTTGGGCAACGGTTTTTCAGAATACCCTTCGTGGATTCAGTGGTATGAATTTACCGGAATCTTTGGCGGAACTTTATGGGTGTGGATCGTAAACTTGGGTGTTCTAAAGTCGCTCCTGTTGTACCGGGAGTATCAAAAGAAGGATATTCTCTTTCGCGGAAGCATAAAAACCCTTCTCTATATTGCAATTCCCATCATCATTTCTGTGGTGATGTATTCTCAGTATGAAGAAACCGGTGAGACTGTCAACATCGTGGTGCTGCAACCCAATATTGACCCCTATTCAGAAAAATATAATGTCCCCAATGATGATATTGCCCATCAGCTTTTTGAACTTGCCCAAACCAAGGTGACCGCTGAAACAGATTTTGTGATTTCCCCCGAAACGGTTTTTGCAGAACACGAGCGCATTGAAGTGGTAGAACAAAGCCTTATTGCAAATCTTGTCAGGGAATTTTTAACAGACTACCCCAAGCTGCATTTTCTTTCAGGGGTTTCACTGCTTAAGGTCTTTGAAGATGCTGATGAAGCCACCAAGCAAAGCAATCAATTTGCAAATGGCTTGTATTACAATACATACAACTCCGCTTTTTTGATGGGTCCCGAGCCCGGGATGGATATTTATCACAAGTCAAAACTGGTTGTGGGTGTTGAAAGCACGCCTTATGTGGGGATTATAAAGCCGCTTCTGGGAGATATTATGCTCGATTTGGGCGGCACGGTAGCCATGAAAACCACGCAGGAGAACAGGGATGTCTTTTGGAGTGACGACAAACGTTTTGCCACCGGTCCCATTATCTGCTATGAGTCTGTCTATGGCGAGTATGTCACGGGGTATGTGCGCAATGAGGCTAATTTCCTTTCCATCATCACCAATGATGCCTGGTGGGGTGAAACCCAGGGGCATAAGCAACATTTGAGCCTTGCACGGCTGCGTGCCATTGAAACCCGCCGCAGCATCGCACGGAGTGCCAACACGGGTATTTCCGGTTACATCAACCAGCGTGGGGATGTTATGGAAACCCTGGCATACAATACCAAAGGCGCTTTGGAGGGAACCCTTTACCTCAATGAAGAGTTCACCTTTTATGTGAAATATGGCGACTTTATTTATCGCATTGCAATGTTTGTCCTGATTGGAGTTATACTAATCGCTTTTACCCGAAGACGCGGGGAAGTGGGGATTGATTAGACGTGAGTCTTTGAGTTATATTTGAAAAATCCGAAGGTTGAGCGGAGCCGAAACCGTTGCCTGGTTAAACGTTCAAAATTTAATGTTCAAAGTTGAGATTTGAATTTGGTACTTGGAATTTAATTCTAACTTCTCTTTTCTATTCTCTCTTTTCTTTTTTCTAACATCCCAATTCTTATGTTTAAAATCTATTGTCTAAAAAAATGTACCTCTTATACTCCTACTTAAAACACTACTTCCGTTCCATCAAACTGCATGGGGTGCACTCCCCTTTTGTATTTGAATTGGTGACGCGTTGTTTTTATGATAAAACGCAATACCCGCAATACAAAATGATGGATGCACATCGTAAAGTTTTGCGGAAAGATACCCGGAAAATAGATGTAACCGATTACGGCAGCGGCAGCCGGGTTTTTAAAAGCACTCACCGCTCTGTTTCGGCAATAGCCGCGCACGCAGGCATCATTAAAAAGAAGCAATACCTGTTGTTTCGGCTGGCACGGTATTTTGATTTCAGGAAGACGCTTGAACTGGGTACTTCCCTCGGCATAGGAAGTGTTGCCTTAGGACTGCATAAAAACAACAATGTAGTTACTGTTGAAGGTTGTGCCGCCACTGCGGGAGTAGCACAAGAGTATTTTGACAGCTTCGGTTTTAACAATATAACTTTGGAGCGTTCCACCTTTGCTCACTTTTTAAAACAACCCCTGCCCTTTCAACCCGACTGCGTTTATTTTGACGGGCATCACGATCAAAAGCACACGCTGGAATATTTTTATACTTTACTGCCTTGTGCTCATAACGATACCGTCTTTATTTTTGACGATATTTACTGGTCCAAAGGAATGACTGCGGCCTGGAGGGAAATAGCATCACATCCTGAGGTAACGGTTTCAATAGACACCTTTTGGCAGGGTCTGGTGTTTTTCAGAAAGGAGCAGCCCAAGGAAAGTTTTAGCATACGATTGTAACATCTGGCAGCCAAAAGCGTCCAACCAAGTGTTGTTAGCAAAGGTTAAATAAAGAAAAAACACTATGAGTTTAGTCATCAAACTGAGAAAAATCACCCGTGATTTCAAGATGGGTTCTGAAATATTGCGCGTTTTGAAAGGTATCGACCTGGATATTGAGAAAGGAGAATATGTGGCTTTGATGGGTCCCTCCGGTTCCGGGAAATCGACCTTGATGAACCTGCTGGGCTGTCTTGACACCCCTACTTCGGGCGAATATGAGTTGAACGGTGTAAATGTCAGCACGATGACTGATGATGAACTTGCGGAAATCAGGAACAAAGAGATAGGCTTTATCTTTCAAACGTTTAATTTATTGCCCCGCACCACGGCCCTTGACAATGTTGCCCTGCCCATGATTTATGCCGGTGCCACCAAAGCCGAGCGCACCCAGCGCGCCACAGAGGTACTTCACGATGTGGGCCTGGCCGACCGTATGGATCACAAACCTAACGAACTTTCAGGGGGACAGCGGCAGCGTGTTGCCGTGGGGAGAGCCCTTGTCAACAACCCCTCCATGATTCTTGCCGATGAGCCTACAGGAAATTTGGATTCCAAAACCTCTGAAGAAATTATGAACCTCATAGATGCCATCCATCAAAAAGGAAATACGGTCATCCTGGTGACCCACGAAGAAGACATTGCCCAGCGCGCCAAGCGTGTCATCCGCCTGCGGGATGGGATGATTGAGAGCGATACCAAGCAGTAATCTTTTAGTACTTTACTTGCTCCCTTCCGAAAGATGGTATTCCCTTCCTTGTGTTCTTTTAAAACAAAGAACATAAAAGTATTTCTCAATTCATTGGGATGTTCCTGCGAATGAATCACAAAAGTTGTCTATGAGCTATGGCGTGCCGAAGGCTGGGATTGAGCAACTAACCTGCCTGCCGGGCAGGCAGGTGCAGCAAACAAAACCCAGACCTGCCTACCGGCAGGTAGGCCTGAAGAAAATCCGAAAGACACGAGCGCGAATTTTAACCCGCTGAAGGCTGGCTGGCCGTTAGGCAATTTTCCGAGTGAGCCTATACAAGCCATAGCGTATCGCAGGTATTAGGCAAGGTTTTTGTTTCCGTAATGCTTTATTTCGTTCAGTTCCAATTTTTTCGATTCTTTTTCCTCTTCAATATCATAATCGTCTTGAAGACCGAGCCAGAACTTGGCTGAATTTCCAAAATATTTGCTCAGTCGAAGTGCCGTGTCCGCTGTTATTCTGCGTCTTCCTTTTATTATTTCCGAAATTCTAGTCTGGGGGATTTTTAAGTCCTTTGAAAGCCTATAAGCAGTGATTTCAAGAGGTTCCAGAAATTCAAAGTTTAATATTTCTCCGGGATGTACATTTGCTAACTTTTCCATTTTTTCCTTTTTTAATGATAATCGATTATTTCAACTTCGCTTGCATTTCCATTATTCCATTTAAAAACGATTCTCCATTGTTTATTAATCCGAATGCTAAAAAATTCTTTTAGTTTTCCGGTCAGTTTTTCAAGTCGATTGGAAGGCGGAATTCTCAAGTCCATTATATCTTGAGAGTTATTCAACATTCTCAATTTTCGACGTCCAACGTTTTGAATTTCAATCGGCATTTTTTTGACTCGGATTCCGTTCCAAATCTGTTCGGTCTCTTTCGAGCCAAATGAAATAATCATAGTCTTATTTTACGTTACTAACGCCAAAGGTAAGTATAAAGTTTGTTTTTTGCAAATGTTGCCAACGGATTTGTATATGATTAGTTGCGTGTTTTGAGCACTAAAGTTAGCAAATAAATCACAGATAGAGAGTCCACGATGACTTTCGTAAATAAGCTAAAACCAGCAATTAATTTTATAAGGTGTTAGGTATAGGCATTTCGCTATCTTCTAATTCGAAAAAATCGTTTACAGGTTTGTCAAAAAGTAGAGAGAGTCTTAATGCGAGAACAGTTGATGGAACGTATCTGTTTTTTTCAATTGAACTAATAGTTTGACGAGATACTCCTATTTTATTTGCAAGTTCATCTTGTGTTAAATCAAGTATTGCCCTTTCAATTTTTAATCGATTTTTCATTTGTTCATTCGTTTTAAAAATTCAAAATAAAAAACCTGAACACTCAATAAAATCCATAATATTTCCCAATCTCCAACTTCTTGAAAATTTTCTTGCTGTTTTTGTGAAATGATATTTGCGATATAATTAAATAATGGGTTCATTAATAAAGTTATGATAACACCAGCAATAAAAGCAAAAGTATAAGATTGCATTCTTAAAGATGTCACTAGTTCGTCTTCTATTTTTTCTTTTGAAATAGAAACGAGTAAAAGTCCTACTAATATTCCATATTTGGCTGTTAGTTTTAGGTCAATATTTTCAATTGAAAATTTATTCACGAAAAAAGTTACTAAAGAAATTATGACTATTCCTATTCCGATTTTTTTAAATCTATTTGGTAACTGATAACGTTTCATCTTTTCGAGACTTTTTCTTTCACATTCCATAAATGATTTTACATTCATAATTTATTTTTTAAATATTAAACAATAAGAAAGCTTGTCGAAAAGATAAATATATTTTCCATTATGACAAATAAACTTTACATTGTTAAGTAAAAAAATAGTATTCTTTTTGATTCGGTTATATAATTGCGTCGATGTTTTTTCTGCTTATGCACAACGGTCAAGTATAAGCAGTCGTTTTAATACCGCTTATACATTGTTGCTAGCTTTTGTTTTTTTGAACAGCTTTATTCCATAAAAAGTATTAAAAGCATAGAGTAAAAGAACTAACGGCATGGTGATAGGTGTTAGTTGATTTTGCGTACCTATTCCAAAATAAATTGCCCCAATCAGAATTAGAGTAAATCCTGAAAGAACTACTCCAATTAATTTTATGATTCTCGATTCTTGCCAATAAACCCCTAGCATTCCAATTATCCAAATAAGATTTGCGGTTATAAAAGTCCAATTAGCCATTTCATTCAAGATGTGAAATGTTTCTTCGGATGATACCTGTTTGTATCCGCCTAGCATAAAAATATATTCTACAAGCATTAAAAGGTGTCCCACTGCAACTAGATTCCACCATTTCGATAGTGAAGATAAATTAAAGGACGCCCAAGCAATACCGCAGACTACCAAAGCCTCAAGACGCCATATAGTGCTAAGAGAGTTAAAGCTATTCCAACTTTGATTTAACAATTCAATGTTTTCATTCCATTCAGTTCCAGCTTTACTAATGCTGATGAACCAAACAATCAGTATAATGAAAGTAAAAGATAATGATGAAAAAAGTAGAGGTGATTTATCTTTCATAAGTTCATGTTTTAATTGCTCACGTTTCACGGCTATAAGTAGTTGCGTGGGTTAGCACTTATCCCCCTGAGGCGGAACAAACTAAGTTGGAAATTCCGCAGGAATTTCCAAAGTATGCGAGAACAAGCAATTACTTATAGCCATTGTTGGCAACTGGCTTTTTTTATTTATAATCTTGAACCAAAACTTCAGTTGGAATGTGAAGAGTTGTGTTCAGTTTTCTAATCATATTTAAAGTAAGTTTTCTTTTTTTATTTAATATTTCACTTACTCTGCTTTTAAAGCCAACAACTTCTGCTAAATCTTTTTGATTCATTCCCATTTGTTCCATTCTGAACTTAATTGCCTCGATTGGGTCAGGCATTCCGATTGGGAAATTCTCTTTTTCGTATTGGTCAATCAAGATTGAAAGGATTTCCAATTCATCTCCTTCTTCCGTTCCTTTTTTTGCATCAAAAATATCCTCAAGTCTGTTGAGTGCTTTTTGATAGTCTTTTTCGTTTCTAATTGGTAATATTTTCATAATCAGATGTTATTTGCGTCAATTTTGTCATACTCTGCGTGAGTTCCAATAAACCTTATCCAACATATCCCGTATTCAAAATTGAATTTTACAATCAAGCGATAATTATTGCCTTTGATATTGTAAACAATTCGATTGTCTTTTAAAATACTTGCGCTTGGATATTCATTCTTTAAATCGTTAATGTTTTTCCATTCCGATTTTTCGGTTTCTCTGTACCACGATTTTAATTGTTGTTCGCAATCAGCGTGTTTTTCCCAAAAATCTCGTAAAGTTCGTTTTGCTATTACTCGCACATTATAATTGTTTGTCGCAAATATAATAAAAAAGTTACCAAATTGGTAATTATTTTATTTTTTTAGCTTGTTGCCAACGGTCTAGTATATGAAACGTAGCGTATAAATAAACACTAACTTTTCGGATTATACACGAGCCAAATTTTTATTTTTTCTATTTATCTTTAATTTTTTAAATATACAAAAATAAAAATTTGGTGGACTTAATAGAGAAGCAAAAACCTCTCGGAAAGCCTGTAATAGCTATGTTTTATATACATTGTTGTGCATAGTGCTTTTCACGTTTTGCTTGGTTTTCCGATGTTTGTTATTTAGTTCTAAATTGAGCGTTGGCAAGACATATTCTTTTACAGTTTTGGTGGTGCGATGGCTTGAGCGACTGTAAATGTGTATGGCTTTCAGCGTTGGCAATTCCGATTACTTACTTAATTTCAAAATCCGAAATGCACCTTGTATTACCACTATAAAAACGATTGTTCCGATAATCAAATCAGGTTTGTTGGAATTTAGCCAATTCACTAAAATTCCTGCGATTATTACTCCCAAATTGATAATCACGTCATTGGAAGTAAAAATCATACTCGCTTTCATATGTGCCTCTTCTTTGCTCTTTGACTTTTGCAAAATGTAAAGACAAATTCCGTTTGCGATAAGTGCTAAAATCGAAACGATAATCATCGTTGAAAAATCGGGAAGTTTCTCGGCTCCAAAAAATCTTCTCAACACTTCCACAAATCCGATAATCGCAAGTGTTATCTGAAAATAGCCTGCAATTTTTGCAATCCGTTTTTTCTTAATCAACGTTCCGCCAACCGCAAACAAGCTAATTCCGTAAACAAAACTGTCGGCAAGCATATCCAAACTATCGGCAACCAATCCCATTGATTTCGAGATGAGCCCTGTGGTCATTTCGATAATGAAGAAGACAAAATTTATCGCCAGTACAATCCAAAGTAGCTTTTTTTGGTTGGTGTTTTCTACAAAATCTTTTTTGTTGGTTTCTTCGGTCGAGATTTTCTTTCCGCCTAATTTTAATTCGATAATTGACTTTTCAATTTGGTCGTTATGACCATCGTGAAAAACGGTCAATTTTCGGTTGGGAATGTCAAAATCGAGATTTTTGATTTCTTGGATTCCATCCAATTTCATTCGTATAAGATTTTCCTCGGAAGGACAATCCATCTTACTGATTTCAAATATCGTTTTGTTCATTTTAGTCGTCATCTTCGTTTCCAAAAGGTTTGATTATTACTCCAACGCTAAATATAAAACCGTCTGTTGGTGCATAAATTTCGGAAAATTCTGGATTGTCGTGTGGTGGCAAAACCAATGGCGAAAACCTGCTTTGTCTTCTGTCCGTAAAGTTTTCAAAATTCACAAACGTTGTTCCCCATTTAAAATTTCGCATTGCCACAAAACCCATTGTTATGAAGTCGGTTGTTTCTGTTCCATTAGACAAAAATTGTTTTCCTGTGTAAAACGTTTCGTAACCGATTCGCCATTTTTCAGATTCGTACATCAAAACACTTCCTGCGTTATGTTTTGCAGTTAGCGGTTTTTGTGGATTTCCAGCCAAATAATTCAATTTTGTGTCAATGAGTGCATAATTCAAGAACCAACGAAAATCTTTATAGGTAAACTTGATGTTTGTTTCAGCACCTTTGCTCAAAATTTCATCTGTTGCATTCTCAAATTGGAAAAATCCATTATCAGTTGAATTTAACAGTAATGCATCATTAATCGCAGTTACATAAAACAGTTGATTAATAGAAAAACCAACGGTTTCAAATAAACGTGTTTGATAGTTGAAATCAAGATTTACACCGTAAGAACGTTCCGCATTTAGTGAAGATTTATCAATACCAAGTACATTTTCAAAATTGATAAATTCCGCCTCTTCTGTAAAAATATCTGGAATTTTGTAACCTAATCCACCACCAATTCTGCTCGAAAATCCACTATCGTTTTTGTATAGCAATGAAACTCGTGGAAGCGGAAAAAAGCCAAAATCAGTATTGTAATCTGCTCGCAATCCTGTTTCCAAAATCCAATTATCCGAAATGTCATAAATGTTATTTGCAAATGCTCCATAAGTTATATCTGTTTGGTCGCGTTGCAAAGTTGCATTATCATTTTCATCAAAATCAGAAGTATATAGGTTTGCTCCAAAAATCCAATCTGTTTTATTGGCTGACTTTTGATAGTTTATTTCCGTGAATGTATTGGTTTGTTTACCGTCAAATGTAAAATCGGGAATGGTCAGTTCTCTGTCGAAGAACGAGATACTATTTTTGATAGTTAATGAACTGACGGAATCTATTTGAGTTTCGTAAACCGCTTGACTGCTCAATCTTTTCGATACGTTTTCTTCGGTATATTGATGGATGCCATTTTCGCCACTTTCAATTTTTGTGATGTCGCCACCAATTCTGTCGTCATACGTTCCGTTTAAGCCAAACCAAAATGTTGTTTTTTCCGATGGATAATAAAAGAACTTTGGGTTGAATGAAATCGAAGTTGTTTTTGGCAAGTTACTAAAGTCATCATCTTCTGGGTCATACGCTTTTTGATAATGACCTGAACCATAAAGTGAAACACCAAATTTTTCATTCCGTTTGCTGTAAAATACATTTGCTGTACTTCCCAGAGCTTGGGTTTGTGTCAACATAATATCCAAAGCAGGTTCTTCGTCTGGTGTTTTGGAAACCATATTTATCAAACCTGCAATTGCACCACCACCATAAAGCGTTGATGAACTTCCTTTTATTATTTCAAATTGTTTTAAGTCTAATGGCGGAATTTGTAAAATACTCAAACCGCTGGAAAAACCGCCATAAAGTGGAAATCCATCTCTCAAAAGTTGTGTATAGCGTCCATCGAGACCTTGAATTCTAATGTTGGTATTTCCGCTACTTAACGAAGTTTGTTGCATCTGTATGCCTGTACTTTCTCGAAGTACCATTGAAATATTTGTCGGGTTCATTACTGCTTTTTCGCCTAATTCTTCCGCTCCAATAAATTCAATTCGAGTTGGAATTTTTCTAACAGTTCGTGTACTTCTTGAAGATTGTATGACAACTTCGTCAAGTTCATTACCTCCAGATTCGAGCTTGAAAGCGAACTCCTTTTTTGTTCCAACATCAATAGTAGTTTCTATGGTTTTGAAGCCTATGTATGAAATTTTTATAATGTGGTTTCCATTTGGGATTTCTGTAAATGTGGCAATTCCGTAAAAATCTGTTACTGCTCCTTTTGCTAATTCTTCAAAATAGACGGTAGCACCCAATAATGGTTCGTTGGTTCCTGCATCGCTAACAGAAATGGAAATATCGCTCGTCTGTGAGAACGATATGATTGATACGAATAAAAATAATGTGTTTAAAAATATGTTTTTCATCTGCTTATTCTGATTTAAAAGAATAGTACAAATGTAAATTCCTTTTACTGCAACTCGATTGCAAAGATTACTTGTTGCAGTTGTCGCACAAGCCTTTTACAACCATATTAGCTTGTTGTAGTTTGAAGTTTTGAGGAAGTTCAATTTGAGGAATTGGAACATCGAAAAGGCAGAATGTTTTATCGCAGTTTGTACAGTAAAAATGATAGTGCAAATCCTTTGGGTCGCAGTTACAGCCTTTGGCACAAACCGCATATTTGGTCATTCCAGAACCATCTTCAATGCTGTGGATAACTTTGTTTTCCTCAAATGTTTTCAGCGTTCTGAAAATCGAACTTCTGTCAGTATATGCCAATGCGTTTTCAATATCTTTTAAAGATTGGGCTTTTTCTTGGCTCAAAAGATGTCGTAAAACCACAGTTCTGACTGCGGTGTTTTTTACTTTTTTTATTTTTAGGATTTCTTCTTCAGTTTGCATTTTCCTAATGTATCATTTTTTTCGAGCGTTGGCGAAAAACAGCTCTTTTATTTTTTTAGCGTTGGTATTTCGCGTTGGCAAAAAAAATAAATGTGCTGTTTGTGCGGTTGGCTTTTTTAGTTCAAATGTTGAATTTTAGAACGATTTTTTGCATTATGCCCAACGGTTTTGTATATGAAAAGTACGCCTTTTTTAGCAGACGTAGTTTTCAGTTGCAACGTTTTGTTATAAAGTGGCGAGAACTCAAATATAACGAAAGCTGGCGTATTTTTTATATACGTTGTTATGTGCATACTGGATTCAATAGTATTGCTTTTTTTGAAAATTGTCCATGCGTTAGTAATAAACATCCATTCCATAGTCTTTTGTTTCGTCTCAAATTTGCACTGTAACAAATAAACAAGAAACGATGAAAACTAAAGTTCCATTAAAATTAGCATTCCTAGTTTTTCTACTAGGATTTACAATTCAAACATTTTCAAAATCTAAAAACACAAACATTATGAACAGTACAAAAAAAGAAACTATCGGATTATTAGTAATTATGAAAGCAAAAACAGGAAAAGAACAAGACGTCAAAAACTTCTTACTTGGTGGATTAGCATTAGTAAATCAAGAACCTCAAACAGTATCTTGGTTTGCCTTTCAAATAGATAATAATACTTTTGGTATTTATGATACTTTTGAAGTAGAAGAAGGAAGACAAGCACATTTAACAGGCGAAGTTGCGAAGGCATTATTAGCAAATGCAGGTGATTTATTAGAGAACTTTGATCCTAGCACAGATATTCAAGCAGTAGATGTATTAGCATCTAATCATAAATCCGGATTGCAAAACAAGGGTTTGCTTGTTATTATGAAATCTAAAGAAGCAAAGACAACAGATGTTGAAAACTTCCTTAATGTCGGCAAACAATTAGTTGGTGACGAGCCAAAAACTTTATCTTGGTATGCTATAAAAATAGATGCTACTACATATGCAATCTTTGATACTTTTGCAGATGATTCTGGTAGAGATACACATTTAACAGGGAAAGTTGCAGCAGCACTTATGGAAAATGCGCCTGTTCTTTTAGATGGTTTTGAAGCATCAGCAATTCAAAAAATAGACATCATAGCTTCGAAATAATTGTTATCTTTAGAAAGGAGTGTAACAAACACTCCTTTCTTTTTAATACGTAACATTAAAGAAGAAATAGACTCTTATGGCTCAAATTATTATTGATAAGCAAAATGGTGAACTGGCATTTAGACTAGAAAGGTTTGAAAATCTTAATCAATTTGACCATTTACAGCGAAAAAATTATTATTCTATTATTTTACTAAAAGGAAACAATTACAAGTTAAATGTAGATGTTTCTAATTATGAATTACAAGGCAACCAAATGATTTGCTTGTCACCTTATCAACCATTTATGATTTCTTCTGAAGAGTCTTGTTCAGGCTGGTTATTAAATTTTCACCCTGACTTTTTTTGCACATATCGACATCAAAATGAAATTGAAACAGAGGGCATTCTTTTTAACAACTTTCATGGATTACCACATTTTAAAATTTCTGAAAAAGCGTTGTTTTTTAACCTTATAGATCAAATTTCAAAAGAAATGGATAGAGATTCTATTGCTCAGCATGAGGTTCTTGTGGCTTTTTTAAAGGTGTTTTTAATAGAAGCTGTGAGACAAAAAAAACAATCCAATAAAGATATAGTGCCAAAATTTTCTGATGATCAATCTGAAATATTGCAAAATTTAGTAGATTCTATTGAGAAGAATTATTCTGAGTTACACTCTCCGAAAGATTATGCAGATGTTTTATGTGTTAGCACTAAAACATTGGCTGGAATTGTGAAAAAATATTTACAGCAAACACCTAGTTCGTTAATTTCTAATAGAATTATTATAGAGGCTAAACGCGAACTATATTTAACCTCAAAACCTTTGAAACAAATCGCAGCTAATCTTGGGTATGACGATGAATTTTATTTTAGTAGGTTTTTCAAGAAGAAAGTAGGTGTTTCTCCCGATAAATATAGAAAGACAGTAGGTTTTGCTAAACTAGAAAAATTATGATTGTCAGTATGTCTTAAGTTGCACATAACGTCCCGTATAAAAAACAGTGCGAGCTGGCGCGCGTGATTGTCCGCAGGACAA
>CAXBIQ010000008.1:0-161586 GCA_963975935.1 uncultured Flavobacteriaceae bacterium
TTTAACAATGAAATTAATGTTTAAAAACGGTCAACTCTAATCAGGGAAGTTCAGACATGTCCGGTGCTGGATGCTTGCAATTTGAAGAAGTTCCGGCTTTTGTTGTACCACAGAGAGACGCAGAGGAGGCACAGAGGTGCACGGAGGTGTGTGAGTATCGGTACGTGAGCAACGGGATGCCAACGCGGCAGGCTGGCCTCCTCCTTCGGCGGACAGGCTCTTCGCTAAAAATGTCCTCAGGACATTTTTTTAACGCTTGGTCCTCTCGCTGCCCTCCTTCGCTTTGGCTTCGGAGGATGAAACGCTTCGGAATGACAAAAAAATGGGCGTGAGTAGCAGTGCGCGAGCAACGGGGCGTGAGCAGCGGGATGGGATTAGCTCCGCTGAATCTTCGATTTCCTCACTTCGTGTCGGAATGACAAAAAAAGGGGGGACTCACTTTAAGATTAGTTGATAGAAATTACGCCAGGTATTCTTCACAGGCTTGTGCACAATTTCTACAAGCTTTTGCGCATTCCTGGCAGTGTGGATGATCGTGTTGTTCACATTCATCTGCACAGGCGTTGCATATTTTTATACAGTATTGTACCAGGCCGTCCACATCTTTATATCCTGTGGCGAGAATCTGGATAAGTGCTGCACAGACTTCCGCGCAAACACGGTCTGTTCTAATACAGTCTACCATCATTTTAACATTATCTTCATCCAGGCAGGCATCTGCACAGTAATTACAGTGATTGATGCAATTTCCCAACGCATTTATTAACTTTTCATTTTGCATAATTTTGATTTTTAAAGGTTTATATCAAAGTTACGTACTATGAAACGAAAAGACTTATAAAAAAATGGTAAGAATTTATGATTTTAAGGAATTTTTAAGCAGAATCAATGGCCTTCCGGTTTTTGAGATGCAACCGGCGGTATTGAGATGGGGTGATACCTGTGTGTTTTTTAAATGCCGTGGAAAGGTATGCCGCATTACCAAATCCAAGATTATCTGCTATTTGGGTGATACTTAATTCATCATATTCGAGCAGCTCTTTAATGCGTTCTATCTTTATATTCTGCTGAAACGTATTAATACTCTTGCCTTCTATAGCTGTGAATAGACTGCTCAGATGACTGTAATCAAAATGCAATTGCTTACTGAGAATCACAGAGAGGTTTTGATTACCAGACCCTTCTCCTTCATAAATATCAGAAATAATGATGGATTTTATACGGTTAACAAGACGTTCATTTTTATCTTCCAAGAGTTCAAAACCTACTTTTAGGAGTTCCGTTTGCAGAAGGGTGTGTTGTTTTTTTGTTAAAGGCTTCTGCAGTACAACTTCTCCCAGGGAAACTTTGTCGAAAGGAATTTCGAGACGTTGCAAAATGTTTTGAAGTGTCATATTGCAGCGTGCACAAACAACGTTTTTTATGTGTAGCGTGGTTTCCAAAGTAAAAAATTTTAACCACCTGCAATGTTTGCAGGTGGTTATTAAAAACATTATTCCATTTCGTGATGATTGCCTTCTTCACCTTCAGCAGGTTCTGCGAGGTTCATTTCCATTTCGTGGTCATATTTGCAACAATCAGGAAGGGTATTGTATGCCTCTTCATCACCCGCAACCTGTTCGGTATCATATCCGGAAGCTGCAATGGCTTTATGAATTTTCATCTCATCAACAACTTCTTTATCATAAGAGACATGGATTTGTTTTCTGTCAACATCCCAACTTGCTGTAGCAACACCTTCCAGGCTGTTTGCTGCTTCTTCAATTGTTCTCTTGCACATACTGCAGTTTCCGCGCACCCCAAAAGTGGTTTCTGTCATGGCTATTTGATTGACTTCTTCAGTCGTCTCCTCTTTTTCTTCTGTCTGGTTTTTACAGGATGTCATTCCTATTACAGCCAAAACAGCGATACTTAAAATTATTTTTTTCATGGTTTTAAAAATTAAAGGGTTATTAATTGTATTCAAATTTAGTTATTATTCTCTTCTATCCGCTTTAAATAATCTTTCATCAAAGCGATTTCTTCTTTTTGTAGTTTGATAATATCTTCTGCCAGTTTTTTGGTTTCAGGGTCTTGCAAATCAGCATTTTCACTAGTTAGAATAGCTGAAGAATGATGCGGTATCATTGCTTTCATATACTGCACATCTGATATCCCGGTTTGGTTTCGCATCATATAATATACAGCCCCAAAGCCAACAATCGATACCGCTAATATTAGCGCGTTCAGCTTTTTATTTTTGTACATTCCCCACATATACAACAGCATCACCACTGCCATGGGTGCAATCATCAGCAGTGTCATATAGGTGCGCATGGTGCTGAGCATCACGTGGTCAATACTGGCTGCATTCAAGAACATTACGGCGTACATAATCACAAAGGAAGTAGCCATCATTAAGGCAAATTTCAAGTATTTGTTCATAATATCAGTTTTTAAGTTAAATATATCCTTTTGTATACTTTATTCTATTACTTGAACTATTTCCCCACATTTCAACATCATACTTCCAAAATACGGATTTTTTATCTCTTTTGAAAGGCTGAGCCAGTCGGCCCCTTGGTCATTGTCTGCCATAGGGCAGTGCTGTACATACATTACATCAGCATAAGGACCTGTTTGATCGATAAATTGAATGAGCACATCTGAAATCGTCTGAAAATGCGTGCGCAACCCTTCAATATCTGTCTCTTTGTTCACGGGTTCCAGTGCTGTTCCCATTTGCTTTTCAAAAGCCATCCAAAGGTCATGAGCTTTTCCTTCAAACTGTTTCATATTGATTTTCCCTAAAGCCTCCTCAAGCTCTTTGCCTGATTCTTTGGCATTATCAAAATCATCTTCGGCCAAATGTTCTTTCATGGAAAAATAGTTTTTAAATAAGGGTTGCAGTGCTTTTTTGGCTTCGTCAGTAAGGGATACTTTTTCTATTTGTTGAGGTGCATCCCCCGAAATTGATTCCCCATGATTGTGCCCGATATTCAAACTTCCCCCTTGCGGACTCATCATACTGGGCCTTCCCGAAAGTTGCACGGCCGCATCTATTGTAAATGCGCCATTGACCACTACCTCTTCCCCTTCTGACAATCCACTTTTCACGATGTAATTTTCGCCCAAGGCAGAACCCAAATTCACTTCCCGTAAGGCAAATCCGTTACCCTCTTTTACATATACGATGGCGCGTTTTCCGGTCCATAAAATCGCCGACTTGGGAAGGACCATCTCGTTTTCAACCGTTTGTCCGGGCGCTGCCTGTACTGTTCCTGAAGCAAACATTTCAGGCTTTAACTTGCCTTCTTTGTTATTGACTTCAACACGGGCAGTTGCGACACGGGTTTGTGCGTTCAGCAAGGGGTCTACAAAAGAAATGGTTCCTTCAAAGGTTTCCCCGGGGAGTGAATTGACTGTAAAACTAATCTTACTTCCCTCTTTTACCCAGGCCATCTGGCTTTCATACACATCAAAAAGCACCCACAATTTGCTTAGATCGGCTATTTCATATAGTGACTTACCACGCTCAACATAATCGCCCAACTCCACATTCTTCTTTGTAACCACCCCACCTACATCGGCCTGAATGTAGAAGCGATCCAGTGGATTTTGATTGGCAATAATTTGATCGATCTGTGCATTGCTGATTTTCCAGTTGCGCAACTTCGTTTTTGCCGCTTCAAAAAGTTCGGGTTGTGAATTACGAATGGCGTATGCCTGTAACAACTCTTGCTGTGCCGTGACCATTTCCGGCGAATAGATTTGTGCCAGGGTTTGTCCGCGGGAAACCTTTTCACCTGTAAAATTAATGCGCAGTTGTTCAATCCTCCCCGGAATGTGTGTGCTTTGAGAGTAAGAATTCCGCTCGTCCACCTGCACTTTCCCATTCAGCCGGATGGCACGTTCTGCATCGCTTTTCCCCACAATCATCGTGCTGACATTGGCCAGGCGCATCGCATTTTCACTCATGACAAACACGGCAGGGTCTCCCCCCTCATCATCTTCCAAAGGAATGAGATCCATCCCGCAAAGCGGACAATCACCCGGTTCTGATTGTTGGATTTGCGGGTGCATGGAGCAAGTCCAGATGGTATCCTCAGACACATCTTCAAGCGCGTGTTCTTTATCATTTTGACCGTTTCCTCCAAAAATCAACCAACCCAGGAGTAATCCCAGTACCAGTATTGCAATCGCTTTAATTCTATTTTTATTTCTTGTTTCCATAATTACTCTGTTTTAGAACGTAAGTATTCCAGTTGTGCCTGAGCAATGAAGCCATTTTTCAGGGCTTCAAACTGTTGGGTTTGTAATAATATTTTTTGTTGGTTCATCCTTAAAACCTCTTCAAAGTCAGCCGTGGCATTCGCAAAACCGGAAACATACAAGCGCGTCGCCTGATCTATTCGTTCCAGTTGACTTTCGTAAAGTTTTAAAAGCTTTTCAGTTTGATTTAGTTCATAAAGTGTCATTTCATAATTGCTTTGCAAATTGTTCCTTTGAGCCGTTTGTCTTGCTTCCACTTCCGCTTGCATAAACTCCACTTCCTTTTTGGCAGCTTTGTATTTCTTTCGGAAGATAGGCAAGGTCACCGAAACCATTGGCATAATGGCATCTTGCCCGTTCATCTCCGGATTGGCATCAGTGCGTTTTGAAATAATGGAATAATCGACTCCCAGTCCAAGTTTTGGTAATCCGTCTTTTTCAATGGCTGTAATGCGGCTGTTTAAAGCAGCCTTTTCACTGTCCAAAGCAACCAACGTGGGGTGTGCTTCAAATGGGATATCATTTTCCGGTTCCTTCATTGAAGCGAGATTCTGTTCCAACTTTAGTGAGTCAGATATCACTACCGGTAATTCCTTCTCCCGGTTTAAAAGCAGGTTGAACTGAACTTCCAGCGGCTTCTTTCTGTCCTTCAACAACTCGATTTCGGTGATTGCTGCTTCACGCTCCATATCCACTTTGACCACATTTACCATAGGGGCATTGCCACTTCTAAAACCACTTAATGCGAGTTCGCGGTAGCTGTCGAGTATATTCAGGTTTTCTTCTTTGAGTGCAATGGTTTTTTCCAGCACATACAATTCGGCATAGCGGGTTTTGACATCGACAAATAACAGGCTGCGCTGGTTGATATAGTCATGAAACCGTGCTTGAGCAGCAGCGTTGGCAGCATCTTCCTGTACTTTCAGTGTACCGAACCACGGAAACATCTGCGTCAATGAAAATCTGGCTTCCTGTGCTCCCAGGCGGGTTTCTATCATACGCCCAAAAGCACTTACGGTCAAGGTAGGATCGGGCAGACTCGCTACCTGAGGTGCTTTTTGTAATGCCGCTTCAAAACCGGCATAACCCGCTTTTAGCTCCGGATTGTTTTCTGCTGCCTCTTTTAAATAGTCGTCCAGGGATTGTGAAAAGCCACTAAACGTACAAGCTACTAACAGAAAGAAAAGAACTGTTTTTTTGGAGTCCTTCCCCCGAGAGTCCTCCCCCCGGCCCCCTCCCAAGGAGGGGGAGTTGTTAGTTGTAAAAAGTTTTATTATGTGAAACATCTGACTCAATTTTTAATTTAAATTATTTAAAGAACTTCCTTCCTGTTCTCCCTCGTCTTTAAGCAAGGTGTTAAAGTTGGACTTAACAACAGTCTCCCTCCAGTAGGCCTGTAACACCGGCACCACAAAAATGGTCATAATCTGGATGACCATACCTCCCACAATGGGGATGGCCATGGGCACCATAATGTCTGAACCTTTTCCTGTGGAAGTCAATACAGGTATGAGTGCAATAATGGTCACGGCTGTGGTCATCATCGCCGGTCGCACCCGTTTAAGGCCGGCTTCCATAACAGAATCACGCACGGCTTTGACTGTTTGCGGATTGTTTTTTTCAAATACCTGATGGATATACGTTCCCATCAACACCCCATCATCGGTAGCAATACCAAAGAGAGCAATAAACCCAACCCATACCGCGACACTCAGGTTAATGGTGCCCATCTGGAAGAGGTCCCGCATATTCATACCTGCCAGAGAAAAATCCATAAACCAGCCTTGTCCATACAACCAAATCATGATAAACCCTCCTGCAAAAGCCACAAATACCCCCGAAAAGTGGATGGATGAGGCAATCACCGTTTTGAACTGGAAGTACAGCAACAGGAAAATGATAATCAAACTGATGGGAATCACAATTGCCAAACGCTCCACTGCCCGCACCTGGTTTTCATAATTTCCCGAAAAGGTGTAACTCACCCCTGAAGGCACTTTTAATTCGCCGGAATCAATTTTACCGGCGATATATTTTTGAGCATCTTCAACCACATTCACCTCAGCATAATCGGCTTTTTTGTCAAACAACACATAGCCTACCAGGAAGGTGTCTTCACTTTTGATCATTTGTGGTCCGCGCACATAGTTGATTTCTGCCAGTTCGCTCAGTAGTATTTGTGCTCCTTTACCTGTTGGCACTAAAATGTTTTTCAGGTTTTCGGGGTCATCGCGCAGTTCTCTTGGGTAACGCACCCGCACCGGGAATCGCTCCCTACCTTCCACAGTAGTAGTGATTTCCATCCCTCCCACAGCCGTTTCAATAGTGGTTTGTACTTCTTCAATACTCAAACCATATCGGGCAATCGCCGGACGATTGATATCAATTTCCATATAAGGCTTCCCAACGATTCGGTCGGCAAAAACGGCTTCGGTTTTAACGGAAGGAACTTCTTTGAGGAGTGTTTCCAATTGAGTTCCAAAGGCTTCAATCGTTTGCAAGTCCGGCCCAAAAACTTTGATTCCCATGGGTGCCCGCATACCAGTTTGTAACATCACCAAACGTGTTTCTATAGGTTGTAATTTAGGTGCTGAAGTCACTCCCGGCAGGCGGGTTGCATTGACAATTTCGTCCCAAATATCATCGGGGCTGTTGATATGTTTCCGCCAGTTTCTGAAATAAGCCCCATCCTCGTCTTCGATTAAATCGGAATTGGAAAATCCGTTGTTCAAGGCATCTTCATTGGTAAGGGTGTCACCCGATTTTAATACAAACCCCTTCTCCTTGTCTGTTTTAAACTTTAGTGGTTTTCCGTTGTCGTCTAAAGCATATTCCGGTTTGTAATTGATGACATTTTCAAACATCGAGATAGGTGCAGGATCGAGTGCACTTTCAATACGTCCCAGTTTTCCCACAGCGATGTCCACTTCGGGTATGGTAGTAACGGCCATGTCGAGTTTCTGAAGAATGTCAATTGTCGCTTCCATACCGGCGTGGGGCATGGCGGTGGGCATCAGTAAAAAGCTTCCTTCATCCAGTGAAGGCATAAACTCTTTGCCAACACCCGGGAACGTATGCGTCATGTTTGACCAAACCCCGGTTGTTCGGATGTTAGTTCCCATCTTATCAAAACCTGTCGCGACAAACCCAAATATTTTTGGAAAACCAAACCAAATCATAGCTCCAAATAAAATAGTCACCAGCGGCAGCATCAAAAATGTTCCTTTGTTTTCAAGACACCAAGTGAGAATATGACGATAAAACTTAACCACACTGAAAAGAATCACTAATATCACCGCCAGCAATACCAACACAAAAATATAGTTAGACACCAGCGAATTGCGATATCCCAGAGGCAGCCATTCTTGGGTTAAAAATAAAATGGAGACAGCCAAAATCAATCCCAATATGATGCGGGAAGTGTATTTTCCTAAAAGTTCCGGTTTTTTGGTTTCAAGTATTTTTAGGATTCCAATTGCTGTGAGTGCCAAAGGCAACCAAAAACTGAAATACAACCACAGGGCAATACCCAATACAATCAAAAAGATGTTGGAGAATTGTTTCCACTTTTCTTTTTTCAGCTTAAAATTAAATGCATAATAGGAAAGCATCGGTAAAATAACAATCCCCACAATAAAGGATGCCACCAGTGCAAAAGTTTTGGTAAATGCCAGTGGCCTGAACAGTTTTCCTTCGGCATTTTCCATAAAGAACACGGGCAGGAAACTCACTACTGTGGTTGCTAGGGCAGTAGTCACGGCGGGCGCTACTTCGATGGTTGCTTTATAAATGACATTCAATAATTTTTTGCCCCTGGCGCCCAGATTTTCCGGCAGCTCGAGATGCCGGACCGTGTTTTCGACAAACACAATCCCAACATCGACCATCACACCAATGGCAATGGCAATACCGGAAAGTGCCACCACGTTGGCGTCCACACCAAAATAGCGCATCACGATAAAGGTCATTAAAACCGCTATGGGCAGCAAACTTGAAATCAGTAACGAGGCCCTCAGGTTGAGTACCAGCACAATAATCACAATAATACTAATGAGGATTTCATGAGAGAGCGCCGTTTCCAGGGTGGCAATGGTTTCATTGATTAGCTGGGTGCGGTCATAGAAAGGAACCACGGTCAATTTACTGACCGTTCCGTCAGCCAACACTTTTTCGGGCATCCCTGAAGCCATCGCCTCTATTTTTAGCTTGGTGTTTTCAATCACCTGCAACGGATTGGACCCATAACGCGCCACAACCACACCACCTACAACCTCAGCACCTCCTTTATCCAGCACACCACGACGCTCCGCCGGGCCCAGGGCAACAGTTCCTATATCTTTAATTAAAACCGGCTTGTTATCGGTTTCTGTAACTACGGTGTTTTCAATGTCTTCAATGGATTTGATGTATCCCAAACCTCGCACAAGGTACTCCACCTTATTGACCTCAAGGGTTTTGGCACCGGCATCGCGGTTGGAGTTCTTTACCGCCATCATCACCTTATCGATACCGATATTATAAGCCCTGAGGGCATCAGGGTTGACATCTATTTGATACTCCTGCACAAAACCACCTATGGAAGCCACTTCCGAAACACCTTCTGCAGCACTTAAACCAAGTTTCACATAATAATCCTGCACTTTACGTACTTCGTGAAGGTCCCAGCCACCGGTAACATTACCGTCCCGGTCGCGACCTTCAAGGGTGTACCAAAATACCTGTCCCAGTGCTGTGGCATCCGGGCCCAGAGTGGGCTGTGCATCATCAGGCAACAAACCGGCCGGCAACGAACTTAGCTTTTCCAGCACACGACTGCGTGACCAGTAAAACTCCATCCCTTCTTCAAAGATGATGTAGATACTGGAGAAGCCGAACATGGAAGTACTTCGTATGGACTTCACCCCTGAGATTCCAAGTAAGGAAGATGTGAGCGGATAGGTAATCTGGTCTTCGATATCCTGAGGCGACCTTCCGGGCCATTCGGTAAAAACGATTTGCTGGTTTTCACCTATATCAGGAATGGCATCAACTGCTACAGGGTCGCTGGGAAGGAAACCTGTGTCCCAGTCAAAAGGGGCGGTAACCATCCCCCATCCTATAAAGAACAGCAGCAAGATGACTGTAACCAGCCTGTTGTGTAAAAAATATTTTATGAGTTTTGAAAACATAAAAAATGATTTTGAATTTTAGCAAACAATAAGAGAAAGGCTTCTTAAAAACCTTCCAATAAGCTTCGCGAAGAAACTAAACTAAAATTAAAATCAGATTAAATATGTTTCGTTGAGAATATACCGGTCTAATGTGAGCCGGGGCGGTGAATAGTCGTCAAAGGGAATGTGCTTTTCAGAAAGCGGTTCAAAAATGCTTGCGTAAGAATAACTGAACAACAGCGCAAACTGAAGGGTTTGCAGTTCGTGTTTATCAAAAGAAACTCAACTCTTCCTGACCTTCCACAGTCACTGAAATGTCTTCACAGCAACTTGCTTTATTAACGTTGTTTTCTGCAGTTTTGGATTCCATTTCCATCCCGCATTTTTTGACTTCAGAAAAAATGGCTTTATCCACCAAATGACCGCCACAATAGTGCATATCCACCGTAAAAGACATGGTGGAAAACAGCACTAAAAGCGCCATAAGTGGACTTACTACTTTTTGAAAAACGGGTTTCATCTGTGCTTTTTATCTACTTTTTATAGTTCAGATGCAATGCCTTAAGAATAAAACGGTTGGTTTGATAAATTCGTTAAAAGGCATTTCATAACACGCAAATATAGTTAATTTTTTAATAGGTCCTGTTTTTTAGAAAAAGCTTAACTATTTGATTTTCTGTTTGTGATAGTAAAAAGCCGGCAGTAAGAGCAAGACAAAAAGCGGTTGAATCAAAAAGCGTCTCACATAAAAAAGAATGTTGTAATTGCTTTCCGGTGTGGCATTTGCTACCAGCCAGGCCATCCATGGAAGCAGGATTAGAAAAGCCAGCACATACAATATCATTGAAAACTTGATTACATCCCTATCCCGGAAAGCCAGCCAGAGGATCAATAATGAAATAGCGGTGTTGATGAGGTAACGATAGCCGGTATGCAAAAGTAATTTACCGAGTGCTGCATCGGGAACTTTTTGGTTTAGATAATCCTTTTTAAAAAAGGAGAGTAAAGGGTCATAAAACAACTCAGCTTCAAAAAGGCGAACCAATACGAGGAGTCCGAATAAGATTATAAGCAAAAGTATTTTAAACGGTTTTTTCATTCTCAACTATTTTTGCAGGAATTTTTCTCACCCATAATACCCAAAGCAGAAAAACCATCCCATAAATAATGGCTGGAAAAACCACACCGTGTAAAATTTCCTCATATTGTGGATATTCATACAATGCAATGGACAAAAGGACGATGCGAAAGAGGTTGGCACAATATATTAACACCGCGCCCACAAAAATATAAAGGAGGGTGGGTTTCCATTTTTGATGGAATGCCACGATAAAGGCAGTAAACAGTGCCATGACACTCAAGGCATTGCAGCCTTCCACGATGCGGGCCAGATATTGACCGTTGATGATGAGTTTCATGGACGCTTCCTCAGGGTGTGGGGTTATTTCAGCTTTGTAGCCAAATGCTGATGTCAGGACCGAGGTTTGTTTGGCCACCAGATGGGTGATGGGATCAGGATAGTACATTTCTGATTTTCCGAAGTGTAAATAGGCGTTGTAAAGGAGGCTCAATACCACATAGGTTCCCAAAAAAAGGGCCAGAAAGCGGATGACTGATTTATACTTTAAAAATAATTCTTTCAAGAAACCGATTTTAGTATTTAACAAAAATAGACAATCTTACGTCAAAACATAATACTCAACAATTCCTCTGCAGTAATGTCTTTAAAATAACGTTTCATTTCAAATTGGCTCAAGGCTTTTTTGATGGCCGCTTCTTCGTGGGGCAAATTAATCATCGCCTCTTCTATGGGTGCAATATCCCTGATATGAAAAAAATCACCGGTGATTTGTGCTTTATGGATGATGCCTTTTTCGACGTCCAGATGCACTTCAATCACTCCCCCTTCGGTGCGCATTCCCTGTTTAAAGTTATATTCGGGTGAGCGACCAAAGTTCCACTCCCAGGTGGCATATTTTTCATCTCTTATTTTTTTAATGGCGGCAAGGTCCTCTTCCGTAAACTCATACATTTTGGCTCCGGGAAATGTTGAGAGTATGTGATTCATAATGCGTGCTGTAAAGGCTTCCAGCGAAAGTGATTCTTTGAGGTGATTGCTAATATTAGTGACCCTTTTCGGAACCGATTTTGTGCCACGGCCTTTGTATTTCAAAGGGTTTACTTTTAAAGCGCCCGATACATCTTTCATTTCAGACGAAAACAACAAGGTGCCATGGTGCATCACTTTGTTTTTAAACACATGTTCTGCATTGCCTGAAAACTTTTTTCCTTCAATGGTAAGATCGTTTCGGCCTTCAAACTTGGCATCTATTCCCAGCCCCTGAAGCACTTCCAGAATAGGTTTTGTATAGCGCCTGAAATCCACCATATCTTCTTTATCACTGGTGCGGGTAAATGTGAAATTGAGGTTACCCAAATCGTGATAGACAGCTCCCCCGCCTGAAAGTCGTCGCACTACTTTGATGTCTTTTTCCTTCACATAGTCAAGGTTGATTTCGGCCAAGGTGTTTTGGTGTTTCCCTACAATAATGGCATTGTCATTTTGCCACAGCATAAAGCAATCTTCATCAATGTGTTTAAAGATGTACTCGTCGGTGGCGATGTTAAAATAAGGGTCTGTACTATGGTGTTGAATGCAAAGCATCGGGTTATGATTTTAATTGATAAAATTAACCAATCTCTTTGTCAGATAAAAGGAAATACTTGGATAAAATATGTAACCAAGTTTAACAAAAAAATACCATTTGTGGGTGAGACACTATTTGGTTTTTAAATACTTTTGCGAAAACATTTTCCCGATGACATTTAACCAGTTAAAGCCCGAAGTTTCAAAAATACTAAGTTTTGATAACGCCTCTCCTTATGAAAAATTAACGAAAGTCTGTGAGCTTCTTCAGGAAAGCATCACATATTATGACTGGGTGGGTTTTTATTTTGCTAATGAAGCAGAAAAAACATTACACTTAAAAGCATTTGCAGGTGAGCCAACTGATCACACTGTGATTCCCTTCGGAAAAGGAATTTGCGGGCAAGTTGCCGTTTCAAACAACAACTTTGTAGTGCCGGATGTAAAAGCACAGGACAATTATATTGCCTGCAGCATCCATGTGAAAGCAGAAATTGTAATTCCGCTCTTTAAAGACGGCAAAAACATCGGGCAGATTGATATTGACTCCAATACTGCAAATCCATTTACTGAAGAAGATGAGCATTTTCTGGAATGGGTGAATGAGGAAGTAGCGAGGGTTCTTTAGTGGTCAGTGGCAAACCGGTTTCGGCTCCGCTCAACCTCCGTGGAACTAAAGAATAGCAACACTTAGAAAATCATTACATCCCTGTTCTGATGGCTTCAACGGGATCAAGTCTTGAGGCTGAGATCGCGGGTATAATTCCTGAAATAAGCCCGATAAGGATTGAAATTGAGGTTCCTATTAAGATATTGGTCATGGAAAGCACAAATTCAAAGTCACCTGTGAGCTGCGATGCCAGGATGGAGACGAGCCAGACAAATACAATACCCACAAGTCCGCCAATCACGGCCAGAATTACCGCTTCAAAAAGGAATTGATAGAGAATAAACTTGTTTTTGGCTCCCAATGATTTCTGAATGCCAATCAGGTTGGTGCGTTCTTTTACAGAGACAAACATAATGTTTGCTATTCCAAAACCACCCACCAGCAGGGAGAAGCCACTTATAATAATACCCATGATATTTAACTGACCTGTCAAATTATCAATCAGGTCTGTGAATCCCTTAAGTTCATTGATGAAAAAATTGTCCTCATCATCAGCTTTAAGCCCGCGTGCCAGCCGTATGCGTTGTTTTACCGTTGCTATAAACTCTGCCTGATCAACTTCTTTGCTTGGTTTTATAACAATTTGTGGAAAAGAACTGCGGTTGCTGTCACCATAAATATGCCTTACCACATTTACCGGCAAATATGCAGCGCTATCCCTTGAATTTCCGAAAAGACCTGCACCTTCTTTCTTTAAAACGCCAATAACCGTGAACTTCCTTCCAAAAAGACGAACAGTTTGCCCTATGGGTTCAGCATTGCCGAAAAGTGTTCTCGCTATTTCATCACCAATAACCACAACCTGGGAGCCACTGTTGGATTCAGATTCGTTAAAAAAACGCCCTTTCGCCAGTTGCAACGCTTCAATTTCATAATACTCGTGGGTGATGGCCCCAATCTGTACATTGGAAACTGTTTTTTCTTCAAAACGGATGGTTTCAGGAGGAACGTTTAAACCATAAGTGATGGCCTCGGCATCATTTAGTGAACGGCTTAAATATTGGTACTCTTCATAGCTTACATCAGGAAATTGCTCACGTCGCCATCTGGGAATGTTTGTGGGACCGAAAGAATAACGTGCCAAAACCAAAGTGCTCTTATCAAGCCCGCTGATGCTTCCTTCAATTTCCTTTTTAAGGGAATCTACCGCGGCTAGAATGGCAATAATGGAAAAAATCCCAATGGTAACACCCAGCAGCGACAAAAAAGTACGCAACTTGTTGTTTACCAATGCACTGATGGCAAAATTGAAACTTTCCTTTAAAACCCTAAGGTAGATGAGCATAATCTTCTGTACTATTTGATTTAAAGAATGTAACCATTGGACGTGATATGTACAAACTTGTTACATGAAAAATGATAAATATACAATCTATTACTAAAGAATTTTACCTATAAATACCTACTTTTGCACTTTCAACAAACACAACACAATGAACGATTTAAAAAAGGCTACATCTGCACTCATTTCAGTTTTCAATAAAGACGGTTTAGGCCCCATTGTCAAAAAACTCAATGACCTTGGCGTTACCCTTTATTCTACCGGTGGTACAGAAAAATTCATCAGTGAACTGGGAATATCTGTGACACCCATAGAAGAGGTTACTTCTTACCCCTCTATACTTGGCGGAAGGGTAAAAACCCTGCATCCCAAAGTTTTTGGAGGCATTTTAAACAGGCAAAACCACGATGGTGATGTCGCTGAGATGACTGAATATGAAATCCCTCAGATTGACATTGTGATTGTTGATTTGTACCCCTTTGAAAAAACGGTTGCTTCAGGTGCGGCTGAACAAGATATCATTGAAAAAATAGATATTGGCGGTATTTCACTCATTCGTGCAGCCGCTAAGAATTTTGCTGACACCTTGTGTGTTTCTTCCGTAGACGATTATTCAGAGTTTCTGGAATTGCTTAACGCGAAAGAAGGCAAAACATCACTGGCAGACCGAAAGCGTTTCGCCGCCAAGGCATTCAACGTTTCATCGCACTATGATACAGCGATTTTCAATTATTTCAACACTACAGAAAACTTACCCGTTTTTAAAGTGAGTTACAATAAAGGACACGAGTTGCGCTATGGCGAAAATCCACATCAAAAAGGATATTTCTTTGGAGACTTTGATGCAATGTTTGACAAGCTGCACGGAAAGGAACTCTCCTACAACAATCTGCTTGATGTTGATGCCGCTGTGAATCTGATGGGCGAATTCAAAAATGAGAAACCCACTTTTGCTATTTTAAAACACAACAATGCCTGTGGTATTGCACAAAGGGAAACCATTGCAGAAGCCTATAACGCTGCTCTTGCCGGCGACCCTGTTTCTGCTTTTGGGGGAATCCTGATCAGCAATACTGAAATTGATGCGCCCACGGCAACTGAAATCAACAAACTCTTTTGTGAGGTGGTGATTGCGCCCGGCTTTTCGCGTGAAGCGGAAACTATTTTAAAAGAAAAGAAAAACAGGATTCTTCTTGTTCAAAAAGATGCTGAATTACCCAAAAATATCGTCAGAACGTCATTGAACGGTGTTTTGGTGCAGGAAAAAGATTTAAAAACCGATAGTCTATCAGATATTTCGCACGCTACAGACAATAAACCCTCAAACAGCGAGTTAGAAGACTTAATCTTTGCTTCCAAAATTTGCAAGCATACCAAATCAAACACAATCGTACTGGCAAAAAACAAGCAGTTATGTGCGTCGGGAACCGGGCAGACATCACGGGTTGATGCACTGCGACAGGCTATTGACAAAGCGAGGTCTTTTGAATTTGATTTAAAAGGGGCTGTGATGGCAAGTGATGCTTTTTTTCCGTTCCCTGATTGTGTTGAGATTGCAGATAAGGCCGGGATAACTGCTGTAATTCAGCCGGGAGGATCGATTAAGGACCAGCTGAGCATCGATTATTGCAATGAAAATAAAATGGCCATGGTATTTACAGGAACCCGTCATTTTAAACATTAATTTTTTTACATTTGTTTATTGTGCCTACAGCGACCATAAAATAATTTAATATTGACAACTAGCAAACTATGGGATTTTTTGACTTCTTGACCGAGGAAATTGCCATTGACCTTGGAACCGCAAACACATTGATTATCCATAATGATAAAGTTGTGGTTGACAGCCCGTCTATAGTCGCTCGTGACAGGATAAGCGGTAAAATCATTGCTGTAGGTAAGGAAGCAGCGATGATGCAAGGGAAAACCCACGAAAACATAAAGACCATCCGTCCTTTGAAAGACGGTGTGATTGCAGATTTTGATGCCAGTGAGAAAATGATCAATATGTTCATTAAGGACATTCCGGCATTAAAGAAAAAATGGTTTACCCCTTCTTTGCGTATGGTGATTTGTATTCCCAGTGGGATTACCGAAGTAGAAATGCGTGCCGTAAAAGAAAGTGCAGAACGCGTTAACGGAAAAGAAGTTTATTTGATTCATGAGCCTATGGCTGCTGCTATTGGTATCGGGATTGACATTATGCAACCCAAAGGAAATATGGTAGTCGACATAGGTGGTGGAACCACTGAAATTGCCGTTATTGCCCTTGGCGGAATTGTTTGTGACAAATCGGTTAAAATTGCCGGTGATGTTTTTACAAACGATATCGTTTATTTTATGCGTACCCAGCATAACTTATATGTGGGGGAACGCACTGCCGAAAAGATAAAAATCCAGATAGGTGCCGCTACCGAAGACCTTGAAAACCCACCAGAAGAAATGTCTGTTCAGGGACGCGATTTACTCACCGGAAAACCCAAACAAGTTCAAACTTCCTATCGTGAAATTGCCAAGGCACTTGACAAATCAATCCTGCGCATTGAAGATGCCGTTATGGAAACGCTTTCACAAACCCCACCCGAGCTCGCAGCCGATATTTATAATACCGGGATTTATCTAGCCGGTGGAGGTTCGATGCTGAGAGGCCTTGACAAACGCTTGTCACAAAAGACAGACCTGCCGGTTTACATAGCTGAAGACCCCTTGCGGGCCGTTGTAAGAGGTACGGGGATTTGTTTGAAAAATTTAAATAAATACAGAAGTATTCTTATAAAATAATACCTTCCAAAATTTGGACCTGAGGAATTATTTTCAAAATTGATTTACGTTTTAAACAGTAGACTTTCGTCATGCAGCAGATTATAAATTTTTTTATAAACAATAAAAATTTTCTGTTGTTTCTGGTATTGTTTTCCCTTTCGGTATTTTTCACCATACAATCACACTCTTACCATAAAAGCAAGTTTGTAACTTCAGCCAATTTTGTTTCCGGGAATCTGTATTCCTGGAGCAATAATGTTTCGTCTTATTTTGGCTTACGCACAGAGAATGAAAAGCTCCTGGAAGAAAACAGCCGCCTGAGAAACCAATTGCAAAAACTGGAACAAGCAACGCCTCTTGAAACACTTGACTCAACCATGATGGCTTTGGACTACATCGTTCGCCCTGCAGAAGTAATTAATAACAGTTATTCAAAGACAAACAATTATCTTACCCTCAAAGCAGGAAGAAAGGACAGTATTTCGCCAGAAATGGGGGTGATAACCTCAAAAGGGATTGTGGGCATAGTCGATCAGGTAAGTACCAACTTTTCTTCGGTTATGTCTGTACTGAATTCAAAATCAAGCATCAGTGTTATGCTAAAAGCCTCGGGGCATTTTGGTTCCCTTGTATGGGACGGGAAAGACCCAAGGAGAATGCAACTTATTGATATTGCACGTCTTGCTCCGGTTGCTGTGGGCGACACTGTAACTACTGACGGGCGCTCCACGATATTCCCTAAAGGTATTCTTGTGGGGAGAGTTGCCGACTTCAGTTTGGACCAAAGTGAAAACTTTTACATTATTGAAGTTGAACTTTTTAATGATATGACCCGTACAGCAAACGTGTATATTATAGAAAATACCCGCAAGGAAGAAATTATAACCCTAGAAGCAGCTTCAGAAAATGAATAACCAGATATTTATTCAGACAGTCCGGTTTGTTGCGCTCGTCCTGGCACAGGTGTTTGTTTTTAATAAAATTGACCTGTTTGGTTTTATAAGTCCATACATCTATGTTTTATTTATACTCTTATACCCCGTTGTTACAAACCAAATCCAGTTTATATTCATCAGTTTTTTATTGGGTTTATCCCTTGATTTTTTTGGTGACAGTGGTGGGATTCACGCTGCTGCCTGTTTAACGGCTGCATATGTGAGACCCTTTCTCCTGAAGTTTGCTTTTGGCGTAAGCTATGAGTACAACACTGTTAAAGTGAGTAACACACAATTTGGCAGCAGACTGCTCTATTTTACCCTTCTTATCGTAATCCATCACCTTGTTTTGTTTTCTTTGGAAATTTTTAATCTCGAAAACATACTTTACATTCTAAAATTTGCGTTATTTTCAAGTGTATTCACTATACTTATCAGTATGGTGATTATGGTAATCTTTAGCAGAAAAAAATGATGCGGAAAATACTACTCTATTCTATTGTAATTTTAGTAGGAATAATATTCTCGGCACGGCTCCTCTACCTTCAGGTTTTTGATGACACTTTAAAGCTTCACTCTGAACTGAATGCTGTATCGAAAGTTTATGATTATCCCCAGCGAGGCTATATTTATGACAGACACGGCGAATTGATGGTATCAAACCAGCCTTCTTATGATGTGATGGTCATTCCAAAAGATATTAAAAACCTTGACACTCTTGAGTTTTGCAACCTGATTAACATTTCAAAAGAAAACCTTGAGCGCATTTTGGAAAAGGCTAAAATATATTCACCCAGATTGCCTTCAGTGGTGCTTCCACAGCTAACAAAAGATGAGTATGCTCATCTTCAGGAAAAAATGTACCGCTATTCCGGTTTTTATATTCAAAAAAGGGCCCTTAGGGATTATCACGTCACACACTCAGCCAATGTCTTAGGATATATTGCACAAGTAAATCAACGCTTAATAGATCGAAATCCCTATTATCAAATGGGTGACCTTACCGGTATTACCGGTGTTGAAGCCCAATATGAAGAAATTTTGAGAGGTGTAAAAGGAGTAAAATACATTCAAAAAGACCGCTTTAACCGGGATATTGGTCCCTATCAGGAAGGTATTTTTGACACCCTTCCCCAACAGGGGAAAGACATAAGACTTTCCATAGACAAGACATTACAGGCATATGGTGAGCTTTTAATGAAGAACAAGCGTGGCGGAATTGTCGCTATTGAGCCCAAAACAGGTGAAATATTAGCATTGGTAACTGCGCCAAGTTATGATCCTGCGCTCTTGGTGGGAAGAAAAAGGTCAAGGAATTATACTGAACTTTATTATGACAGCATTGCCAAACCTCTTTATGACCGTGGACTGCTGGCAGAATATCCACCGGGTTCAACTTTTAAAATGATTACCGGACTTGTAGCTTTGCAGGAAGGCGTTTCAAACCCACATGAAACTGTATATTGTAGAATGGGGCTCAGCTATGGCCGTGGAGCCTTTATGGGATGTCACGCCCACTCTAATCCGGTTAATTTACACAATGCTGTTTACCACTCTTGTAATGCTTACTTTGGAACTGTATATCAAAAAATATTTAATAAATACAACACACCCCAAGAAGGCATGGATGTTTGGGAAAAACATTTAAAAAGTTTTGGCTTTGGTAACTTTTTAGGCAACGATTTACCCACCGGTCGCCCGGGAAAAGTGCCAACTTCAGACTATTACAACCGGATTTATAACTTTCCCACTTACCGCTGGTACCCTGCGGCTACTATTTCTAATGCAATCGGTCAGGGTGAAATTGACGCCACACCCATTCAGCTTGCAAATATGACAGCTGCAATTGCTAACAGAGGATACTATATCACTCCACATATTTTAAAAGATATAGAAGGGGATGCTACTAAAGATTCCCTTTATACCAAAAAAAATTATACTACAATTGAAGCTGCACATTTTGATCCCATTATTGAAGGGATGTTTGATGTGTATAATAAGGGGACAGCCAGAGCTTTGCAGGTTCCCGGCATTGAAATTTGCGGTAAAACCGGAACTGCCGAAAACTTTATGCGCATTGACGGTAAAAGGGTCCAGCTTACAGACCATTCCATTTTTGTGGCTTTTGCCCCCAAAGATGACCCACAGATTGCCATTGCTGTTTTTGTTGAAAACGGATACTGGGGTGGCAGGTATGCCGGAAGAATTGCCGGTCTGATGATTGAAAAGTACATACGTGGTGAAATCACCCGAAAGGATATGGAAACCTGGATACTCAACAACAGCCTTGAAGATGAATATGCGAAACCGCTAAGCGGAGAACCCTTTAGAATCAATCAATAATGCAGACAGGAAAAGGTATTGGGAAATTTGACTGGATAACTATCCTGGTATATTTTGCATTGGTGATTATTGGGTGGTTTAATATTTATTCCGCATCTTTAACAGATGCTTCAGAAGTATTTTTCAATTTTAACTATCCACACAGCAAACAATTAGTTTTTATTGGCTTAAGTGTTCTCTTGATTTTTTTCTTGTTAGGGGTCGATTCCAAATTTTATGAACGCTTTTCAAGCGTAATTTACATTGCGGGCATTCTATCTTTAATGGGCTTATTTGTATTTGGAAGCAAGATTGCCGGTCAGACAGCCTGGTATGTTTTTGGTGGGGTGAGCCTTCAGCCTTCAGAGTTTGTTAAAGCGGCTACTGCATTAGCAATGGCAAAATACCTCAGCGATATACAAACCAACATAAAGTCCTTTCTTGATCAAGTGAAAGCCTTTATTATTATTGGGATCCCCATTGTTTTAATACTCTTACAGCCGGACCCGGGAAGTGCCCTAATTTATTTTGCTTTTATTTTCCCCATGTATCGTGAAGGACTGCATTTTATCTACTTGCTTTTAGGTTTTTTTGCTGCGTTTCTTTTTGTCTTGACACTTGCATTTGGCCCACCCTTTGTCATAATAAGTGTGATATTAATAGCTGCTTTCTTTTATTTTAGAAACAGGAAAAAGAAGCCGAATCTGCTAAAATATATTGTAATCAGTGCTGTCTGCATTGGTTTTTCCCTCTCTGTGAACTATGTTTTTGAAAACGTTTTCAAACAGCATCACAGAGACCGGTTCAATATAGTGCTTGGTAAAGAGGTTGATATAAAGGGAGTGGGGTACAACACCAACCAAAGTGAGATTGCCATTGGAAGCGGTGGTTGGACCGGAAAAGGGTGGACTGAGGGCACACAAACCAAAGGCAACTTTGTGCCTGAACAACATACCGATTATATCTTCAGCACTGTGGGTGAAGAATGGGGATTTATGGGCAGTTTTATAGTTGTACTGCTTTTTGTTTTTCTCATACTCAGGATCCTTCAGCTTGCCGAAAAGCAAAAGTCAACCTTCAGCAGGGTGTATGGTTATAGTGTGGCATCCATCATATTTGTTCACTTTTTTGTGAACATCAGTATGGTTATCGGTTTATTCCCAACAGTAGGTATTCCCTTGCCATTTTTGAGTTATGGAGGTTCGGGGCTATGGGGTTTTACAGTGTTGTTGTTTATTTTCTTAAGACTGGACAGTCAACGGCATATTCACGGGTAAGGGAGTGCTTTATTACTGTATTTTCTCCTTATTTAAGCCTTCACATCCATAGCATCCCTAAGCGCATTCCCAATTAACATAAAAGCCATTACCAAGCTCATAATGGCAAGTCCCGGGATAACTGCAAGGTATGCTTTCCCTAAAATGATATACGAATAATGGTCTTTAATCATGGCTCCCCAGCTGGGCATGGGTGGTTGTGCCCCAATACCCAAAAAACTTAATCCGCTTTCAATGAGTATAGCTCCTGCAAAATTTGCTGCTGAAATGACAATAACAGGTGCCATGACATTGGGAAGGATATGCTTGCCAATAATTCTGAAATTTCTATACCCTAACGCACGTGCCGCGGTAACATATTGCATTTGCTTCAAACCCATTACCTGACCTCTCACCACCCTGGCAACTTCTACCCACATGGTCAAGCCCACGGCGATAAATACCTGCCAGAAACCTTTCCCAAGGGCCAGTGTGATGGCAATCACAAGAAGCAGGGTTGGGATAGACCAGGTTACATTGATGAGCCACATAATGGCTGCATCTACTTTCCCACCATAATAACCGGCAATGGCACCTAAAGTGATTCCGATAAGCAAGGAAATAAAGACGGCTATAAAACCTATGGAAAGTGAGATGCGAATACCAACAAGCATTCGGCTGAGCAGGTCCCTGCCATATTTATCAGTACCTAAAATGAATTTTTGATCGTGAACATATTTTGACGGTATTTCGCTTGCGGTTGTTGCTTCCGGAAAGGCGGCTAAAGAAAATTCTTTTACAGGACCGGAAACATTCTCATCTACATATTCTTGAATGTTGATTCCCTCACCGGTAAGCTCAAAACTGCTGATGGGAATAGTGGTATCTGTATTTTCTTTACCAAAGAAAAAATCCTGAACAAGGTTTTGTGTTTTCTTGATGGGTGAAGGCACTGTTAATACAGCCACCTCAAATCCGGGTGATTTTGAATGAATGGACAGGTGCATTTGATTTGCATTCCTGGAATCATCAGGAGCTAAGGCATATGCGAAAATTGCAACCAAAGCACAAAGACATAAAAAACTAAAACTAAAAACGCCCCAAAAGTTACTTTTGAACTTTTGGAGCGCTAATCTTGTTAGAGATGTGGTTTTATTGCTCATTCAGCAATTTAATCTTTTATGTTAGCAACTTTACCTTTTTTGATGTTGTTTAATTTCAAATCCTCAAGAACATGAACAGCTTCTTCTATATAGACATCCTGTCCTAAATTCTTATGCCATCGGTTTCTTTTTTCAGCTAAAGTAGAATCGAGAGCTTTCATATCACTTTCTTTCACGTGTGAGCTAAATTTAAGCTTATTTTCATACTCAGATACGGATTCGAACTCTTTTGATTTCTCCTTGTTTTTTTCAATGTCTGCTATGTATTTCTCATAGTTCAAAGGAACGATGTTATTATCCCTGCGCTCCTTGATCCATCTTGCTTGTTTTTCAATGGTCTTTAACTGTTCATTTTCTGCCATACGGGCTTTGCTGTTTGCAATGGTTTCTTCAAAATCGATATAACCATCCCAGGCTTTATAATTTGCAGGTGCAATTTTATCATATGGCAACGGATTTTTATAATCCCGCTCGCCCACGTCAATAAAACTGAATCGATCCGGAACGACTACATCGCTTTTTACACCTTCAAGTTGTGTGGAACCACCATTCACCCTGTAAAATTTTTGAGTGGTTACTTTAAGTGCGCCTAAATCACCGTGCTCGTTATTCCGCATCCATCGGTTTAAATCAATCACATTCTGCACCGTTCCTTTTCCATAGGTTTGCTTGCTTCCAATAACGATCGCTCTTTTGTAGTCCTGCATTGCAGCTGCCAAGATTTCTGAAGCTGAAGCCGAAATTTCATTTACCAGAATCACCAAAGGGCCATCCCATTCTATACTTTTATCTTTATCTTCAAGCACGTCAATGTCCCCATTTCCGGAAGCCACCTGAACGATGGGACCTCTTTCAATAAATAACCCGGCTATATCAATTGCAGTTTTCAATGAACCACCACCATTGTTCCTGAGGTCTAATACCAATCCTTCCATGCCTTCTTCCTTAAGTCTGATAACTTCTTCCTTGACATCACTGGCAGCATTTCTTGCTTTATAATCCTGCATATCAAAGTAGAAACGCGGCAACTCTATCAATCCAAAGGTGCGATTTTCGGTATTGATTACTGCAGATTTTGCATAGGTTTCTTCAAGTTCCACAACATCACGGGTGATGCTTATATCCTGAAACGTTCCATCAACCTTTTTTACCGTAAGGATCACTTTCGTTCCTTTTGGGCCTTTGATAAGTCCCACGGCATCATCCAGACGCATACCGCCAATGCTTACAGATTCGGTTTCATCTTCCTGCCTTACGCGTGTGATCAAGTCACCCACTTCAAGCTCTTCACTTCTCCAGGCCGGTCCACCGCTGATGATTTCAACAATTTTTACGGTTTCACGCTGCTTTTGCAATCTTGCGCCAATTCCTTCCAGTTTACCGGACATTGCAACATCAAACCTGTCTTTGTCCTGTGGAGCAAGATAATTGGTATGAGGATCAAACTGTTCAACAATTGCATTGATGTATATTGAGAAATAATCTTCTCTTTTCAAATCATCGATAAACGAATAGTAATCTTCCAGTGATGACAATGTTGATTCCCTGGCTTCAATTTCCAGTTCTGAATCGGTTTTGGGAGTAAACTCCTCTTCCGTTTTTGATTCAGATGAAGGAATTGTATCTTCATTATTTGTAATGGATTCAGCTTCAGAAGCTGAATCTTCTTCTCCTGACGGACCTTCCAGTTTAAAGCGTTGCTCTTCTTTCAGGTCATAAAATGTTGAAATAGTAGAAAACTTAAGTTGTTGTTTCCAGCGTTGTTCTAATTCGGCCTGATTGGAAGCATAAGGTAAATTATCATAATCTACATTGATTTCTTCATTTTCAGTATAGTCAAAAGGTTCTGCTAGAATGTCATTGTAAACCTTCTTGGATTCTTCCATTCTTTCTGTAAGCCTTGTATGGACCAGATTAAAAAACGCAAGGTCTTTATTTTTCAGTTGATCATCAATTTTGAGTTCATATTTGCTGAACTCTTCAATGTCTGAAGCCAAAAAGTAACGCTTTAACGGATCAATATCGTTAATGAATTTTTCATAAACTGAAGCAGAAAAGGCATCATCAAAATCTTTATTGGCAAAATGGGTTTTCTCAATGACATAGGTTATCAAATCAATGAGCATTTTATCTTTGTCTGGATCGTCAAAACTTTTTGTTGTAAAACTGCAGGATGCAGCAGCCACAAAAACGGCCAACAAAAGTACTTTGAAATTCTTTTTCATAAATCGCATAAATAAATCATTTTTAGGATACTAAAATATACAAAAAACCGTGCCAGAATAAGTTATCGGTACTAATTTTATGTTAAAGCTGATTTGCAGAGGCAAGATAAAAAATGAACCGTAAAAACCCGGCTTTAAATTCTTTTTTTTCACCCTCTTGATAACTTTATAAAAGAGCCTTTTAAAAAGGCTTATGTTAAGGCAATATTTTCATTATTTTAGCAATCAAATATAAGCAACAATGAGTAAAAAAAGACCCCTGATATTAGTGACCAATGATGACGGCATCTCAGCACCGGGAATAAGGATGCTTATTTCCATTATGAAAAAAATAGGAGATGTCATTGTGGTAGCACCAGACAAGCCCCAGAGTGCCACAGGTCATGCAATCACTATCAACAATACCCTGTATATAAACAAAATCAATATTGATGATGAAGTACAGGAAGAATACAGCTGCTCCGGAACGCCGGTGGATTGTGTCAAACTTGCCGTACACGAAATCCTCCATAAAAAACCTGATATTTGTGTTTCAGGCATTAATCACGGGTCCAACTCTTCTATCAATGTTATTTATTCAGGCACAATGAGTGCTGCCGTTGAGGCCGGCATAGAGGGCATTCCCGCCATAGGTTTTTCCTTGCTTGATTACTCCTGGGATGCAGATTTTGAATCGGCATCAAGTTATATAAGAAAAATCACTTTGGAAGCCATTAAAAACGGTTTGCCAAAAGGGGTTGTACTGAATGTCAACATCCCCAAGCTCAAGGAAAATGAAATCAAGGGCATGAAAGTATGCCGCCAGGCAAATGCCCAATGGATTGAAACATTTGACAAGCGCAAAAACCCTCAGGGACGGGATTATTACTGGCTTACCGGAGAGTTTGTAAATCAGGATAAAGGCGAGGACACTGATGAAGCAGCTTTGGAAAAAGGATACATATCCATCGTGCCGGTGCAGTTTGATTTAACCGCGCACCACGCCATTAAAGAAATAAACAAATGGGAACTGTAAAGAAAAATATTAAAAAAGAAATAGCTATTGGCTTTTTAATAGGCATTGCCGCAAATTTGGCAGGGATATACCTGTACATTTTTTTCTTTCTGGATTATGATTTTGAGACCAGCATCCAGCTTGCCAGGGAAAATGACAGTATCGGGAATTTGATAGGATTAGGGGCAATCTTAAATTTGATCGCCTTTTTTCTATTGATTAAAAAACGTCAGCTGTATCGTGCGCGCGGGGTTTTACTAGCAACGATAGTGGCGGCGTTGGTTATTTTAATTACCAAGTTTTGAGTTTGATCGTTTAATTAACGGGATTTCCGCCTGCGCGGAAATTGGAGATATGAAGTATTATATCATTGCCGGAGAGGCATCAGGAGATTTGCACGCTTCAAATTTGATCAAGGAAATCAAGAAGCGCGACACCCAGGCAGAAATTCGCTTTTGGGGAGGCGAGCTTATGGAAGCACAGGGCGGGACGCTGGTGAAACACTATCGCGAACTCGCATTTATGGGTTTTATTGAAGTGGTTCTCAACCTGGGCACCATTTTAAAAAATATCAAATTCTGCAAGCAGGATATAGAAAGCTTTCAGCCTGATGCGCTTATATTTATTGATTATCCCGGCTTTAATATGCGCATTGCCAAATGGGCAAAACAAAAAGACATTCCCACGCACTATTACATTTCGCCGCAAATATGGGCCTGGAAAGAAAACCGCATCAAAGACATCAAACGCGATGTGGATGCGATGTATGTCATCCTTCCGTTTGAAAAAGACTTTTATGAGAAGAAGCACGATTTTCGCGTGCATTTTGTGGGACACCCTTTGATTGATGCTATTTCAAACCGGCCTTTGGTCAATCCTAAAGACTTCAGGGAACATTTGGGACTGGATGCCCGACCCATTATAGCCCTTTTGCCCGGTAGTCGCAAACAGGAAATCAAAGTAATGCTTTCGGTCATGCTGGAGGTGGTGAATGATTTTCCCGAGTATCAGTTTGTGATTGCAGGCGCACCCAATCAGGACGAAGCCTTTTACCGTCAGTTTATCAAAAAAGAAAATGTGCATTTGTTGCTCAATAAAACCTATGATTTGCTGAGTGTTTCTTATGCCGCATTGGTTACTTCAGGTACAGCGACTTTGGAAACCGCGCTTTACAAAGTGCCCGAAGTGGTGTGTTATAAAGGCAGCCGCATTTCCTATGAAATTGCCAAGCGTGTAATAAAACTCAAATACATTTCGTTAGTTAACCTGATCCTGGATAAAGAAGTGGTTACTGAACTCATTCAAACAGATTTCAACAAAAAGCGTTTGAAGACAGAACTTGAAAAAATCCTGGATGATTACAAAAGGGCTACTTTGTTTCTGGATTATTATGATCTGGAAAAGAAACTTGGCGGAAAAGGTGCCAGTGAAAAAACAGCGCGCCTCATTGTAGAAAGTTTAAAATAATAATGTCACCCCTTATGAAGCAATTGTTACTTGTTTGTTTATCTGCTTTGCTCCTGACATCTTGCGGTGCTTCTAAGAAAAAGTACGACTCCAAAATTGTGCTTGACCCTTCTACACGCAGCATTCCTAAAGAGACCGTAAAACGCACTTCAACACCCAAAAAAGAAGCAGTTGTAAATTACAATGAAACCGAAGTTACTACAGACAAACCCGTGGATTTAAAAATCCATAACATTATTGATATTGCCCGTTCTTTTCACGGCACACCTTACAAGTTTGGCGGTACAACTTCCAAAGGCATGGATTGCTCCGGCCTAATTTTTACTGCGTTTAAGGAAGAAGACATTCTCCTGCCACGCATTTCACGGGATATTGCTACAAAAGGAAAAAAAATAAACCTCAACGATGTAAGTAAAGGCGATCTGGTTTTTTTTAAAACAGACCGAAAGCGGAATATCATCAATCATGTGGGTCTTGTTGTAGATGTGTTTCCCGGAAAAATTCTTTTTATCCATTCTTCCACCTCACAGGGAGTAATTGTATCATCCCTTGATGAGTCATACTGGAACCAGGCGTTTGTTGAAGCCCGAAGGGTTTTGTGATTTTATTTTAAATTTTTCTCCCTCATATAGTTTTTTTTATTAGATTTGGATTTTACAAGCACAATGAAAAACTTAAACAATACTTATTATTACTATCCAATTCTTACGAGAAGAATCGGACAGTGATGTATTGTTGATAAATAAATACGTTAACCTAAAATCCCGGTTCTGTTAGAGCCGGGATTTTTTTATGCCTAAAAATGAAATGCTATGATACAAAACATGAACGCTTACACCGCCGAAGACCGAAAAGTGTGGAAACTGCTTTTTGATCGCCAAACTCAAAACTTAAAAATCAAAGGCTCCAAAGACTATTTGGATTCCTTAACATTAATGGAGCCTGTTTTAAACGGAAACGACATCCCTGAGTTTAAAAAAATGAATTCGTGGTTTGAATCAAAAACAGGCTGGAAAATAGAAGTCGTTCCTGGATTGATTCCTGTGGAGGATTTTTTTGAACTGCTTTCGCAAAAGCGGTTTTGTTCTTCCACCTGGTTGCGCAGTCTGAAAAACCTGGACTATCTGGAGGAGCCTGATATGTTTCACGACACCTTTGGGCACATTCCCTTATTGGCCAATCCTGTTTTTTCAGAATTTGTCTATGAGTTTGGAAAACTGGGCAAGGAATTCATCAACGATACCGAAAAGCTGGTTCAGTTGCAACGTCTCTACTGGTTTACTATAGAGTTTGGTGTAATTAAAGAAAACGGAATCATAAAATCGTATGGAGCCGGTATTATTTCGTCTTTTGGCGAAACCAATCAGATTTTCAATCAGGAAGCCAACTTTTTCCCATTTGACATTCACACCATTTTAAACAAACCCTTTAGAACTGATGTGATGCAGGAAGACTATTTTGTGATTGAATCACTGGAACAGTTGTACAACTCTCTTGAAGTTGTAAAAAAGTTGTTATGCAGCCCTGTTACAGCCATTGACATTTAACCGGTTTTTGGTTTTCGGGTGCCTATGTAAATCATGAGCAACACCGCGGGAAACATAATAATGCTGTAAATCGCCGAAGGTATGGTCATCACCGAGTTCTGGAGAATTCCTGCTGCAATGGCAATGCCCAGCGTGCCGTTTACTATGCCCACCTCAACGCCCACGGCTATGGCCCGGGCCTTGTTTTTGGTGATGGCTTTGGTGATGTAATAACCCGAAAGCATCCCGAGAAGGTTTAACAGTAAAGAAAGCGGACCGGCTTTGATGAAAAATTCGACAAGATTTGCCCGTTCTTTAATCAGCACGGCAGCAATAATCAGCACTAAAAAAACCGCCGAAAGTATTTTCACCGGACGTTCTGCTTTGTGAGAAAGTTTCGGATATTTGCTGTGAATAACCATGCCCACACACACCGGAACAATGGTAATCACCAGTATCTGACCAATGGTTTTAAAAAACGGAAGTTCGATTACCTGACTTTCCCCCATAAACTGCAACATTCCAAAATCAACCAGAATGGGAATTGTAAAAACCGTGATGACACTTGCAATGGCGGTTAAGGTAATGGAGAGTGCCACATCCCCTTTGGCCAGGTGCGTGATGAGATTGGTGGTAGCCCCACCGGGACACGCAGCCAGCAACACAAAACCCACCGCCAGCTCAGGTTGTAACGGAATTAGATACAACAGTCCAAATGTCAATGCCGGTATAAAAAGTAGTTTTAAAAACAGTCCCACCCCCACTGCTTTGGGAAACAAAATCACATTCCTGAAATCTTTGGGTTTTAGCGTCAACCCCATCCCCAGCATAATGATAAAAAGTGCTAATGGTAAAAAGAACTGGGTGAGGAGGTTTGATTCCATGGGGGATTAATTTTTTTTATTACGGTATTGCACCATTTTTTACTTATTCATTTCAATTATTAGTATCATTAAGCCTATAATAGTAAAAATAGGAAGAAGTAATTGAGCAAAACTGAAAAGGAAATCAGTCCACATAATTTTTCTGGTTCTTGGATATTTTGTCCAAAGCCCTCCAATTGGAGTACCTCCGATAGTGCTCGATACTGACGTAATATATGGATCCGTTCCTTTCCAAGTTCTAAACAGTTTCTTTAACAAATAGAAGTAACCAAGATAAATGCTAGAAATTGACATCAGCAAGATTGTCATTCCTTTGTCAATATTCAAAATATTTGTCAGTTCAAGCAGAACCCCAATTGAAAAGGAAACTATGGATGCTATTAAGCATTTCTTGAAAATTTTTGGATTTCTTAAATCGTCTGATATGGTAAATGTTATTAACCCGACTAAAAATGAATATCCAAAAACACAATATTTTAATATTTCAATTCCGTTCATTTGTTAAATTTCCTTTCGGAAAATTGTCCTAAGTAATAGGCAATTAAAATCGGGATTAATGCGTAAGTCATATATATTTCTAAAATATCGTAATATGATATAATCATCAATATCATAATTGATATTACTATAAAAAATACATCAAATATTCTTTTTTTCATACTTAATATAGTTTGATTTTGAGCTCGTCACATAATAAGTATAAAAGAACTAAAGTGTCTCCCGCAACCATCTAAAAAACTCCCGCTGCCAGACCATCCCGTTTTGCGGGGAGAGGATCCAGTGGTTATCTTCCGGGAAAAGCACAAAACGGCTTTTTATGCCTCTTAGCTGTAATGCCTGAAAAGCTTCTTGGCTTTGACCTACCGGCACGCGGTAATCTTTTGCGCCCTGGATAATCAACATGGGTGTATTCCATTTATCGACATTGGTAATGGGATTGAATTCTGCATAGGTTTTTTGAGCTGCTTTATTATCCTTGTCCCAGTAAGGTCCGCCCATGTCCCAATTGACAAAGAAGAGTTCTTCAGTAGTGCCATACATACTTTCCAAATTGAACACACCGGCATGCGAAATAAAAGTTTTAAAACGGTTGTTGTGCATTCCGGCAAGATAAAAGGCAGAATAGCCCCCAAAGCTTGCTCCCACGGCACCAACCCTGAGGTTATCCACATAAGGTTCTTTGCACATCGCATCAATGGCCGAGAGGTAGTCGTCCATGGCCTGTCCTCCCCAGTCCTTGCTTATCTGCTCGTTCCATTCAATTCCGTGGCCCGGCATTCCCCGACGGTTGGGTGCCACAACGATGTATCCTTGCGCTGCCATCACCTGAAAGTTCCATCGGAACGAATAGAATTGTGTAAGCGCTCCTTGCGGTCCTCCCTGAAGGTACAAAAGGGTTGGGTACTTTTTTGTTGCATCAAAATTGGGCGGATAAATGACCCAGACAAGCATATCTTTTCCGTCTGTAGTCTTGACAAATTTCCGTTCAGCAGTGCTTAAATCGATACTGTCATACAACGCAGTATTGATATTGGTGAGTTGTTGCCAATCCTTCTTTTTTAAATCATATGAAAAAATCTCGGCAGCGTGGTTAAAATCGGTTCGGGTGAGGATGATTTTGTCCTTGGAAAAACCAACGATACCGGTAATATCATAATCGCCTCTCGTCACCTGATTAATGGTTACCGCCACCTTTGTCAAACCGGGAAAGTTTACTTCAAAAAGTTGAATTGTGCCGTTTGTGGGCGCCGTAAAATAGATTTTCTTACCACCGGGATGCCACTTGAAAGCATTTACAGTATTGTCCCACTTTCCGGTAAGGTTGATGTTTGTGCCTTTATGCTTTACGATAATATCGTTCTTATCAGACTCATAACCCTCGCGCTTCATTTGCAGCCAGGTCAAATCGCCGTCAGGAGAAAAAGCAGGGTATTTATCATAGCCGGGATTGCCTTGCGTGAGGTTTTTGGTTTGCCCTGTGTTCAGGTCATATTCATAAAGATCAGAATTGGTGCTTTTTGCATACTCGGTACCGGTAAGTTTTTTGCTTACGTAAATAATTTTTGTGCCGTCAGGATTCCAGATGTAATCAGACTCACCTCCAAAAGGTTTCATAGGCGTGTGGTGTGGCTCGTCTTTCATGATATCAACACCTTCAGCCCCCTCTTTGTCTTCTTTATAAAAAACGTGATTGAAATCGCCTTCATTATAAGTATCCCAGTGGCGGTAGTCAAGCGCATCATAAATCAAGGCGTTTGCATCTTCCATTTCAGGATAGTAATCCTTCCCCAGAACGTCTTCAACTTTCACGGCTTTGTGATAGAGAATATACCTGCCATCCGGCGAAAGTTTCTCATCTCTTAAAAGCGATTTGTGGTCTTCTACTTCAGTCGCCTCACCCCCCAAAATCGGAACGGAATACACTTTACTGTTAAAGTCATTGTTTTCAACCGAAGGTGTTGAGACACGATATACCACCTGATTGCCATCTTTTGAAATCCCCAATGCAGATACCCTGCCCAGTTCCCAGAGCTTTTCAGGGGTCATTACATTTTGAGAGAAAAGGGTTAATGTGGTTAAAAACAGAAAGGAAAGACTGATAATTTTTTTCATCGAAATTTTTTTTACGTGGATTTTTGTCAACGGCTTAAAAATACTAAAATAATTATTATTTTAGTATTAATAATTTTAAAGACTCCCCCTTTTATACGTCTTGTTTTAAAGTAATTGCCGCTTTTTATGAAATAATTTCATGTCATGCGGCTGATAAACGTTACAGCTTTTAAGATTACTTTGGTTTTTCTGGGAGGAATTCTTAGCAGCCATTATTTTGGGTTTACAAAAACGCTTCTACTGTATGCTCTCTTTTTTTCTTCAATCTTGTTTATAATCGTATGGTTCAGAGCAGCTAAGCAACTCTTTCAGGATCCGCTGTTTGGTGTTATGGGGTATGTATTACTTTTTATACTGGGTGCCTGGGTGTATCATATTCATCAGCCTATTAATCACAAAAGCCATTATACTAATTATTATGAGCCAAAAGAAGAATCTTATTTCCAATTGCGCATCAAAGAAACATTAAAGCCCGATCTCTACAACCATAAACATGTCGCCGAAATCATTGCCATTGATGAAACACGCGTGAGTGGTGATGTCCTTATGCTCATAAGAAAGGATACAGTCACGACGGATCTTCAGGTTGATGATGTAATGTTGATCAAAACAAACCTATATGAACCTCCACAACCCAAAAATCCGCATCAATTTGACTATGCTTCTTATTTAAAACGGCAAGGTATTTATCATCAAATACAGGTATCTCCCTTTGAAATTAAATATCAAAAGAAAGGCAGCGCAAGTTTAAAAGGCCACGCCAATAAAGTGAGGAGTTATATTAATGAAAAACTAAAAGAAAACAACTTCAACACAACAACATTGTCCCTAATCAATGCTTTGTTATTGGGTCAGCGACAGCAATTATCAAAGGAAGTTTACGAGGATTTTGCTGCTGCCGGTGCCGTTCACATCCTTGCGGTTTCAGGGCTGCATGTGGGTATTATTATGCTGATTCTGCAGTTTGCATTTAAACCTGTGGAACGATTGCGAAAAGGAAAACGTCTCAAAATTATCTGTGTTGTGGTTTGTTTATGGATTTTTGCTGTTATTGCCGGATTATCACCTTCGGTTTTAAGAGCGGTAACGATGTTCTCATTCCTGGCCTATGCCATGGAGTCAAAGAGGGAAACCAGCACTTTTAATACCCTGCTTGCTTCTGCTTTTTTACTGCTGACAATTGATCCCAAACTGATTTTTCACATTGGGTTTCAGATGAGTTATCTGGCTGTTTTTGCAATTGTTTGGATTTGTCCTATGATCCAAAAATACTATCGTCCCAAAACAATTATCGACCGAAAAGTTTGGGAAACGCTTACCGTTACGTTTGCTGCACAACTGGGCGTTGCTGTATTGAGCATCTATTATTTCCATCATTTTCCGGGGCTATTTTTTATAACGAATGTTGTTATCCTTCCGTTCCTGGGATTAATACTGGGAGGCGGTATTTTGGTAATTGCTTTATCTTCGCTAAATGTCTTACCTTCCTTTTTGCATCAAGCTTATTCTTATTTATTGGAAAAGCTTATAGCATTTATCAGCTGGGTAGCCCGTCAGGACCGGTATTATTTTGATGAAATTTCACTAAACACATTGCAGGTTATCTCTTTGTATTTCTTTTTAGTAACCCTTATTTTGGTTTTCCAAAAATATAAATACTCACATGTTTTTGCTCTCTTTATTTCCGTAATATGCTTGCAAGGGGTTTATTTTTGGAATAAAGTTCACACTGCCTCACAGGAACTGGTTGTGTTTCACAAAAGCCGTCATACGGTCATTGGCTTTAAAAAAGCCCGGAACCTAAACCTTTATTCCAATACTTTACAAAAAGATTTTAAGAAAGAAGGCTTTGTCAAAAACTATAAAGTGGGGGCACATATCAAAAATGTCAGTCTCGATAAGCTCCCCTTCTATTTTGGGTTTGAATCGGAAAGAATTTTCATTACAGACAGCACCAGTGTTTTTCCCACAAGTGTTAAAGTTGATGTTCTTATACTATCAGAAAGTCCCAGATTTCATCTCGACAGGGTCCTTGATTCCTTAAAGCCTTCCCTTGTCATAGCAGATGGCAACAATTATACTTCATATGTAAAACGGTGGCGGGAAACCTGCAATAAAAGAGAACTCCCTTTCCACCATACCGGTACAAAGGGAGCTTTTGTCTTAAAATAAAGGTGTCAGTCTATTGAAATGTGCCTTTAAAGTTTTCCTGATATTCATTCCACGCAGTGGTGGTTGTTAGTCTTTTATAATCATCAGTTGCCATCATTTTGAGGAAGATTTCCAGTTGTTGTGGTGTTCTGTATCCTGCCACGGCCTGTATGAAGTTTCCTTTTTCGTCAAAATATGCCAGGCTAGGATAGCCTGTTACTTTGAGGGCGTGAGCAAAAAGGTGTGTTGCGTTTCTTCCTTTCCTGCCTTCCTGATATCTGGGATTTGTATAAGTAAAGCCATTGTATGTAACTTCCTCAGTACCTTCAGCATTAAATTTAACCGCATAAAAATGCTTGTTGATATAATTTATCACATCCTTGTTTGTGAATGTATTTTTATCAAGTAGTTTACAAGGCCCGCACCAGGTGGTATAAACATCGACAAATATTTTCTTGGGCTGTTTTTTTTGGGCTGCAAGTGCCTCATTCATTGAGATCCATTTAATTTCCTGTCCTGTGCTTACAAAAGATGTAATCAAAAAAACAGCGGTAAGTATCAAAGATTTCATAATAGTATGATTTTTTATTGCTTGGTCGTAATTCCCTTACTTTCTTTACTCTTTAAGTCAAAAAGCGTTCCAAATATATGAAACGCTTTTTGAAGAAAAAAGTTGTATTTATTAACGTATGCCGTGCATCATTTTTAACAACTTACGGTTTAGGATCAACATAATGATACCAGCCCCTACGGGTATAAGCGTAAATATGAGAAAGAAAATAGCCATCGAGTAATTGTTTACGATATAGTCAATATAACTTCCGGTAAGACCTCCCAAAAGATTTGCAAGGGCGCTCGAAGCAAACCAAACCCCAAACATCATACCCACCAGTCGTTTTGGAGATAATTTACTAACATAAGACAATCCTACAGGTGAAAGGCAAAGTTCACCAAGGGTATGAAACAAATAAGCTGCAATCAGGAATACCATACTAACAGATGCTACCTGAGCCCCTTGAGGGATTGCAAGTGACCCGTATGCCAAAATACCAAATCCAAGACCCAGGAGAATCAATCCCATTGCAAATTTTACAGGTCCTGATGGATTGTATTTGCTTTCCCATAATTTTGAAAACAAGGGTGCAAAAGCAATAATAAAGAAAGAGTTCAAAATACCAAACCAAGAGGCAGGAACTTCCAATGCTTCTGAATTAAACTGTCTGTAAAGCACCCAAATCACAATACCCCATATGATGGCAAAACTGGTCCCTAAAAATATATTTGAGAGAGCATACTTTTTAAAGGTTTGTTTGAATAAAAGGGCCAGCACCCAGGTTATGATCAACAATGGGATGACCGTTAAAAGAGTATTCACCACTTTGAATATAATGGCACCACTATCTACCAATACCCTGTCTGTATAGTCTTTTGCAAAAATGGTCATAGAACCACCGGCTTGTTCAAAAGCCCACCAAAAGAAAATGGTGAAGAATGCAAAAATACCAATAACCTTCAACCTGTCACTCACTATGTGAGCAGGAACTTCTTCTTCAACAACATCAGGATTGTCTTCTTCTTCCTCTTCTGCTTCTTTGAGCCTGTCCATTCCTTTTACGTCATCTAGAAAAACGCCTGTTTTAGGTGGTTTCATGCCAATTTTTCCGAATATGGATTGTGCGTAATAAAACTGCAACATACCAAAAAACATAAAAATTCCGGCAAGACCAAAACCATAATGCCAGCCCACTTGTTCACCTATATAACCGCAAAGGAGGATTCCGAGGAAAGCACCGGCATTGATTCCCATATAAAAAATGGTATATCCTGCATCTTTTTCTTTTCCTTCAGTTTTATATAATTGTCCCACCATGGAAGAAATGTTGGGCTTAAACAAGCCATTACCCAGGATCAATAAAGCAAGTCCGATAAAGAAAAAAGGATCTGCAATAACTTCGAAAGCCATAGAAAGGTGTCCTAAAGTCATAATAAGTGCTCCCCAGAATACAGCTTTTCTGTATCCCATTACTTTATCTGCAATTAATCCTCCAATAATTGGGGTGATATATACTAAAGAGGTGTACCATGCATATAAAACCAAAGCATCTGCGCGTTCCCATCCCCAGCCTTCGTCGAGTATTGAAGATACCAGAAACAGTACTAAAAGAGCACGCATTCCATAATATGAAAAACGCTCCCACATTTCAGTAAAAAACAAGACAAAAAGTCCTGAGGGGTGCCCCAAGACTGTTTTTTGATTGGCTATCGAACCTCCAAATTTAAATTCCATACATTTAATTAATTAGTTAGTATAATGTTATTATAAATTTTCTTTTACAAATTTTGTCATTTTGGTATACAAATGCAGTCGTGTATTTCCGCCATAGATGCCGTGATTCTTATCTGGATAAATAGCCCACTCAAAATCTTTGTTTGCCTGTATCAATTCTTCAACAAGACGTGTGGTGTTTTGTACATGGACATTATCATCTGCACTTCCATGTACCAAAAGGTATTTTCCCTTGAGCTTATCTACATGTGAGATAGGAGAGTTATCATCATAACCTCCCGGGTTTTCCTGAGGAGTGAGCATATAGCGCTCAGTGTATATTGTGTCATAAAAACGCCAGCTTGTAACGGGGGCCACAGCAATGGCGAGAGAAAACACATCGGCACCCTGAAATAAAGCATTTGATGAAAGAAATCCTCCATAACTCCACCCCCAGATACCTATGCGCCCTGCATCAATATAAGACAGTTTTCCTAACTCTTTGGCAGCATCAATTTGGTCTATGGTTTCATATTTTCCCAATTCTTTTTGGGTCATTTTTTTAAAATCACGCCCCTTTAGGCCTGTTCCCCTTCCATCTACACTTACAATAATATATCCATCTTGTGCCAACATCTGGTGCCAATAGTCATTGCTGCTCATCCACGAATTTGAAACTGTTTGCGAGCCGGGACCGGAATATTGGTACATCATTAGCGGATATTGCTTGTTGGGATCAAAATCAAGAGGTTTGATCATATACATATTAAGCTCTTCCCCATTAAGTTGAATGGTAGAAAATTCTTTTGGGGAAATGGCATATTCTTCAAGCTTGTTTTTAAGGTCACTGTTATCTTTGATGACTTTCAGTAATTTTCCGTCTTTGGCTTGTCTCAGATAGTAAACAGGTGGAGTGGATGTATTTGAAAATGTGTGTATAAACAAACTGTAATCTGCGCTGAACGAAGCCGAATTGGTTCCCACGGTCTCGGTGAGGCGGGTTTTATCTTTCCCGTTTATTTTGATGGCATACACATCGCGGTTTATGTTTCCGTTTTCTGTGCTTTGGTAAAACACTTTGTTGTTTTTCTCATCAAAGCCATAATAGCGTGTCACTTCCCAGGGCCCTTGCGTTATTTGATTTAATAATTTTCCATTTTGGTTATAATGGTAGATATGGTTCCATCCGCTTTTTTCACTGGTCCAGATAAAACTGTTATCATCTAAAAATGTCAAATCGTTTGTTACATCAACATAAGCTGCGTCTTTTTCTTTTAAGATAAGTTCTGATGTATTATCAGAAGTATTCACAAAAACGATATCCAGTTCATTTTGTTTCCGGTTTGTGGTTTGGACACTGAGGATATTCTCGTCATTGGTCCACAAAATCCTGGGAATATAATAATTATTGTAACCACTCAAATCTATTTGTTGAGTGGATCTGGATGCCAGGTCATAAAGGTGCAGGCTTACTTCGGCATTTTTTTCTCCGGCTTTAGGATATTTAAACACTTCTTGCCTGGGATATAAATTATTGCCATAAACATCCATTGAAAATTCAGGAACATCAGTTTCATCAAACCTGATGAATGCGATTTTATCACCGGTGGCATTCCAGTCAAAAGCCCTTACAAATGCAAACTCTTCTTCATATACCCAATCTGTTATACCATTGATAATTTCATTTTCTTTTCCGTCAAAGGTTATTTGGGAGGTTGCCCCCGAGCTTAAATCCTTTATAAAAAGGTTGTTTTCATACCCAAAACAAATTTTTGATCCATCCGGTGAAAATTCGGGTTCCTGAATTTTAAAATCTGACAAAAGTGATAAACTCTTTGAAGCTACGTCATATACATAGTATTTTCCCAGGGTAGATCTTCGGTAAATAGGCTCCAGGGAAGTTGCCAGCAAGATCTTATTTTCGTTTTTACTGAACTTGTAATAAACGATTTCATCTATCTCATTAAAATCTGCACTGTTAATGAGCGTCGCTACTTTTTCTGAAGTAGTGTAATTGTATACATCAATAGTCGAGGATTTGTTATTCCTGTCATAATTCAAAACTGAATACTGGTTGCCATTTTTAAGGGAATGCAAACGCTCTAGGGTACTGGTTCTAAACTCACCACCCCATATTTCCTCAAGGGATATGTCTTTTAATTGTGCTGAAACACTTAAGGAAACAAGAAACAGAAGGGGGATAATCGTCTTGTGAAAACGCATAATTCTTTGTTAAAAAATTGTAATGCCAAGTTTACTAAAAAATCTCCAAAAAAAGCTACTTTTTAGTGTTAAATACAGATTTTATAAAATGGTTATTATTAAATCCTAACTCTAAAAATGGCTTCATGAACCAAACTCTAAAAAGCGTGTTTCATATTTAAGATATACTATCTTTGTAGTTTCAATACATATTCTATGTCAAAGCAAGTTTCAGGTTTTTCCAAGCTCACTAAGCAACAAAAAATTGAATGGCTGTTAGAGCATTACTTTAACAATGACGACACTTTTCAAGGGATTTTAGAGTCTTACTGGAATACCAATAAAAAACTACAGCAGCTGCACGATGAGTTTATAGAAAATACCATAAGTAATTTTTACCTACCCTTTGGTGTAGCACCAAACTTTTTGATTAATGGGCACGATATGACAATCCCCATGGTGATTGAAGAAAGTTCGGTGGTTGCTGCTGCAAGCAATGCTGCAAAATTCTGGCAGGATCGTGGAGGCTTTTCAGCCCGGGTGATTTCTACTTTGAAAAACGGACAGGTGCATTTTAATTACACCGGTGACCCTTCATATCTAAATGCTTTTTTTGAATGGGTCAAACCAAAACTTTTGGCTTCTGTTTCAGACCTTTCCAGAAATATGGAAAAAAGGGGCGGTGGTATTAAAAGCATAGAATTGATTGACAAAACCAACCAACTTGAAGGCTATTACCAATTGCATTGCACTTTTGAAACAGTAGATGCCATGGGGGCTAATTTCATCAACAGTTGTCTCGAGCAATTTGCCATAACTTTTGAAGAAGAAGCCACCCAATTTGAAATGTTTTCAAACACTGAAAAACAGATCGAGATCGTAATGAGCATTCTGTCAAATTTTGTTCCTGAATGCCTGGTAAGAGCAGAAGTTAGCTGTAAAGTCGAGGCGTTGACAACACCCGAAATGGATGGAGAACTATTTGCCGAAAAGTTTGTAAGAGCTATTGATATTGCCAAAATAGAACCGCGAAGAGCCGTTACCCACAATAAGGGTATAATGAACGGCATCGACGCTGTTATTCTTGCTACCGGAAATGATTTCCGTGCCGTGGAAGCTGGCATTCACGCCTATGCAGCCCATAACGGCAGCTACACCAGCTTGACTGATGCTAAGGTGGAAGGTGGTAATTTTTATTTTTGGATAGAAATTCCTTTAGCCGTGGGTACTGTGGGCGGGCTCACATCTTTGCATCCACTTGTTAAAGTTGCACTTGCCATGCTTCAAAGCCCTTCTGCAAAAGAATTGATGCAAATTATTGCCGTTGCCGGCTTAGCTCAAAACTTTGCGGCTGTAAAATCACTCATTACAACCGGAATCCAGCAGGGTCATATGAAAATGCACTTGATGAATATATTAAACCAGCTGCTGGCAAGTGCTGAAGAAAAAGAAAAAGCAATCGAACATTTCAAAACCCATCAGGTCACTCACAATGCGGCAGTCACTTTTATTGAATCTTTACGAAAATAACATTGAAAAGCTCATTTTACAGTAACGGAAAACTATTACTCACTTCAGAATATTTTGTTCTCGACGGGGCAACAGCTCTTGCCATACCTACTAAATATGGCCAAACCTTAAGCATTCATTCTTCTGAGGAAAACCGTTTAAACTGGAAAAGCTATGATGAAAATAACAACCTGTGGTTTGAATCCGTTTTCGATCTGAAACTGCAGTTGCTGTCCTCATCAAATATAAGCACCGCAAAAACCCTTCTTAAAATCCTGCAGGAAGCACAAAAGTTAAACAGTTCTTTTCTTAATACTTCAAAGGGATTTGATGTTCATACAAAATTAGATTTCCCAAGGAATTGGGGCTTGGGAACCTCATCAACATTAATCAATAACATCGCCCAATGGGCTGAGGTAAATGCTTTTGAATTGCTTGAAAATAGTTTTGGCGGGAGCGGTTACGATATTGCCTGCGCCCAAAACCCTTTTCCTCTCTTATATTCCAATAAAGAAACACCTCCGGCTGTCAAAGAAGTTCTTCTTGACTGGCCTTTTAAAGACCAGATTTATTTTGTCTATTTAAACCAGAAAAAGAGCAGTAAAGAAGCTATAGAACATTATAAAAAAATAAATCCGGCAGCAGGAGTTGATGAAGTTAATGCGCTGACTGAACAAATATTAAAATGTGATTCTTTGTCTCATTTTGAAACCCTGCTTGATGCACATGAAAATTTTATTTCCAAAACGCTTCAATTGCCAAAAATAAAAGATCAGCAGTTCCCGGATTTTCCCGGAGGCATTAAAAGTCTGGGGGCCTGGGGTGGTGATTTTATCCTTGTAACAGGAAATAGTGCAAAAGCTTATTTTAAGCAAAAAGGGTATGATATTATAATCCCATTCAGGGACATGTTGTTATCATAAAAAAACCCTGATGCGGCACATCAGGATTTTTTAAAATCTTAAATGAATGAACGACTAATAGAAATTAGCTCTTCTGTCTTCAATATCTGCTTTTTTCTTCAAAGCATTAAAAACACTGGCGCTAACAGCAGCTGTTCTTCTTGAGTTAATTTGAGTAATGTAAGCGGAATAGTTTTCTACATCTTGAGCCTCACGCTTTGTAACTACCCTCACTTTGTAAACCCCATTTTTCCCATCTATAAGTTGAGAGGTCTGGCCTTCATTCAATCCAAAAGCAGCTCCTACCACTTTGGGCTCTGAACCTGCGTCGGGGATGGTGGGTGATTTTCTGTTTAAAGCATTTGCTCTTTTCACCTGAGTGTTGTTGCCGCTTGCTATTTCTTCTAGAGTGTTTCCGGTGATTGATTCACGAATCTTTTGGGCTTTTTTCTCATTTCTTACTAAAGGAGTAACCGTAACAGATGCCTCAGAAACAGGCATAAGTCCTTTTTGGGTTTTGCCGGTTAGTTGTACAATGGCATATCCATTTGTTACATCAAACCTCTTTATATCTCCCACCTTGGTTTCTTTTTCAAATGCCCAATTCACAATAGGACGGTTGTTACCAATCCCAGGGATGTTTTCTTCCAGTTCAGTGATTCTGTTTACCGGTCTTACAGTTAAGCTTTCTTCTTTTGAAGCTTCAACAAAATCTGAATTTTTAGCTCTGGACTCAAACTTTGTTGCATTGGTAAAGACCTGATTTAATGTTTCTTCAGAGGGCTGAATTGATTTTGCTACCCGGGCCACTTTAATGGCTTTCTGAATATTTTTTTGATCTTCAATACTGATTACGTGATAACCAAAATCTGTTTCAACAACTGCTTTATCTCCAGATTTATTATTAAAAATAAAATTGTCAAATGCCTCTACAGTTGAATTGGGAGGAAGGTAACCAAGGTCACCGTTGTTTTCAGCTACACTTGGATCATCTGAAAATTCCCCGGCAAGGGTTTCAAATTTTGAAGCGTCTCTTATAACAACGCTTAACAAACTGTCTGCAAGTGACTGTGCTTCTTCTTTAGTCCTGCTTGTTTCTCCCGCAGTCTGTAAGCCGTCCCAGGCAATAAGAATGTGTTTTGCCTGAACAGAGTCAGCAAGCTGTCTGCTTTCAATCACTTTGTATAGATTGTAACTACCTGCGCTTTTATAAGGACCAAAAACTTCTCCAACGTTTAAATTATAAAGTGTGTCAGCAATATCTTCCGGAAGTTGATTTTTAAACCACCACCTGTCATTGTATTGGCTGTCTGAATGCTGTGCAACAAAGGCTGCATTATCTGAAGCTTGCGAAAACCCGGGAAGGGTGTCATTTTGTTTGCTTACAGCATTATATGATATTTGTTGATTTAAAAGCGAAGTAATCTCACCTTTGATCTCTTCTTCATCTGATGAAGATGGATCTTCAGAAAACAATACATACTGAATATCGATGGCGGCATCAGTTTCATACTTTTCAGCATTTCTTTTGATATAGTCTGCAATATCTGCTTCTGTTACATTTACTTCTTCATCAGAGATATTTGAATAAGGAATTTGAATAAAGTCAATATCAACCTTATCATTTTCCAGTTTATATTCCATTTGACCTTCTGCACTTGTAGCACCAAGACCTGCTCTGATTAGATTAAAATAAGTTTGTTCTTTTGCATTTTGAGCCACATTTCTTTCAAACTCAACAAATTGATTATAGAGCTCTGGTGCATTTACTTTCACATCAGCAAGGTACTCCTGCAATTTATTATTGTCAAATCTACCGGCCTCATTGGTAAAGCTGGGATTGCCGGCCAGGTTTTGAGCAAGGGCATTCTGCAACTGGGCATCACTCACCTCAAGACCTAGTTCCTCAAATTGTTCTTTTAATAAAACGGAACGCAATTCATTGTTCCAAACCAAATTTACGGCTTGCAAACTGGAAGCTTCAGGACCTAAATTGCGCAAAGCGTTTTCAACTTTGCTTACAAACTCATTTCGGTTGATATCTGTTCCGTTAACCGTTGCTATGGTGTTCATTTCTTTTTGAGACGAAAAACCACCGTTTTGAATTACATCTGCAAGAACGAAAGAAAATAACGCAAGCGCGATAATGATAATCAAAAATACTGAACGTTGTCTAATTTTATTTAATACTGCCATCTGTCGTATAGATTTATAGGGGGCGAAAATACCAATTTTGAACAACTTATGAAAAAGTTATTCATCAAAAATTTATTTATTTTTAAAATTTTAATTTTCAGAAGAAATATTGACCTGAACCAGCTCTATTTTTGTTGAGGAGACTTCGAGTATTTTTATCTTAAAACTATCAATTTCAACAACTTCACCCTTTTCAGGAATCTCTTCTGCAAAGTTCACCACCATCCCTCCCAGAGTTTCATAATTTTCATTTTCGGGAAGGTTGAGTTTGTATGTTTCATTAATATAGTCAACTTCCAGCCGTGCAGAAAACTTAAAACTATTTTCAGAGAGTACTTCTTCAATAAGTTCGACCGTGTCATGTTCATCTTCAATCTCACCAAAGAGCTCTTCAATGATATCTTCAACAGTCATCATCCCTGACGTTCCTCCATACTCATCCAGAACCACGGCAATACTTTTTCTTTTTTTTATGAGGATGTTCAAGACATCTTTTGCCAGCATTGTCTCAGGTACAAAAACCAAAGGTATGAGAATATCTTTTAGCGATTTAGGATTTTTAAAAAGCTCAAAAGAGTGAATATAGCCGGTAATATCATCAATACTGTTTTTGTATACAATTATTTTTGAGTATCCAGTTTCAGAAAAAATAACCCGCAGGTCTTTGGGTGATGTATTGATGTCAACAGCAACAATTTCTGTGCGCGGAATCATAACCTCCCGGGATTTTATTTCTGAAAAATCAAGTGCATTTTGAAATATTTGAATTTCAGAATCAACATCATCATCCTCATGAACCGACTCCATTTGTTCATTGATGTAATTGCCCAATTCAGTTTTGGTAAAGCTTAACTGTATTGAATCGCCTTCAGTTTTAAAGATGGCTTTAAGTATAAAATCTGAAATCCAAATAACAAATTCAGAAACAGAAGAAAATAGAACGTAAAAAAAATAGGCGGGAATGGCGAGTATTTTTAAAAGGCTGTTTGCATAGACCTGAAAAAAAACTTTTGGAAGAAACTCTGCCGTGATTAGAATAATCAACGTTGATATAATTGTTTGAAGAATCAATGCAGAGGCCCCCTCTACATCCATATAATTCATTAACAAATCACCCATGTAGAAGCCATAAACCACCAGGGCAATGTTATTTCCCACCAGCAGTGTGGCTATAAATTTTGAAGGGCGTTTGGTTAAGCGCTTTAGGACAAAAGAAATAAAGCTGTCTTGTTTTTTCTCAAGTTCAATGTGAATTTTATTGGAAGATATATAAGCAATTTCCATCCCTGAAAAGAAAGCAGAAAGGATGAGCATTAACGAGATAACAATGTAGGGTTCCATTAATTATTTTGCTGCCGTTTTTCAATCTTCTTTCGAAAATTGCGCTTAAAAAAGTACATAAAAATGGCCACAACACCAAAAAACAAAAATAAATATGCCCTGTCTCTATCTGAATTCCAGTTTGTAATTACTGCTATAGCCGACAACACAAACATTACAAGATATGCATATTCAAAGATTTTATAAACGGTTTTATTCATTTTTTAGATTTTTTTCAAAGGTAAAAAATGAAATCTATAAAACAGCTATTTCGTGTGACTTAAAAGAAGTTTAAGGAGTATCATCGACAGCTTCTTGATCAACATACTGCACCCCCGTGTTTTCACGGGAAAGGAAAGTGGTAAAATCTTCATTGGAATCAAAACCAATGGCTTCATTGTATGAACCATCTTTAAAAGTAATGTTGTAGGGCTGATCTGTAAAAATCCATTTATTGTTTTGGTCCCAGTATAACTGTGTAGCGTTCAAGACAACACTGTCACTTGTGACGAGTACAACGTTGCCTCGCAAATCTACCAGGTTTGCATCTTCAAAATGAATTCCGTAGTCTGAAGTCACTGTGCTTTTTTGTCCTTCCTCATTCCAGAAAATTACCTCGAGGCCATCGGGAAACTCTGAAAAAGAAAAGTTGTAATTGGAAAAATCCAATAGTTTGGGAGTAATCAAATTGGCAACCAGCTTCCCTGAATCAGTATATTTTAAGTTGACCTCTTCCCCTTCAGCAATGGGTCCCAAATCAGATTCGCTAAGTTGTTGGATTTCCTTATAATTTCCTTCACAAGCAAAAAGCGTTATCACTGCAATGAGAGTGATAACGCTTTTAAAACATGTGTTTTTTATGTTCATTCTATAAATTTGGCACTCTTACGCTACCACCCACCCAGCATTTAAAGGCAATGGTTTTTCCGGCCATATCTTCTTGAAAGATATCTGTTTTTTGGGGAGCACGTTCCATATAACTTTGAATTGCAGCATTTGCATTTGAAGCTACAGATGGATCTACACGGGCGGCTTTTCTTGCTTCTTCAGCAGCCAGCCAGTTAATAGCCCTCTTTTCAAAAACATTGTCTCCACAATCGTTAGCACTTCTCGCATACATATTTGCTATTTGTAAATAAGCCCTTCCATAAGAAGGCTTGGCTTCAATAGCCTTTCTGTAAAAATTTCTTGCGTTGCTTAAACTGCCAGACTTTCTGTAGTTTTCTGCAAGTTTGTAATATGTATCTGCTTTTTTGTTATTATCTTTTTCCAATTCGGCAGATTGCATAAAATAATCCATAGCAAGTTTGCTCTTTCCATCGGCTTCGGCCAATTGGCCCAAAGAAAATGCAGATCTGGATGAAGGCTCTAAGTCATGAAGAGCTTGAGAGACTTTAAAGAACAGTGGATCTTCTGTACATTCTTTTGCTGATAGGCGTGTGTTAACACCTTTCAACCAATCAACATCGGTTTTCTTTTCTTCAAAATCTTTATTGTAAAGGGGAATTAGGTTTTCACAATCTGCAAGTATCCCTAATTTACCATTTACACTTCCTTTAACCTGGGCATATGCGCGCAGGTTTGTTTCACCGGCGCTCAGCAATTTTCCATCTGAAGTGTTTAAGTTCTCACCGGCATCTTGTTTTTCAATCAAAGGGGTAATTCTTGCTGCCAAAGCATTTTCTTCTTCAAGAATTTTATTGCTCACCTCGTCATAAAGTTCAAAAACTCTATCGATAGGCATTTCACCTGTTTCCTGTAAATCTACAGCAAGTGAAAAATAGGTATAAATAGCCTTAGGACTTGTAAAGTTTTCTTTATCTTTTTTGTAGGCTGCATCAAAGGCTTCAAATTGTTCCATTTTTGTCCCGATGCTGTTATCATACATAACCTGAGAGAAATCGGCCAGCATAGCACCTTCCTTGGTTTTTGCCGGGAAATGTTGCAAACGCTCTCTGTATAATTTTTTATACTCTTGATACTCAGCCATTTTTTGACCTTCAGGAGCATTTTCTATACGGTGTTTGTATAATCTCTCACCATATTGATATATAGATAAATGAAAAGATGAACAATTTTTTCGCAACTCTTGTAAATGAGGTAGTGCAGCATCATAATTTTTGATTTTTGCTTGTTCAACAAAAAGGTTCAATGTAATTGTGCAGTCTTCATTTTCACTAGCGTGAGATAAGTTGCTTACTAAAAGCAAAACTGATAGGAATAATGTGGCTTTAATTTTCATCATATTTTATTTTAACAAATATTAATCATAAAGTGTTTTTACAAACCATCTGTCATTAAGCGAAAGACTTATAAAGGTATTAAAAAAGTTTTCTTTGACTAATCCGGCGTTGGTGGTTCCTCTGCTTCCCACTTCAAATCCAACATTGATATTGGAAAACAAACGTCCCACAGGTAATCCTACTCCAAAAGATATGCCAAACTCATTTATGTTCTCTCCATTGACAACCAAACCGGTGTCTTCATACCGCATTCCTGCTCTATAAGTCACTTTATTAAAATATCCTGAAATTGCGTTGTGTCGTGGTGTATAAAAGCCTCCGAGTTTATATCTCGATGCATCTGAAAACGATACATTATCAACCGTGAATGTCCTGTTTCTAAAATTACTTGATTTTTGATTTGTATACTCTGCGCCTACAAACCATTTTCTTGCTTGCCCAACTCCAAAACCAAGGGAGATTTGCGAGGGAAGCGTCAAATCTGTATCAGCAATATCAACGTCTCTTGAATCAACATCAATTTGAAAACCCGATGCAGGAATTAAAACACTTGCAAAGTTTCTGAAATTTTCTGAATTTAAGTCTGTCTCCGGAGTATATGTGACCGAGGAAAACATTTCTAATTTTTCATTCAACATAGCCTTGTAAGTTGCTCCAAAGTTAACACTAAGTCCCGATAAATTAGAACGGTTTGTTTCACGTGTTGCAAATTGTACTTCATCGTTGACTAAAAGTGTTTGGTTTTCAATATTACCAAAATTATAATTTCCATCAACTCCTATACTCAGATTTTCTGTTACTTTATAAGCTAGGGATAGAAATACTTTATTCATTCCGCCGCTTCCTGAATTTTGAACTGTTGAATTTCCTGAAATACTCTCCAGATCATATCCCACAGCAGTCAAAGGCAAAACGCCAAACCCTGCACCAAATTTAGGTCCTAAAGGAATTCCCAGTGCAAGGTAGTTGATAGATGTAGATGAAGCCTGTCCACTTTCATTTTCGGTTTCCTGTGTGACATATTTATGTGTGGCGCCTATAGAAAAGTTGACTAAATTGAGATGGGCATATCCTGATGGATTCTGAAGGTTCAGGTGAATACTGTCTGAATACATGCTAATTCCTCCCATACTACGATTTTCTACCGTGCCCCTGAAGTTTAAAGACCCAACTCCAAAAAAAGAATAAGGTGAAGATGTTGCCTCTTGTGCCGAGGTTGCTGTAGTAATAAATACCAAAATTATTACAAAAAATCTTTGTATCATGTATTTTGATTAAGGTCTAATAAAATGTTCAATCCTTCAAGGAGGAAATTTGAATTGGCAAATATGCTATTTTTTAATCTATCTCGCAAAAAATGAGCATTACCGCCTGTTAAAATAACTGTTAAATCTTCTTTTTCTTGCCTGTAGTGATTAATAATGCCATCAATTTCATTAACAACACCAAACATAACACCTGAATGTATAGACGATTGTGTGGAGTTTCCTATGATATTTCCGGGTTCATTTGCGTCCAGTAAAGGCAGTCTTTCTGTAAAACTGTTCAGGGCCTTATAACGCATATTTATGCCCGGTGATATGGCACCACCTTTAAAATGGCCTTCTGTGTCAATAAAATCATAGGTAATACAAGTCCCCATATCAATGACCAGCACATTCTTTCCGGGATACTGTTTTGCTGCTGCACTTACCAGGGCAATGCGGTCTACTCCCATCGTTTGCGGAGTAGTGTAATCATTGATAAAAGGAATTTTACTCGCCGGTGTGAGAATATGTAGTTTAAAGAGCTTTTCAAGTTTCGTGATATTTTTATCTGAGAAACTTCCGACAAGACTTAGAATAGCTTTTTCAATTTTAGGAAAATCTTCCAGGATTACCTCCAAATGCCTGTTGAAATCTGATTTAATGGAAACTTGTTTATGAACCAACCTGTTTTGTTCAAAAACTGCCAATTTTATTAAAGTATTTCCTACATCTACTACTAAGTTCATTCTGAAATAAATATAGACAAAAGTACAATTTGAATTGTTATTTTCAAGGAAGAAAATAAACATTTAAAGTATTTTTTTAATTTTATGTTTTGTCCGAACCAAAATAGGTTTATATTTGCACCCGCTTTGGTAATATTTAGATTACACAAGTAATTTAATTTCTACAAGCAGGTACCTTAGCTCAGTTGGTAGAGCAACGGACTGAAAATCCGTGTGTCCCTGGTTCGATTCCTGGAGGTACCACTTAAAAAATCCGCAAACGTCTTTTATCTTGTCGTTGCGGATTTTTTCTTTTTTACAATTTTTGTATTGTGAAAAAAAGTTAACTTCCCGGAACAGACGCTTTTTTATCTTAAAATCAGCAATTTAATTCAGAGGTACCTTCCCATTTAATAAGGACCAAAAATACAATCATATTTTATTTAAAATAAATCTAAATAAACTTTTGAATAAATAGTTTTAGTCTTTATATTTGCGCCTCGAAAATAATCTTATTTATAATTAATCTTAATAAATATTACATGAAAAAGCAACTGATAATTGCCGGCTTATTTTTAGGAGGGATGACCTTCACCTCCTGTTCTTCAGATGACACTCCTTTGGATGATAACCAAGTAGAGATCCCTCAAAACTATTCCTTTAGCAGAAGTGGTTCTACAACCGTAAGTTTTAGCGGTCAGACCACCCGCATTCTAATGGTAAAAGAAATGTCTTCCGCTTTTCTTGATTTTGAGAATACTACGGAAGCCAGCCTTTCCAATATGTTCTCCAACCAAAATTCACCTTTCTCCAGTGCAGACCTTAATCAGTCTGATAAAAGCGTTAAGAGCAAAACTGCGGCCTCCGAAGACTATTTCTCTACAAATTCTGTAGAGAGCAATAGCATAAAAGCCGATTTTGAAAGCTTTATTAGCGGCCAGTTCAATGAAGTAGTTCCAAACGAAAACATATTAGCTTCTGCAGGTGTTGCAGGACAGATTGCTGATGGTTCTTCTGTACGCTATGTAAACAGTCAGGGATTGGAATACAACCAGGCATTTGCCAAAGGCTTGATAGGCGCCCTGCTGACAGACCAGATACTAAACAATTACCTTTCCCCCCTTGTGCTTGATTCCGGTGACAACGTTCTTCTAAATAATGCAGGAACTGTGGAAGAAGGTAAGAATTACACCACTATGGAGCACAAATGGGATGAAGCCTACGGTTATTTATATGGCGATCCATCAATCCCTGAAGCTGACCCAAATTCAGCGTTAAGCAGTAATAACGACAAATTACTCTTTAATTACCTCGCTAAAGTAAACGAAGACCCAGACTTTGCAGGAATCGCTGATGCCTTATTTAACGCCTTCATCACAGGCAGGGCAGCTATCGTTGCCAAAAACTATGAGGTACGTGACCAGCAAATCGCTATTATCAAAGAAAATATTTCAAAGGTTATAGCGATACGGGCTGTATATTACTTACAAAAAGGTAAAACTGCGATGGCAGAAGGAAATTTAGGAGACGCCTTTCATCAACTTTCAGAAGGCTATGGTTTTATCTACAGCCTTAGGTTTACACAGAATCCTGATACAGATCTTCCATACTTTTCTACAAGCCAAATCGAAGATTTTAAAAACCAACTGCTTAACGGAAACGGTTTCTGGGATGTAACCCCCACTACTCTTGACAGTATTTCAGCAGAGATTGCTGCAGCTTTCGGATTTTCCGTGGAACAGGCCGCTCCTTAAGTAATTATAAATTATACAGGGCTGAAATAAATTTCAGCCCTTTTAAAATTTTAGAAACTATGTTTAAAACTGTAAAAATTGCTTTTATATCTCTGATTTTACTTGCTTCATGCAGTACAGACGACAACGGCAATGACACTACTGATGCCTTTGATCGTGGAGCTATGCTCACAAATTGGGCAGACAATATAATCATACCGTCATTTCAGTCCTTTAATGATTTTGCCGTAAATCTGGAAGAAAAAACCACGACATTTACCGCAGAACCCAATCTTAGTAATCTTGCTGCTCTCAGAGTTGCATTTAACGAAAGTTATATTCAGTTTCAGACTGTATCCCTCTTTGAAACAGGGCCCGCAGAAAACCTGAATTACCGTTTGCGCCTAAACACTTATCCTGCAAACGTTTCTGAAATTCAGCAAAAAATAAGCGCAAATGAGTATAACCTCGAGTTACCCTCTTCCTTTGATGAACAAGGCTTTCCAGCATTAGATTACCTTATCAACGGCCTTGCAGAAACTGATGCAGAAATAGTCACATTTTATACTACGCATGAAGACTCCCCAGCTTATAAAGATTACCTGAACAGCCTTTCCCTAAGCATCCGCAACTTAACCATTCAGGTGCTTGCTAACTGGCAAAACACTTACAGGGATGCCTTTGTAAGCAACACCAGTTCTTCCAGCACAGGCTCTGTGGATCGTTTCACCAATGACTATATTTTTTATTACGAAAAATTTCTCCGTTCAGGAAAAATAGGAATTCCCGCAGGTATTTTTACCGGAAATCCGGTTCCCGGGAATGTTGAGGCATTTTACTCAGAATCCCTGTCAAAGACACTATATTTAAAATCTTTGGAAACCGTACAAAATTTCTTTATTGGCAAGCATTTCAACAGCCCGCAGACAGGATCAAGCTACAAGCTTTACCTGGAAACACTCAATGCCGTTAAAAATGGAGAGGACCTGGACATCCTTATCGACAATCAGTTTGATGCCATCCGAAACCAAGCGAACGCTTTAAATCCAAATTTTGTTGAACAGATACAGGCAGACAACAATGTAATGCTGGCTGCCTTTGACGAACTTCAGAAAAATGTGGTATTGCAGAAGGTCGATATGATGCAGGCCCTTTCGGTAAGTGTGGATTATGTTGATTCAGACGGTGATTAAATAAAATTGCCTTCCGGAAATGCGAAATATCCTTGCCAAATACAGCTCTAAGCAAACCGAAGCGGCGCCGCTTGCTGTTTTCCGTATACTATTTGGTTTGATGATGACTGCGAGCATTATTCGCTTCTGGTGGCACGGCTGGATTGAAAAATTATACATTGAGCCCGATTTTTTCTTTTCCTATTATGGTTTTGAATGGGTGAAGCCTCTCGGGGACTTCACCTATTTGATTTTTATCCTCTGTGGGATTTCTGCCCTTATGGTAGCCGCAGGATACAAATACAGGATTGCGATTATCCTCTTTTTTCTTAGCTTTACCTACATAGAGTTAATGGATAAGACTACTTATCTTAACCATTATTACTTCATAAGTATCCTGAGTTTTTTAATGATATTTTTACCGGCAAATGCTTACTTTTCGCTGGACGCCAAGCTGGATCCGGAAAAACGCTTTCAGAAAATTCCCCGATGGAGCATTGACAGCATCAAGATGCTGCTGGCTATCGTCTATTTTTACGCCGGGCTCGCAAAAGTGAATTCAGACTGGCTTCTAAATGCTATGCCTTTAAAAATATGGCTGCCGGCCAAATTTGACCTGCCGGTGTTGGGAAACCTTATGCATCAGGAATGGGTACACTATTTGTTCAGCTGGTCGGGAATGCTTTATGACCTCAGCATTCCGTTTTTACTGCTATACAAACCCACGCGAAAATTCGCTTTTCTGCTCGTCGTGGTTTTTCACCTGCTCACAAGGGCACTATTCCCAATCGGTATGTTCCCATATATTATGATTGTAAGTGCGCTCATATTTTTTGATGCAGGAATGCACCACAGGCTCTTAAGAATACTCTCCCGCTTTTTAGTCATTTCAAAAAACGCCTTTGATAACGGCCGCGAGTTCCATTTAAAACCCCGCAGGAAAAACATGGTGCTTTCTGTGCTTGCCGTTTTCTTTCTTATACAGTTATTATTACCCTGGAGGTATCTTGCTTATCCCGGTGAACTCTTCTGGACAGAAGAAGGCTTTCGTTTTTCATGGAGGGTCATGCTTATGGAAAAGGCCGGTTATGCCCAGTTTAAAATTGTGGATGGGGAAACCGGAAAAAGATTTTATGTTGATAATACTGATTTTTTAACATCCTTTCAGGAAAAGCAGATGGCTACCCAGCCTGATTTTATTATTGAATATGCCCATTACCTTGCCGAGACCTTTGAAAAAGATGGCCATAAAAATATTGAGGTGTATGTCGAAAGCCATGTCGCGCTCAACGGAAGAAGGAGTGCCCCTTATATTGACCCGAATATTAATTTACTGGAAGTCAAAGAGTCTTTTAAACCAAAAAAAATAATCTTACCGTTTCATGACACAATCAAAGGCTTGTAGACTGCTCCTTTTTATTTTAATTTCTTTTTCTGCTCAGGCTCAAAATGTCCTGAGCGGTAAGGTAGTTTCCTCTGAAAGCGGAACACCGGTTCTTGATGCTGAAATCTATAACAAGACATTGGGAGAACTTACAGTGGCTGATGAAAACGGTGAATTTCGCATACAGGGTTTAACTGAAGGTACATATGACTTTGCAGTTTTCAGTTACCAGCACGAGGTGATTGAGCAACGGATCACCGTTTCAGGTGAACAGGAAATTATCTTTACACTCACTCCCCTTTCTGAAAACCTTTCTGAAGTAGTCCTGGTACTGCGCCGTGAAAAAATCTTCGCACTTCGGAATCTAAAGGATGTAGAAGGAACTGCGATCTATGCGGGAAAGAAAAGCGAGGTTATTGCCATGGACAAACTCACGGCAAATCTTGCCGCCAATAATGCACGCCAAATATTCAATCAGGTTGCAGGTCTCAATATCTATGATAATGGTGATGCCGGACTGCAACTGAACATCGGAGGCAGAGGTCTGAACCCAAACCGCACACAGAATTTCAATACCAGACAAAACGGTTATGACATTTCGGCAGATGTACTCGGGTATCCGGAAAGCTATTATACACCTCCTCCCGAAGCTCTGGATGAAATTCAAGTTATTCGTGGCGCAGCCTCTCTTCAATACGGGACTCAGTTTGGCGGGCTGATCAATTTTAAGTTTAAGGAACCCAATCCATATAAAAAACTGGAGGTGGTTTCCCGCCAATCTGCAGGCTCATACGGGCTTTTTACCAGCTTTAACAGCTTTAGCGGTACCGTGGGTAAACTCAGTTATTACACCTTTTATAATTACAAGACAGGAGAGAGTTTCCGGCCCAACTCGGGATTTGAATCACATAATGCCTTTGGTTACTTTGGCTGGCAGTTGCACGAGAATACAAAACTGAGCCTGGAATACACCTTTCTCGATTACCTTGCCCAGCAGCCCGGCGGACTCACAGATGCACAATTTTATGAAAATCCTGAATTCAGTAACCGGGAGCGCAACTGGTTTAAGGTAAACTGGCAGCTGTATGCCTTAAAACTAAATCACAGTTTTTCTAAAAAAACAGATTTCAGTTTGACCCTCTTTGCCCTCGATGCATCCCGTAAAGCTTTGGGGTACAGACAGAACCGCGTTTCCCAGCCTGATGACCCTGCAGAACCCCGCGAATTGCTGGTAGATCATTTTAACAACTGGGGTGCAGAGGCGAGGATCCTTACGCGCTATAACCTGCTGGGCGACACCTCTATCCTGCTGCTGGGGTCTAAATATTATAACGCTTCAAACCGTCAGCGACAGGGACCTGGAACTGCGAGCGACAGGCCGGAATTTTATTTTGCTGAAGAAGAATTTCCAAATTTTGCGAGGCAATCAGAATTTGAATTCCCGAATAAAAATCTTGCCTTTTTTGGCGAAAATATATTCAACATCACCAAAAGATTTTCCATTACCCCGGGTTTTCGCTTTGAGCATATCACAACCAAAGGTGAAGGAGAATACAAAAATATTTTTGTGGATCTTGCCGGAAACGTGTTACTTAATGAGACCCTGGCAGACAATAGGGAATTTGAAAGGAGTTTCATTCTTTTCGGTGTGGGAAACAGCTATAAGTTCTCAAAAGAAGCTGAACTGTACGCCAATTTCTCACAGAATTACCGTTCTGTAACCTTCAGTGACATACGTGTTGTAAACCCTGTATTTCAGGTGGACCCGAATATTACAGACGAAAAAGGATTTACGGCAGATATTGGTTTACGCGGAAGGATAAAACAACTGCTTTCCTACGACCTCAGCGTTTACGGTTTAAAATACAACGACCGCATTGGTGAGATCCTGAAACCTGAAGAAAGACTCAATGCAAATGGCGAAATGCAGGAAACCGGGAGGCTGGTGCGTTTCCGCGGAAATATAGGAGACGCTTTTATATACGGTCTGGAAGCTTTTGCCGACTGGAATATAAAAAACACCTTTTTTGCAGATACTAAAAATTATCGTTTCAGTCTTTTTGTAAACAGCGCCTTTACCAACTCAGAATATATGCGGTCTGAGCAGACCAACGTAGAGGGAAACGAAGTAGAATTTATTCCCCGGGTAAATTTAAAAACAGGAATAAATTTCGGGTATAAAAACCTGCTGGGCAGCCTGCAGTATACCTATTTATCAAAACAATATACTGATGCTACAAATGCACCTCAGGACAGGAATGACAACCAGCGCGGCATAGAAGGCTCTATACCGGCCTATGGTGTGATGGATCTATCGCTGTCCTATAGCTATAAACGGTTTAAACTGGAAACGGGAATCAATAATCTGCTGGATACTATGTACATTACACGCAGGGCGACAGGGTATCCCGGTCCGGGCATTATCCCGGCACAGCCATTAACATGGTATGCCTCGCTGCAAGTCAAATTATAATACGGAAACCTTAGAATAACTAAACTTCTTTCGGAAGTTATTTCAATTATCATTTGAATTGACACAACGAGCCTGAAAACAGCTAAGGCCGACTATACTGGATTTATACGTCTGCCGATATTTCCGGATAGCGAGAAGGCAAAAAAATATTTTCTGAAAAATTTGGTTTCGGGTTTTTTTTCTTTGGGAAATAAACCCGAAAATTTTGTCCAATCTTTGTAAGCTATGGTTAGGAGCTTACGACAGAAGTAGTATCTTTATAGCAATGAATTCTAAAACCGCCATTTTACTATTTGCACAAACTGCTTCTGAGGACTGCAAAAAGAAATATTTCCATAATGGAAGGGAACTATTCTCGGCCTTAAACCTTCAAGCACACAAACGGGTCAAAAGTTCACAACTCCCCTATTTTATCTTTACTGAAAAAGAACAGACCGGTAACACCTTTGGCGAGCGCTTTACAAATGCCATCGAACAGGTATTTCTAAAAGGATTTGACAATGTCATCACTATTGGTAATGACTCCCCCCAATTAAAAACTCAACAGCTTCTGGAGGCCGCCAACAATTGTTTGAAGGAAAAAACCACACTTGGGCCAACTCTGGATGGCGGATTTTACCTGTTAGGAATTCAAAAAAAACACTTTGAGAAGAAAGCCTTTTTAAATCTCCCCTGGCAGAAGCAGTCTTTGAGAAAAGAATTGCTCAAATACCTAATGACTAAAAATACAGATATTGTTCACTTTTGTTATTACAATGATTTGGATAATCTGAATAACAGTGCTTATTACCTTTCAAATAAGGATACAATCCCTGAGGAAATTTACAGTTTGCTTCAAATCAATGTACCTGCCATAGCTGTATTCCCTTTATTGAATTCAATAAAAAACATTTTAAACCCCACCCCATTCAATAAAGGCTCTCCCTGTTAGTTAAACACGCTTTCACGAAAACATTCTTAACCAAATAAAAAACCAAAGTGGCAACACTTTCGTATATTTTATTAACTAACACATTGAAAAATGAATAACAATTATTACGACCCTAAAGACCTAAAAAAATTTGGTGACATCACCCAATGGAGCGAAGATCTCGGTGAGAAATTTTTTGATTACTATGGTAAAGTATTTGAAGAAGGTGCCCTCACAGCGCGTGAAAAAGCACTCATCGCACTTGCAGTCGCCCATACCGAACAATGTCCTTATTGCATTGATGCCTACACAAAAGACACCCTGCAACGCGGCGTGACTAAAGAAGAAATGATGGAAGCCATTCACGTGGGTGCTGCCATAAAAAGCGGGGCAACACTAGTACACGGCGTGATGATGATGAACAAAGTAAACAAACTTGACGGATAATTGGTTTCAAGTTCCAAGTTTCTGGTTTCAAGTTTAAAATAAATTTCTATGACAAAGCTCAAATTACAATCTTTACATAAACGGGAAAGCGAACTTGCGCAAACCAACCGACAATTGGAAATACTCTCCAACGGGATTTTCAAGAGCGGTGAGTTGCCCAAGTTTAGAGATAAAATTGCTGAAACAGGGCACTTCCCATTACGCCCTAAAAAGTTGGAAATTCTGCAAATCAATCTTGGGTATATGTGCAATCAGGTTTGTGACCATTGCCACGTAGATGCCGGTCCAGACCGTAAAGAAATCATGACAAGGGAAACAATGATGCAATGTCTGGAGGTTATAAAAAACACCGGAGCACACACCCTGGATTTAACCGGAGGTGCCCCTGAAATGAATCCAGATTTCAGGTGGTTTGTGGAAGAAGCTTCCAAAGCAGGTATCGCAGACTTTATTGTGCGTTCTAACTTGACTATCATTCGCGCCAATAAAAAATACTATGACCTGCCTGATTTTTTCAAAAAACACAATGTCCATGTAGTCTCCTCCATGCCGCACTGGACACGAGGAAAAACAGACAAGCAACGCGGCGACGGAGTTTTTGACAAATCCATAAAAGCGCTTCAGGAACTCAATGCCGTGGGATATGGTATGCCGGGCAGTGATTTGCGACTTGATCTGGTTTACAATCCTTCAGGGGCATTTTTACCCGGAGATCAAGCCACTATGGAAAAAGACTTCAAAAAAGCACTCAAAGAAGATTTTGACATTCATTTTCACAACCTGTTTGCGATTACAAACTTACCCATAGCACGATTCCTTGACTATCTTATCGCTTCAGAAAATTATGAAGATTATATGACTTCGCTGGTTGAGGCATATAATCCTGCTGCCGTTGAAAATGTAATGTGCACCAACACCATTTCCATTAGCTGGGACGGCTGGTTGTATGACTGTGATTTTAACCAGATGCTTGAATTGAAAGTTGACAGCAAAGTGAAACATATTAAAGATTATAATGAAGACCTGCTCAACGACAGAAACATCATTATCTCCCAACACTGTTATGGATGCACGGCCGGCGCCGGAAGCAGTTGTCAGGGAAAAGTGACCTAAAAAAATGATAAAAACTTTTCAAATCATAGCGCTTTTAATAGGTTTGGGTGTCTCTGCTCAGGATTCGCTGGACACGGTTTTATCCAAATTCAACAAGGAAACCATCCCTTATATATCTGCAGAAGAATTAAAGATGCTGCAAAGCAATACAGATTTTCTTTTGGTGGATACCCGCGAAAGAAAAGAATTTGAAGTCAGCAACATTGACAGTGCCGTTCATGTGGGCTACAATCAATTTTCCATTCGGCAATTCACCAATTTTGTCACCGATAAAAATCAACCCATCGTCGTGTATTGTTCACTGGGGATCCGGTCAGAAGATATCGGAGAAAAACTTAAAAAAGCCGGTTATACTAATGTTAAGAATCTGTACGGAGGTATTTTTGAATGGAAAAACAAAGGCTTTTCTGTAGTTGATTCCGATGGAAATAAAACTGAAAAAGTACATGCTTTCTCAAAACAATGGAGCAAATGGCTTTTAAAAGGGGAGAAAATTTACTAACAAGTTCCCGCGACGGCGGGAATCTCGTTGATAAGAGGAATAAATATAAATATATTTGAAGTCCTAATTAAAATTAATGAGATACCCGCCTTTGCGGGTAGTTAGGATAAAATTGAAATTCTATGAAATTGAATAACGAGATACCCGCCTCTGCGGGTATGAATTTACTTATCATTTTTACACGCAACCCCGAATTGGGAAAATGCAAAACACGACTGGCAAAAACCATTGGGGATGAAGCAGCTTTGGAAATCTATAAATTCCTTTTACAACATACTGTTTCAATAACTCAAAATTTACCTTTCGATTTGGAAGTCCATTATTCAGACAAGGTGCATCACAACGATCTCTGGGATGAGGATATCTATATCAAAAAGCAACAAACAGAAGGTGATCTGGGCAAAAAAATGCAACACGCCTTTCTCTCTGCCTTCAAAAAAGGTTACAGAAATGTTATCATCATCGGTAGCGACAACTATGACCTCAGTCAGGAAGATATTGAAGAAGCCTTTACGGCACTGGAAACCTTTGAATATGTATTGGGCCCCGCAGAAGACGGTGGGTATTATCTTTTAGGCATGAACCTTTTCAAACCCGAACTTTTCCAAAACAAAGCCTGGGGCACTGATACCGTTTTGCGGGACACCCTCATTGACCTGAAAGACGAACATTTACAATTACTGGAAGAACGCAATGATATCGATGTCTATGACGACCTCAAAGACGAACCCGTTTTTCAACAATTTTTAAAAAAAACTAACTAAATATTAACTCTAAAAAATCCCCCCTCCTTTGGAGGGGGTTAGGGGGAGGGCAATGAAAGAACATCTAAACAAAACCGTACAATTTTTAAAAGAACGTGGCTTCGGCACCCCTGAAGTTGGTATTATTCTAGGCACCGGCCTGGGGCAGCTCGCAGAAGCCATTGATATCGAAGTGGAAGTCAGTTACAACCACATCCCTTATTTTCCTACTGCTACCGTGGAGTTTCACCAGGGAAAATTCCTTTTTGGAACACTTTCAGGCAAGAAAGTCGTGGTGATGCAAGGGCGTTTTCACGTTTATGAAGGCTATAGTATGCAGGATGTCACATATCCTGTGCGCATTATGGAACAACTGGGCATTAAGACCCTATTGGTCTCAAATGCAGCCGGCACAGTAAATCTCGACTTCAAAAAAGGCGAATTGATGCTCATTGACGACCACATCAATTTACAGGGAAATTCGCCACTCGCTTTCAAAGGCGTTTCCCAACTTGGCGAGCGTTTTGCAGACATGAGCGCACCTTATGATTTGGAGCTTAATAAAAAACTAAAACAAATCGCAATAAACAGCAGCATTCAACTACATGAAGGCGTTTATGCCTCGGTGGTGGGCCCGCAACTGGAAACCCGTGCAGAATACAGAATGCTAAAAATACTTGGTGCAGATGCTGTGGGAATGAGCACCGTTCCCGAAGTCATTGTTGCAAACCATTTAAATTTACCCGTGGTGGCAGTATCAGTGCTCACAGATGAATGTGATCCCGATAATTTGGCGCCGGTAAACATCAAAGAAATATTTGCCATGGCCGCTAAAGCAGAACCAGAACTGGTGAAGCTTTTTAGCCAATTAATTAAAGATTTGTAGCTTTTTTTAGAAGCTATTTCCCGCTATCCGCTCTATCTTTTTTTGCTCTAAAGAAGCAAAAAAAGGATGCCGCTGCTATCGGGGCTAAAACCTGAAATAGGATATAAACGTATATAAATCAAATAGAACGAACAAAAAAAGTCTTAATACTTAATACTTAATACTAACATGAGCTACTTAGAAACCACCTACGACGTTTATAAAGAAGCAGCCCTCACACCTGATGTGGGTTTATGCTGCACCACCAATCCCATCTGGGAATTACCGGGATTGAAAATCCCAAAGATCATGCAGGAAATGAACTACGGTTGCGGAAGCACCGTTCATGCCCGTGACCTATCCAACAACCCAAAAATGCTCTATGTGGGCGTGGGCGGTGGTATGGAACTATTGCAATTCGCCTATTTCAACCGTCAAAAAGGCGGCGTTGTGGGTGTCGATATGGTGGATGAAATGCTGGAAGCCTCCCGCAAAAACTTTATCGAAGCCGAAGTGCAAAACCCCTGGTTCAAAAGTGACTTTGTCGAACTTAAAAAAGGAGATGCACTTAACCTTCCGGTGGAGGACAACTCCATTGATGTGGCTGCACAAAACTGCCTGTTTAATATCTTCAAAGCTGAAGATTTAAAAAAGGCCATTGAAGAAATGTACCGTGTATTAAAACCCCACGGAAAACTGGTGATGAGTGACCCCACCTGTGAGCAACCCATGAACGACACCCTGCGCAATGACGACCGTTTGCGTGCCTTATGCCTCAGCGGTAGTTTGCCCATTGCAGAGTATGTAAAAGCGCTTACCGACGCCGGTTTTGGCACCATAGAAATACGCGCCAGAAAACCTTACCGCATCCTCGACCCAAAACATTACCCTACTGACGAACTCATTTATATTGAGTCCATAGAAGTTGCCGCCATCAAAGACCCTATGCCTGCAGACGGCCCGTGTATTTTTACCGGTAAAGCTGCCATTTACTATGGAGACGCACCTTTTTTAGACGACAAAAAAGGCCATATTCTTTTGAAAAACCAGCCGTTGGCCATTTGTGATAAAACAGCCGGAGCTCTTGCAGCTTTGGGACGGGATGATATTTTCATTAGCGAATCCACCTTCCACTATGACGGTGGCGGTTGTTGTTAAATCCATAAATTATGATTCTGATCCTGCTCTTTATTGCAGCCTGTTTTTTAGCCTATACTAACGGTGCCAATGATAATTTCAAAGGAGTGGCAACGCTCTTTGGCAGTAATACCACCAATTACAAAAAGGCGATCACCTGGGCTACAATCACAACATTTGCAGGTGCTGTGGCGGCTATTTTTCTCGCCAGTGTTTTGATCAAGAATTTTTCCGGAAAAGGCTTGGTTCCTGATGAGTTAATACAAATGCCCGTATTTGCTATTTCAGTAGCTTTGGGTGCAGCACTCACGGTTTTTCTCGCCACTAAGATAGGAATGCCCATTTCTACTACTCACGGTTTAGTAGGCGCACTATTTGGCACCGGATTAATGGCCGTGGGCATGGACTTCAATTTTTCAAAACTGGGGGCTTCTTTTTTATTTCCTTTACTGGTCAGTCCTTTATTAGCAGCGGTTTTGAGTTTTATTGCTTATTTGATTTTTCGGTTTATCAGGGAGAAAACCGGTATTTCAAAAAGCAACTGTCTCTGTATTCAGGAATCTGAAATAGAATCGATACACATTCAGTCACATGCTTTTGTGGCATCCAAAAGTTCAAAAATAGAGTTGGTGTCCTGTAAAAAAGAGCGATTTACAGAAAAATATGATGGCGAAATTCTTGGGATTTCCATTCAAAAAGTCATGGATGCCCTACACTTTTTAAGTGCCGGAGTTGTAAGCTTTGCCCGCGGACTCAACGACACTCCAAAAATTGTGGGTTTACTATTGGTCATCAATGCTTTTGATATTGAATGGGGTATGCTTTGCATTGGTATTGCTATGGCTGCGGGAGGCATACTCAATGCCAAAAGAGTAGGGTTGACAATGAGCAAGAAAATCACTCCCATGAGTTCAGGACAAGGATTAAGCGCCAACCTCATTACCGGTTTATTAGTGACATCGGCCAGTATTCACGGCTTACCCGTTTCAACAACCCACGTGTCGGTTGGTTCCATTTTTGGAATTGGAACAGTCACTAAAAAAGCAGATGTCAAAATGGTTTCAAAAATAGTTTTGTCCTGGGTATTGACCTTGCCCATTGCTGCATTTTTTGGTGCGTTGGTCTATTTTGTTTTGCAATTTTTAAATACCTAAATGATGAAAAAATCAATTCTAATCACCTTATTTACTTTAAGTATATTAGCTTTCACAACCACAGGCTGTGCCTTACTATCGGCTGCAGGCCTTACAAGCAGAGGGTTCCCAACACCACAGGTTCCTGAAAAACTGACTTCCACCACGGCAAATTCATCCGTCAACCTGGATCACAGTGCCTGGAGCGTGTTGTTAAAAAAATATGTGGACAAGGAAGGAAATGTGGATTACAAAGGCTTTAAAAACGATCGTGCTGCACTCAGTTCCTATCTCAATTATCTTTCAGAAAACAAGCCTGATGACAGTTGGTCTGTTCAGGAAATACTTGCTTACTATATCAATGTTTACAATGCCTTTACGGTGGATTTGATTGTGGAAAATTATCCTGTCGAAAGCATAAAAGACATCAACGGTCCCTGGACCCGGGCCATTGTGCCCATTGGAGACACCAAAATGTCCCTTGGTGGTGTGGAAAACGGCTTGTTGAAAAAAATGAACGATCCAAGGTTTCATTTCGCTATCAATTGCGCTTCCATTTCCTGTCCCAAATTGTTAGATGAAGCTTACACAGCAGCCACTATCAACGAGCAACTCGACAAGGTTACCAGAGAATTCATCAATTCTGATGAAAATAAAATTTCTGAAAACAAAGCAGAACTCTCCAGTATCTTTGACTGGTATGCAAATGATTTTAAAGTCAACGGTATTGACAACGTTATTGAATACATCAACCAATACAGCAACACAAGAATAAATCTAGGTGCCACCATTACATATTTGGAATACAACTGGGGTCTTAATGAAAAGTGATAGTAATTTTTCTTTATGAAGATTAGCATCATCATACCCGTTTTAAATGAAGAAGCAACGATTGCTGTGCATTTACAGTTTCTGAAAGAAAACGTGACTTTTGAGAACATCGCTGAAGTTCTTATCGTTGATGGTGGTAGTGATGACAATTCTTTAGAGATCGTCAAATCTACAGATGCTGTTTTAATACATTCAGCAAGAGGCAGGGCCAAACAAATGAATACCGGAGCAAAACAAGCAACCGGAGACATTCTTTATTTTTTACACGCTGATTCTTTTCCGCCGAAAGGCTTTGACCAATATATCATTGACGAAGTTAAAAAAGGAAATCCTGCCGGCTGTTTCCAAATGAGGTTTGACCATAAACATTGGTGGCTCAGGTTGGCAAGCTGGCTTACCAAATTCAGGTGGCGCGCCTGTCGCGGTGGGGACCAAAGTCAGTTTATTACTAAACAACTCTTTGATGAAATAGGCGGTTATGATGAATCATATATTATTTATGAAGACAACATCCTCATTAATGAATTATACAAACGAAAGCAATTTGTAGTAATACCACAATGGCTTACTACCTCTTCCAGAAGATATGAGCAGGTAGGGATCTGGAAATTGCAATATCATTTCTGGACCATTTATGTAAAAAAATGGTTTGGCGCCTCAGCTGATGATATTTACCGCTATTATTTAAAAAATATCAAAACTTAATTAGAAGAACTGTAGTATTTTTTGAGTACTGCTTCAGCGGGTTTGTTTTGCACTGTAAATTGATTGTTTTCCATACCTCCGACCTGATCGTGATTGTGAAACCACTTCCAGTGAAAGCCGCCGGCAAACCAGGGTTCATTCCAAAATTCTTCAAACAGGGCTTGTGTTAAATTTTCTTGTGCGGAATGATTGATTTCCCCTTCTACTCTATTAGCATCCCAGGGTGATTTGCCTGCAAAATCCCTGCTGCGGTAACCATATTCTGTAAACAGAACGGGACGCTTGTATTTGGTTTGTAAATTTGTAATTTCGGTTTTATGGATTTGCCATCCCTTGCGAGCTTCTTCTATAGTGGGTGTTTTGCTTTCAGAAACAGGATAATAGGCATCAATTCCTATATAATCCAATTGGTCCCAAAAAGGAACTCGCTGTTTGGCATCCCAGTTTTCAGCATAGGTAAGCTTTCCTTTATAAACGGTTTTGATTTCGTTGATCATTTGCTTCCAAAATTCAGGCCGTGCAGACACAAAACTGTTCAATTCTGTACCAATGCAAAACATTTCCGCACCAGTTTCTTCGGCTAGTTTTGCATACAACAAGATAAAAGCTTTGTAGTTTTCTTCAAACAATTGCCATTCAGCTTCAGAATTCATAGTGATATGACCTGTAAATTCACCTCGACGAATCCATATTTGGGGCTTGACCATCACTTTGATTCCTTGCTGATGGAATAACTCAATAGTTTCCCTGGCTCCTTCTTCACGCTCGCCCCACCATTGCCTTTCGAGATTGAAAACCAAGTCTGTTGTATCCGGGGATTGCATAAAAGCAAATGGCATTATTGCTACCCAATTGGCATGAACATTCACTACAGGTTGAATATGAGTGCTATCAATCACCTCACGGGAGGCGACAAAACTTACGCCGTTGATTTTTGAAAGGCGTTCACTTTCCTGCGAATTGCAGGAAATAAAAGAAGTTAAAAGTATCAGGAAAAAAGTATTCCAAATGCTCATTCGGTATTTATTTCTACAATAGTAAGAAAAAAAAAGGGTGTTATGCTATTTTGCGTTCAATTGCCAGTTATATTCATAAAATCCTACTTTACAATCTTCAGAAATTTTATTCTTGCGGTATTGGTTTGTATACTGGATTAAAGTCTGACCATTCCTGGTGAAGTCTTCATTGTACCAATCCATTATCTTTGAAAAAAGCACTTCCTGTTCTTTCAGTTTTATAAAATCAGGGTTATTCAAAGCTTTAACGGTCTGCTCCTGCAATTGGGTTTCAAAAGTTTCAGGGCGATAAGCTTTATTAATAATGGGCGGGCAGCTTTTGGCCGCGCATACCAACACAAAATGAAAACGGGGTTCGTGAAATTCAGCACGCAACATCTTGTTTTCAATCTCATTTAAGGTGATTGATTTTCCGGCAATATCATATTTGATTTTATCAAAGAAACCGGCCACGTCCATTACCGTTTTGAGGGGATAATTGTTTACCACACCTTTTATGGTAGCAAGGTTGTATGCATTGATCCAAAATGCTTTGTAGGTTTTGGCATTGCTTTTCTCCACCCGGATATCTTTGGCCAAAGTCATCAAATTATTTAATTCTTCAGGATTCTTTTTAATGGTCGCATAATCTACTTTTCCGTTGCTCACATATTGCTCAAAAAAAGCATCTGCTTTATCAAAATATTGTTGGGTTTTGCTCTGGGAAAAAACAAAAGCCGACACCGAGAGGAGCAAAATTAATAGTATGTTTTTTTTCATAATTGCTTGATTGTGGTTACTAAGTCGCGAGATTTATTAATTTACTTACAAAATATATACGCAATACAACCATAAACGGTTTAAACACGTATATAAGGTAATCGAATTTCAGATAAAATCTTTAAAAATTCATTAAGTTTATCAAAACTATTCCGACTGAAAGAAAGTTGCTTTAAAAACTGACCACAAAAAACATCCCATGGAACACATTGCCATTATCGGAAACGGCATCGCAGGAGTAACCGCTGCACGACACATCCGGAAACTTTCAGATAAAAAAATAACCATTATTTCTGCTGAAAGTGATTACTTCTTTTCACGCACCGCTCTGATGTATATCTATATGGGCCATATGAAATATGAACACACCAAGCCCTATGAAGACTGGTTCTGGGAGAAAAACCGTTTGGAACTCAGACGGGATTTTGTCGCCAAAGTAAATGCTGAAGAAAACATTCTTGAATTTGCCTCAGGCGACACCCTGAGGTTTGACAAACTCATCATTGCCAGTGGTTCCAGATATAACAAGTTTGGCTGGCCGGGTCAGGACCTCAACGGCGTTCAGGGTTTAATCACTAAACAGGATGTTGAATCGCTTGAAAAAAACGCACCCAACAATGAGGTTTGCAAAAGGGCTGTTGTAGTGGGTGGTGGCCTCATCGGCATTGAACTTTGTGAAATGTTCCGCTCCCGGGAAATTCCCGTTACCTTTTTAATAAAAGATGCAGGGTTTTGGAACAATATCCTGCCCAGAGAAGAGTCAGAAATCGCAAACCGTCACATCAGGGAGCATCACGTTGATTTGCAACTCAATTCAAACTTAAGGGAAATACTGCCCGGTGAAGACGGTAAGGTAGGTGCAGTGATTGTAGACGAAACCGGTGATGAAATTAAATGCAATGTAGTATGCCTCTCTGCGGGCGTAAGTCCTAATGTTGATTTTTTAAAAGACTCCGGTATTGAATTGAACAAGGGTGTTTTGGTGAACAACTATTTACAAACCAATTATGACCACATCTACAGCATAGGCGATTGTTCTGAACACAAAGACCCGCAAGGAAAAAGAAGACCTATTGAACCTGTATGGTACACCGCCCGCATGATGGGCGAAACCGTGGCACAAACCATATGTGGAAACCCCATGCCCTATAAACCCGGAAACTGGTTCAACAGTGCCAAGTTTTTTGATATTGAATATCAAACTTACGGCTGGATATTTCCCGAACCGGAAGAAGGAACAAGGCATTTTTACTGGGAACACCCTGACGGGAAAAAGAGCATCAGGCTTGGTTATGATACAAACAACAGAAAATTACTGGGAGTCATCAATCTGGGTATTCGTTTGCGACACGAAGTTATCGATGCCTGGCTTACTGAAGGAAAACCCATAGAAGAGGTTGTCAACGAATTGCAAAAAGCAAACTTTGATCCTGAATTCTACCGCAGATATGAAGATGAAATCCAAAAAAAGTTTAACGAAGAAGTCAACATTCAAGCATAAGGACAGCATTAAAAAATACTGATTACTATGGAAAATAATATGTCATTGGCGGGCCATCCTCCTAAATCCATTTCCACCAAACAAAAAATTGCTTCAGCAATCGGGCTGACAGGGCTATTTATCTTGCTTCTTGCATTACTGAATGTTGACTTTCCCTATAAAACACTTTTTCTGAGCCTCTCTATAGGCCTTATTATCGTAGGGGTCGTGCTGTATGCAAATGACCTGTACCTCAACAAACCTGCCGGCATTAAAAACGACGGCGTGATGTTTAAATCACAGACATCACGGGGACTGTGGGCCTATATACTGGGTATTGTGTTCACTTTGTTTTATGTCGTGCTGTATTGGTATCCCGAATATTTAGGTTTGAGACAAGACGCTGAAAATACCGGAATCATTGCTTTTTTTGACCCTCTAAGCCGTCTTATCAGCGGTCAGCCGGCCAGTCAGTGGTTTGTGTATGGAACTCTTTATACCCTGGCAATCCTTGTATTTGGATATAAATTCATACTCAAGTACCGAAACAACAAATATGAAGTATTACGCACGTATTCTGTGATGTTCTTTCAACTGGGGTTTGCCTTTTTAATCCCTGAAATTTTAATGCGCCTCAACCAGCCTTATTTTAACCCGGCAAATATCTGGCCCCTAAACTATGACCTCTTTGCAGGCTATAAAATAGATGGCTTCCTCACTGCAGGTACCGTGGGAATGTTTATGTTGTTTTTTGGTATTGCTTCCATTTTTGTGATTACCCCCATTTTAACATATAAATACGGAAAGCGGTGGTATTGCTCGTGGGTATGTGGTTGTGGCGGACTCGCAGAAACCGCCGGTGACCCATACCGTCACTTGTCTGACAAAAGCATGTTTGCCTGGAAAGTAGAACGCTGGGTGGTACACAGTGTGCTTGTTTTTGTCGTGGTGATGACTATCGCCGTTGTTTATTCATATTTAGGAACCAATCCTGATGAAACCTGGCTCACACGTGGTGTCTTCCTGTGGGGTGCTGCAGGTTTGCTTACGCTTGTTTTTGCCCTCATCATGATCTTTAAAAGACACCAACTGGCCAAAGATGCAAAATATGGTGCTATTGGCTATTTAGTGATTGTTCTTGCTATCATAAGTATCAACTATTTTAGTGGCGATCAACGCATTTTTTTCTTTGAGGGCCATAAACTAAGGGAATGGTACGGTTTTTTAATTGGAGCTGCTTTTAGTGGTGTAATTGGTGTGGGTGCATATCCCATTTTCGGGAACCGTGTATGGTGCCGTTTTGGTTGTCCTATGGCTGCAGTCCTGGGAATGCAGCAACGATTGTTTTCTAAATTCAGGATCACGACCAATGGAGGTCAGTGCATCTCCTGCGGCAACTGCTCTACCTATTGCGAAATGGGTATCGACGTGCGCGCCTATGCCCAAAAGGGTGAAAACATCATCCGCTCCAGTTGTGTGGGTTGTGGTATTTGTGCCGCTGTTTGCCCGCGGGGGGTCTTAAAACTGGAGAACGACAACCTGAAAGGCCGCATCAATTCCAACGATGTTTTATTGGGTAATGATGTGGATTTGATGAAATTGGTGAATGAGAAATAGTATTTTGAAATTATGAAAAAATGTATTTACTTTGTAATAACATTTATTAAAATATTATGGAGACTTCAATCATCAAAATAGGAAATTCTAAGGGACTTCGCTTAAGCAAAACAATTTTGGAAAAATACAACATCAAGGATAAAGTAGAAATAATCCTAGAGAAAGGACACATCGTTTTAAAGCCTGTGGAAACACCCAGAAAAAACTGGGAAAAGCAATTCAAAAAAATGGCCGAAAACGGTGATGATGCGCTTTTAATCAATGATGTTTTTGAAGATGAAACCCTTGAAGAATGGAGTTAGAACAATACACCATTGTACTGGTTAACCTGGATCCTACTATAGGTAGCGAAATAAAAAAGACACGCCCGTGTGTTATTATTTCGCCCAATGAAATGAACAAATACCTCAATACCATAGTACTTGCACCAATGACCACTAATCTCAAAAAGTATCCCACCCGGATCGCTGTAAACCACAATTCAAAAAAGGGAATGATTGCTTTGGATCAAATCAGGACGGTTGATAAAACCAGAATAATAAAAGTATTTGAAAAACTTACCGATGGCGAAATCACCCGATGCAAAGCAGTTATTAAAGAAACATTTGTGGATTAACTAAATTAGACTTTATCGATTTGATGAAGTTGGTGAATGAGAAATGATTATCACTTCTTAACAAAATTCACCCACACAGAACAAACCAACAGCACTGCTGTTATAACCACTGTCCAGGTGTTGACCAAATCTGCTTCTGGCAACCAGCCGGTAAACTTCTCAATTAAAAAGGCGATATAACTGCTCGGCATTCCGGTTTCACCTAATTTGCGGAGGACTTGATAATGCCAATCGGTTATAAAACAATACCCAAAGCCATACCATATCCCCAAAAGAATCCAGGAAAACAACAAAATTATTAAACTGTAGAAATGCAGTTTCCGGGTTTTGGGAAAGATCCAGCCAAAGAGATTAAAGACAATCAAAACCGTATGGAAAACATAGAAGAAGATATTTAATATGTTGAGCAAGGTCGTTTCCATAAGATCAAAGCTATGGGAACGAATATAAAAAAAACAGCGCAGTAATATAATATTAACACGCTGTTTCTGCTAACTAACACAAAAACGAGTCTTTATTTATAGATTGGGCAACAGGACCGTGTCAATTACGTGCACAATTCCATTGGTAGTTTGTACATCCGGGATGACCATATTGGCTTCAGCACCGCCGTTACCTGCACCGGTAACCGTAAGGGTTCCGTTTGTAAAAGCCCCTAAAGTAAGCGAGTCACCTCCCAAAGGAGTAACCGTTCCCGCATCAAGCTCACTGGTAAAACTTTCGCCGACAATCACATGGTTAAGCAATACGGTAGCTACCAGTTCTGCAGGCAACTGCCTGATGTCTGCCGGTTCATTGAACGTAAGGCCCAATGCCGTGCCCAAATCTTTAAACGCCTGGTCTGTTGGCGCAAAAACCGTGAAGTCAGGACTTCCGGGAGAGGCTGTCAACGCCCCTGCAAGGTCTGCATAGATCACTGCTTCCACAAGGAAAGACAACTCCGGTGACGTAAACACACTACTGCTCTGCAATGCGATGGCAGATTGCACAATATCCACTCCGGTAGCGATCATTACTTTATCAATAACGTGCACGGTACCATTACTGGCAGCAATATCAGTGGCAAGGATTTTTGAACCATTGATGTATAATTCGTCTCCTCTGGTGATAAAACGCCTGTCAGGACCCAGTGCTGAGGTTGACATCCCTCCTGCCATAATGTTACTGTTCAGTAAATTTCCATTGGAAACGTGGTACAATAATGTATTTGTCAAAAAGGGTTTCTGCAAAACACCCAGGGTTTCTTCATTGAGACCCAAACGTGCAAAGGCATCGTTGGTGGGGGCAAAAACAGTATAGTCACCTGATGGGTCACCGGGATTTGAGTTGCTCAATGTAACGGCGACCTCGCCTGCAACAGCAGCTGCTTCCAGCGTACTGAAATCAGGATTTGACACCGCTATGTAGGCAATAGAGGGCAGTTCGTCTTCGAATTCTGATTCGGTTTCACAACCGAAAAGCATCAGACTTACTGTGAGGGGCAAAAAAAGGAATTTGAATATATTTAGATTTTTCATTGTGTATATTTTTTTGGGTTAGTAATTAAAATGAGTAAACAAGGCCGCCGTAAAAACCGGTCGCTTTACCAATATTTCTTCCGGCAACATAGGTGGATGCACCTCCTGAAATACCTATGCCTGATACCACAGGAACATATAAGTTAACTCCAACTCTCGTGAAATTAACCCGTGTGGCGGGAAAGAAGCCTTCAAAGCCTTCGCCCAAAATATCCACACCTTCCTTGTCCGAAAGTTGGTTGGCTACAAAAGCATCCAGATAAAAACGCGAACCGGCATACCCTAATTTCAACTCTGTCAACAAGGCATCGGGCACCCTGTTTCCGCGAAAGCTATACCCGGCCTGACCTGTTGCAAACAAACCAAAGTCTGTTTTAAACGTAGCAAGGGCCAGCATATTAAAACTCGAACCTTGATTACCGATTGCAATAATCGACTGCAGACCCTCATCAACAGGATAATCAGACAGCGGGGTCTCAAGGCCAATGGCCCCCATCAAATTCAGACTGCTCTTTTCAAAATTTACCGTGTGAAACAGGTACTTTGCATAAATCTTGATGTCCTGAAAATCTTCACGAGTGTTTTCAAACCCGTTGTTGTCGAGTACCGCTTGTGTGGCATCCCCTTCGGTCTTTACATACGGAATGTTTAATATAACATTCAGGCGGTCTGTAATACCTACCTCGCCATAAAAGGACATACTGGTGGTGGTTACTTCATTAAAGACAGGCACACCGTCTACTTCCTGAGGTACTAAAAAAACCTTGTCATACATCTCCTGTGAATAGGAAAGCGAGAGTGCTCCTTCCCCCTGTTTTTTCATAAAACCGTTGATGGGGCTTTGGGCGACAATCAATGCCGGGAACAATAAACCAATACATGCTAATAATTTGATTTTTCTTTTCATTTCTTAATTTTTAGAATTGTTAGTCATACCTCATTTACGAGAAAAAGAAAAGCACGGTTTTTTCCCACCCAATAATTTTTTATAAAAAACCAAACCCCGGCAGGCTACGTATTTATAAATAGCGCACACAAGGTGTCAGGCTTTTAAATTATTTACGACTTAAACCACGATCATTATGCTATCAAAATTGCTTTTTGCCTCCTTGAGCTTATATATGATACTGTTCTTTGGAAGCACCGAAAAAGAATACAGCAAAGAATATTATGAAAACGGAACCCTTAAAGCAGAGGGATGGATGGAGCACAATGAAAAAAGCGGTTACTGGAAATATTACTACCCCAATGCAACCCTCCAAAAAAAAGGTCCTTATTATAAGGGTGAAGCGCATGGTTATTGGTATTTTTATTCCCGCGAAAACAAGCTGCTCAAAGAGGGTCATTATAAAAGAGGAAAAGAAAACGACTGGTGGGTGTTCCACAACGGAAAGGATGCCCTTAAAGTACAGTATCAAAACGGACAGCGCGAAGGCTATGCATTGGTGTATGAACAGAACAAACTCCGCAAGGCCCTGAGATATAAACACGATAAAAAGGTGGGTGAATGGACTTCATTGATCCGTTTTAAAATAGACAACCCACAGGTTAATTTTTAAATGAACAAGAACATAAAAGTCATCATCCCGGCATTCAATGAAGAAGCATCCATCGGAAAGGTGATTGCAGAGATCCCTGCCTTTGTCACAGAAATCATTGTGGTGAACAACACTTCATCAGACGAGACGGCTGCCGTGGCAAAGGCCGCCGGCGCCACCGTGCTCTCAGAAACCCAAAAAGGCTATGGCTATGCGTGTTTGAAAGGCATGCACTATATCGCACAACAGGCTGAAAAGCCCGATATCATTGTCTTTCTCGACGGTGATTACAGCGATTACCCGGAAGAACTCACCAAAATCGTCGCCCCCATTCTGGAACAGGATCTGGACCTGGTGATTGGTGCCCGGGTAAAGCGCTTACGCGAAAAAGGCTCCATGACCTTCCCCCAAATCTTCGGAAATTGGCTCGCTACAACCCTGATGGGTCTTTTTTTTAAGTCCCGTTTTACAGATTTAGGACCATTCAGGGCTATAAAATACCCAAAACTTTTAGCTTTGCAGATGGAAGACAAAACCTATGGCTGGACGGTCGAGATGCAACTAAAAGCCCTGAAACGAAAATACAGCTATACCGAAGTGCCCGTGCGTTATAAGAACCGCATCGGCGTCTCAAAAGTTTCGGGAACCGTCAAAGGGGCTGTTATGGCGGGTGTCAAAATATTAGGGTGGATCTTTAAATACAGTTTTAAAAAGTGATTTTAGAAAGCATTATTATCGTTATCTATACCCTTGCGCTGGTGTTTATCCTCATCTATGCGCTGGCACAACTCAACCTTCTTTTTAATTACGTTAGGAACCGGAACAAACAACAAACGGCCCGAAGCATCAACTGGAAAAATCTCGCCGAAGTCCCCCGCGTAACCATTCAACTGCCGGTCTATAACGAAAAGTATGTGATGGCACGCCTGCTCAAGAACATCGCTGCAATAGACTACCCCAAAGAATGCCTGGAAATACAGGTGCTCGATGATTCCACAGACGAAAGCCTGACCGCCACGGCACAGCTCGTTCAGGAACTTCAGCAGACCGGACTGGACATACAACACATTACCCGCACCAACCGCACAGGCTTTAAAGCCGGTGCCCTCAAGGAAGGACTGAAAACCGCCAAAGGCCAATACATCGCCATCTTTGATGCCGACTTCCTTCCCAAACCCGACTGGCTCAAACGCACGGTGCCCCATTTTACATCAGAGAATATCGGGGTTGTACAGACCCGCTGGGGGCATATCAATCGCGATTATTCCATCCTTACCAAAGTACAGGCCTTTGCGCTCGATGCGCACTTCAGTCTGGAACAGGTGGGCCGCAACAGCCAGGATCACTTTATCAACTTTAACGGCACGGCGGGCATCTGGCGCAAGCAGTGCATCATCGATGCCGGTAACTGGGAGGGGGACACCCTCACCGAAGACCTTGATCTAAGCTACCGCGCCCAGCTCAAAGGCTGGAAGTTTACTTATCTTGAAGATGTGGAAACCCCGGCAGAGTTACCCGTGGTCATTAGTGCGGCACGCTCGCAACAGTTCCGGTGGAACAAGGGCGGGGCCGAGAACTTTCAGAAAATGAAATGGAAACTGCTCACGTCACCCTCTGTTCCGTTTAAGACCAAGATACACGGACTCCTGCATTTGCTCAACAGCACGATGTTCCTCAACATCTTTATCGTCGCGGTACTGAGCATCCCGATGCTTTATATCAAAAACGAATATGAACATTTAAAAGTTTATTTTATCGTGATGAGCTTCTTTGTGCTCAGCACCCTTATCTTTTTTATCTGCTACTGGGTGATGTTCAAAAAGATCTACGGGGGCGGGATTGTGAGCTTTTTCAAATACATCGGGATGTTCTTTACCTTTTTCTCCATTGCCATGGGCTTTTCACTGCACAACACCATCGCCATCCTGGAAGGGCATCTGGGGAAGAAAAGCGAATTCATAAGAACGCCCAAATTCAACATCAACACCCTCAAAGATTCCTGGAAGGGCAATATCTACCTCAAGGAAAAGCTGTCACCACACGTGCTCATTGAAGGCCTGCTGATGCTTTATTTTGCCTTTGGGATGTACAGCGCTTTTGTAGTGGGCAAAGAAGGCGACTTCGGTCTCTTCCCGTTTCATTTGATGTTGTTCCTGGGCTTTGGCTATGTGTTTTTTAAATCGCTGCGGTTAAGGTAGTCTTATATTTTTTGTATTTTTAATATTCCGCTTTAGCTTATTGATACCCTAAGATGCGATATGAAGGACTTTATTAAAATCTTGCTTATACTAGTTCTTTCCTATCCGGTATATTTACTTGTGTACAACATAATGATTAACGGATTAACCCTATTGGGAGGAGGTGATTTCTTTTTTTATACCTATGCTGTTAATTGTACCGTCGAGCAAACCCTTTCCTTTATAACTTACTATTCCGTCGTTTTTTTAATCAAAACAGCTCTGTTCCTCACGGTTCCTGTATTTAAAATACATCGCTCAAAAAACATACTTTTACAGGTGTTTGGGGTGTTACTTATCGTGCTTTTCAGCTTTGAAGTATTGAATTTTATAGCCTATGCGATAGACTTACAATTCGACACTTTTTATCGTTCCTTCTTTTTTGTCTCTTCCGGCACCTATATTCTCAGCCTCGCTTTAAGCTTGCCGGTATTAATCATTCCTGCGTTATTTATATGCATTGCTTTTTTTCTGATCTATCCGCTTTTGAAAATTACGAAGACTAAAGAAGTTGTTCTTTTGCTTGTACTTCCTCTTTTCAGCGTTCTTTTATATCATTTACTCTTTAGCAACATCTTTCTTACCGGCTGATGGAAAAACTAAACCTTTACCGCATCCCCCTGCTGATGGTGGCAGCCAGTCTCGTTTTTTACTGGTCTTTTGCATACCAACTGGAGCGCAGCGACTTTATCAAGCTGTTCAGCCTGTATGCCGCGCTGTTTTTTATATTTTACAAACTGGTGCAAATAAACGCCGGGAATTTTAAATTTCTCTTATGGACGGGTATCGCTCTCAGGGCTGTGTTTATCCTTTCCATCCCCAACCTCTCGCAGGACTTTTACCGCTTCCTCTGGGACGGACGCCTGCTGATGCAGGGCATCAATCCGTATCTTTCTACCCCGGCTTCCTTCGCTTTGCCCGGAATGATGGGTATCCATCAAGCACAGGAATTAATCGACGGCATGGGCGCCCTTAACGCAAGCCATTACAGCAACTATCCGCCGTTGTCGCAAGGCATCTATGCCCTGGCAGCCTTGCTTGCCGGAAAGAGCATCCTCGGCTCTGTCATCGTGCTGCGGTTGGTGTTGATTGCCGCAGACATCGGGACGGTGTTGTTTGGTAAAAAGCTGCTGGAAAAGCTTCAACTGCCCGCACACCACATCTTTTGGTTCTTTTTAAACCCCTTTATCATCATCGAACTCACCGGAAACCTGCACTTTGAAGGCGTGATGGTCTTCTTTCTGGTGGGGGCACTCTACTTTCTGGCCACCAAAAAATGGCTGTGGAGTGGCATTTTCCTTGGACTTTCGGTAGCAACCAAGTTGCTCCCTTTGCTGTTTTTACCGTTGTTACTGCCTTATTTTATCACACAGTTCCCCACCAAAGCCGCCGCACTCAAAAAGCTAATCATCTATTATATCACCGTGCTCGCAACGGTGTTGGTATTGTTTGTCCCCTTCCTTTCTGAGGCCTTTCTGCAAAACTTTGGCAAGACCCTCAGTCTGTGGTTTGTCACTTTTGAGTTCAATGCCAGTGTGTATTACCTCATTCGTTGGATTGGCTTTGAGACCGTGGGCTGGAACATTATTGGCACCGTGGGCACCATCCTGCCGGTCATCACCCTGTTGTTTGTCCTGTACCTCAGCCTTTTCAGGAAGGCCGCCTCCATACGGCACCTGGCAACCCTGATGCTTTTTGCTTTTTGCTTTTACCTGCTGCTCTCCACCACCGTGCACCCCTGGTACCTCACCATCCCGCTGGTGCTGAGCCTTTTTACCCGTTACCGCTTTCTGCTGGTGTGGAGCTTTATGATTGTTTTGAGTTATACCGCCTACGGCCCGGGCGGTTTTCAGGAAAACCTCTGGCTCGTGGCACTGGAATATGTGGTGGTGATTGGGTATTTTGTTTGGGAAGTGGGGGTGAAGAAAAGGGGTGTTGCTTTGGGAGGGTAGCAGTCACGCGATGCAATCGTGTGGAAGAGTAAGGAAGAAATTATATATTTATTAATTCATCAAGATCAACTATACAGTAAACAGCATCCTGATCTGTAAAAGCCCGCCCTGATTCATCACTATAAATATAAATATTGTCATTATAAAATATCGGATTACCATACTTAGTAATATTAATATAATATTTATGATTTATAAGTATAGCTTGATAATCTTGTCCATATATATAAAACAAGTAGTAATCTGAATAAATAAAATTACTTTGCTCATAATTTAAATTATAAGCAGTTCCCAAGTTTATAAATGGGATAGTATAATCAAACTTTTTTTTAGATACAGGCCTATTAATATCTTCCCTATAATCCATTAAACTATTTTTTACTTTATCAGGTAATTCTTTAAAAGTCACTTTATCTTGTGTTTTTATTACTTCATTTAAATCAATTATTTTATAGTTATTAAATATTGGTCTAAAAAAAGCTATAGCGTGACCAGCTACAGGGACCCTATTTCCTGAAACAATATTATATATAATAGATGCAAAAAGAACTATAATTATTAATAGTAAAACTTTTAACTTCTTTGTAAGCTTCAGATTCATTCTTTAATCTCTAAGTTTTTATACGCTTCCTTAGGCTCCGTTCCCGCGCGATTGCATCGCGTGGCTCAACCCCATCCATAATAATCAATAATTAAAACCACTCAACCAAAATACTGAAAAACAATAACATTATCCAACAAACCTTTTCTGTCTGCATAATCTGCAGCACTGCTGTAAACATAATCTTCCGGATAATAAACCAAACCTGCCTTCACCGGATTTTTGTGAATATAATTAATTTTCTGGTAAATCACTTTATTGCTCCACAACTCAATAGGATGATTGTCGTGCCTCCAAAACTGATATTCATTCACATTTGATGCTTTTGCACCGGCTTTCCTGAATTGATCCAGTAAAAATTCCTTTCTGCTTTCTTTGGGGTTTTCCTTAATTGCCTTGACGATAGCTTTGCTCGTAAAACGCTTAAAGTCGCCCAATAGTAGGGCAGGGTCTAAGCCGTCAATACTCCTGAACACCAAATGAACGTGGTTTGTCATAATACACCAGGCAAAAATATCCATACCCTTATGCTTTTGACAATAGGACAGGCTTTCTATAAGAATGTCTTTATACTCGTTTCTGGTAAATACATCCAGCCACTCCACAACGGCAAAGCTTACAAAATATAAGCCCTCAGGATTATGAAACTTGTAATTTCTGCTCATAGAATAAAATTACAGAATTTCTTATTTATAGCAAGCAGGGCTAATGGGAAGTTAGGGAAGGTTAAATACCACGCGATGCAATCGCGCGGGAACGGAAGTTATATTACCGCAAAGCAAACAATAAAAAAAGAACCATTGTAAACCCTAACGGAATACCTATAACCAATGAAAGAAAGATACTTTCCAGTGTTTTAAACTCCTTTGAAATAAACTTAAATAATACAAAGCATAAGGCACAAGCCGGGGTGAAGTATATTATTAGTGCCAAAAGATTACCCGGGGCAAACACGTCAGTAAGTGCGTGAGTATCCTCATCAATATAAAACAACGCAAAACAAGCTAACAATACACTTAAAGCAAGGGCCGTGTAGTGCAGCATAGTGGGAGTCTGTGTTTTTACATTTTCCATATGGGTTGGTTTTTAGTAAGAACGGTTAAGGGGCTTTGTTTGTTGTATTTTATTACCACGCGATGCAATCGCGGGGAAACCAAGAGTAATGATGCTTTGAACAGTTTTTATTCCCATATTCTTTCTTTCAACTCTAATAAAAATTCATTTTCTAAGTGTTCAGTAGTTCTAAATATATCTCTATTACCAATTTCATTTTGTAAAGAGTCCCTCAAACTTTTAACTACCTTTTTCCCTAGACTATATTTTAATCTATCTTGCTCGAAATCAATATGACAAGCTACACTAATCCTACCACTGTTAACTCTAGCGCCACCCTTGTACTGCTCATTTAAAGCTTTTTGAGTATTATAATTAATATAGTTTTCTAAAGACTTGATTTTATTATTTTCAATGGCTTCTGCTAGTAATTCATTATATCTATTTTCATTTAATTCTGGATATATTTCTAAAATATGTTCTTTTATAATAAAGTTAGACTCAATATCCGTCCCACTAGTAAAAAGAAAATTTAACCCAGCCGCCTCTGCTTTTTGAATTATATCTTCCTTTTCATCATCTGTTAAGTAGTCTGAATCACGATGTACAATAATTTCTGCATTAGGAGCATGTTTTTTAATAAAAGCAGCCAACACAATTGCAGTATCTAGTTTAGAACAACCGTCGTAAGCCCATATATCAGTTTCTTCCAAATTGAAATTATTCGCTACCAAAATATTTTCTAATGGTGTAGTTACTGAATCTTCTGTAAGCACCACACATTTAATATTACCGTTGTTTAAAAAATCACCTTTATCCAAAGCTCCTATTTCTAATAACACTTTTACAAAATTGAAATCCTCTGAACTTAAGTTTCCGTCAACAATCCAGTGAATCTCAGCTATACTTTGAAAAGCATCAAGTAAATGCCTTGAATGAGTACTAAGAATTATTTGAAAATCTAATTCATTTGTCAATTCAAATAATTTTTGTGCAATTATTTTTTGATTATGAGGATGTAAATGACTATCTGGTTCGTCTAAAATCAAAAACTTGGGGCGATAGAGGTGTAGATAAGAAAGAATTTGAATAGTTTGTAAAACACCTGTACCATATGTATCTATTGGCAATTTTAATATCCCTTTTATTATTAGAACATTAATATTCTCATCACGTTGAGGATTAAAATTTATTTTAATTTCTAAATCTGGAAAGATATCGTTTAAATCATTTTGGAAAGCTTTCCATTTAGTTTTATCACTTGATAACAGTAATAGTATATTCCTAAAAACACTATTTGCATTACCTTTAGCAGCAGTTTTTTTCACAATCCCCTCACTTCTAAATTGTTCAAATGCTGCGATACCAGCCAAACCGGGCACATAAATTGAAAAGGGTGAGTCTAAATTTCTAATTTGCTGTCCAAGGTCTTGACCTTCTATACTAACGAGTAAATTCTTATTTCTTCCCTTTCTTAGTTTAAATTCTGCTTTATTATTTGTTCCTTTCTCTTCAAATTTAACGATAATAGCTTCATCATGTTTTTGACTAAGAGAACCCCCGGTCCCTAATTTATAGATATCATTGGTTGGGGTGTATAAGATTTGCTCAGGAGTAAGAGATGTTGAAAATTTATCATTATTCCAACGTGTTCTTTTAAATTCTGCTAATGATGTTGTTTGAGCAATTGATATAGAAAACTGTAGAGCTTGCAGTATGGAACTCTTACCAGCATTATTTCCTCCTACAAGAACATTAATATTTGCTAGATTCAACTCTAAATCTTCTAAATTTTTAAATCTTAAAATGTTTATTTTCTCAATCATAATTAAAACTATTCATATCGGTTTTTAATAATGGGCATTGTGTCGTTTTAGAACTAAAATAGTTAAAAAATCAAAAGCATAATGTTTATTAATATTTTTCAAAAAAAAAACAGTAGCAACAAATGTAAAAGGATTTTACCTTTAACTCTTATTCTGTTCCTTTTGAGGATACTATTTTTGTGTGTATATCGTAATATTCAAACACCACTTTTGTTTTATTCCTTGTTCTTTTGTCATCAGAAATAAAATAGTCACATTGTGAGGAATAATAGGCATGATTTGAATCCCATAATCTGGCATAATTAGATTTATCAGTAAACCCGTCCTTCCAATAACCCACTAAATCTAAAAACTCAAACATTGCGGTGAATACATTTCTACGCCCCATTTCTGCTCCTAACGGATGAAGCTCAAGTGCCTTATCAATAAATCCAATAAAGGAATACCCACCCATTAAGTCACTTTTAGAATTTATATGGTCAATAATCTCTTTAGGATTATAATTATTTATACGTTTTGGATCTATACCAATTTGAGAACGAAAATGCTGTTTTTGAATTTCACTAATTATACTCATAAAACCTTTCATTGCACTTACACCAATTAAACTAAAATCTATTTTTTCATAAATTTCAGAAGGCTTTTTCTTTATTAGATATACATCATGCGAATCCAATTTCGTTTCAATATAATTGTCATATGTAATCGAGCTAATTGCAGTAAAACGCTTTTTAAGTCGAATATTTAATTCTTCTTCCGTCTTAGCTGTCATTTCATTGGCTTCTTGAAGATGAGCTGATGAATAAAAAAAGTCTGTGATGCCGGTGTCAACATTTTTAAGTAAGTTCTCTCTAGAGAGATATTCTTGTTCAATATCCACAACAATATTATTATCTATATATGCAGTTTTTTTCAAAATAACAGAAAATTTGACTATTTTTCTAACTTCCTTAACCAACAATCCCCATACACCAAACCCTAACACCAATCAAGGCATTAACAACACAAAAATTCCAGAGGATAAACAAAGGGTGATAACCCAAATATACCAAAAAACCCCATACCTCAACCGTCGGCACCCCACAAAAACCACCACCCATACAACCGCATACCACCAGCCTGTAAAAAAGCAACCCCTACCCTGTTTTTCCACCCTCGCCCCACCCTCGTTCGAGCTTTGTTCCTGAAAAGTACCTTTTTTAAAAACAAATCCCGAAGGAATCCCGAACAAAACCCGAAGAAAACCCCTTCTTTTTTGCCCAAAAACTTGTTTTTCAGAAAACGGTGTTTTACTTTAGTAATACCCTATTGTTCAACCTATTAACCACTTAACCTATGGCAATCTTCACGAGGGGCATTTTAGGCCCGTTTTCAGGCAAGGTGGGTGCTATTGTGGGCGCCACCTGGAAAGGCAAAAGTGTGCTGCGCAGTGCACCCAAAAAATCCACAAAACCACCTTCTGCTTTACAACTGTTATCCAGGAAAGAGTTTCAAGTGACCGAACGGTTTTTAAACCCTTTGAGCGCATGGATCGACATGAGCTACAGCATCGACCCGCCCGATATGACCAAACGCAACCTGGCACCGTCTTACCATAAGAAGCATGCCCTGTTGATCACCGGCGATATGGTTGCCATTGACTACCCCAAAGCGCTGGTGAGTATGGGCGAACTGCGTGCCATTGACGTCACCGCGGCAAGCATTACCGGCGAGAATGCCCTTGCCCTCTCGTGGGTGGACAACAGCAACGAGGGGCTGGCAGACCCGGGAGACCTGCTCCTGGTTGTGCTGTATGCCCCTGCAACGCATCAGTATTACTTTTCACAGGATGCCGCTACCCGGCAGGACGGTAGCGTGGTGTTGCCGTTGCCGGCCTCGTTTTCCGGTCTGGAACTGCATTGCTGGGCGGGGTTCCGGGATGCAGTGACGGGGATAACGGCGGATAGTAGGTATGTTTTTTTGGGGTGACGTAGGACTGCATGGTTTAAGACGTAGGACTGCAGGACTTAGGACGTAAGACTATTTTGTGCGGTTCTTTTGAGTATGGGCATAAAAAAACCCACACGGCAATCGTGTGGGTTGTGGTGTATTTACTATAGAAGCTTAATCAAGGTCTTCTTCATCCTCGGCGTCCTCGGGGAGGTCTTCGGGGGGTTGTACTGCTTCCGGATCGTCATCGGCGAAGTCTTCATAGTCGTCTTCGTCATAGTTTTCCATGGTGCGTTCCAGTTTGGTGCTCACTTTGACCAGGTAGATGGTGTCTTCGGTGCGTACTTCCACACATTCAACGATTTCGCCGGCAGCGTTTTTAAACGAAATGATGTTCAAGTCGTCATAGCCTTCCGGGTACTTCTCCACCAGGAGTTTTAAAATTTCGGGGGTTAGTTTCTTAAAATCTACAATAATTCTTTTCATCTGTGCTTTTCTATTGTTTTTTATAGGTCAGATGGAATGCCTTAAAAAGGGTATCCATAGCATTATAATGAGTTAGTAGGCATTTCATAAATTACATATCTAATAAGTAGGCAAATATAAGAGGTGCCACGATAGTAGCATCACTTTCTATGATAAATTTTGGGGTTTTTATATCAAGTTTCCCCCAGGTGATTTTCTCATTGGGCACAGCACCGGAATAAGAACCGTAACTGGTCGTGGAATCAGATATCTGGCAGAAATAACTCCAGAAAGGGGTGTCTGTTCTTTCCATATCCTGATAGAGCATGGGCACCACGCAAATAGGGAAATCACCGGCTATACCGCCTCCTATCTGGAAGAAGCCAATGCCATTTTCTGAATTTTCAGTATACCAGTCTGCGAGAAAGGTCATGTACTCGATACCGCTTTTCATAGTGCTGGCTTTGAGTTCTCCTTTAAGCACATAAGAAGCAAAAATATTCCCCATCGTGCTATCTTCCCAGCCGGGAACGACCATGGGCAGGTTTTTTTCGGCGGCAGCATACATCCACGAATCCTTCACGTCAATTTCATAATACTGTTCCAAAACACCCGACAAGAGCATTTTGTACATAAACTCATGCGGCAGGTAGCGTTCGCCTTTTTCTTCGGCTTCCTTCCAGATCTGGTAGATATGTTTCTGCAATCTTCTGAAGGCTTCTTCTTCCGGGATGCAGGTATCTGTCACGCGGTTGAGGCCCTTCTCGAGCAATTCCCACTCTTCTTCGGGGGTCAGGTCGCGGTAATTGGGTATGCGTTTGTAATGCGAATGCGCCACCAGGTTCATGATATCTTCCTCAAGGTTGGCACCCGTGCACGAAATGATATGCACTTTGTCCTGACGGATCATTTCGGCAAATATCTTCCCAAGCTCACCGGTGCTCATCGCACCCGCAAGGGATACCAGCATTTTGGATCCTTGGTTGAGTTGGTCTTCATAGCCTTTTGCGGCATCAACCAGCGCAGCGGCGTTAAAGTGTAAATAGTATTTTTCAATAAATTGTGAAATGGCTCCTTTAGTCTTCGTCATCGTCATCGTTTTTTCGGTTTTCATATTTAAATTTATAGCTCAGCATTTTGTAGTACAGCTTGGCCGCAAGGAAGTCTGATGACTTCTCGTTTTCGTTGGGGCACAGCTCCATGATATCAAAACCTACCACGTTTTTCTTTTTGAACATCAGTTTTAAAAACTCGAGGGTTTCATACCAAAACAGTCCGCCCGGCTCAGGTGTTCCTGTGGAAGGCAAAATGGAAGGGTCAAATGCATCAAGGTCGATCGTAATGAACACATTGGGTGTCATCTGGCCAATGGCATCGTCCATCCAGTCATCATAGTTGACCAGGTCGTGGGCAAAGTAGGTTCTGTTTTCGTCCATGTGTTCCTTTTCGGAAACATCCATTGAGCGGATCCCTACCTGAATGAGGTTTGTGTTCTGGCTGGCTTCATAAACGGCGCAGGCGTGGTTGCATTTGCTACCTTCATACTCGGGGCGCAAATCAGCATGCGCATCTATCTGAACTACCGTAAGGTCTTCAAACGACTCATTGAATGCGCGGATGGTCCCGATGGAAATGGAGTGCTCACCGCCAAAAATGGTGACGAACTTCTCCTGCTGAATGTAGTTTTTTACGGTTTTGTGAACGGCTTCCACCATTTTCTCAGGGGAAGAATTCTCAGTTACCGGCGGGGCAAGGTACACCCCTTTTTTGTAGACCTCGCTGTGGGTTTCAATGTCATACAGCTCCATGTTTTCTGAAGCGTGTAAAAAAGCTTCGGGACCTTTGTCTGATCCTTTTCCCCAGCTGCTGGTTCCGTCATATGGAACGGGTATCAACACCACTTTTGCCTCGTCAATGCGGGCATATTTGTCCGGAATACCGGCATAGTTTCTCTTAGTCATTGTATCCTAAAATTTTGAGTAAGTCTTCACTTTTTTGTTCTTCACTAAATAGTCTTTTGGTAAAATTACCGTTTTCATCTTTGTCGATCAATATGTGTTTTGGCATCGGGATGAGGCAATGTTGCAAGCCCCCAAACCCGCCAATGGTTTCCTGATAAGCCCCGGTATTGAAAAAACCAATGTACAAAGGTTTTTCTTTTCTGTATTTGGGCAGGTAGATACCGTTCATATGCTGCTCACTGTTGTAATAATCATCACTGTCGCAGGTGAGCCCGCCCAGCAGGACGCGTTCATACTCGTCGTTCCAGCGGTTGACCGCCAGCATTACAAAGCGTTTGTTGATGGCCCAGGTATCGGGCAGGGTGGTGATAAACGATGAGTTAATCATGTTCCACTTTTCCCGGTCGTTTTGTTGTTTTTGGTACAGCACTTCATATATGGCACCGCCACTTTCGCCCACGGTAAAGCTGCCAAATTCGGTAAAAATATGGGGTACGGGCACTTCTTCTGCCTCACACACCAGTTTGATTTGGTGTAAAATCTCCTCCACCATATACTGGTAGTCAAACTCAAAGCCCAGCGAATTCTTTATGGGGAAGCCGCCACCTATGTTGAGGCTGTCGAGACTGGGGCATACTTTTTTGAGCTGCACATATACCTGCATACATTTGAGGAGTTCGTTCCAGTAATAAGCTGTATCGCGAATACCGGTATTGATAAAGAAATGCAGCATTTTGAGTTGCACTTTCTTATTGTCTTTGATTTGCTTGTTGTAAAACGGAAGGATGTTTTTGTAGCCCACACCCAGGCGCGAGGTATAAAACTCAAACTTGGGTTCTTCCTCTGATGCAATGCGGATGCCTATTTTGTACTTGCCCTTGATTTCTTCATCGAGCAAACCTATTTCTTCATAGTTATCAATAATGGGGATACAGTTTTTGTGCCCGCTGTTGATCAGGTTGGCGATGTTTGTGATGTATTGGTCACGCTTAAAGCCGTTGCAGATTACAAAGGTCTTTTCATCAATCTTGCCATCTCCCTTGAGCTTGTTGACGATATCGATGTCAAAGGCCGAAGAGGTTTCAATATGAATGTCATTTTTCAACGCCTCGTGCAGCACGTGCTCAAAATGGGAGCTTTTGGTGCAGTAGCAATAGTAGTATTTTCCTTTGTATTTGTTCTTTTTGATGGAGTCCTTGAACCATTTCTTAGCCCTGTTAATGTTGTCTGATATTTTGGGAAGGTATGTAAACTTCAGGGGGGCTCCATATTCTTCAACCAGTTCCATCAGGTCGATGTCGTGAAAGCGAAGTTCATTGTCTTCAAGGGTGAATTCTTCCTGCGGAAAGTAAAAGGTTTGGTCAATGAGGTCTATATATCGGGTCTTCATTATTGTTTTTAAAATTTCGTATAAATTAATAAAAAGTTAGGCATTGCGAAAGTTTATCTCGTAAATTAACGAAACAATAATAAAATATCAAATGCGTATGGGTGTCATTACAGAAAATACCTGCACCGTGTTTGTGGTGATTGGGAAGGGAGTTTTATTAAAAACCTGAAGCTTTTTGTTCAAAGGCGCTGCGATGAGCAAGCTACCCGAAGCGAAAAGCCTCCATTTGCAAAAAAATTTCATAAGGCAGTACTGTGTGCCATTGCTATTTTGTGAACTATATCATCAAAGCACTATACAAATGAAATCAAAATAATTGGATTTCAAAATAAGTTTACAGAAAAATAATGCTGATTTTAATATATTAAAGCATTTGTAGGTTTGCCAGTTCCTGAGCGGTCAAATGCCTCCAGTTACCACGGGGTAAGTCTTTCTTGGTCAAGCCTGCATAAGAAACACGGTCGAGTTTAATCACGTCATAGCCAAAGCTATCAAAGATCTTCCTCACGATATTGTTCCTGTTGCTGTGCAGCTGTATGCCTATTTCGCTTTTGGGAGCATTGTCAACATAAGAAACCGAGTCAACCCTTACTTTCTTCCCTTCTACTGTGGGACCCTCTTCTATTTTCTGAAAGTCTTCATACTTAAGGTTCTTGTCCAGGGAAACCTGATAGATTTTGCGCACGAGCAAACCGGTGTCGGTGAGTTTCTTTTGCATATCGTGGTCGTTTGTAAACAACAGCAGCCCTGTGGTGTTGCGCTGCAACCTTCCCACGGGAACGAGTTTGTATTTTGAGGCATTCATCACCAGCCCGGCAGCAGATTTGTGCAAGGTTTCTTCACTGGTTGAAGTGTCAAAGCCTTTGGGTTTGTTGAGCAAGACATATTCCTTTTTTTCGGGGTTGATGCGGCGGCCGTCAAACTTGACGTCATCAGTGAGTTTTACTTTGTGGCCCATTTCAGTCACTACCTTTCCGTTCACCTGCACCTGGCCGGTAGAGATATAAAGGTCTGCTTCACGGCGTGAGCACATGCCCGAGTTGGCTATGTATTTATTGAGGCGCATCTCATCAGCAGGTCCTTTGGCCTTGAGAGGCTGTTTCCTTTGTGGAGGTTTTGGGGTAAACTTTTTCTTGTTGGTAATGTCTTTGCTTTTGGATTTTCCCTCGCGTCGTCCGCTTCCTTTATGTTCTTCTTTAGCCATAATCCGTTTTAAATTTTTTGCAAAGGTAGGGTATTTTCAATGTTTTGGTGCAAAGCCTGCTACAATATTCTGCGTAACAGGAAGTCAACATCCAGCAGCACAATGCTCAGGGTACCCACGACAATAATAAACTTTAGGATCGTGTGCAGGATGATATAATCCAGTTTTTGGGAAGAGTACCAAAGGTAAAACAGGAAAACCCCCAGAAGCAAGACAGCACCGAGAAAGTAAAAATCCATATAGCCTATCTCAAAACGTGTCAGTAACAGATAGATGGGTATCAGGGTAATGATGCTTAAAAACGTGAGAATGCGCTTTGAAAACTGCTCGCCATAGACCACCGGGATGGTCTTGTAGTTCAGCACCAGGTCGCCTTTGATGTTCTCCAGGTCTTTGACGAGTTCGCGCATGGAGATGATGAGGAACAAAAAGGTGGCGTGTACAAAGATGACGAGGGCGAAGTTCTGATAGTAAATAAAGACCGCAAAAAAGGGCGTAATCGCCAGTACCGAAGCGGTTAAGTTGCCGATAAACGGGTATTTTTTGAGCTTGTGCGAGTAGAACCAGATAAAGAAAATATAAACCGAAAAAAAGAGCACCGCCCGAAAGGAAATGGCACTCGCCAAAATAACCGCAAGGAAGTTCAGCACAAAGTACACCGAAAGCTTGGTGTTCTGGCTGATAAAACTGTCGAGATAGGTCTTGTTGGGCCGGTTGATCAGGTCCTTTTCGGCATCATAAAAGTTGTTGATGATATACCCGCCTGCAATGGCCAGCGCAGATGCCAGCACGATGATAAACAAATTGGGGTCAAGTACTACCTGCAACAGGGGTTTCCCGGGCGCCAGGATGTAAATGGACGTGAGGTACTGTGCAATGACGATGATTAAAATGTTATACCCCCGCACCACAGAAAAAAGACTCAACATCTTGAGCAGGAACTTTTTTTGTTTTGGGTTGAGGAGGGCCATCAGACTTTAGATATGAGATTTGAGACGTGAGACGTTAGACTTTTGATGTGAGATATGAGATGTTAGGTTTTAGGAAACAACTTTTAGCAGTTAGGTTTCTTGATAATCAAAGATAGGGATATCGGGTTAACTTACATATGAACCTATAAAAAATAATCTTGTCTCCGTTTACTGAACGCAGCTTCAAAAAAATGAATAAGGTCAAAATATGTAGTGAATTGAGTAAGGTTAAAAGTTATAAACCACTTCCAGCTTATAATCTTTCAGGGCCTTTTTGGCTTTATCAAGGTCTTCGGTAAAGCCCAGGATGTAGCCTCCGCCACCGCTACCACACAGTTTAAGGTAGTATGCATTGGTATCGATGCCCTGCTTCCAAAGCTTGTGGAATTGTTTGGGGATCATCGGTTTGAAGTTGTCGAGTACTACGTGAGACAGTTGCTTTATGTTTGAGAATAGTGACTTTACATCGCCTTTCAGGAAATCGTCCACACAGGCATCTGTATGTTTGACGAACTGATCTTTCAGCATCGCACGGAAACCTTCCTGTTTCATGTTTTCCATAAAGATCTGCACCATCGGTGCGGTCTCACCGGTCACGCCACTATCCAGTAAGAACACGGCTCCTTTTCCTTTTTTGAGTTGTGAAGGAATGCCTGCCGGCTCGATATTGTCCTGTGAATTGATGAGTATGGGTAAGCTCAAGTAGCTGTTCAGCGGGTCAAGCCCTGAAGACTTTCCGTGAAAAAAAGACTCCATCGCACTAAAAATAGCCTTGAGTTGTAAGAGTTTTTCGCGGGTAAGGTTTTCGAGTACTGTTATTTTATCATGGGCATACTGGTCATATATGGCCGCCACGAGTGCACCACTGCTTCCTACCCCATAGCCTTGCGGTATCGTGCTGTCAAAGTACAGCCCTGCTTCAATATCTTTTTTTAAGGCTTCCAAGTTGAACGTCACCAATGCAGGGTTTTCCTCCTGCAAGGTTTGCAGGTAGTCTGCAAAGCGCTTCAAGCCCTGATTTGATTTATGCGTCGCCACGGTGTGGTGTTCATCAATCTTCAGGGCACCGTTGTAAAAATTGTAAGGAATGGATAACCCTTTGGAATCTTTGATGATGCCATATTCACCAAAGAGCAGGATTTTTGAGTAAAAGAGGGGTCCTCGCATTATTGATTAATTTACAAAGTAAATATAAAGAATTTCTAAGAATACTAAATATTTTGGTGCAAATATAGTTGTTCTAGATTACCTTTATTAAAAAAATAACTTAAATATTTCTTATGCTTTTATATGTAACTCACTAAATATTACTATTTTTAATAATCACTATCATATTCATTGATATGAAAAAAATTACTCACTATTTGTTCATTTTTCTTCTTTTTATTCCGCTACTTGCATTGGGACAAATACATACATGGACGGGAGATGGCGATAACTATTTTTGGGAGGATCCCTTAAATTGGGATATGGGCACTATCCCTCTTCAAAATGGAATTGGCACTGTGGTAATACCAACTGGCGCAATTGTACACACTACCACCCTGATAACCTTTAAGCAAGGATTATTTACCGGAGGAGGAACTTTTAACAATAATGGCGCATTACATATAATTCACGATTCTGAAGTTAATTCTACAAAGGTTTTTGAAGATATTTTAATAGATATGAATGGGTTTGTCAAAATTTTCAAAAGTCCCGGAATTACTAATAACGAACCTATTTATATAAATGAAGGAGCTGTTCTCCAAACAGGAGGACAACCATATGACATTGAAATAGATGGAGTGGATATTTCATTTTCATCTCCCATTCCCGGGAAGCTAGAAATTATTGGTCCATTTCTCAAAAAAGGGGATAATAATTCTTTTATAGATGTCGAAATGCTTATTTGTTGTTACGATTTTATGGTAGAGGAAGGAAGTCTGCTTATTGAACCTTTTAACCAAAATACAATATTAAGCCCAAACATAATGATTGAAAATAATGCGAGTTTAACTTTTAGTGGAAAAAACATTTTTTCTACTAACAGTTCAATAGAGGGCTACAATGAGGGGTATTTTGAAATAAAAAACAATGGAACAGAAAACCCTTTTATAACTACGACTATTTTTTTTAGTGTTGAGGGAGTATTAACCCTTAAAGATGTGACATTTAGAGGAGGTGGCACATTTCGGGTTCAAAATGCTGAGGTTATTGTTACCGGAGAAGAAAACATTACCTTTGATAATGTGGACATATGGATACAGCCGACAACCGGCACTTTAACCCTAGGTACCGGAAACACTTTTTCTGTCAATCTCATTAATGGAAGCCAAATAAGAAATGGCGGAGAACTTTTTTTGAATGGTGCAAATATATTAGGAACAGGTTCAGGACAAGAACAACTAATAAACAGTGGGGTTTTAACGGTTTTAGGCTCTACAATCCAACATCAATTTAATGGAATATTTTTTAACAATATTGAAACTCTCAATTTAAATGAGGGAATCATTCTTTTAGATGAAAATTCTGGTTTTGAAAATCACTTTTACCAACACCCTGATTATCCTGAGTATATAGAGTATGGAGAAATTATAGGGTCTGGTATATTTAAGTTTCCTCAATATAACTCTGTTTCAACTCAAAATAAAGGCGTTTTTAACCCTTCCCCGGGCATAAATCAATTAAATACTGTCAATTACTCTCAAACCATAACTGCTAAAATTATTATTGATATTGATAGTATTGATGAATTTGATGTTATAAGTAATAGCGGAGAAACTCATTTTGAAGGTGATTTTACTATTAATTTAAATTTTGAACCTGAAATAGGTGATGAATTTATGGTCTTCACCTCCACCGAAACCATTTCAGACTGTAATCCGGTCTCCACTACCTCGGCAATTTTTAATGGCTATGAGTATATTTTTGATGTTATTTGCAATGACTCAAATATTGTTTTAAAACTCACTTCCATTGTTTTAGATACAGAAGAAAATTCCAAAACAGAGGTTTCCTTTTTTGTAAGTCCAAACCCTGTAGATGAAACAATTACTTTTGAATATTCACCCTCGATTCTTCAGGATTATAATAAGCTGGAAATAGAAATTTATAATATTTTCTCACAAAGAATAACAACGATTCCTTTAGTGGAGGAAAAAACAAGATTTGATTCGTCCCGGTTTTCTAATGGAGTTTATTTTGCGAGATTAAATTCGGAAAAAAAAACAATTGCTATTACTAAAATAATAGTAAAATAATTATAACTTTTTTGCACCTTGGCTTGTAAAGTCAGTAATGTATTCTGCATTTTTACAAAATGTTGAAATCTCCATTTTTATAAAAGTTTCCACCGCTTCCTTTTCACGTTTCGGGTACAACACATGCACATTGGCGCCGGCATCTAACGTGAAGCACACTTTGCTTCCTGTCTCTTGCCTGAACCTCCAGATACGGTTGATAATCTCCAGGGTGTTGGGTTTCATCAGGATAAAATAAGGCATGGAGGTCATCATCATGGCGTGGAGGGAAAGGGCTTCGCTTTCTACAATATTGATGAATTCGTCAAGATTCCCCTCTTTCAATACCGGAATGAGTTTTTGCATATTTGAATTTGCTTGCGTGAAACGCTGTTCGGCAAAAGGATGGTTGTGCATCAGGTCGTGACCCACCGTGCTGGAAACCTGTTTTTCTCCTTTGTCCACCAAAAGAATGGTATCCTGATAGTTGGCAAAGTTTGTATGGACTTCAAAAGGGTATTGTGTGCCATAAAGGTTGCTGCTCCCGGGAATTTCGGGATGCTCGCCCCATACAATCAACGGGCCTTCCACACTTCTGCACGCACTTCCCGAGCCTAAACGGGCGAGGAAGGAGGCTTTTTGATTGAAAAATTCTTTTGTTAATTCCTCGACACCGGCAGCTGAGCGGAGTCGAAGCTCCATTTCCATCAGGCATAACGCCAAGGCACTCATCCCACTTGCTGAAGAGGCTATACCACTGCTGTGCGGGAAACTGTTGATGGTTTCAATCCTGAAACGGTAGTCTTTTAAAAAGGGAATGTACTTTTCTATGCGTTGAAAGAATTTTAAAATTTTGGGTTCAAAGCCTTCTTCGCGCTTTCCGTCCAGATAGACTTCAAATTCAAAACCGTCAGTTGTTTTGGGTTCATAAAACAAGGTTGTTTTAGTATGGCAATTGGATAATGTAAAACTGATGGAGGTGTTTTTGGGCAGTTGCTCACCATACTTTCCCCAGTATTTAACTAAGGCAATATTGCTGGGAGATTGCCAGCTTACCTGTCCTTTTTCAAGGGTTTTAGCGGATGGTTTAGAAAGAAAGTCTTTTTTGGTCATAGCTGGACAAAGATACATATTTTCATTTCATAAAATATGGGATTTTCTCCCGCTGATTCCACAGATAAGTGCAGATTTTTATTCTGATATTGCCTGAGCGACAAGATACCCGCCCGTCCAACAGTTCTGAAAATTAAAGCCCCCGGTGATGGCATCGATGTTGACTACTTCGCCTGCCAGAAAGAGGTTTTTATGGATTTTGCTTTCAAAGGTCTTGAAATTGATTTCTTTTAATTCCACACCGCCCGCAGTGACAAACTCTTCTTTAAAGGTGCTTTTCCCGTCGACTTCAAACCGGCTTTGGGTGAGTTGGCCGGCCAACTCCTGTAACTGCTGTTTGTTTACTTCAGCCCACTTGGTTTCGGTGTCGATTCCCGAGGCACTTACCAGACTTTGCCATAAGCGTTTGGGCAGTTCAAACTGGGGGTATTTTACAACCAATTGTTTGGCCTGGTTGTTTTTGATTTCTTTTAATTCCTCCAAAGTTTCATTAAAACCCGGGTGCTCGAGCCAATTGACCTGAAGCGTGAATTTATAATCGAGTTCGTTCAATTCACGTGCTCCCCAGGCTGAAAGTTTTAAAATCGCCGGACCACTTAATCCCCAGTGGGTGATGAGTACCGGACCTTCACTTTCAAGTCCCCCTCCGGCTCCCCCCAAGGGGGAGGGTTTTATTTTTAATGTGGCATTCGTCGATACCCCGGGCAAGTCAGCAATGCGGTTGTCTTTAATGTTGAATGTAAACAGCGAGGGTACCGGCGGGACGATGGTGTGGCCCAGGCCTTGCAGCAGTTTCCAAATTTTGGGATTGCTTCCGGTGGCGATGACGAGGTGTTTGGCCTGAAAGCTCCCTTGTGTGGTTTCTACGTTCCAGAAGTTATTTTCTTTAGCAACTTTCTGAACGGAATGATTTAGTAATACATCAATCCCCAATCGGTTTGTTTCGTTTAAAAAACAGTCGATAATGGTTTGTGAATTGTCGGTCTCGGGAAACATCCGGCCGTCTTCTTCAATCTTCAGTGCAACACCACGTTGCTCAAACCACGCGATGGTATCGCCGGTCATAAAGTTGTGAAACGGCCCCAGCAGTTCTTTTTCCCCACGGGGATACTTTTGGGAAAGTTCTTTGGGTATAAATTCGGCGTGTGTTACATTGCATCTTCCCCCGCCTGAGATGCGCACTTTGGTCAGAACTTCCTTACCGCGCTCGAGGATGGTTATTTTAAAATCCGGATTGAGTTCTGCCGCATTGATAGCTGTAAAAAAACCGGCAGCCCCCCCGCCGATGATAAGTATGTCAAGCTCATTGAGCATTGGTAAATATTCGTTTTAAATAACCAATAAAAGTATAAAATACTTTATATAAAACGCTATAAAAAATTTGATTTTTGGATTATAAATAAATCTACCCCTTTCAGATTTTTAACTTGAAAGGGGTAGATCCTAATACTTAAAAAAGGTAATTTAATTAATAGAGCTAAATCTTAAATTAACTAACTATTTTTCTTCTACTGTCATTGTACAGGTAGTACAACCATCACAATAATAAACACAATTACCAAATATACAAAATTTATCAGAGGTACAACTGCATCCGTTGCTGCCAGCACAAGATACGGTTGGACCTTTAGTAAAATTAATCAATTGACTATCTAGTTTATCATCAAAGTTTGGAACAACTGCTGAAAATGAGATTCCCATAAATTGAAGCACAACATTACTAGTGCTTTCAATTCCTTTATTAGCAATTAACTCAGTGCTATTTTTGTAATCACTTTCGAGAAAAACAAAATCAAAAAACTTAATTAATTCATTTTTTGCAATTTTTTTAAAGAAAATCTCATACCCTTTTGGTGTTAAGTGTCCAGATTTAATAAAATTCTCAGCCAATAATTCTTTAGATTGGGTATTTAAGACTCCATATACTTTGTTATGGTTCCCATCAGTTGGTTTACCGGTGCAAGAACCGGTACATGAATTTTGAAGACATCCATAACCTTCAGATGACGTATAAATTACTTTACAGGAATTGTCAGCAGAGCAAGTACAAGAATAACTACTTTTATTTGTATAAAATACTTCATCATTTTTGTCTAACATTAAAAATTGAAAATCCTTTGGTAGTTCAATCTCTATTTGACTTTCGGAAATCGTAAAAATTTTAGTGCCAGATGGCAATACCAAATCATCAATTGATGTTTGTTCTTCAAGAATTTTAAATGATACATTTTCGTTTATTTGATTTTGCTCATTGATTTCTTGTTCATTATTTTCACAGGAAAATAATAAAGAAAATAGGAATACCGGAATAATTTTGAGTATTGTTTTCATTTTAAAGATGTATTTTGGATAGGATAAAATATACTATCCTGATTAAACATTTTGAGGAGGGAGTCTAGAAAGGGCTTTAAAAAAATGTATAATTATAGGACCTAGAGTATACTCAAAATTACCCCCCCCCGTAATATAGAACAAATAATACATGTTAAATTTTTGTTAATTATCAACATGCCATTTCTAATTAAAATATTTTTTTATGCAAACTGCTCATCTATTCTTTTGCAAATTGTTCACAAAGCTGCAAGGTGCTCTTAACATCTTCCATGGTTGTTCTTGGGTTGATTAAACACATACGCAGTACCACTTGTCCATTTAAAATGGTGGTTACCAACAGTGCTTCCCGGGATGCCACGACCTTTTCAGATATTTTCTGATTGATTTTATCGAGTTGTTTTTCTGATAACTTCCCGCTGATGGGATGGTACCTGAAATTGATAATCGCCAGGGTGGCCGGCGAAACAACTTCCCAGGTATTGCTTTTGCGCAGGTAGTCTTCTGTTTGTTCGGCCAGTTTGATGTTATAGTCAATCGCCTTTCGGAACGCTTTCAACCCAAAGGTTTTGATGGACATATAAAACTTCAATGCCCTGAAGCGACGTGTCAGCTCAATTCCGTGGTCATAAAAGTTGATTTCTGATTCGTTTCCTTCAATATCACGCAGGTATTCCGGTTTTTCGGTAAAGGTACCTTTCAACCACTTATGGTTTCTCACTAAGAGACAACCAATTTCATAAGGCTGGTAAAACCACTTGTGCGGATCGACGGTGATGGAGTCGGCTTTTTCGATACCGGCAAGCAATTGTTTTCCGTTTTTAGCCAGAATGGCCGCCCCACCATAGGCCGCATCGATATGCAACCATATTTTCTCTTTTTTACAGATGGTTGCCAGTTCGTTAAGGGGGTCCACCGTTCCGGTATTGGTGGTTCCTGCAGACGCTATAAAACAGAACGGTTGCCACCCCTCGATCTGGTCTTTCGCAATAGCGTTTTTTAGTTTATTAACCGCAATTTTGAATTCGCCGTCTGTGGGGATGATCCTGATTTGCTCTTTTTTAAAGCCCAGAACTCGAATGGCTTTGATGTTTGAGGAATGTGCCTGGTCTGAAAGGTAGATAACCGCTTTGGAGAAATCGTCACCACATTTGACTTTTCGTGCTGTAGCAATTGCTGTAAGGTTAGCCATCGAACCCCCACTGGTGAAAATACCGCCACCCCGCTTTACGGGAAAACCATACATTTTGAGTAGCCAGTTCATCGTGACAATTTCCATTTCGGCGGCTGCCGGGGAAGCTGCCCATCCTCCTGAAAATATATTAAACCCACTGGCCAAAGCATCACCCATCGCACTTATAAAGTTGCTGGGTCCGGGAACAAACGAATAGGATTTGGGATGGCTCACCACATTGCTTTGGGTCATCACTTTTTGAAGGACAAAGTCCAAAACCTCGCGGGCATCGGTCGGCTTTTCGGGAGCGTCTTCCAGAAACAAAGTATCCATCTCTTTTCTGGAGGCAGTTGCTACCGGATATTTCTCATTTTGGGTGTCAAAATGTTCCACAATGGAATTGACAACAGCATGGCCATAGTCTTGCATTTCTTCTTTGGTAAGTTCTAATTGTTCTGCTTTCGTTAAGATCACGGCTTCATTTTTTTAGGAAGTGCAAAGTTAAGGCTTTCCAATGGTGCTGAAAATGATTTCGGGCATAAAAAAATCCGAAAGGGTTGCTTCCGGATTTAGGATATTTAGTGACGTCAGATGTTATTTAACTACAATCTTTTTCACTGCCTGGTTTTTATTCCCATCAAAGGCAACGAAATAAACCCCTGCACTCAGGTTAAATGTGATTGTGTTGGTTCCTTCCGTTACTTTTTGAGTCAAAACTTCCTGACCTGAAAGGGTGTAAAAAGTCACCTGTTCAAAATTGTTTGTGTTTTGGAACGTGATTTTGTTGTTTGCCGGGTTCGGATACACTGAAAAAGCCGCCAATGTAGGATCTTCAGTACTTAACACTTCACAGAAAACCGGATCAAAAATCACTTCGCCCAGTGTCGGGTCATCTTCAATGTGAAAAATAACGCCTTCGGCTTCAGCCAAAGTACCATCACCATTTTCTACCCAACAGTTGTGTTTAGCAGTAATAGTGTTGGGTCCATTGTTGTATAGCGCAAAGATTTCGCCATTGTTCCCATTTTCAGAAAACACATTCAACCCGGGATTGTCTTCATCATCCCCTAAGTTTGCATCCACGGGTCCCTGAATAGTAACACCCCAGAGATTTCTTCTGATTTCATTTCCCGTAATATCAACATTCAAGTCTCCAGGAGGCGAATTCAGGTTGATTCCACTTCCGCCCAACATGGGGTCACCCTGAGTATTGTTGTCTTCAATAACATTGTCTTTTATAAGCGCATAAGAATTGGGGCCCACAACTGTGACTCCGTATCGGTTATCCACAATCGTGTTTCCTTCAATGATGGCTCTTAAAGTGCCTCCAGCCAAATTTGCAACGGCAATTCCTCCCGCCTGGTCTATGGCTACATCACCAATGATGGTATTGTTGATGATTTTCAAAGTATCATTTACGCGTGTTGCTCCCATATTGATTTGAGGTCTGTTATTATTGGTCTGATTGTTTCCTTCAATATAATTGTCGGAAATAATTGCAGATACCTGATTGGTTGCACCGGAACTTATGGCGGGGTTAGCATTAAACAAAAACTGATTGTTAGTAATTACAGGGATTCCTCTTGAAAGCGTCACCGTGGCTCCTGTTGCCACTCCTGAAACATTGTTTGTCAAAACACAATTTTCAAGAGTGAAAGTTTCGGTTAATACCTGAAGTCCGCCGCCAAATTGAATGGTAGCATTTTCAATAGCAACCGTTGCACCTTCCTCAAAGCGGAAACCTTCATAAGGCAAAGCTTCATCAACAGCGGTAATGGTCACAGCGTTGGCTTCAACAAAAAAAGAACCCAGGTCTAGTACCGTTATTCTTACATCGGCTTCAATTTCTAAAGTCAGGTCTGCATTTATTCTAAGGATATCACTACCGGCAATGGTGAGGTCTTCAAGCAAGGTATAGGTAGTGCCGGAAACTGTAACCGTTCCCGGACTTGCAGTTGCAATGTCATCAAGTGTCCAGTCCTCTCCTGTTCCCGGGGTGGTGTATTGGGCTACAGCAATCGAAAAGGTAAATAATAATAATAAAGTAGATAATAGTTTCATGATATATTTTTAAGGGTTTTAATATGGCCACAAAGGTAAAGAATTCTTCAAAAGACAAAAGGATTACCATTCCCTTTTAACTTTCAAGCATTAACTGTATTTTTGCCGAATTAAATCCAAGGGTGATCATGAAATACCATTTCAACGACATAGAAGCCAAATGGCGCAAGTACTGGGAAGAAAACCAAACATTTAAAGCCGAAAACAATAGTGACAAGCCAAAATACTATGTTTTGGATATGTTTCCTTATCCTTCGGGCGCGGGACTTCACGTGGGGCACCCGCTGGGGTATATTGCCAGTGACATTTATGCGCGCTACAAGCGCCACAAGGGTTTTAATGTATTGCACCCCATGGGTTATGACTCGTTTGGCCTTCCGGCGGAACAGTATGCCATTCAAACCGGACAGCATCCTGCTATTACTACCGAAACCAACATCAATCGTTACAGAGAGCAGTTGGACCGCATTGGTTTTTCCTTTGACTGGAGCCGCGAAGTGCGCACGTCCAATCCTGATTATTACAAATGGACACAGTGGATTTTCACCGAATTGTTCCACTCCTGGTACAACAAAAACACTGACAAAGCCGAACCCATAGAAACACTCATCACGCTTTTTACCAATGAAGGAAACGAACTGGTAAACGCAGTCTGTGATGATGATATCGTGCCTTTTACAGCTGAAATGTGGAATGCCTATGACGAAGAGCAACAACAAAAAATACTGTTACAATACCGCCTCACTTACCTGGCCGAAACCGAAGTCAACTGGTGTCCCGCTCTGGGAACCGTTTTGGCCAACGACGAAATCGTAAACGGTGTCTCCGAACGCGGCGGGCATCCTGTGGTACGCAAAAAAATGAAACAATGGAGTATGCGCATTACCGCTTATGCACAACGCTTGCTCGACGGACTTAACCAGATTGACTGGCCGCAACCGTTGAAGGATTCGCAGACGAATTGGATTGGGAGGTCTGTTGGTGCTGCTGTTTCGTTTAAAGTCCTCCCCCTAGCCCCCTCCCAAGGAGGGGGGGCTGCTGGTTACTTAACTGGAAAACACAGTAAAATTTCTATGCTTTTAGACAAGGCGCAAGAGATGCGTAAAACTCCAACAATAGCTGAGGAGAAATTATGGCAACACATAAGAAACAAAAAACTAGAGGATAAATTCAGAAGGCAGCACCCTATTGATACTTTCATAGTAGATTTTGTTTGTCTTGAAAAAATGCTAATTATTGAAATTGATGGGGAAATTCACAAAAATCAAGTTGATGCAGACGAATCGAGACAGCTTTTACTGGAAGAGAAAAAAAGATACAAAGTCATTCGGTTTTCTAATGATGAGGTTTTAAATCAAATTGAAAGTGTTCTTAATAGAATAAAAACAGAGCTTACCAATAGGCCTTCATTTAAAGATAAATCCAGCTCCCCTCTCCTTGGGAGAGGGGCCGGGGGTGAGGACTCTGAGGGGTCGGAGATGAAGATTGATGTATTTACTACAAGACCTGACACCATTTTCGGAGTATCATTTATGACGCTGGCTCCAGAACATGAACTCGTTGAAAAAATCACCACTCCGGAGCAAAAAGAAGCGGTGGAAGCCTATATCGAGCAGACTGCCAAGCGCAGTGAACGCGAGCGAATGGCTGATGTAAAGACCATTTCGGGAGTGTTTACCGGGGCCTATGCTGAACATCCTTTTTCAAAAGAGCCCATTCCTATCTGGATTGGCGATTATGTGTTGGCGAGTTATGGTACCGGCGCTGTGATGGCGGTGCCTTGTGGTGATGAACGGGATTATGCTTTCGCGAAACACTTTAATATACACATCCCAAATATCTTTGATCAGGACATTTCAGAAAATGCCTTTACCGAAAAAGAAGGCTTTACAATTGTCAATTCTGATTTCTTAAACGGCCTTAGCTACAAAGAAGCCAATGAAAAAGCCATTGAGGAACTTGAAAAAATCGGTCAGGGCACGGGAAAAATCAATTACAGATTGCGCGATGCGGTGTTTAGCCGCCAGCGTTACTGGGGTGAACCCTTCCCGGTCTATTACGTCAACGGATTACCTAAAACCATTGACCCTGAACACTTACCCATTCAGTTACCCGAAGTGGAAAAATACCTCCCCACAGAAGATGGCCAACCACCTTTGGGCCGTGCCGATGTCTGGGCCTGGGATGTTGAAAAGTCTGTCGTGGTCAGTAATGAGCTGATAGACAATGAAACGGTATTTCCTTTAGAACTCAATACTATGCCCGGTTGGGCCGGAAGCAGCTGGTATTTGTTTAGGTATATGGATGCGCAAAACAATGACGAATTTGCAAGCAAAGAAGCCTTAGACTACTGGCAAAATGTCGATTTATACATCGGCGGGAGCGAGCACGCCACCGGCCATTTATTATACTCCCGTTTCTGGACAAAATTTTTATTTGACCGTAGATTTTTAAAAGTGGACGAGCCGTTTAAAAAGCTGATCAATCAGGGGATGATTTTGGGGGAGAGTGCTTTTATAAATAGGTTAGGTTTTGTATTTGAGTATAAGAATAGTGAAAACTTAATTGAAGACACCCCAACCTCCTCAGAATATTACCCGCCAATTTTTGTTTCAACCAATCTATCTGAAGGAACCATTATAAAAAAATTGAGTGTTATTATAAATGAAAATAAGGTTTTCGAAACACTTACCGAAGAGATAAACTCTGGTCTATTCAAAACTTCACCTAAAGTTTTTGCTTATAAGTTTAATGCTGATGTATCCTTTGTTAATATTACTAACGAACTTGACTTAGAGGCATTTAAAGCTTGGCGCACTGAGTTTAAAGATGCTCATTTCATTACAGAAGAAAATGGCACATTTAAAGTGGCCCGCGAAGTTGAAAAAATGTCCAAGTCCAAATACAATGTGGTAAACCCGGACGATATTTGCGACCAGTATGGCGCAGACACCCTGCGTATGTATGAAATGTTCCTCGGTCCGTTGGAGCAGGCCAAACCGTGGAATATGGCCGGTATTACCGGTGTGCACAGCTTTTTGAAAAAGTTCTGGAAACTCTATCATAATTCCCCCGACTTCGACTCCGCTCAGCCACCGGGGGAGGATTTTTATGTTAGTGAAGACCAAGCTTCCAAAGACAGTTTAAAAACCCTGCATAAAACCATTAAAAAGGTAGAGGAAGACATCGAGAACTTTAGTTTTAATACTTCGGTTTCTACGTTTATGATTGCGGTGAATGAATTGACGGCTCAAAAATGTACTTCGCGTGAAGTACTGGAACCGCTTGCTGTTTTGATTTCACCTTATGCACCGCACATTGCGGAAGAATTGTGGAGCAAGCTGGGACATAACGAGAGTATTTCGACAGTACCATTCCCGAAGTTTGATGCCTCCTATTTAGTAGAAAGCACTAAGGAATACCCCATTTCGTTTAACGGAAAAATGCGTTTTACTCTGGAAATGCCATTGGATTTATCAAAAGAAGACATTGAAAAAACAGTAATGGCTCACGAAAAAACAAAGCAATATCTGGAAGGACGCACTCCCAAAAAGGTGATAGTCGTTCCCGGGAAGATCGTGAATATTGTGGGGTAAGGTTTCTCGCTAAGTCGCAAAGACGCAGGGGAAAACAGACGAAATGACAGAACAAAAAATCGGCAAGATTTTTGGTGTATGTGAAACAATCAAATTTAAAAAAAGAACAAAACAATGATTGGATATTATATTTTAGCGGCGCTCATTTTTGGAGTGAGTTTCTATGTAAGCAACCGCTTAAAGAGCAAGTTTAAAAAATACTCAAAAGTCCATTTACAAAATGGGATGAGTGGTAAAGAGATAGCAGAAAAAATGCTGGCTGATCACGGCATACGTGATGTACAGGTTATTTCCACACCGGGAATGTTAACAGACCATTACAATCCAATGAAAAAAACCGTCAATCTGAGTGAAGGTGTTTATATGCAACGCAATGCCGCAGCTGCAGCTGTTGCCGCTCACGAAGTGGGGCACGCTGTGCAACACGCGCAGGCGTATTCGTGGCTGGATATGCGTTCCAAACTGGTGCCTGTGGTTAGTGTGGCTTCGCAGTATTCACAATGGGTAATTTTAGGTGGTTTGGTTTTAGCAGCCGGAACCGCTTTTGGAAACACACTTCTACTGGTGGGTATCATTATGTATGGTATGGGAACACTTTTTAGTTTTATTACCCTTCCTGTGGAATATGACGCCAGTAACCGTGCACTGGCCTGGATGACCAACAAAAATATGTTGACACCACAAGAGCACGCAGGAGCCAAAGATTCTTTAAAATGGGCGGCACGCACTTATGTGGTGGCTGCAGTGGGTTCACTGGCAACCTTGCTTTACTTTATTATGGTTTATCTCGGAAGGGACTAAACATAAGAAATCACAAATTATAAGCACCAAAATCCAAATGGGTTTTGGTGCTTTTTTATTTTAAAAATGCTTTGATTTCTTCAGCTAAAAGTATGGTGGGAGCTTTTTCAATGGGGTGTTGAACATCAGGTAAAATGAGGAGAGCAGCATTTGGCAACCATTCTGAAACTTGTCTGGTCTCAGCAATACTCACCATTTTATCCCCATCACCAATGGTGAGTTTTACGGGTATTTTGATTTTATTAAAATCATCCTTTTCTAAGGGCTGTTTTATACCCAAATCCAGCATCAATTGAGAGGTTTTCTCCAGGACCATTTCCCAGGATTGTGGGTGGTGCCTCTGCTGTAACGCTTTCGCGAAAGCGGGAATCTTCTCCTTAATGATTTCAGGGTTGAGCATGTTGGTTTCCTTTTGGGAAATCTCCGGTGACCAGTCAAATTTGGTAGCCAGCGTAAAAATACTTTCTACCTTTTCAGGATGTATTGAAGCGAGGTACAAGGCCACATAACCCCCCATACTATACCCAAATACAGAAACCTTCTCCAACTTGTTTTCCCGAAGGTAATCCGTCACCTCACCGGCAAATTTTTCAATGGAGAACAGACCGTCAAACGGTGTGCCCCCGTGCCCGCTGAAATTGATGTTGTGCACATCGAATTGCCCTTTCAAATGCTCAGCAAGGGGCTCAAGCTGGTCTTTAGCGCCTATGGCACCGTGAAGTAACAGCAGTGTTTTCACAATGTTGAATTTATTCGTACACATTATCAGGATTATACCCCAGGTAATCCATTTCATACTCTTTAAAAATGATGCCGTGGTCTTCCAGTTCTTTTAAAATGGGCTCATAAACCTCTTTTGTGATGGGAAGCTGCACGCCGGGTGTGGATATTTCTCCATTCAGAATTTTGAGTGTGGCAATGGCAACGGGTAATCCTACGGTTTTTGCCATAGCTGTAAAAATCTGGTCATCACCTTTAATCACCATATGGGAATCGATTTGATGTTTTTCACCATTGAGTTCATAACCAAATTTGTGGTACATCACGATCATATCTTTGTCCTCGGGCTCAAGCATCCATTTGTCCATCAGGATTTTTTGAAGGCATTCTGCCGGAGTGGCATTTTTGAGACCTAATTTTTTGTTGGGATTAAAAATATCCAGTTCCACCAATTTATCCCACATCACATCATCGTGATCGATGTTGAGGTTGTGGCGCATTTTGAGTTCGACAGAATCTGTAGGCGAATAAGGCAAGAACAAGTTCACAAAATCGCGGTAACTCATATCTTCAGTATCCTGAAGGCGGTAAGAGTCGTCTGTCATTCCCAGTTGAACAAACATATTCCAGGCTTTACTGAAGCCTACTTTTCTAATGGTGCCACGGTATAAAGTGAGAATATCTTCCAAACCATAAACCTCACGATATTTCAGTGAATTTCTGTTGGCATAGCCTTCAAAACGTCCATAGCCATTGATATCTAAAAACTCAGTTCTTCTGAAGAGTCTGTGGTATGGAATGTATTTGTATTTTCCTTCCTGGATAAATTCGGCTGCTCCTCCTTGTCCAGCAACAACTACATTTCTGGGATTCCAGGTGAATTTGTAATTCCAGAGATTGGTATCGCTTTCAGGAGCAACCAAACCGCCACAGAACGATTCAAAAAGTAGCATCTTTCCTCCTTTTTCGCGAATGCGATCAATCACCTGCATGGCACTCATATGGTCAATCCCCGGATCGAGACCAATTTCGTTCATAAACACCAGTTCTTTTGATTTCACACGGCTATCAAGGCTCATCATTTCATCGCTGATGTAAGAGGCTGTGACCATGTTTTTACCAAATTCTAAGCAATCTTTAGCAACTTCAATGTGATAGCGTGCGGGTAGCATAGAAATTACTATGTCTGAATTTTCTACAGCTTCTCTTCGTTGATTTTCATTGAAGACATCTAAAACAACAGCTTTTGCATTGGGGTGTTTATTGATTAAATGTGTGGCAGCTTTGATTTCAAGATCGCCAATGGTTATAAACAGGTCTTCTGCCTCAGACTTGTCCAAAAGGTATTTTATTAAACTGCTGGCCGATCGCCCGGCACCAATTATTAAGATATTCCTCATTCTAATTTTGTAAATTTGTGGTGTAAAATATTAGGTTACGAATGTACTAAATTGTAAACGTTTCAAAAAAGGAAGTATGTATAAAAATATGGTTATTTGTGGAGTTGTTTTTGCAATGTTGTCTGTGGTTTTTGGTGCTTTTGGAGCACATACTTTAAAATCAATGGTATCAGAAGAGGCTTTAACTACTTTTGAAGTGGGGGTAAGGTATCAAATGTACCACGCTCTTGGCCTTCTTTTTATTGGTATGTCTCATTTTCTTACAAGGGCTGTTCAAAAACCGGTTTTTATATTTTTTACTTTAGGAATTTTCTTATTTTCAGGCTCCATATATCTGCTTTCCCTCAATGCTGTATTGCCTTTTGATGCTAGAGTGATTGGATTTGTCACGCCTCTTGGCGGTACTTGCTTTATCATTGGATGGTTGTACTTTCTGTTTAAAATTATTAAGTTAAAGTCGATATAAATCTTCCTTTTTTAAGGGCTTTCTACATAAATATTTTTTACTTTTGTAGCCCACAACAATTATTAAATATAAGTTATGGTCAATAGTAACCAAGCAACTAAAAAGATTTCGTTGGACACCTACGGAATCAAAAACGCAAAAGTTAACTACCAACTCTCTCCGGACGAACTCCACAAAATCACCATCGAAAAAGGCCAAGGCGTTGAAGCAAATTCAGGAGCATTGGCAGTCAATACAGGTGAATTTACAGGACGCTCGCCAAAAGACAGGTTTATCGTTAAAGATGATATCACACGGGACAAGGTGTGGTGGGGAAACATCAACATTCCGTTTCCAACAGATATGTTTGATAGATTATATGACAAAGTCACAGATTATTTATCGGAAAAAGAAGTTTTTGTAAGGGATAGTTATGCTTGCGCCCACGACGACTTGAGATTGAACATTCGTGTGGTCAATGAATACCCTTGGTCAAATTTGTTTGCCTTCAATATGTTCCTTCGCCCAGAAGAAAGTGAATTGGAAAACTTTAGCCCAGACTGGCTGGTTATCAATGCCCCCGGGTTTATTGCAGACCCCGATGTTGACGGAACCAGACAGCACAATTTTGCCATTCTGAATTTTACAAAAAAAATTGCCTTAATCGGCGGTACAGGTTATACCGGTGAAATCAAAAAAGGTATTTTTTCTGCCTTGAATTTCATATTGCCCGTTGATAAAAATACCTTACCAATGCATTGCTCTGCTAATGTGGGTGAAGACGGTGAAACCGCTATTTTCTTTGGCCTTTCAGGAACAGGAAAAACAACTCTTTCTGCTGATCCCAACCGAAAATTGATAGGAGACGATGAGCACGGCTGGACTTCAGATAATAAAATTTTCAACTTTGAAGGTGGGTGTTATGCCAAGGTAATCAACCTTACCGAAGAGCAAGAGCCGGATATTTACAGAGCCATTAAAAAAGGGGCGATACTGGAGAATGTGATTATGGATGGCAATGGTGAAGTGGACTTCAAAGACATTACCATCACGCAGAATACACGTGTGAGTTACCCAATTTATCACATTGACAATATTCAAACCCCATCAATTGCCGAAAACCCGAAAAACATATTTTTCCTTACGGCAGATGCTTTTGGGGTATTGCCTCCCATCTCAAAATTAACACCGGGACAAGCAGCATACCACTTTATTAGCGGCTACACTGCTAAGGTCGCAGGTACTGAAGCGGGGGTGGATGAACCTATGCCCAACTTCTCAGCGTGTTTTGGAGCACCGTTTATGCCCTTACACCCTACAAAATATGCCGAGATGCTCAGTAAAAAAATGAAAGATGCCGGAGTAAATGTATGGTTAATCAATACGGGGTGGACCGGTGGTCCTTTCGGGATAGGAAGCCGTATGAAATTAAAATACACCCGAGCTATGATAACTGCGGCGATGAATGGTGAGCTTAATGATGTGGACTTTGAAAACCACCCAATTTTTGGATTGGCAATGCCCACAAGTTGCCCTAATGTTCCAGACGAAGTGTTAAATCCAAAAAGCACCTGGAAAAATGCCAAAGCTTATGATGTACAAGCAAAAGAGTTGGCAGCTTCATTCAGGGAGAATTTTGCCAAGTTTGAGTCTTATGCCAATGATGAGATTATGGGTGGTGCTCCAATTGGGTAACAACTATTGAACACAAATTTTAAAGCACGGTCAATAAATGTTGGTCGTGCTTTTTTATTGTCTTGTTTTTATTTTTACTATTTTAGATAAAACTATTGCATTACTATTGTTTAAAAAGCTACCATATCTTTTACTCCTGATTCCATTTATTCAATTCAGCCAAACTGATTCAATGGAAAAACCTCTTATGTCAAATTGGGTTATTGAGTTAAAAACAGGTTTTACTTTTCAAGCTGACGAACTTGCCAGAATTAATGAACAGCCTCCATTAGATCAAGAAATAGGGAATGCCATAAAATTGCAATTCACACCCACGATTCATTATGCAATTTTTGATAATTTGTGGGCGGGTGGACACATAGGTTTTGGCTTTACAAGTTACTCTGACAAAAAATCCATGTCTAAAGGTTCTTCTGAAAATTATAAAATTGGTGTTCAATTGCGATATAATTTTTTAAAACTAATTTCTGAAATCTATCTTCATGCTGAAATTGGCTCTAATTATAATTATTTAAACTTGCGAGAAAGCAACCCTGAACAGTTTACTGAATCAGACTCCTATATAAAATCCTATCTAGATTTGGGGGCAAATTTTGTTTTTTCGGAAAATTGGACGGCAGCGATTGTATTTAAAGATGTATTCTATAATTATAGTTCTGCGCCAAATTTTGAAAATCGCAAAGGTTTTGGTAATTCTAATATTTTTAAAAATTTTATTGAATTCCCTTATTTTTCAGTAATTTACAATTTGAAATAATATTCTTTTATAAACCATTTTTATCATGAAGCATATAATTACTATCCTTACATTTTTTTCATTTAGTATCTTAATGACTATAAATGGTCAAAGCAGCTACTTAAACTACATAGAAAATGAATCCAAAGCCTTAAGTGTTCCTGTAGAATCCTTTTTTTATGTGTCTGATTCTTCTACTGAAAAATTTATAGAAAATATGCAACCTGCACTAATTGCTTTTGTGAAAGGAGATCTCTCAACTTCTATAGATGAAATAGAAGGTCATGATGATCAGGAGGGTGTGGTAAATTTAAACTCAAGTTGTAGTGTGCAACAACTCACAAAAGATCACATAGTAAAACATTTGAATGATAAAAAGTCTTATGAAGGCATTGTCGTAAAAAACATTCAAGATCAAAAGACCTTTACTTTTAATGAAGACCAAATAGTTGCTGTTGTTTTATAAAGTTCAAAGTTAAGACCGTTTATGGACCAATATTTAGCACCACTTAAAAAACTAAAAGAGGAAGAAAACATTCCATATATCATCTTAACTATGGACTTGGAAGAAATTAAAGGACTTCCAGATTTGTATCAAAACTCAGTTTTTGAAAATTAGTTTCTACCTAAATAAAAAAAGCGGCACTTTTTCAAGTGCCGCTTTTTTAATTACTATTTCTCTTTTAGGGATTTATTTCTTTTTGTTGGCTTCAACAATATACTTCTCTAATGCCATCGTCATTGAAGGTGTCTCAGGAGTGGGTGCCTGGATATCCACGCGCAAACCACTTTCCTTAGCCGCCTGCACAGTGGTGTTTCCAAAAACGGCAATGCGGGTGTCATTTTGCTCAAAATCAGGAAAGTTTTCCCATAGTGATTTGATCCCGCTTGGGCTGAAAAACACCAGAATATCATAATACACATCTTTCAGGTCTGAAAGGTCACTTACCACAGTTTTATAGAATGTGGCTTGTTTCCATTTTACCTTCAAGGCGTTTAAAGTTTCAGGAACGTCCGGTTTTAGAACATCTGAACAAGGTAGTAAAAAGTTTTCGTTTTTGTATTTTTTTATAACCGGCGAAAGCTCTGCAAAGGTGCGTTTGCCCACATAAATTTTCCGCTTGCGGTACACCACATATTTTTGCAGGTAGAAAGCAACGGCTTCAGACAGGCAAAAGTATTTTAATGTATCAGGCACTTTATAGCGCATTTCTTCGGCAATCCTGAAAAAATGATCTACAGAATTCCGGCTGGTAAGTATAATGGCGGTATAATTATTTAAATCTACTTTCTGAGCGCGAACGTCCTTGCTGGGAACACCTTCTACGTGGATAAAAGGTCTGAAATCTATTTTTACTTTTTGCTTTTCAACAAGCTCAAAGTAGGGAGAGTTTTCGATTTTAGGTTCTGGTTGGGAAACCAAAATTGTTTTCACTTTCATAAACCTGGTTGTTTTTTTTAGTTAAAATTTCACGTTACACTATTATCTTGTATAAGATAAAATAGGGTGAAATTTCGAGTGCGCAAAGATATAAAATAAAATAAAAAAAATGGCCCCTTATTAACTTTTCATAGGTTTTATAACTGTAAATCAATGAAAAGACATTTGCCCCTATAATTAATAATACAATAGCGACCAATAAACCGGAGCTTAGAGGCAATGTATACAGCAAAAGCATGTTGATGCCCACAAGAAACAAGGCAATTAAATTTCTGTAGCTCAATTTGTGATAGAGATAATTATCAATAAAAATATCTATTGAAAAAAGATTGGCAATAATCTTTTCAATATAATATTTCAACCCCATAAATAAAGCAAAATAGCCTGCTATCTGAACAAAAAAGAGTGTCTCGCCAAGGTTTATTTCCTTTAAAAAATAACTGCTTAAAATAAAGGCAAAAAGCGATAGTGAAAGGATTTGAACAATAAGCAGCAGGATATTGAAAGGCGTAAAAATACTTTTATTTTTTCCCTGAACCAAAAAGTATTTATTGGTAAACACCAGCATAACAAACTCGTTAAACCTCGGGCTGTTCAACCATTTTGCAACCGCTATTAAAATCAAACAGCAAAAGATCAGCAAAGTAATCCAGTCCGGAGTGGTGCTATTTTTTAAAATTACTTCCAAATACCCTCTTAATTTTGTACAAATTTACTGTAAATTAAGAGGAAATTAACTTAAGGTATACTATTTTTTAAGTCATTAATGAATAGAAAAATCAGTACATTTGCGCAAAATTTGGAGTATGTCCAAAGCTTTAATCGTTATACCCACATATAATGAAATTGAGAATATCGAACGGTTGTTGCGGAATATTTTTTCGCTGCAGCGAAAGTTTGATGTGTTGGTGGTAGATGACAATTCACCGGATTTAACTTCAAAGAAAGTACAAGAACTCCAGGCTGAATTTCCAAACAAACTTCATCTGGAAGTAAGGCAACAAAAAGACGGCCTGGGAACGGCATACATTCACGGGTTTAAATGGGCGCTGGAGCGGGAATATCAATATATTTTTGAAATGGATGCAGATTTTTCACACAACCCAAATGACCTCATCAGGTTGTATAATGCATGTGATAAAAAAGGTTTTGATGTTGCGATAGGTTCCCGATATGTTACGGGCGTGAATGTAGTCAATTGGCCCATGAGTCGTGTTTTACTTTCCTGGATTGCATCAAAATATGTAAGGTTTATTACCCGAATGCCCATTTTTGACACCACGGCAGGTTTTGTTTGTTACCGGAGGGAGGTTTTAGAAAAAATAAACCTCGATAAAATACATTTTGTGGGCTATGCGTTTCAAATAGAAATGAAATTTAAAGCCTATCTGAGTAACTTTAAAATTACTGAAGTTCCCGTAATCTTTACAGACCGGACAAAAGGAGAATCAAAAATGAGCGGGGGCATCATTTCTGAAGCTGTGTTTGGAGTACTGTCAATGAAATTTAAAAGCTTGTTTAACCGCTATGAAATATAAAAAATGCACACTGTTTTAATAAAAAATGCAAAAGTTGTCAATGAAGGAACCATCCAAAACTGCGATGTGCTCATTCAAAATGAAGTGATTATTGAAATAGCAGAATCCATAAGTGCGAAATCTTCAGACACACAAATTATTGATGCTGAAGGCAACTACTTATTGCCCGGCATTATTGATGACCAGGTGCATTTCAGGGAGCCCGGTCTCACTCACAAAGCTGAGATTGGAAGTGAATCTAAAGCCGCTGTTGCCGGAGGAATCACTTCTTTTATCGAAATGCCCAACACTTTTCCAAATGCTACCACAATTGACCTCTTGGAAGACAAATTTGAAATTGCTAAGAATACTTCGTGGGCAAACTATTCCTTTATGTTTGGCGGCACCAATGACAATCTCGATGAGATTTTAAAAGTTGATCCCAAAAAGGTAGCAGCATTAAAATTGTTTTTAGGCTCCTCAACCGGAAACATGCTTGTTGATAATCCCAAGGTCTTGGAAGAAATATTTTCAAAATCAAAACTGCTCATTGCAGTTCATTGTGAAGATGAAACCACCATTAAAAACAATTTAGAGACCCATATAAAAAAATATGGTGAAGACATCCCGATGGAATTTCACCCGGTGATAAGAAGTGAAGAAGCATGTTATCTTTCTTCTTCAAGAGCCATCGCTTTGGCTAAAAAAACAGGGGCTCGTTTGCATGTATTTCACCTTTCGACTGCAAAAGAAACAGAATTATTTGAAAATAAAACACCTCTTGATAAAAAGAAAATCACTGCCGAGGTTTGTATCCACCACCTTTGGTTCTCCGATGAAGATTATAAAGAAAAAGGAACCCTGATCAAATGGAATCCTGCCGTGAAAACCGCAAGTGACCGTGACGGGTTGTGGAAAGCCCTGCTGGATGACCGCATTGACGTGATTGCTACTGACCATGCACCCCACACGCTCGATGAAAAGAAAAATGTTTACACAAAAGCTCCTTCCGGCGGGCCTTTGGTTCAACATGCACTGGTTGCCATGCTGGAGAATTTTCACCGTGAAAAAATAAGCCTTGAAAAGATAGTTGAAAAAATGTGCCACAATCCGGCAATACTGTTTCAAATAAAAGACCGCGGTTTTATAAGAAAAGGCTACAAAGCTGATTTGGTTTTAGTAGATTTATATGCTCCCTGGACGGTAAACAAGAGTAACATCCTCTATAAATGTGGCTGGTCCCCGTTTGAAGGGTTTACTTTTAAATCAAGGATAACACACACCCTTGTCAATGGGAAAATAGTTTATAACAATTCAAAATTCTCAAAACAAAGCAATGCACAACGCCTTGAATTCAATCGTTAAAAAAAGTAAAGTAGTAATTTTACTGCTTAGCTCTGTCTTTATCGGCTGTCAGGATATTAAACGCCCTGAAAAGCCCGAAAACCTCATCCAGGAAGATAAAATGGTTGAAGTGCTGGTTGATGTGCATTTGTTTAATTCGGGCAAAAGTTATAACCGCATGCCGCTTCAGCAAACAGGTCTTACGCCACACCAATTCATTTATGAAAAACACGGTATTGACAGTTTACAATATGAGAAAAGTAACGCTTATTATGGTGCAGACCTGGATAAGTATGCCGCCATACATGCCCGCGCTAAGGCTATTTTAGAAAAGAGAAAAAGTGAAGTGGATACCCTCCTAGCAAGGGAAGTACAAAGAAGGGATTCAATTTCTAAAGTTAATGATTCTTTACGGTTGCTGAAAAATAAAACAGGAACTCCAACGCTTCAAGTTTCAAAGAGCATATCCCGTGATACTACCGGGAATTAACATCATTCAGATAATTTTTTGCAGTTACCGATATTGTTTCCGCTAAGGGAATAAATTCATAATTGAGCTCTTTTTTTATTTTCAGGTTGCTGAAATGCCTTTTTTGAACAATTGCATTTGCAGTGCTTTTAAAGAGTTTTCGTTTACTGGTGGTGACAAAACTTCTAAGTTTATCAAGCCGCCAGGCTATCTGAAGCATCCAGGGTTTAAGTTCTTTGGAAGGTGGTTTTTTATCAAAGTTTTTTGCGATTTCTGAGAGCAGATATTTATAGCCTGTGTTTTCAGAGATAAGGATATACCTTTCATTTTTTATCGAACTTTCCATTAACTTCAATGAGACTTCAGCCACATCAATCACATCTACAAAGCCCACTTCGCCTTTGGTATAATAAGAAAGGTCTTTATAGACACTCTTAAATATCATTCCGGTCCCGTCATTCCAGAACCCACTTCCCAAAATCACCCCGGGATTTACAATCACAGCATCAAGTCCTTCCTGTGCCCCCCGCCACACTTCCATTTCTGCACCATATTTTGTTATTGCATACACGTTATTGTCTGCATCCGGGTCCCATTGTGACTCTTCATCAGCCATATTGCCACCTTTATTGCCTAATGTTGCTATGCTGCTTATATGACAAAGCTTTTGCACCCCTTTGGAAAGACAAAGGTTTACAATATTTGCAGTACCTTCAATATTTGACTTTTTAAGTTTCTGAAAATTATTAGGGTCAAAGCTTACATAGGCGGCACCGTGATAAACCTTTTCAACGTCTTGAAAAGCATCTGTTAATGCAGGGATATCATTTAAGTTTGCTTCTTTCCACTCAATTTGATTGTAGAGTTTTTCGGCATCATTAGTGTAATAATTAAATACCTTTAGTACTGCCTTTAAATCACTGCTTTTTCTGTGAATGGCACGCACTTTCTGCCCATCTTTTAATAATAAATATAAAATATGTGACCCAACGAGCCCTGTTCCTCCTGTTACTAAAACCATCTTACTAAAATACGGATTTTACAATTGATTTTCCTCTTCTGTTTTTGAATCTTTTGCTTGCTGTGTCAAAAATGAGATATTCTTTTATTTATGTTTCACCTTTTAAGCATTAAATCTATCTTTGCTAAAAAATATCCTGATGACAAAAAATTTTGTTCAAGAACTGCAATGGAGGGGCATGATTCATGATGTAATGCCCGGAACAGAAGAATTTTTAATGGAAGAAATGCGCTCTGCTTATGTGGGATTTGACCCGACCGCAGATTCGCTTCACGTAGGGCATTTGGTTCCCATTATGCTCCTGGCACATTATCAAAGAGCCGGCCACAAGCCCATTGCCCTTGTGGGTGGAGCTACAGGTATGATTGGTGACCCTTCCGGAAAATCTTCTGAACGCAACTTGCTTGACGAAGCCGCGTTGCGACACAATCAGGAAGCTATTAAAAAACAACTTTCCCACTTTTTGGATTTTCAATCCAAAACTGAAAATGCCGCTGTTTTAGTCAACAATTATGACTGGATGAAAGAATTTAGTTTTCTGGGCTTTATAAGAGACGTGGGAAAACACATTACCGTAAACTACATGATGTCTAAAGACTCTGTAAAAAAAAGACTGACAGGTGAAGATAGTGAAGGAATGTCGTTTACAGAGTTCACATACCAGCTTGTTCAGGGGTATGACTTTCTTCAATTATACAAAACTCACAATTGCACCTTCCAGATGGGTGGTAGTGACCAGTGGGGAAATATTACAACCGGTGCCGAATTAATCAGGCGTATGGCCGGAGGAAAAGGCTATGCCCTCACCTGTCCTCTAATCACAAAGGCTGACGGCACAAAATTTGGAAAAAGTGAAGGCGGCAATATCTGGCTGGATGCGCAGCGGACCTCACCCTATAAATTTTACCAATACTGGTTGAACACCAGCGATGAAGATGCCGAAAAATATATTAAAATTTTCACCTTTTTAGATAAGGATACAATAGAAAACCTGATTTCTGAACATACAACTGCACCACATTTAAGACAGCTGCAAAAGCGGTTAGCTGAAGAAATGACCTCTATGGTTCACTCTCAAGAAGACCTGGAAAATGCGGTGAACGCATCAAACATCTTATTTGGAAATTCAACTTCTGAAGATTTAAAAAAATTAAATGAGGCCACATTTTTAGATGTTTTTGAAGGAGTTCCCAAAGCAGAAATCGATAAAGCTTTAATTGAAGGTAACCTCGATATTATTGCAGTTTTATCTGAAGAGAGTGGTTTTTTAAAATCAAACAGTGAAGCCAGACGAGCGTTGAAGGAAAATTCTATTTCGGTAAATAAAGAAAAGGTTGATGAAAACTATCAAATTTCAAATAGTGATTTAATCAATGAGAAGTTCATTTTGCTTCAGCGTGGAAAGAAAAGCTATTTTATTCTGCAGGTTATATAAAGAAAGAAGCCCCTTAAACGTGAAGGTTTAAAGGGCTTCAATCAACTAACTAACCAAATTATGAAAGACTTTAAACTTAAAATTAAGTATTAGGGCACTGCTTTCAAATTATAAGTCGTTATTTTTATCCTTTCATTACATCATTAAGAAAAATATAACACTTAGAGAATCATCAGATTACAACCCCTTATATCACTGTTGTCAAACCTGCCAATTATTTCAAAACTGTCGTCGTCATAAACTTTCCCCAGGTCCTGTGTAGCTATAAAGGAGCAAGAGTTTATATTGGCCAGATCGATAACGTTTATACCCCCTGTTTGATTATTAACGATGGACAGGGCATCTTCAGGGTCACGGGTCAGGACTTTCATCCAGGGTGGGCATTTAAAGATTCCGTTGCCTTTTGAGTATGCTTGTGAAAGCAACTCTGTCATTCCATACTCACTGTGAATCGCAGAAACTTTAAAAGCACTTCTTAAGATGTCGTGAAGTTCTTCCCTGACAAGCTCTTTTCGTCTTCCTTTCATTCCACCGGTTTCCATTACTATGGTATTTTGAAGAGTAAGCGGATGTCTTTCAGCAAGGTCAAGTAATGCAAAGGAAACACCCAAAAGCACAACCTTTTTACCGGAGGCATCTAGAGTTTTAAGATTTTGCGCTAATGTGTCAAATTGATTTAAATAAAAACCGCTTTCAGAATGCTTGCTGTTTTTGATGAAGTCATCTGCCATATAAATTAGGGATGATCCTTCTCTTTCCATATATGATGGCAATAAAGCTAATATGACAAAATCTTCGATGTCACCATAAAAAAACTGAAACCCTTTACGAAAACTATTTTTATAAACATCAAGGTCAGCAACATAATGTTTGCTTGTTACAGCTCCCGAAGTACCACTACTTGAAAAAACCACCATTGGTGTTTCTTCTGAAGATAAAATCTTATGGGTTTTAAAAAAAGATATGGGTAAAAAGGGAATATCGTGCAGCTCTTTTATTCCGGATGGATGTTTATAAAGCAAGTCACAATAAGAGCGGTACACACTGTTATTTTCAAATTGGAATTTAAACACCTCCAGCGCTTTCCTTTTGAAATCTCCAAGTGAATTAATATTGAAAAGAGAATCTTGACCCATATCCAGAATATAAACCCAAAGATATAAAAACAAAAAAGCCTCCGTTTATCGCGGAGGCTTTTTATATGATATACGTAAAATTATTTTATAACTAATTTCTTAGTGGTTGTTGAATCTGCTTGAGTCATTTGTACCAAGTAAACTCCAGATTTTAATCCAGACACATTCAAAGTGTTATTTGAAAGTTTTTTAGAAATAACTTGTTTTCCTAACACGTCATAAACCACAACTTGAATTGGCTGGTTTGTTTTTGTGTTAATAGTAACAATTCCTCCGCTTCTCACAGGGTTTGGATATATACTAAGGTTTGAATTTCCAAATTCGTCAGCACTCAATGTACTTCCAGTAAATTTGATATTGTCCAAACGATTATTTCCTGTTGCAGTAGTAGCTCCATCAAAAGTAACTCTTAAAAAAGCAGTTGCAGCACCGTTAAGTTCTGCAGGTCCGGGAGTTTCTACAAGAAAGAACTCTGTAACGTTTGTATCATCAACAGTGATGAAGTTTGTAAAATCTGTTCCATTAGTACTCCAAGACCAAACTTGTGAAATAAACCCAGAAGATGTACCTCTGGTTGCATAGCTTATATCTAAGTCCTGATGATTTTCCATTGAAAATTCAAACTGTAGATATGCTCCATTATTTTGAGTATCAGTACCCCCCTGAACAGATATTGATCCTCCAGAAACGTCTCCTACTTCAGCATTAATCTCAGTACCCGCAAAACTTGGTATCCAAGAATAAACCATATCTCCGTTACCGTTTGTTTCTGTTTCACTTAAAATTCCTCCACCAGGAGTAAGTTGACCTGCTCCTAAATCAGCATCCTGAGGGAATACATCAGGGTCTGCTAGAAACCCAAAACCGCCACCGGGTAGCTCATTGCTGTTTTGATTCCAGTAAGCAATAATATCCTGAGACTTAGCAGGTAATGTAAGCATTAGGGCTAGTCCCAGTAAAAAAGTAATTTTTTTCATTTCGTTTAAGTTAAATTGTTTTATTAATTAAATTTAGTACAAATATATAAAGAAGATTCATTAAATCCACCTGTTTGGTGGAGTTTTTAGCCCAATTAACGAAAAAATAACACTGCGTCTTATGTAAATTTAATGAAAAGTTTAATAACCTTAAGACTCTGTTAAACAGAATATTACTAATTTTTGCATACTTTTATGTTATGGTAATGTTATCATTCACTTTTTAATTTCTTACAGAACCCTATTTAATACTATCTTTACTTTTAAAATATAATTTCTTAATTTTTGAAAATGAAAAAGAAAGATATTAAAATCCTCCTGGTTGATGATGAACCGGATATTTTGGAAATAATCAGCTATAACCTCACCTCTGAAGGATATCAGGTAATTACCGCCGAAAATGGCCTCGAAGCCATAAAAAAAGCAAAGAAACACCTCCCCCAGTTGATTGTACTTGATGTCATGATGCCTGAAATGGACGGTATCGAAGCTTGCGAAAAATTAAGAGGAATCCCTGATTTATCCCAAACCATCATCACTTTTCTTACAGCACGTGGTGAAGATTACTCACAAGTTGCCGGTTTTGAAGCAGGTGCAGATGATTACATCACAAAACCTGTTAAGCCAAAAGTGCTTGTAAGTAAGGTAAAGGCATTGTTGAGAAGGTTTAAAGAAGATTCACCTGACAGTCCCACCGTAAACCTCGGGAACCTGATCATCAACCGTGAAGAGTATAAAGTCATTAAAAATAAAAAAGAAATCATTTTACCCAGGAAAGAGTTTGAGTTATTGGCTCTTTTAGCTTCAAAACCGGGCAAGGTTTTTAAAAGAGAAGACATCCTGGATAAAGTGTGGGGTAATGAGGTAGTTGTGGGAGGCAGGACAATTGATGTTCATATCAGGAAATTGCGGGAAAAAATTGGCGATGACAGTTTTAAAACCGTAAAAGGAGTAGGTTATAAATTTGTAGTTTAATGACCAAAAAAATAAAAAAAACATATCAATTTGCAGCTTTAACTTCTTTATTTATTTCCATTATTGCAACAGCAATAACAACCGGTCTTTTATTTTACCTTGGCTTTTTTGACTATTTTTTTATTATTATTTCCTCAGTGACACTTTACATCTTGTGCTTTATCATAATACAGTACCGTGTAGAGCAGTTCATTTATAAACAAGTAAAGAAAATCTACAAGGACGTAAGCCTCCTTGATGCTTCCACACTTCACCCCGGTCAAATTACCACAGACATGGAGTCACTCACACGTGAGGTAGAAAAATTTGCTGAAAACAAAAAACTTGAAATAGAAACCCTGAAAGTGAGGGAGGCCTACAGAAAAGAGTTTATGGGCAATGTTGCTCATGAACTCAAAACCCCGTTATTTACCGTTCAGGGATATGTTTTAACGCTCCTTGATGGTGCCATGAAAGACAAATCTGTAAGAAAAAAGTATTTGCAGCGTGCCAGTAAGGGAGTTGACAGGCTCATCTACATTGTGAAGGACCTGGATATGATTACCAAACTTGAAATGGGGGATTTGGTTCTGAACATTGAAGATTTCAACATCATTGAATTGGTCCAGAATGTCTTTGATTTACTCGAAATGAAAGCAGCAAAGAAAAATATCACCCTCACATTTGACAGACCCTACACAAATTCAATTTTTGTAAAAGCCGATAAAGAACGTATTCAACAAGTCTTAACAAATCTTATCGTAAATTCCATTAAATATGGAAAAGAATCAGGAACTACTGAAGTTAGCATAGAAGATCTCATTAAAAACAAGGTTATTATTAGAATTACTGATAATGGCGAAGGAATCATCAAAGAAAACATCAAACGTATTTTTGAACGTTTTTTCAGGGTTGACAAAAGTGGCTCTCGGAAGGAAGGAGGCTCCGGTTTAGGCCTTTCCATTGTAAAACACATTATTGAGGCCCACAAAGAGAAAATTTATGTAGAAAGTGAAATAGGTGTTGGATCAGAGTTTTCATTTACCCTCGAAAAGGGAAAAAATTGATTTCAGGTCCATATTTGTTCCGGGACTTTTTAATCCTTTGAATACCGCTATATTGTCGAGCTTTTCAATATTAAAATTATCCTGTTTGCAAGAAGGCACCATCCCTAAGGTCTTCAATCTCTTTGCAAGATACTCCTGTTCAAATTGCCCCGGCGTGGGAATAAAAAATGCTTTTTTTTCCAAAACTGCAAGGTCCATAATAGTCGTATATCCAGAACGCGAAATAACCACCTCACTTTCATTAATTGCTTTTTCGAGGGCTTTGGAACTCATAAAATTGTATACCCTGAAATTTTCCTCATTGTAAGTATGTTTTTTTTCTTCCACTTTTCCCAGAACAAAAAGGATTTTTTTCTCTGAATTTTTCAGTTCAAGCATCAACTTTTCTTCTAAAATAGTGCGTTGTGGCTCAGGGCCCGAAAGCAAAACCAAAATATCATATTTTTTATCAAGTTGACGCTTTTTCATCCTACTTAGAGGACCGATGTATTTCACATTTTCAGGAAGCTTTTCAGGGTGTCCCAATTTTCCGCTAAGGCTCCCAACACCCTCTATATCAGGTACCCAGCAGGCGTCAAATTTCTTGATGATATCAAGGTGCATTTTGGTGCTCAACCAAGTGGTGTTTCCGGTAAGAACATTTAACTGGTGGGTTATAAAAGCTGAAGGAACCCTTTTATTGCGCACACCCAAGCGGTTATCTGAAATAATACCGTGAATCCTTCCCTCAGAAACCAATTGTTTTACAATCTTTTTCTCTTCATTTATTGCTTTCAGCATCTTTGGGCTGTCAAATAACAGTTTCCATTTAAAGCCCGAAGCTTTTTTAGCATAGGTGATTTGATAAGAAGGCAACTCAATGAATTCCAGATTTGGAAACTCATTGCGCAACAGCTCCAGGGCTGCTCCGTCCGAAGCCAGCAAAGGGGTGTAATCATTTTCAATCAGCGCATTGATTATGGGAATGCAACGCGTCGCGTGCCCCAAACCCCAGTGAAGAGGTGCAACCAAAATGGTTTTGTTTTCTTGCATAAAAACAAAGGTAACAATTATAACAGCTGCTTAATATTTCCTTAATTTTGCCAAAACTTTATATAATTGTTGTGGGAAGTAAAAACAAATTAAAGCGCTTTAAAGAAAACGAATCATTCTCAAATGTCATTCAGCCAAAAAGAGAGGAATTAACTACTGGTCTGTTTGAATTGAAAGGCAACTGGAATGCCTCTTTTTTTCAAAACGATAATCCCGTTGTTTTGGAATTGGGTTGCGGTAAAGGCGAATATACCATTGCCCTAGCACGACAAAACCCTGATAAAAATTTTATTGGCATTGACATAAAAGGAGCCCGTTTTTGGCGCGGGGCCAAAACAGCTTTGGAAGAAAACCTCGACAATGTCGCTTTTATCAGAACACAAATTGAACTTATAGAATATTTATTTTCTGAAAATGAGGTATCTGAAATCTGGATTACCTTTCCCGACCCGCAAATAAAATACAAACGCACCAAACACAGGCTTACAAACGAGGAATTTCTTAATCGCTATAAAAAAGTCCTCTCAGCAGAAGGCAAGATGCATCTGAAAACAGACAGCGAATTTATGCACGGCTACACACTGGGCTTGCTTCATGGACTAAATCTTGAAATACTCTATGCCCACCACGATGTGTATAGCAATGAATATTCTCCTAAAGAAGTTACCGGCATCCAGACATTTTATGAAAAACAATATCTGGAAGTGGGTAAAAAAATAACTTACATCTCATTTAAGCTCGGGTAAATAATTTTATTTATCTTCACTCGGTAAATGAGTTTCATGCAATTGATCCTTTACTTTTTATTCGGCTATGTCTTTGCTTTGATTGGAGTCATTCCCCCCGGGCTGCTAAATATGACAGCTGCAAAAATAAGCGTTCTTGAAAACAGAAGGAATGCTTTTCTTTTTTCACTTGGCGTCATAACAACCATTGGAATTCAAACATACCTTGCGCTACTTTTTGCCAGATATCTTGAAAAACACCCGGAAATAATTGAATTGCTTCAACAAGTGGGTCTGGGCATTTTTATTTGCATATCTGTTTACTTTCTTTTTATAGCAAAAAATAAAGCCATATCCCCTCAGGAGGATCATTTTAAATCAAAAAGGCATCGCTATTTTCAAGGCTTGCTGTTAGCAGGCCTCAATTTGTTTCCCCTCCCATACTGGGTATATTTAAGCATCACATTTTCATCTTTTGGGTGGTTTGATTTTACGAAAACCTTTATTGGCATTTGCGTCCTGGGGTCTGCTTTGGGCACGTTGACAATGTTGGCTGTTTATGCCCACTATTTTGATTATGCTAAGAAAAAACAAAAAGAGTTCAACCTGAACATAAATTATATCATAGGGGGTATTACAGCCTTTATAGCTGTAATCACACTTTTAAAAATCCTGAATGATTTTTAGTGGAACACAAGGATCAAAATTTTTTTGAACGCGTCTATGAAGTTGCAAAACAAATCCCTTACGGGAAAGTGACTTCTTATGGCGCCATCGCAAAACACATTGGAGCGCCAAACAGTGCAAAAATGGTGGGCTGGGCCATGAATGCATCCAATAAACACCCAGACGTTCCGGCACACCGGGTGGTAAACAGGAAAGGCTTGCTTACCGGAAAACATCATTTTGACGGCACAAACCTGATGCAACAGTTATTGGAAAATGAAGGGTTCACCATTATTGACAATAAAATTCAGGAGTTTGAAAAGCATTTCTGGGATCCGGGAAAAGAATTGCAATAAACTATAATCCGGCAACATACTTCCATCAATCATTTCCATAGAAGTCCTTTATAATATTAAGTTTTCCTTGTATATTTGCACTTTAGAATTATTCTATATAAGCTATTGAAAAAGAAGTATGAAGTTAGATAAAAAGGAGATTATGAATGCTTTGGAAACCATAACGGTTTCCGGAGAAGGAAAAAATATGGTGGAGAGCGGTGCCGTTCAAAACGTCATTACTTTTGCTGATGAGGTGATTGTGGATGTAGTACTCACAACCCCTGCTATGCACATAAAAAAACGTGCTGAAAGTGACGTTATCAAAACCATCCGGGAAAAAGTTCATCCCGATGCCAAAGTCAAAGTCAATATCAAAGTAAACGCACCTGATAAACCACAGATAAAAGGTAAATCAATCCCGGGTATTCATAACATTGTTGCAATAGCCTCCGGAAAAGGTGGTGTGGGTAAATCTACCGTAACTGCCAATATCGCTGTTACTTTAGCAAAAATGGGCTTTAAAGTGGGTGTCCTCGACGCTGACATCTATGGCCCGTCCATTCCCATTATGTTTGATGTTGCTCATGAAAGACCCCTTTCAGTAAATGTTGGCGGAAAATCAAAAATGAAACCTGTTGAAAGCTATGGTGTGAAAGTGCTGTCTATTGGCTTTTTTACCCAACCCAATCAGGCTGTTATCTGGCGTGGACCTATGGCTGCCAAAGCACTCAACCAATTGATTTTTGATGCTGCCTGGAACGAACTGGATTTTATGTTGGTTGACCTTCCACCGGGTACCGGAGATATTCATTTATCCATCATGCAATCCTTGCCCATTACCGGTGCAGTCGTTGTGAGCACTCCTCAAACCGTTGCCCTAGCCGATGCGCGAAAAGGTGTCGCTATGTTCCAACAGGAAAGTATCAACGTGCCCGTTTTGGGAATCGTTGAAAACATGGCCTATTTTACCCCGGAAGAATTACCGGAAAACAAATACTATATCTTTGGAAAACAAGGCGCAAGAAATCTGGCAGAAGATTTGGAGGTTCCCTTTTTGGGAGAAATACCATTGGTTCAAAGCATAAGGGAAGCCGGAGATGTTGGAAGGCCCGCAGCGATGCAAACCGGAACACCGCTTGAAGAGGCTTTTGAAACGCTTACCCGAAATATAGTACAGGAAACTGTAAACAGAAATGAAAACCTTCCGCCCACACAAGCCATTCAAATAACAACAATGGCCGGCTGTAGCGCCGTAAAAAAATAAATTATGACTGATCAGGAATTAAAAGTGAATGTAGAAAAAGCATTGGAAGAAATACGCCCCTTCTTAAAAAGTGATGGCGGGGACATTTCACTCATCTCCATAGAAGATGGTAAAAATGTTACTGTGCAATTGCAAGGTGCCTGCGTGGGATGTTCCGTAAATCAAATGACCCTCAAAAGTGGGGTAGAAATGACCATAAAAAAATATGCCCCTCAAATTGAACGCGTAGTTAACCTGGAAGCCTAAACCGTGATAAAAATCATTTCCAAAGCTTTCTTAAAACCTATTTTTGCATAATACCATAGAACAAATCAATGATTAAAACCGATATACTTATTATAGGAGCAGGTCCCACGGGGCTTTTTGCTGTTTTTGAAGCCGGACTTTTACAATTGAAATGTCATATCATTGACGCATTGCCACAACCCGGTGGTCAACTTGCTGAGATTTACCCAAAAAAACCAATCTATGATATCCCCGGTTTCCCCGAAGTCCTTGCAGGTGACCTGGTCAATAACCTGATGGAGCAAATCAAACCCTTTCAACCGGGATTCACACTGGGAGAACGTGCTGAAACCATTGAAAAACTTGAAGACGGTTCTTTTATTGTCACAACAAGTAAGGGTACGCAACACCACGCTCCCATCATTGCCATTGCAGGCGGATTGGGAAGTTTTGAACCCAGAAAACCTTTGATTCCCAATATCCATCAGTTTGAAGATAAAGGTGTGGCTTACTTTATAAGAAATCCTGAAGTTTACAGAAATAAGAAAGTTGTCATTGCCGGTGGTGGTGACTCTGCTTTAGACTGGAGTATTTTTCTTGCAAATATAGCTTCAGATGTAACGCTTATTCACAGAAGAAATGAATTTCGCGGTGCTTTGGACTCTGTGGAAAAAGTACAGGAATTAAAAAAATTAGGCAAAATCAACCTCATTACCCCTGCCGAAGTTGTCGGTTTGAGAGGAGCTAAAGAACTTGATGCCGTTGTCATTCAAAAAGGAGATGCAACTGAAGAAATCATTGAGACAGATGCCTTCATCCCTCTCTTTGGCCTTTCACCCAAACTTGGCCCCATTGCAGACTGGGGTCTTGAAATCGAGAAAAATGCTATTAAAGTTGACAATACGCTTGATTATCAAACCAATATTCCCGGAATTTATGCCATTGGTGATGTAAACACGTATCCCGGAAAACTAAAACTTATCCTTTGTGGATTTCATGAAGCTACACTGATGTGTCAAAGTGCATACCAGCGCATTTTCCCAAACAAACGTTATGTCATGAAATACACCACTGTAGGAGGCGTTCACGGTTTTGACGGGAGCAAGAAAGAAGCCCCTAAAGCAGTGGTCAAGTCAATTGATTAAATTCTTTAATATGCAATGGCAGACATAACGATTTCAATAACAGACAGAGAAGGAACAACTCATACAATAGAGGCTCCCACAGATATGAACATGAACCTGATGGAAATTGTGCGTTCTTATGAACTCGCTCCAGAAGGAACTATCGGCATTTGTGGTGGTATGGCGATGTGTGCTTCTTGTCAATGCTATATTGAAAGTAATCATTTACTCCCTGAAAAAGGTGACGAAGAAGAAGCCATGCTCTCTGAAGCCTTTTTCGTAAAAGATAACAGCCGGCTTGGATGTCAAATTCATATCACACCGCAACTCGAAGGCCTTAAAGTTACGTTAGCTCCTGAAGAATAATTTATTTTTTGCGATCCTCTTTTGGGTTGCTTAATAAATAAGAAAGCGGCTGTAAAGGTTTTATATATCCAAAGGCAATATTGATGATACCCAGTATTGGAATTGCCAATGCCATCCCAACTATACCCCAGACCATATTCCCAAGAATTAAAACAAGTATGATAAATAACGGGTGTATGTTCACTTTTCCTCCTAAAATATAAGGTTGTAGTATAAGACTATCTATAAATTGCGCTACGGCAAATGTTAATATTACTCCGATTAAAACGCCTGTTTCACCGGTGGTTAAATATCCAAACGCCATGGCCAGTGCAAGACCAATAATATTGCCTAAAAAGGGAATTAAACTAAGAACTGCTGCAATTATACCTATTAATATAAAATTGCTTAAACCGGATATGCCAAGACCCACACTATACAAAATTGCAAGAATTACCATTAGCACCAACCTTCCGGCTAGATAGTGTTGGGAAATTTTTGCAGTCTGATCTATTACACATTTAACCTCATGCTCCTTTTCATTAGAAAATAATTTAAGGATAAATTTTTTAAACATTTTTCTATAAAAGAGCAAAAAGAAAATATAGACAAGCATTAATATCATTGAAGTCATAAAGCCAACAGCAGTGCCTAAAGCTCCAAAAACTGTTTTGCCTGAATTTGGCGCGGAAAGCATGTTGTATATATTACCCTTTTCCTTATAACCATCTATATCTTTCTGTACTATGTCTGTCTCTTCCAAAAAGTAGTTTTCAATTTGTTCAATCTTCGGCCCCATAGTCTCTTCGATTTTTTCCCAGTCATTTACAAAATTTTTAATTTGAAAGAAAACCAGTGAGGCTATTGCAAGTGAAACTATCAGGATGATAATAGTACTAATAAGGGAAGATATTCCCCTGTTCATCCCCCAGGATTCTATTTTATTGGAAACCGGAATCATAAGCAATGCCAGAATAATTGCGGTTACCAGGGGTGCCAAAAAAGCTTTGGCTTCAATTAATCCTAAAAATAAAAAATAAAGCCCGGTAGTTAAAGCGGCACCGGTATAGAGTAATTTTCTTGTAAAGCTCATATCATGGTTGATTTTGAGCTTGAATATACACGTTTAAAAAATATTAAAAATAGTAATAAAATCCTAAAAATTAACATTTTAGGATTTATTTAGGATATAAATCCAAGATTAGGATTTTGTTTTTTTGGATTTCTTTTTTTCATTACTGAACAAATACCCAAGCGGTTTTAAAGGCTCCACGTGGTTGAATAATATATTCAAGATCCCCAAGGTAGGAACTGCTATCACCATACCAACCACTCCCCAAAGCATGTTACCCAAAATAATGGCAAGAATAACAAAAAATGGTTGCACATCTACTTTGTCACCCACAATATAGGGTTCAAAAATGTAGCTTTCCAGAAACTGAACTACGGTAAATGTAATTAGGATTCCGATGAGAACACTAATATCACCACTTATGATAAATCCAAATGCTACAGCCAGAAACATCCCGATTAAATTCCCCAGAAAAGGAATCAGCGTTAAAAATGCAGCAATAATACTTACCAGGATAAAATTATTCACTCCCGATATCCCCAGGCCTATACTGTATAGAACACTTAAACAAAGAATCAAAATTAGTTTTCCAAGCAAATATTGTTGCCCCACTTTTGTGGTTTGTCTGATTACATCCTTAACTTCCTGTTGGTTTTCCTCAGAAAATAATTTTAATATAAAGATGCGGAATTTACCCCGGTAGTTTATAAGAAAGAATATATAAATAAAAACGAGCAGATAATCTGTTATAAATCCAAAGATTGAGCCTACAAAGCCTAAAGCTTTTTCTCCGCCACCGCTTGCCATGCTGGTGAGGCTGTTTTCTTCCCTGTATTCTTTGATGGCTTCTTCATCTACAGGTGTATTTTCATAGACCAGATTTTCCAGTTGTTCCAGCTTGGGTTTCATATTCTCTACAATCGTATCCCAGTCATTTACAAAACTGTTTACCTGTAAGGATACTACAATAAAAAAACCAAAGGAAAGCAACATCAAAGCAGTAGTACTAAGTAAAGCTGCTATGGGCCTGTTGATATTCCAGCTTTCCATCTTTCGTGCAACCGGCATCATTAATAAAGCTAAAATTATTGCAATAACTAAAGGGGCTAAAAAAACCCGGGACTCTATCAATCCTAAAAAAAGAAAATAAAGGCCGACAACTACGGCCGCAGAAGTATAAAGTAATTTTTTCCCTTGAGACATGTTTCTTCTGTATTAATTACCAAGAAAAGGTAAGCAAAATAATTTCCTGATATATTTTTTTTGGGATTTATTTATTATTAAAAAATAAAAGAGGTGAAAAACATTTGCTTTTCACCATAGCTGTATAGAAGTAAGTTTAAACTAAACCAACAAAAAATGAGAGGTATACTCTTGCTTTTGAAACTTATTGGTTTGTCAGTTTTTTTCCATGTATAGGGCAATAGTTCCATTTTCCATTGAGTTCAGCCAGGTCTTGAGGACAAACTTTTTCAAGCAGCAGGCTTGAGAGAGGCAAATCGACATCTACAGTATACCCGTCCATACTAAAATTTAATGCATCATTAGAAAGCGCATTCACCGGTAATAAATTTTTCCCTTTAGGATTATCAAAAACAAAGAAATGCAGGTTTTGACCCATATTACCAAGCATATTGGCCATAATGGGCTTCATAATTGACAGCAGGTTTTGTAAGTCTGAATCCATTGTGCTTTTTTCAACAATAGAAAGTAACTCACTTCTGTATCTTACCTGGATATGAGATTTTAAATCCTCAAAGGATTCATATTTAACTCCACCAAACGCTCCGATTTTACCTTTTATCACAATGGCAATTAAATAATTGTCTACTACGCTCACTACTTCATCAATTTCTTCCTGACTTATAGTGGGGTCATTTGCATATATTATCTTCCAAAATTCAGTAGGTAACCACCAGATCATTTCCATATAATCCAAATCATCACTACTGAATTGCGTTTCAGTATTAAAATGGTCAAAGCTTACTTTCTCTATGGGTTTGGCCTGTGAAAAAACCATATTATAAATAAAAAGACTACAAAAAAGAATCAATAATTTTTTTTTCATTTTTTTCTATTTAAAAGCATTTAACCCCGTAATGTCAAGCCCTGTAATCAATAAATGGATGTCGTGTGTGCCTTCATAGGTAATCACACTCTCAAGATTCATCGAGTGGCGCATAATGCTGTACTCACCCGTGATTCCCATGCCGCCAAGAATTTGACGTGCTTCACGTGCAATATTGATGGCCATATCTACATTGTTGCGTTTTGCCATGGAAATTTGTGCTGAAGTGGCTTTGTCTTCATTTCTTAAAACACCCAAACGCCAGGTTAACAATTGGGCTTTGGTGATTTCAGTGATCATTTCGGCCAATTTTTTCTGCTGTAATTGAAATTGTCCAATGGGTTTTCCAAACTGCATACGCTCTTTGGAATATCTAAGTGCCGTATCATAACAATCCATCGCAGCTCCAATAGCGCCCCAGGCAATCCCATAACGAGCAGAATCCAGACAACCCAGCGGCGCTCCAAGTCCGGATTTGTTAGGAAGTAAATTTTCTTTGGGAACTTTTACATTGTCAAAAATCAGTTCGCCTGTTGCCGATGCACGCAGCGACCATTTGTTGTGGGTTTCAGGTGTTGAGAACCCTTCCATACCACGTTCTACAATGAGGCCGTGAATTCTTCCGCTTTCATCTTTCGCCCATACTACCGCAACCTGTGCAAAAGGCGCATTTGAAATCCACATCTTGGCACCGTTCAAAAGATAATGGTCTCCTTTATCTTTAAAGTTAGTCACCATGCCGGCCGGATTGCTCCCATGATCAGGTTCTGTTAATCCAAAACAACCCATCCACTCCCCGCTTGCCAGTTTGGGAAGGAATTTTTGACGTTGTTCCTCTGTGCCATATTTCCAGATGGGATACATTACCAATGAAGATTGTACAGATGCGGTTGACCGCACACCACTGTCCCCTCTTTCGATTTCCTGCATAATCAAACCGTAAGAAATCTGATCCAGACCTGCACCGCCATATTCTTCGGGGATGTAGGGACCAAAAGCACCAATTTCTGCCAGGCCTTTGATAATTTGTGTAGGGAATTCTGCTTTTTGAGCATATTCTTCAATGATAGGGGAAACATCGCGTTTTACCCACTCACGTGCGGCATCACGCACCAATTTGTGCTCATCACTTAAAAGTTCGTCAAGATTGTAATAATCGGGTGCTTCAAAAAGATCTGGTTTCATAAGGTATGCTATAATATAATATACAAAAGTACGTATTGGGTAAGGATTGAGCAATGCCAAAAGGTAAATTATTTTTAAATATTACAGGGCATCAGGTCGTAAGCCGGATAATCGTAAGAATAAGGATGACAACCATAATGCACGTATAAATCAATTTATTATGTCTGGCAAGCCAGTTGGGCAAATAAATATCAAAATTGTCTTTTGTAGAATCTGAATATTTGCGCGCCCAGACCGTCAGCGGACAAAACATGTTGAAAATGACCAATACAATCCCTTCGAGTACAATAATGCCATACCCTACCCAAAGCCAAATATCAATTTTATTCACAAGTACCGCATAAAGCATATAAAAAATAACTACGTTGAAAAACACCCAGATTGCGGTGTGGGCTATTTTAATAAGTTTTAGTTTTTCATCGGCGGTCATGGTGAGGTATATTTATTGTAACGTTTCTGGGCAAGGGGTATGACGTGGATTGAGCAATCAATTTAATAAATAAAATTTAGACCTAAAGAAAATCCTCTTGAATTTTCTAAGCCAATTAGTTGAAGTCATAGTTTGGAGCCGATGTTGCAGATAAAGATTTTATAAATTTTATTGACCTTTCCAATGCGAGTTTACCTTCTTCATTGAGGGTAAACTGGTATTCATGCTCTAATGCGGGTTCATAATTATCAGAAAAAAACAAGGTATCTATTGGCACCTCTAATGCGGAAAGTTTTTCAGCTAAAAGTCTGGATTGAGGTAATAAAGGATCCTTATTTCCAGCCGAAATAAAGGTCGGGGGAAAAGAGTTGGTAAGGAAATTTGTAACAGAAGCACTTTTTGCATATTCGTCATTTGAGATATCTTTTTTATCAAAATATGCCCAAGCTACAGTCCGTAAAAAAGATCCAAATGCTCCTTCGACTTTTAAATTGTCAATTTCATAAATCCCACAATACAAGAGTAAGCCTTTCAATTGGGTGGAGTTTAGTCCTGGTTCTACCTCGGTGAGTTGAGCATATTTAGGACTGGTAATAATATTTGCTGTAGTAGCTGAAATCATTGAACCTGCTGAGTCTCCTGCTAAAATAAAAAATGAATTGTCTGCATTAAATTGATCTGAATTTGATGAAATAAAGGCCAATGCCTTATTGAGTTGTTGAATGGGAGTGGGATATTTAGCTTCAGGAGCAATAGTATAGCCGATTGAAAAAACCACATAACCTTTAGAAGCAAGAATTTTGCAGTAATTGCTCAATTGATTTTTATCACCGGAAATCAAACCTCCACCATGTGTCCAGACGATAATAGGTAATCTGTTTTTTGATTTTACAGCATATTTATCAAAATAGGTGTCCAAATAGGCATTTTGGTCATCTTTGTCGTAATGCACATTACTGATTGTTTCTATGTTAGCAGGAACATACTTTTCAAGTTCTTTATTGACTCGTATAGCCTCTTTGTTAAAAGCATATCTAATAATCCAAACAGATGGATAAGGGGACAACTTGAAAGCTAGAAAAATGAGGCCACCTAAAATGATTATCGTTAATAATGTGCGTTTTAATATTCGTTTCATTTTTTGATTTAAAAACTGCATTAGATTCATGATGTTGCGGATAAATAGCCAACATACAACTACTCAAATTTTATTTGCTCCATCTAAAAATACAACATTTCTCTAAACCAAAATTTGATTTATAAACTTCTGTATATCAAGTATAAAAACAAGTACAAACGATTACAACCGCTTGTAAACGATAATAAACGAAAGTAAATGTGTAATAACCGAATAAAATTTACAGGCTGTATAATCTTTGCATCGTCGAAACATCAGAACTCGATAGTATCAATTGTTTAACCATTAAATTTTAGTATTATGAACGCACTTAGAAACAAAGTACAGTTGATTGGAAGATTAGGGCAGGAACCTGAAATCATTAACTTCGCCGACGGCAACAAAATGGCCAAATTCTCTTTGGCTACAGATGACAGCTACAAAGACAAAGACGGCAAAAAAGTAGAACGCACAGATTGGCACAACGTCGTTGACCATTTGCGAAATCGAACTAGAGGCTGTTTGGCTTCCTAAAGGCTACCCAGGTCACGCAGAGTCGATGGGTGACTTTGTACGCCAGTACCGTCTTTCCCACGGCTACACAGCGCATGAAATGGCGTTAGAGCTTGATGTTTATGAATCCACCATACACAAATGGGAATACAGCGAAAGCAAACCACAAAAAAAGAATATCAAAAAAATAATAGAATTTATGGGCTATGACCCTAGAATATATAATCCTTTAAATATTGAAAATTATGAATGCATTACGTAACAAAGTACAGTTAATTGGAAGATTAGGACAAAATCCTGAAATAGTAACTTTCAAAGATGGTAACAAAATGGCTAAATTCTCAATGGCGACCGACGATAGTTATAAAGATAAAACCGGAAACAAGGTTGAGCGTGCTTATTGGCATAATATAATTGTAAGGGGTGGCTTGGTCAGCATTGTTGAAAACTATATCAATAAAGGTCAAGAAATTGCAATAGAAGGCAAACTCACCAATCGTTCTTGGGAGGATAAAGATGGAAAAAAGAACTATACCACCGAAATCCTAGTAAAAGAATTATTGATATTGAATAAATAACTTTAATACAAGAGTTGATTTAAAAGTTACTGCAAGTTGGATATCTCAAACAATTTTGCTTCACAACTGCTAGTAGCATAATAATTAACGCTTATAAAATATTCTTTCGCTCTTGTGAACGTGTAAAATTTCCTTAACTTTTCATCAAATTTCATATTTAGACTCACTGAAGAGAAAAAGTATAATTTAAAGTTTAAGTAATCAGATATTTAAGACAAATATCTTACTAAATCAGGCTATATAATTACTTCAATCAATCCTAATGAATCCAAATGAGAAAAAAGAGATCCTAAAAAACCTAAATGAGAAAGAGTTAAGACAGGATTTAATTATACCTCTCCTCAGTAAAATGGGCTACATAGCTCCTATCGAGTATCATGGATCAAAGGAAAAAGGTAAAGATATTATCTGTTTTGAGTATGACAGGTTAAATGAACAAAGGTTTCTAGCTGTTGTAGCAAAATCGGATAATTTGACTGGAAACGCATCTACGAATTCGGGACTAATGACTGTGGTTAATCAAGTTCAACAGGCTTTCGATAGTCCTTATGAAGATTTGTTTAATATGCGACAAGTCTTTATTAATGAAGTATGGGTAATGACTAGTGGAAGAATTGTTAGTGGTGCACAAGAATCTGTCATAAATACCCTAAGAAAAAATAATCTTGATAAACAGATTAGGTTTATCGGAGATGATAGATTAATTCAACTAATTGACAAACATTATAGTACATACTGGAATTCAAGTTCTGAAACTAAAGAAAGTGTTATTATCCAGCGTGATCGTCTTATTTCCTTTATTGAAAATTTATTATTGGCAAATAATATTGATAAAGCTACGATTGAAGCAATAAAGTCTTCGATTCTTTATTCTGATTTTGACCCCAGAGTTTCTAAAAATATAGATGGACTTCATATTTCACATGTATCTCCTTATTCGATAGAACTTTCCAAAATTGATTCAGAATTCGACGATTATATTGTATCCAATACATATGGAGTAACAAGTGAGATTTTTAAAGAAACTAAAAAACATTTATCGTATAGTTTTTATGAAATTGAAGAAATAATTGATCACGCAAATATTATTTCTAAAATGACAAACCCTTGGGAATTTGTAGTTGAATCCCAATCGAATCTAGCAGGAGATTATCCTTTTTACAGACCTTATGGTAATGCTTCTAAATTTATGGACAATATAATGTATTTGGAAGAAGGACTTCAGGAACTTAAAATATTTAAAGCATTTTTAAAAAAGCAGGGCAAATTAGATTGGGCGAAAGAGTTAGCAAAATCGATCAATGAACTATTACCCGAAATTGAAAAAATTATTGAGAACAACTTAGAGGATAATTTAATCTTCAATTATGTTGTTGAGAAGAATGATACTAAGGTGAGACTAGAATATAATTCAAGTAACTATATTTCATTTTCAAATGAATTCAAGCGAGTTGAAGAAAAAGGACATGGGCGTAACAAAGATGGAACCCTAAAACCGGCAAAGGTAATTGAATATGCATTACATAAATTTCGGGAATATTTAGAGTCTGAATTAAAATATGACGTAGACAATTGGTTAGAAGAATATGAAGAGAGCTAGATAACTACTGCTAAAAACTAAACTACGATTGCTACAAGAAACAGTTGCCAGTAATACTCAAAAATAATTTAAATGAAAATTGATTTTAACGAAATAAAGGATTGGGAGGAGTTTGAAGACCTCGTAGCTGATTATTTTAGAGAAATCAAAAAGCTTGATACAAATCAGATAACTAATGTCAGAGTTGAACCTTCAGGTAGAGGTCCAGATGGTGGAAGAGATATATTAGTTACTCTTATGATTGATGATACTATTGTTACTTACGAAAGGAAATGGGTTGTTCAATGCAAATTTTATAATAGTTTACTAAAGAAACATATGGACAAGATTAATATTCCTACACTAATAAGTGAATATGGTGCTTGTGGATATCTACTTGTCGTAAAGGGTTCTGTGCACGTTGGAGTAACAGAATCCTTTGAAAAGCTAAGAAATAATAAAAGCGGTATTTCTTACGAAATATGGAATGGAAATCATTTTAGACAAATACTTGGTTTTGTAGGCACGTTACATAACCAATATTTTCCAAAATATTATGAATATTCCAGAGAAAGAGATTTACGGCTTGAGAAAATTAAACTTGAATTATGAATAAAATTGCTTTCATATCATATGCTCTTAGGGATAGCGAGCAGTTTGTTCTTACTCTACTTTCAAATTTATTGAGAGAAGAAGGTTTCTCTATCGATTCGAGTTATGCTGATTACAATTATTTAGTTCATAGGTCTACATACAATAGTATTCTAAAAGCATCTCTTTTTATAGGATTGATAACCCAATATGGCAATAGAAATCAAAATGTCTTTAACGAATGGAGAATTGCATTGGATAATAATATTCCAAGCCTTTTACTTGTAGAGGATTCTGTAAAAGTTAAAAGTGAGTTATTACATCATCCAAATGTAATTAGATTTAATCGCCATTACCCAAATCAACAAATTGAACAGATTAAAGCAAATATCAAAAACTATAAAAGCAACTCTGAAAACAATAGTGCTTTGGGGTGGATTTTAGGTGGAATAGCAGCATTAGCAATTATTAAACTATTATCAGATGAATAAAGTTGCATATTTACCCGGTCACTTCAAAGAGTTTTACATATTTAAATTTTAAAAATCTTAATACATAGATGATAATTGCGACTGACTCAAAACACCATTGGAATTATTTTCTTTCTCTCGAAGATGATTTAGCTAAAGTGGCTAGATACATTGAATTTACAGAACATAATCTTCCTACTTATTCTATTGAATTGGCTCGGATATTGCTATCAGCGTCATCAGAAGTTGATGTATTACTCAAGCAACTTTGCTTTTTTATAGAAAAGAGAACAAAAGCTAGTAATATTAATCATTATCAAAAGATAATCGGAGAATATATTTCAGATTTTAGCAATGAATCAGTATTTATCCATCGTTATGGCTTTGATTTTGTACCTTGGAAAGCTTGGAATGAAGGTGAAAACCCTACGTGGTGGAAGAGCCATAACCAAGTAAAACATCATCGTCACGAGTTTTTTCAAGAAGCTACTCTTGAAAATGCCATTAAGGCAATGGGAGGTTTATATGTGGCAGTAGGATATTTTTATCTATATAAATTTAAGGAAGAATACCGAAAAAAAACAATGAGCATTGATATGAATAAGACTTGCGAGTTATTAAAGCCATCACCGACCCTATTTCAATTTAGGAACGAATATCATCGCCATCCTAGTTATCTTTACTAAAAATCAAATTGACAGGTAACTTATAATCACATCTTAATAATTCAATTCAAGTGATAAGTGATACAGGCAAATTCATCTATATGAAAATAATATTCATCATCATCCTTTTTGGACTATCCAATAACCATTAAGCAATTGATTATTGAAAAAAAATAATCGTGAGTCTAAAAAAGAATTTTTCAATTTATTCTCTTAGAGTTTTTTAAAAATGGGAAGGCTACAATTTTGTTTTTTCAGCTACCAACACCAAATATACACAACTTTATTATTTACAGAGCCTTATATAAATAAAATCAAGACGATTTAAAACAAAAAACGCCCATCGACAGACAAGCGTTTTCAACATATTCAATTATTTCAACCAGATCTCTCCGGCTTTTTCAAACCCACACCAACGGTGGTTTTCGTCATATCCCCTTGAGGCCAGTTCAAAACGGATGAACTTTTCAAGAGGGATTTTCGCGTGAAGCAGGTAGCGGAGGATTTCCCCGTCTGTGGTGGAAAATATCCCGATGATGGACTCCCAATGAGGAAGTGCTTCATTGTCCATCCATATATGCCGTATGGTGGTATACGACATATCCGAATGGTTGTTTGGCACACTATCCAAAAACGATGTTTCCATTTCCTGTGCAGTTGCTTCCTCGCACACAGCCCAATTATTCTCAGGGCCATGGATGACCCCAAAGACAATCCTTGCGATGCGGTATTTAAAATTGAGCCACATCGCATGGTCGATTGCCTTTTGCTGACTGTCAAACAAGTCCAAATAACTATTCTTCATATCATTTGGATTTGGGTGTATCCTTTTTGGTTTCCACAACCCGACCGTTCAGAGAGATAATATCATCCCTTGAGGACTTTGGGTCTTTGCCTTTTTTACGAAGTAAACGTTGCGTATTGAACAGCGAACGACATTTTATGTTGAACTCCGTATAATTAAACGCATCCTCCTTTTTCTTGAAGGTCTTTACATACGCATTATACAGTTCCTCATTCGTCAACTGCTTGTCTTTGGCTTTCATAATAATATCCATTACCAAAGTAGCTACAGGATTGAGGCCTTTATCTGATTCCGAAAAATCAAAACCAAGTTCTTCAATTCGTTTGCGCTGTTCATCATCTGCATACTTCAACAATACAGTAATATCACGTCTATAATCTTTAAGACGATCCATTACACTTCGCTTGTTTTCTTTAGCAGTTTCAATCTGTGCTTCTGTTTCTTCCAGAAGGCTTTGGTCTGTTTTGATGTTTTCTATTAAAACATCTACAATAGTTGCATTCATAATATTTAGTTTTAAAATTAATATTTAGTTTTAAGTTATTGACCAAAGGCTATGTACCACAAGATCCCCTCGGGTAAATTTTCCTTCAGCTAGAATGTTGTTGATTTCCGCTTCTGCCTCTTCGTTAGTGTCAAAAAAGTAAGAGGGTTTGGTGGTGACCGCATATTTATCTTCATCTTTTACATCAGAAGTAAAAATGGCAAATACACGCTTGGTCTTTCCATGTTTAAACAGGAGGGAATAGTAGTTGCTGACATCGTAATCATCCCACTGTTCAACAGGTTTATCCCTCAGATAGTGAATACTAATTGGCATCTTTTCAAATAACTCAATGACTTCGTCTTGGGTCAATTTTGGTACTGCACTAATATTATTTTTCCATTGTTCAATGACATAGACCAGTATATTAGCGTCATCATTTACCAGTTCCAATAACTCGGCATCGGTCTTTTCAGTAAGCATGTTTTTATCGTAATTACTATAGAGCCACAGTACCATGTCCATAAGTTCTGTTCTTGAGAAGAAATTCAAAAATTCAGGGTTGATTTGATTCTCATCATGACTTTCCAAATTAGCCATACAGGCTTCCAAAAAGTAGAGGATTCGTTTCCGTTCTTTAATGGTCATGGTCTTCATCTTTAGGTTCGCAATGATTTTTGATCGTAGCCAAAAGGTGGTTATAATCACCACTCTTTGCTTCTTTTAGTACTGAATCAATTTCATCCTGAGACCAGCCTTCTTTTCTAGCTTGTCTTCCAAAAACACCCATAATCATAAAGGCATTTCCATTTACGCCAACCAAATCGAGGTTAACGGTTTTTTCAATTACTCGTTTCATTTTTCTTTGTTTTAGGCACCATAGTGGTGAAGATTAATAATTCAGTTTTATACTAATGGGAAATTTGCAGTAAGCACTTCTACTTTCTTACTTCCTCTTGATTTACCTGCTACTCCTTTTCTTGCGGTCAGTGGTTTTGAGAATTCTTTGGTGTACCATCCAAATTCTTTGGTGTAGAGTTCGAGAAGCTCGGACGGATAAGAACTCAATAAAAATTTGCCTTTAATTTGAGTTAAGGTTTTTAAGAGTTCAATAAATTCATCTCTCGAATAACCATCATAATGTCCCTGATTTGTATTGATATACGGTGGATCAACATAATGAAAAGCATCACCAGTGTTGTATAGTTCAAGAATCCTACAGGCATCTGAATGCTCAATTTGGGCACTCGCCAATCGTTTAATGATTGAACCATCAAATTGTAGTTTTTTATTCTCAAAGGCTTTAACCCGTTTACCATATTTATCAAAACCCCAAGAACCAATCCTGCATCCAAAACCCATATTCGTTCCCACATAAAATGCCCAAGCCCGCTGTAGTTTATCAAACAAGTGGGGCATTCTATAAATACTCCAAGCAACTGAATAGGTAGCCCTTGAAAAGAGGGTAGCTTCTATTTTTGCCTTCAAATTTTCAAAATCGGTTTTACAAACTTCATAGAAGTTTATCACCATGGCATTGGTGTCATTAATGATTTCTGATTCAGATTTTTCTTTGGCAAAGAAGACAGCACCACCACCAAAAAATGCTTCGGTGTAGATTTTGTGTTCAGGAATATTTGGGAGGATATGATTAAGCATTTTTTGCTTTCCTCCGTAGTAACTTATGGGGGTCTTGAGCATAATGGTTTTGTCTCACATCCATTTGTTGTCCGCAAAGGATGTGAAGGCTTCTGAGGTAATAATTAAATGGTCGAGCAAGATGACATCGATGATATTGAGTATATCTTTGATCTTTGCAGTCATTTTATGATCGCAAACAGACGGATTTAGTTTTCCACTTGGGTGGTTATGGGCAACAACGACACTGGCTGCATTGGTCAGGAGTGCCAACTGGCACACTTCTTTGGTATTTACGGTAACGCCTTTGGTACAGCCAGCACCTATCTCACTGATACCAATCACTTGGTTTGCATTGGTGAGCAGGATAACCCAGAAGAATTCCTTATGGTCGATACGATTAATGTCAATAAAATCCCTCAAGATAGTATTGGCAGTTTCGGAGGAATCGATCTTCCTCCCGGTATCGAAGAGTGGTCGCTTATAATGGATCTGTACTTCGTGGCAGGCGCTTATTGCAAGTGCCTCTTTTTTTTCTTTTGTCTGTTTCATAGCTATTTAGTTTAAGGTTCTGTTTACGATGTATGTTTAAGAAATACATCAGTAAGGTTTAGCTGTATTATTACCGAAAACAAAAAAGGCTGTAGTTTAGCCTTTTGGTTATTTTAACCAATCTTTAGTAATGGTTTTGGCAGAGAAGGGTTTAGAAGGTTTTCCATCAATCAAAAGTTTGAGATAGATATGAAAGTTCTCAAGTTGGATAAAATCATTTGCTGTTATGATAGGGTAGAATTCTTGAGCCATATATTTAGCGTCCATATATGAAATCCTGAAACAAATAATCGTTCCAATATTACCCAAAACAGCTTCTTTGATTTTTACCGGCAATTGATTTAGGTATTGATGAGCGACAATAAATCCTACTTTGAATTTTCTAAGTTCAGAAAACATATTGACCAGAGATAAGGTTGTGAAGTTGTGAAATTCATCAAGATAGATAAAGAAAGGTTTTCGCTCTTCTTCTTGAATAGTCGAGCGATGAAATCCAGCAGCTGAAAGGGAATTCAATAGCAAGGAACCCAGGAGGTGTGATGCATCAGTACCTAGGGTTCCTTTTGAAAGATTCACTAAAAAAATCTTTTCGTTATCAATGATTGATTGAATGGACAATTGTTTTGGGTTATCTACTAAAATCTTTTTTATCATTGGAATAGCAAGAAAGCCACCAATTTTGTTTAGTACCGGAAGCACATCAGCTTTTGAATATTTTGAAAATTGATGTGTCCAAAACTGCCTCACCTCATTGGCAACAATATTCTTTTGACATTGTTGGCGATAGGGTTCGTCAATGAGTATTCGGTTAATATCTGAAAAAGTCGCTTTAGGTTGGTCGAGCAAGGTTAAAATCACATTCCGGAGTATATGTTCCAATTTAATTCCCCAAGCTTGCTGTCCCCATAATTTTTGAAAGGTTTCTATAATATGCGATGCAATCAAATGGCGATGCTGATAAGATACTCTTCGGAGCGGATTGTAACCCCATTCAATATTGATATTTGAAGTATCAAGATAGACAAGATCCTTCTTTCTCAATACAGGCAATGAATCAAAAACCTTCTTTACAAGGTCTCCATTAGTATCAAAAAGGCACACACCTCGTTGGTTTATGATGTCCTGGTGGATAAGGGTTTCTAAAACATTCGTTTTTCCAGTTCCTGTTTTACCCAATAAATACATTCCAACCAAACGGTCGTGTTGATAAATGCCAAAAACATCTTTTTGGTTTCTATAATCCGTTTGAGCAAAATATGAAATATAGGGATGGAATATGCGAGTCATATCCACCATAATAATTTAGTGTTCTTAATTTGGGAGTAATGCTAATTGGTGATTACAACATTGGTCATTAATACCAATTGCTTCTTAAACCCTTATGAGATAATAATTGTGTTCGAACATTGTCCAATAGTTCCAGCATAATTGGACAACTAGTCTTAAAAAGAGCTTTAGAACCTTTAAAATCAACAGGTTTTTCAGGTTCGAACTGCGGATATTTGATTTTTAACTGTTTTAGCGTTTCTATGAAGTGATTTAGCCAATTATCGTTGGAAATACTAAGGTTTTCTTCGTTCCAAATTAGGTTCGAACTCATTTCGTTCAATAAGTCTCTTTTATCCTCTAAGCTTCCATTTTCAAAAATATAGACACACTCTTTACCTAAATTTAAATATTGCTCTATAACAGAAACCCAATCAGCGGATTCAGTGTTTACATGTAAATCATTAATCCTAGTATCAATTTTTTTAGTTTCAGTAACATAACTATCCTCTTCTAGATGCCCTTTAGAATATACAGATAGTAATCTTTGCTTTTGTTCTTTCAGTCCTTTTAACTCTTGTTCATATAACTCAACTTCTTGAATTTTATGATTAATTATTACATCATTCATTTCCTTGAGATGTTTTTTTGCCCAATTACATAAAAATGGATGTACAAATAGATCATTTTTAAAATAATTAAGGATATGTTCATTTATCTTATTTTCTTCAATACATTTTGCTTCTGTATTTCTGTCTTTTCTTCGCTTAATGTTGTAATAATATGTGTAATTTAAGTATTTTGGATGTTTCATTTCATCTATTAAAATATCACATTTTGGACATCTGTTTTTATTGCGATATGAGAACTTATGTTTACAGTCACAAATTAGTTGAAATTTTAAATCAGCCCCGATGAATTCTCCTTTGGGACTTTTTATAAATCCTTGATAAAGGGTTGTGTGTTTTTGTAGTTTAGGATGTAAACGACTTCTCAGGATATAAAGGATTTTTATATGTTCATTTTTCGTAATTATCCTAGGTATATCTTGATGCAATTCCCGTTTAGTAGTTTGTTTTCCATCCTTGTTTAGTGAGTAAAAAAAACCTGCATAAATGGGATTTTTTAATATATGCTCAACAAGTGAACGACCAACTAATTTACCACCAATTCGTTTATTTTTTGGTGTTGTCAGAGTTAGTATATTTCTTGCATAGTTAGTAATAGAGCTAATAGAATCATCGCCTTTTAAAAAACGTTTAAATAACAAACGTAATTTTTCAAACCTATCAAGATCAACATACCAATCTCTACTTCCTTTTTCCTTAGTCTTGTCATTTAAAAAACCTATTGGAGCTTTACCGTTTGGATAACCTTTTTTATACCGCTTTTCAAGACCGCTTTTGACAAAGATACTTTTATCATCAGAATCTTTTTTAGACATTGTAAATTCTATCTGCAGCATCATTTTATCAGTAGGGGTATTTAAATAAATCCTTGATGGTGTTCTAATATGATTTAATTTTCCTAAGTCCATTAAATGAATGATAATTCCTGCATCAATTGGATTTCTAGACAAACGGTTAGCATGCCAACAAAGCCAGGCATTTATTTCTCCTTTCTCTGTAAGCTTTATAAGTTTACCAAACCCTTCTCGTCCTATTGAAAAAGCTGATTTAGACTCTTCAATGGGTTTGTCGTATAGCGTTAGTAGATCCTTTTCTTTTACCTCTAAAAGCTCATCAATTTGACGTTCGATGGATTGAATTTGTTTGTCTTCAGACTCAGATGATTTTCTTGCATAAGCACCATATATATAGTTTTGTGTTTCATTTGGCAACATGTTTTTTATGATATTAATTCGATTACGTATTACAAAAGGAGCAGTAACTTTAAACAACCTTGGTCGCCAAACACAAAGCCTGTTACTGCCCCTTTTCTACTCATAATGCATTATGAATGCTGTTTTATACTTTGTGTTTGGCATTATTTAGTATATAACAGTATTTTAACTTTTGGAAGTTATTTTTCTATCATTTAGCTTTTTTAGTTTAATTTTTGAGGAAAGGGTTACGACCTTTAAAACAAAACTTCCTAAACGATGTAATTCCTCAGATTTAAACTCTTTTGTAGAGATTCCAATTTCTTGATATAAAGCCTCTTTTAGCTTTCCTATGGCTTTATCTGATAATTTAATATGTTTTGGGAGGGGTTCAAGCATAGTACAACCATAAGCGAATATTAAAATTCCAGTAGTTCAGCCATTTGGTATAAAAAAACCCAATAGGCATAACTTTCCAGTTTACCGTATCTCACAGATACTCTTAAGTATGTATTATCATCATTCAACGCAGGTGCCCAATGAAATATTTGACCAGTACTTACCTTATGTAAATCAAGCACAATTAAAGGTGCTCTTAGTGGTAATTAGGCAGACCCTGGGATGGATAGATCCAAAAACCAAGCAACGGAAACGCAAAGATTGGATTAGTATTTCGTTCTTTTCCAAAAGAACGCGATTAACCTCTAAATCTGTATCTATGGCGATTTCTGAATTGATATATAAAGAGTTGATTGTTGCTTTAGATTCTAACGAGAGGGAATTACGACACCCAAAAGACAGACGAGGAAAGAAACGTATTTATTACGCATATGCACCCTATTTTCGAAGCTTAAAGAAGCAAACATTGGTAGATAAGTTAGCAAACATATTTACTTTTCCACCATATACAAAACAAACACCTACAAAAGAAAACACAACAGCAATAAAAAATACTATTCAAAGACAAACTGATTCAGAGCGACATCAAGATATTTTAAAGAAACAAAATAACAACCCCAATTTATATTAGACGAACAGTCTTATCCACAAGTTAATAAACATATTTTAGGCGAAAGCGAAATTTTTTGGTACTCCAGTACCAAAAAGCACAACTCCAAGAAAAAGAGAAGCAAAGCTAGTATAATAAAAGTCATAGGCGATTAACCCCTATGACTTTCACAATAATATGAATATTATCAATTATTTAAAACAATCGCGACGGAGTGCAAACTTAACCCTTCAAGATATGGCCTATCTATTGGATATGGATTTCTCCAACCTATCCAAGTATGAAAATGGTAAAAAGTTACCTCCAAATCGCGTAATAATAGCTTATCACATCATTACCAAAACACCACTGAAGAAATTATTTAAGTATAGCTTGCTGGCAATGATAGACACAATTTCAAGTAAAACTACATCGCTCATTAGCCAATTGGAAGATGAAGTCAGAACTCCAAAATTAAGTAAGCGCATCGCTGCCTTATATGAAGTGCTTAATAACATTGGCTGTTTACAAGACGTAAATGAAAAAGATCATGACAACCAATAATTATCAAAAAGTGACCTTGGTATTGTACCCAAATACCTTTGGAGTAGGTTTTGTTATTTGTGAAGGACCGAAAGAAATTTTAGATTATGGTATTAAAAAAGTTCGACCTATTTCTCATCATAAGTATATGAAAAAGGTGAAGTGGTTACTGGACTTTTGTAAACCAGATATAGTATTGCTTTTGGATTACACCTCCCGAAAAATTTCCAAACGTCAAAAACGAATTATTGATGATGTCGTTCAGTTGGCACATGCCAAGAATCTTAACTTGATAACCTATTCACGTTCTCAGATTAAACAAACCTTTTTGGCTTTTCACGCAAAAACGAAATATGATATTGCTATGGTAATTTTAAATTGGTATCCAGAGCTTAAAAATAAAGTGCCACATAAACGATTGCCCTGGATGGCAGAGCATTACCAGATGGGGGTCTTCGATACATTTGCTTTAATGTTGACACATTATTATTTGGAGTAAAAGAAAGTTAAATACCGCTGTGGTGATTATAGAGGATCCCACGATGGTTCACGGAAAGGGAAGCGGGTACACAAGTTTATATATTCCGTTCGGGAACATACAAAATCCGTTGGGTTAAAGGTCTTTTCCTATTCACGAAACGATATACGTTTCGTGTTCAGTTCGGATATCTAATTTTTGATATGCTTAACTACTCCCCAAGGTATAACGTGACATCTCCGAAATTACATAAGATTTTGAATATGAAGGAGTTGTAATTTAATCTCATAAACCCCACCATCCCCCTGGATGTTTTAACAGAAAGTGCTACTTTAGATTAAAATTAGTGGATGTTAATATGTACTAACGAAATAGATCAATAATAAATTTCAAAGACATGACTTATATACCTATGTTATTCGGTAATCTAAAAAAGGACTTGGATACTCTTTTCCGATTGGGGTGATGTTTACTTTTTTTTATTATGCGGAGGCTTTTAAAAGGCAGCAAAGGCAATGAAAGATTACCGTTTCAAAGTCTTAGCGATCAAGATCGTGCAAATCGTGCAAATTAAATTAGGTGACGCCGAGAACCTCTAAAAGACTTTGAGTCAAGGTGTTGATAAAATTTTAAAAAATCAAGTGTTTGTTGTTTTTTCAATCCTGGTTACTGGTTTTTAAAAGCTGAAGGAATGCTTGAAAAAGGGAAATCCCCTAGTTCGCACCGGGCTCCTTTGTATAGCGTAAGGTCTATAAAAAAATAGCCCGTTTCGACAAATCGCAAAAGAAGCTTCGCAGTGTTTTGGGTCCTTTTTCAGGCTCCGTGTTTGTTATCCCAAAGACAAAAGATTATATTTGAAAATGAAATGGGATACAAAACACTCCAGATAACACCAGATATAGGATAATATTGCCTTCGGCGAGACTACCTATATCCCTCTGACAGCACCAATTTAGCAAGACAAAATCGTAAACTATGAAAAAAATATTTTTATTATTAGTCACTATAACAGCACTTTATTCTTGTAAAAATTCTGAAAAGGAAACATTTGAGAACCTAATTGAAAATAAAATTGAGAAAAAATTATTTTCTAATACTGAAAGTCAGATAAAAAAATATCGAGAAGATTCTCAAAAATATTGGGATAATAATGATAGTGAGAATGCATTAAAATATAATGATTCAATAAAAATACTTATTTTAAATAGTTACATCAAGGATTATAAATTTAAAACTGTTGACAGTACATTTTACAATACATCTGAAAGAAAAAAACCCATTTTTTTGCAAGTTACGGCTTCTTGGTGTCCCCCTTGTAAATTTGAAGTTCCTGCTTTAAATAAAATAGTTGAAAAGTATAACGATAAAGTAGATTTTGTACTTCTGTTTTGGGATACCCAATCGGAATTAGAAAAAATTGCGCCTGATTATCATAAAAATATTTTCTTAATTCCATCTCAAAAAAAGCAATCTGAACCTACAACAATTGATATTTCTGGATTTAGACATATTATGGGATTTCCGACAAACTATTTAATCACACGAGATAATCAAATAATTAATTTTTCTCAAGGAGCAATGATTCCAACTACATACACCGACCAAAACGGAGAAGAAGTCACTATTACTAAAGAAGTAGCCAACCAGAAAAATTATGAAAGACTTGAAATGGAAATAAAAGAATTATTAGAAAAAACTGGCGCTAGCAGTGTGTAACAGGTATTAGTCCTGTTTGTTGGGTCGTGTCAGGTTTTTTTAGATGGATTATCATTCTTCTTGGATTGTGTCCCTCGGGGCTTTTATCCAAACGGGGCATAATTAGAGTCACTTGCTGCTACTGATTGGGATTGCTTTTTAAGGTGAAAAGGTTTTTGAGGTATTAAATCGAAAAGTTGAAACAGCTCCTAAAATAACAAGTACAATAAACGGAAAGAATTTTTGACAAAATTGAAGCCCAATTCAAGCTTTGGTACAATGAAAATGTGACGCTTTATACCATTAGGCCCTTCAATAACAAAGAAGTCAATCGAGTTGAAAAACCGTATGAAGTATTTGTAAAACAACAGAGCAGGGAGACGGTTCAGTTTGTGGTTAAATAACGTTTGTTTTTAAAGTTAACAAAGGTAAATAGACAAAAATAGCTACTAGGGAAAAAAGTAACCCACCCATAGTCCCTACAGCAAGAGCAAACCAAAAAACTTCGTTTTGACCTCCGATTACAAAGGGAACAAAGCCCAAAATTGTAGAAAAAATGGTGAGTAATATGGGAATTATTTTTTGTTTAAAAGCCAGCACATACAAAGAAAGTATATTAGACTCTGAATTGTTTTTTCTTATATTATTAAATTCATTTACAATAAAAATGGATGCATTTATTGTTAGCCCGCTGAGCAATACAAAACTTGCCATACCGCCTTGGTCAAAATTAAAATCAAAGGCATAAAAGGTGATGAAAACGCCAATAAAAGAAATGGGAATACTACTCAAAATAATAAAGGGTTGTTTTAATGATTCAAACAATACGGCCGTAATGAAATATGTGACTAGAATAATGAGTAAAAGTAAAACAGTATAATTGCTCTCCTTTTTTTGAAACATAAAAAAGTAGGGATCACTTTTTTCAAAACTAAAGCCGAGCGGCAATTGTGGTTTTAAATTTTCCAATGTTTCCTCCAAAAATTCATTTCCAAAACGAGCATCACCGGTATATTGAAACTCCACTAGTCGTAAATACTCCTGATTTTCTTTGTAAATGGTTTCATCTTCGGGTATTTTTTTAATACTAGAATAGTTTTTAAGCTGGTAAACCTGATTTTCGTTTTGTTTGAATACGTGATTTTGTAACCCCCACAAATCAAAAAAACGGGACTCCTTAGCTTCAAGCCGAATGGGGATGTATTTTCCATCTATGGTTAATGCAATGTCTTGAAATTTTGATAAGGTTAGTGCTGACAAGCCCTGAAATAATCTTGTCGAGGAGACATTGTTTAAAGCGAGATAAGTTTTGTCAATGTCTAAAGCGTATTCAAAAGACCTGCGCCTTGGGTGTATGCTGTTTTCTCTAATAATGACTTCTTGAACCCGTGGATGAACTAACAATTGATTTTTTAAGGTATCTGCCCAGATGTTAAGGTCATCATAATTATACCCCTTTGCCAGCACCCTGAAATTTATGGACTGCGTTGCACTTCCCCCAGTGCTGAAAGCGTTTCCCACACCATAAATATTCCAAGACATTCCTCCTTGGTCAAGTGCTTTTCTGGTTACGCGTGATTTTAAAATATAAGGGAAGCTACCTTGAGAAAATTGATCTTTAAAAACCACTTCTATAGCAGCATAATCACCGGAATAGACATTAGTGGTAAATTGCTTTATTTCGCCAAAAGGTCTTAAATAGTTTTCAATTTGAAGAAATGCGTCATTCATTTGATGGATTGTTGCCCCTTTTTCCATACTGCCAATGATGTAAAGTTTTGTTTCCTCCTTACGATTATAATAGGCGTTTTCAAAAACATAATAAGAGAATAATCGAAAAGTACCCCCCAAGTATCGATCAATATGAGGCTTCAAATTATCCCGATACCATTCATTGCCCAGGGTATTGTTGTATGTTTTTTCATACCAAGTTTTGTTTTGATCCAATTTTTGAGGCAACATAAAAAAGGGAATTCCAAAAATGAGAATGATAAAAACAAAAGCCCATTTCTTATATTTTAATAAAAACCGGATAAAGGATTCATAAAGAGTATAAAATGAGGTATTCCAATGTGAGAAAAACCCTCTTCTTTCTCTCTTCTTCATTTTGATTTTTTCCATGAGTGCCGGAACAAAAAATAAGGCAATAAAGAGAGAAACAGCCAGATTGATTATAATGACATAAGCAAAGTCAATCAAATTAAACCTCAAGGCTTCATCAAGAAAATAGATGATAGACAATGCACCAATAGTGGTTAAAGTTGAAGCCAGTATGGGTAAAAACACCTTTTTATCTCCTTGATGCTTGATGTGGTCTATCATCACAATGGTATTGTCTATGATGAGACCAAAAGAAATGGTTATACCGGCAAGGGAGTAGAGTTGAATTTCTATTTGAAAAAGATAATACAGTAAAAATGCAATACTAAGTGTTGCAGCTATACTTAATATAGTAATGAGCAGATATTTTAAACTTCTACTAATAATCAAAATAAATAGTAAAAGAATTAATAGGGTATAAAGGGTGCGATGATAAATTTTAGATAATTCTGTTTTTAAAAAACCTGTGTTGTCATGCGTATTTATAATACTATAAGTGGGAGGTAAATTTTGTTTTATTTCTTTGATTTCCTTGTTAATTTCATTGGATAAGGCAAGGGTGTTTGTGCCTTTTTGAGCATAAATAGCAAGGGTGATGGCATTGTCACCGTTTATCCTAAAATAATGTCTGGTTTCTTGTTCTTTTTGGGCAATGCTTGCAAAGTCAGATAAATAGACAATGCGGTTGTCAATTTTTTTTATAGGTATCTCCCAGTTTATTTCATTAGTACTAGGCAATATGCTTAAAGTAATCATTTTGTTTTGGTATTTGACCTCCCCCAAACTATGACGTGAAAAATGGTTTTGCAGTGCTTGCACCAACTCGTTTTTGGTGATACCAATTTGTTGTAAATAAACAGCCGGATAATTAACTACCCATTCTAATTCATTTGCACCAAATACTTGGGTTTTATCAACGCCCTGAATGGCTCCAATGACGGGTTCTAAAGTGTTTTTTACTTGCTGTTGGATGTCATAAGGTGTCAATGGTGCGCTAACGCTATAGGTCATAAACGCCCTTTCTTCTTCTTGCTCGTCTGGTTTGTTTACTTGAATTGTGGGATAGCTTACTTCTTCAGGCAGTTTGAGATAAAGTTGGCGAATGATGGTAGCGACTTCAAATCGTGCCATATCCAGCGAGGTATGTTTATTGAAAGTCAAGGTGATAACACCACTTCCTTTAGAAGACCTGGACTCCATATTTTTAATACCCCTAAGGGTACTAAACCCCGATTCTAAAATGGAGGTAATTTGTTGTTCAACTGGATAAGATGCCGCATTAGGCCACATGTAGTTTACCTGAATAGAAGCAGCCCGGTCTGAAGGATTGAGTTGTACAGACAAAAATGGAACTAAAAATAGACCAAAAACAGAAAGAATAACAGTAAAAGTGATTATTTTAAAGGCAGAAACCTTCATGATTTTTTGATGAAGTTTATTATAGTTTTCAATATTACAAATTTTAATAAGATAATCTGCAAATTACCGGTTATCTTGTAAAAGATTAATAAATACCAGTCGAAAACATTTGACTTCTTAAATTAAAGTTAATATTTAACAATATATTAACATAGTTTATTTGGCTTTATTGAAACGGGGAGGGTAAATTGCGTTATATTAATAATCTTAAAACTTTAATTATTATGAAAAAAATTCTCTTCTTTATTGGTTGTTTGGCATTAGTTCCATCCATTGCATTAGCTGATACTTGTACAACCTATGGTTATTATAATGCACACCAACAACAATTCGTCTGTGATGGTAGTGGTGCTACAACCTGCACTTATCGATGTGAAAGTGAGAATCGATAAATTTAAAATTAATATTAATCTTAATCTAGTTAGTCATGAAAAATAAAAAACCAGTTTTAATTTTGTGTTTAATATTTGCATTTTCAATCTCTTCAAGTACCTTAAGTGCACAAAAAATGTGTGATTACTCAGGCTATTTCTTAACAGATGGGGTTTTTAGCTGTGCAATAGGAACTTTGTCTTGTTCAGCTCCATGTGCAATTCAAGAACGTTAGAACCTGAATATTTGCAATAATTTTATTATAATATTTGATTAACCCTCTATATAATTGTAAAAATATTATTAATTTTTGCTTTTTGAAAGAGGGTTTGTTTTTGTCATAAGTTCAAAAAATGCTATTCTATAAGGCCTTTTAATTATTAGCATATTTTTTAAATATTATTATAGTTGAATAACTACATAACCCTTGATTAATACAATCCATTTTTTATTTGTATTAAATTGAAAGTCATATGAATGTTTTATTTGATTTACATTTAAATCCGAGAATTATATTTCATTGATAAGTATCATTTATATTTGCTTCACAAATTTTTTAAATAAGAAAAATCTATGTTTTCAAAAAATATTATCATTTCAATTTTTTTAGTATTAATTCTGTTTTCTTTGTTAGGATGTGAAAATGATTTTAATAGTAATAATAAGTACAATAAATTACCCTCCCTTACAATATTAGATTCAATAATAATTGATTTGCCTGGAGCTAAATTTGCTGACTACAGAAAAAACAAAATGTTGTTTTATAATTCCAATGACTTTGAGGTTTTAGTATATGATAAATTAAACAACAAGAGTATCAATTTTAACAAACACGGTAATGCTCCTGACGAATATGATAATATAACCGGAAAAAATTTATATTTTATTAATGATTCAATTATTGGAATTTCTTCAAACCATTCAATCCAGTTATATAATTTTTTAGGGGAATACCAAAAAAAAATAAATGTTAATAATATATCTATTAGTCCGGTCTCTAATTTTAAATTCTTAAATGATACTACTTTTTTTTATGTAAAAATTCCTGAGGGTAATACTTCCGAGTTTGCTTATTATTCAGACCCAAAAAAGATTTTAGCTTTTGAAAATACTCAAACACTAAAACATAGATTGTTTATTGATTTTCCTACTGAAATTACTGAATTATTTGATGAGCAAGGTTATTTTCCATATACATATGACCATCATTTCAATGTTTTAAATAAGGACTTAATTTCTTACCTAAATTCAAATGGTAATACTATTTATTTTTATAAAAAAAAAGGGAAAGACTTTATATTGGATAATACAGTCCCTCTTGATTTAGAATATTATGAAAGAATAAAATACAAATACAATTCAATTATTGATATGGATGAATCAATTTTTCAAACTTTTGGTTCGCCCATAATATTTGGCAATTATTTCTATGGGGATTTTATTTTTACAATTTATAAACAAGGATTTGACAGAGAATATATAAGAAATTTTGCAGAAGAAAATGTTGGATTTCCATATTTTAAAAGACCAGAAGCAAAGTATTATATAAATACAATGAAGGATGGGAATAAATATTCTAGCGATTTATTAATTGATAAAAAATATGGTATTCCTGTATATATGAACAATGAAAATGTCCTTACTCAAAAATATCCAGATTCTAAATCAGAAAAAACAGGGAAAACAACCTTTTATAAACTTAGGTTAGAATTTAAATGATTTTCAGAAATATAATTCCAAATGGAATGTTTTTTTGAACAAAATAGTATTTATCAACCCCCTTAAAAGTAATTAACATTTTGTAAATCGATATAATAAGTGTTATTTTATTAATAAAAAAATCCAAGTTTTCTTATCTTAGTGTAATAAACTTTGCATATTATTTTAATGTAACTCATGAAAAATAGACTTCGTTCTTCATTTTTAATGTTACTTAAGATCACAAACAACCTTCTTATATTCTTGTAAACAAAATCCAGTGGTACAATTAAAATTACATTATACAATATACAGTACCTTTTTCACAGAAGTCCCTTAAAAAGCAGTAACTAAAGTGTTTATTACCTGAAGTTGAGGCTGGCTTTATAATACAAACAGATATTTGGACTTTAGAATGTTTGCTGTTTTAGATTTTTACCGACGCGCAACTTTTTAGTTCTAGAAGAGATGATTAACTTAAAATCAAGTTCTCGCAAACCGTAAAATCAACCCTTTAGAAATTCCATTTAAAACTATACCTGGACCCAAAAGTAAATAGCTGTCAAATCTTTAGATAGGATTGCCAAAAACGCTACAAAATTGTTAATGAGATGATTCTTGATTTAAACAAAAAATCTACTATATTTACAAGAGTAAGTGCATATTTACTGCATGTGAAAAAGAATGAAACTGGTAAACGAATAGTTAAATGAAATCTAATAAACATTCAAATATTTTTTTTATAATTCTTTTTATCCATTCCGTTTTTATATCATGTCAAAACAAATCTTCTCAACCTGAAGAAGCACTCTCACTAATTACACAAAAGTCAGTCGGAGTAGCCGTAAATACAACCTTGGTTACCCCTCAGCAATTTAACACACAAATCACCGCAAACGGCATTGTAGAAGCCACAAACCGTAGTGAGCTACGCTTTAAAACCAATGAGCAACTCGATAGAGTTTTTGTAACTAACGGGCAGCGGGTCAATAATGGCAACTTACTTGCCAAACTCGACAACCAATTGCTTAAAAACCAAATGGAAAATGCACAGATAGCCCTTAACAATGCAAACCAAAAACTGCTGGAAGAAAAAATTAAATTTGACTATGGCAAAACACCCTTAGACAGCATCCCTGAAAATATTCAAAAAACACTCTTTCAACTCTCCGGCTATCAAGAGGCAAAAAATAGGTTGGACAATGCCATTATTCTCTATGAGCAAACACTGCTCAAAGCCCCCTTTTCAGGCACCGTTGCAAATCTGGTAGCCAAGGAAGGCAACTTTATCACAGGTGCTGAAGTATTTTGCACCTTGTACTCTCATGACAAACTCGAAGTAATATTTAACGTACTGGAAAGCGAATTGCCATTTATGGAAAAAAACCAAAACGTAAGCCTGCAACCCTTTGCCAACAAAGAAAAAGTATATACAGGCACTATCACAGAAATCAACCCTTTGGTAAGCAGGGAAGGGTTGGTGCGCATTAAAGCAAAAATCACAAACCCAGATATTACAATTTTTGACGGCATGAATGTGAGGGTATTTGTAAATAAACCTATAGATAATGTAACCGTAATCCCGAAAGAAGCACTCGTCCTGCGCTCCAACAGAGAAGTGGTCTTTACCGTTCAAAATAATTTGGCAAAATGGAACTATGTTACAATAGCTCAGGAAAACAATACCCATTATGCAATTAGCGAGGGCGTAAAACCGGGAGACACCATCATTATTTCAAACAATATGAATTTGGCCCATGATGCAGACGTTATCGCAACATTTATTGAACCTACTTCAGAAAATAACTAACGGGTATTTCAAGAGTCTTTTATGGTAAAATTCTTATTAAATAGACCGGTTGCTGTTTTTATGACCACGCTTGCCATTTTACTCATAGGCATTGCAGCAGTTGTAAAACTCCCCACAGCTTTGATGCCGGATATTGCCATCCCTGAAATTACCATTCAAGTCTCTTATCCAAACAATACAGCACGGGATATAGAAACCAATGTAGTGCGCCCACTTAGAAATCAATTGGTACAAGTTTCAAAACTCAAAGACATTCACACAGAAACCCGAGACGGCTTTGCTCTTTTAAAACTTTATTTTGACTATGGCACCAATACCGATTTTGCATTTATAGAAGCTAATGAAAAAATAGATGCAGCCATCAATTTTCTACCCAGGGATTTAGAGCGTCCCAGAGCCATAAAAGCAGCAACAACAGATATACCTGTAGTTACTTTAACCATCACAGAAAAAGGAGAAAGCAATGCGAGCTCTTTTCTTGAACTCAGTAATTTTACGCAAGCAGTACTCAAACGACGAATAGAGCAATTGCCAGATATAGCACTTGCAGACATTTCTGGGCTTACACAACCTGAAGTAGTTATTGAGCCTAATATGTTATTGTTACAAAGTCTAAGAATTAATACAACTACACTTGAACAAGCCGTCAAAGAAAATAATTTTGAACTTGGCAACCTCATTGTCCAAAATGGTATATATCAATACAACCTCAAGTTTTTGAACCCACTCAGAACCATAGATGACCTTAAAACCATACCCATAAACATCGAAGGAAAACTTTTTGAACTCCAAGACCTTGCAAATGTATCACTTCAACCACAATTGGAAAGGGGACAGGTTTTTCACAATGGTCAAAGAACCATACTCATTCAAATTATAAAACAAAGCGAAACCAAAGTAGCTGATTTAAAAGACAATTTAAATACCCTCTTAATCTCATTTAAAGAAGATTATCCACAACTGGAAATAGCTGTTCATAAGGATCAAACAAAATTGCTGGAAATATCACTCTCAAATTTACAATCAAGTTTGCTGGCAGGGAGTGCATTGGCAATTTTGATTATGTTTTTCTTTATAAAAGATATTAAAGCACCTTTAATTATTGCCATAAGCATACCCACATCGCTCATTGTAAGCTTTTTGTTTATGTTCCTCTTTGGAATGTCCATCAATATTATTTCTTTATCCGGTCTCATCCTTGGAGTGGGTATGATGATTGACAACGCCATTATTATTATTGATAATATTACCCAAAAGTTAGAAACCGGCGCAACTTTTTTTGATGCCTGTGCTTCAGGGACCAATGAAATGATCGCTCCGCTTATCACGTCAGTATTGACCACGTGTATGATATTTTTGCCTTTGGTTTTTTTAAGTGGAATTACAGGAGCATTATTTTATGATCAAGCCTTGGCAGTTTCTATTGGTTTAGGGTCTTCATTATTGGTTTCCATGCTTTTGATACCGGTAATTTTTTTACAATTACGAAAAAAAGATATAAGCAAAAGGTTTCAACTTTCCTTTAAAACCCAAAACATGGAGCAATGGTATAAATCGGGTTTTTATTATTTTTCGAAAAGAAAATTTATTGTTTGGGGAATAGCTCTGGGATTTTTTGTGATTGGCATAGTACTTTTAAATATCCTGCCCTATTCTAAATTGCCCGACTTTAAAGAAACAGAAACCATTCTGAAAATTGATTGGAATGAAAATATAAATGTTTCTGAAAACAGTAACAGAATTATAAATCTGTTTAATGAAATAGAGAATTCGAGCTTGCATACATATATTTCGGAAACAGGCGAACAAGATTTTTTATTGCAAAAAGAACAAGTGCAAACCTTTTCTGAAGCAATTGTATATATAGAAGTAAAAAGCACTTCGGATTTAGAAAAAATAAAAAAATCAATCACAGAGAAGTTAGTTAGTTATCCAACAGCGGTATTTAGTTTCAACCCTCCCAAAACAATATTTGATTTCCTTTTTGGATCAAACCAAGCCGAACTTACCGCACAGGTTTTCTCAAGAAAATCACTTCAAGCTCCCCCAGAAAACAGATTGCACGAAATTCAAGAAAATTTACACTCTATCTTTTCACCTATTGTATTAAATAAAACCAGCTCAATAGTCATACAACAAGAGAAATTGGCTTTATACAACATCGATTATTTTACACTTGTAGCAGAATTAAAAGCCACTTTTGACCAAAATTTTATTGACAACCTAAAAGCTTCTGAACGCTTTATCCCAATTAAAATTAATTATGAGCAGACACGATTAGAAGAAAAACTCAATTCGCTTTTTATTACAAATAACGAGGGAAATACCATTGCTATAAATAACTTAATTACCATTCAACCCACATCAAATTATAAAACAATTTATGCAGACAAAACCGGAGAGTTTCTAAAATTTGATGCAGAAAGTGACTCTTATTCAGCTATTGAAATAATTAACAGGACACAAGAAAATTTCAAAAATAATCCGGATTATGGAGTCCGTTTTACTGGTAGCTGGTTTGAATTTGAAAATTTAGGAAAGGAATTGATTTTTGTGCTTATTATTGCAATTTTACTCCTGTATTTTATTATGGCAGCACAGTTTGAATCATTAAAACAGCCTCTAATAATTCTTATGGAATTGCCCATTGGTCTTGGAGGTGCTTTATCGCTACTATGGCTATTTGGTGGCACAATAAATGTAATGTCCTTTATTGGTTTAGTGGTCATGAGTGGTATAATTATTAATGATAGTATTATAAAAATCCATACAATAAACTTACTTAGAAAAGAAGGCTATAATGCAAAAGATGCTGTCTTAAAAGGAGGTGAATTAAGGTTGAAACCAATTGTGATGACATCGCTTACAACCATACTAGCATTAACACCTTTTCTTTTTATTTCCGGGCTGGGTGCAGATTTACAAAAACCATTGGCTTTAGTGGTCATTGGAGGTCTCTCATTAGGCACATTTATAAGTTTATACTTCCTCCCACTCATTTACCTATTATTGGATACCAAAAGGTCACTTTTACATTTAAAAAAAGAGAATGAGTATAAAAGCGAATGACTGTAAAAAAGGTGTAATTTTTTGAATCAACTATTCATATTTCTATGTTGATGAATGATTTAAGTGATATAATAGAGTTTAGAAGAAGGATTAAAACATTCATTATTAGGTATTAATAAGTTAATAAGGAAGAAAGATACGAGTCAGATTTGATAATTAGGCTTAAAGGAAAATATCTTCTATGAGAATTCCATTAAAAATATCTTCAAAAAAAGATTTTTGGTTTTAATGATTATTTCTAACCCAAAAAAAAAGGGAAGGCTATATTTTGAGTATCACATTCGACTAGATAATGAACATATTGTAGGTAAATAGGATAATTTTCAAGCTAGTTTAATAAATGACTCACAAAAGTACAGAACAGGAGCAACGCTATTTTTGGAGTTACCATCTAAAAACCACAAATCAGTGGGGTATTTTGTGTCTGGTTATTATGGATGCGAATACAATATTCATTATGATGGTTAAAGGAGGGGTTATCTTAGGCCTTGATAAATTTTTTATGCCAAAATTACTTTAACTTATCCTGATATTAGTTATGAACAATATTTAAATGAAATTTTGTTAACTTTACCAATTCATCTTGTATTCAAAATACCCCGGAGTAATAAAAAATCATATTTGTATTAGCTACTGTCTGTAATAAAAAAAAATCAACAAAACAAAAAATTTATGAATCGAAATATTTCTCTAACAATAGAAAATTTAACCGATGAAGAAATCTTAAAAGAGTTTACTAAGAGATTTGAATGTGATGGGGCTGTTCTACTATATATGGAAAATAATGTAGAATATGGCTTTGGTCGTTGGCAAAGTAAAAGTGGGCAAATTTGGGTGAAGCAGTTATTTAAGGCAATTAAATCAACACCAATACCGTGTCTTCAAGTTAAAAAGAGACATAAAGTACAAAAAATCAAGGATTTAATACATTAAAATAAATTATATGAAAGGAGGAGGAAATAGGTCAATGGGGTATACCCGTGATTTAGCAAGTGCATCAGAAAATATTAGTTCTGGGGACGACTGTGATATTGATATTAAAACCCATCTTAAAAGTGTACAATCATCGATAGCAAAATATTCTATTGGAGACGTTCTAATAGTACAATTAGATGATTTAAAACGAATTATTGCTATTGGTAACCACGGACTATGTGGAATAATTTCTCCTATTAATGTAGTTCAATTGAAAAATTGTATTACCAAAGGCAAAGAATATATAGCTGTTGTTACTGACATTGGAGCTACTCATTGTGAGGTGCGAGTTAAGCTCAAATTATGAAGGCATTAAATATCATTGGTGGAACCTATGTCGAAAATTGTTATGAACCACAATATAATAATTTATTTGGTTCTGGTTTTCGGGGCGCACAGGCTTTGGCAGAAAAGAGCTTTAATATAAATTTCTATAGTTGCATTGGTTCAAATTGGTTAGAAACAGCACAATACAATTCCGAAGTCCTTGGTATTAATAGTAAATTTCTATTAATTGAAAGATCAGTAGAATGGGATTATTATCATCCTTTATCTCCCCCCGTTGCAATAAATCTTCCCAGTAAAATTTATGATATTCCACGAATCAAGGGTGAAAATTTCCTGTACTATGGAATGATAGAGGCGCAAACTAAAATTGAAGGAAATTACGTCGTTTATGACCCTCAGAACCATAAAAGTTTTAAAGAAACTAGGTCAACTGCTAAGCATCTCGCCTTAATTCTCAATAAAAAGGAGGCTCTTCTTTTTAGCGATAGTGATCAAACAAATCTTGAGGGTATCGGTAAAAGTCTTCTTAGTACAGAAAATGCAGAAGTTGTTGTGATTAAAAATGGTTCACAAGGCGCATTAGTTTTTCACAAATCTGAAGTTACAAATATACCCGTTTTTGAAACAGAGAAAGTTTGGCCGATTGGTACTGGAGATATATTTTCAGCCGTATTTGCTTGGAAATGGATAATTGAAAAATGCTCACCTCACCAATCAGCTTTTGAAGCTTCGAAGCACGTTGCTCATTATTGTCAAACAAGGACTTTGCCCCTAAACCTTGGCACAGCTGTATATCAAGAAATTACCAATCCAAGTATAGGAAATAAAATTTACTTAGCAGGACCTTTTTTTTCTATAGGTGAAAGATATCTTATTAATGAATTCAGAAATTCTTTAATGGATTTTGGGAATAGAGTTTTTTCCCCTTATCACGATGCAGGTATTCTTATGGATGATTACACAAACGAACAAGCAAAACAAATTGCCGAAATAGATCTGAAACAAATCGAAGATTGTAATGTGGTATTGGCTGTAGCTACAGGGAAAGATTTAGGAACTTCCGTGGAAATAGGTTATGCTCTCTCATTAGGAAAAAAAGTTATTGTGTTTGCAGAAAATTTAAATAGAAATGATTTGCCTATGTTAATTGGCACGGGGTGTGAAGTGATAGAGGATTTTTCGACGGCTGTATATAAGGCATCGTGGTGAAGAAAAAGGCTATAATTGTTATTGGTTTGGGTTATGGTGATGAAGGGAAAGGTCTCGCTACGGATTTTTTATGTCTTAAAAATCAAAATTCATTAGTTATAAGATTCAACGGGGGTCACCAAGCTGGACACTCTGTTGTAACAAAAGATAAAAAGAAACACATCTTTTCAAATTTAGGCTCTGGTAGCTTAAGAAATATCCCTACGTTTTGGAGCTCTTATTGTACCTTTTCTCCTCCATTTTTTTTAGAAGAAATATCTTTACTTGATTTCAAAACAAAGTTTTATATCGATTATAATTGCCCAATAACTACTCACTACGATATATTATACAACCGTGCATCTGAATTATCACGTGGTAAAAACAGGAAAGGAAGTTGCGGTGTTGGCTTTGGTGCAACAATTGAACGTGAAAGAAAGGGTGAAATCTCATTTCTTTTCAACGACTTATTATGTAAGGATGAAGCTTTGAAAAAAATAAAACAAACTAAAGAATATTATAAACCTTTAATAAACATCGAAACTAAATACAATTTTAATTCATTTAATCACTCAGATGAAGATGAGATTTTTTTTGAAAGTATTCAAAAACTACAAGAATTAATTAACTCTGGAAAAGTAATTCCAATAAACGAAAAAAAGTTATTCACCAATATGGACTGGCAAGTGTTGATTTTTGAAGGAGCACAAGGAGTTTTACTTGACGAAAATTTTGGCGAATATCCTCATATTACTAAAAGTAATACCACGTCAAAAAATGCATTAGAACTTATCTGTCGGCAAGGTTTAGATATAGATATTAGTATTTTATATGTAACAAGAGCATATCAAACTAGGCACGGTGCTGGACCGTTCCCTAAACAACACCCTAGATTTTCCCTTATAAATAATGAGGAAGAATCAAATAAACAAAATGAATATCAAGGCAAATTCAAAATAAATTTTTTAGATATAAATCAACTTAATGATTCTATTAATTTTGATAGCTTATTTTCATCAAAATATAAAAAAGAGCTATTAATAACTTGTCTAGACCAATTTAATGATTGTGAAATAGATCTATATATTAATAATAAATTGACCAAGAGACATTACTCTAAAATTTCAGAGGAGCTTAATACAAATTTCACAAATGTATATTATAGTTTTAATAGCTGTGCTGAGTATTTGATAAAGAATTGATTTTTCTAATAATTAAAAGATATTTAATTACTCTATATAATATAGTAATGAAATAATGATGACATAGATACTATTGGTATTTCTTATAGAATATAAAGGAGCGTGGGATTATGTTCGAGCTTTATACATTGCTGGGAGCAACAAAGAATTCAAGTCCTCGAAACAAGTTAAAGGTTCAATAAAGTATCAAAATGATTAGGATCAAATCTATTTTTAATTAGTAATCTTTGCCTGATAAGTGTCATTAATTCTTCATATAAAGAATCTCCTATAATAGGTTTAAATTTTTCTATCTCGTGAGTATCTATTCCATAATAAGGGTTTTTTGTGAATTTGATTATATGTTCCATCAGAGTTATTTTAGCCCCTGTATTAGGATTTAATTGATTATATATATCTGTATTCAAGAGAATATTTTCTAAAGAAGGTTGATAAAAATAAAAAAGGATGTAAGCAACTAAGTATTCTACTGCGGTTAAATCTTCCATAGAATACTGACTAAACTCTTGGATATTTTTATTCTTCAAAATTTTTGCTACCAGTGTTAATACCTTATGCTTTATAGATCCTTCACTTTTCTTTATACAATGTAAGATGTGCGTTATTAAAATTAAAATTTCATCTCCCTTACCGGAAAAAACACTCTGAGAAAAATTTGATTTCTTTTGAAAGGTACTTATAAAGAGGTTTAATATTTGTTCGTGATTAGATTGAAATAAAAATAAATCTTCATTGGTAACAAGAGGAAGTATAGTGTGTATATCCCAAGAATTTTTTTCAAAGAATTTATTGAATAATTTCCAATAGCTATCCTCATAGAAAACTAAACCTTTGACTAACCTTTTTAAAACTATTTCATCTCTAATAAAAGAGTCATTATATAATTTATGAGCAACTATTTTTTCAATAAAAAACTTTTTATCAAAGTTCGTTTGTGGAATTTCCGATATACTTGCCAAAATATCAGTTAACCTTTTATTTTCTTTACCATCATCAGAATGCATTTGTTCATACTCTGATACTAAAAACTTAAAAAGCCTGAAAAGAGAATCTCTAAACACAAAAAAATTGTACCTCATATTTGGTGAGGATTTGAGGACAACTAATAGCCGTTCGATTATATTCAAATCTAAACTATGTATAGCTTGTTTGAAGAGTGTATTTACATATATAATAAATGCTTCTTCATTAGGAATTCGAGAGAATATAGTTGCATCATATTCTTTGATTATTGAAAAGAGTGGACTATATAATTTTGGTTCATTGATTTCAACAAGAATTGAGATAATGACATCAATAAAGTGACTTTTCATAAAATCACCGATATATTGAAAGTCCATAATACTATTATAATTTCCGATAAGAAATTCGATTTTATGTAATATCAAATCTCTATTTTGGTTATATACTCCCCCATTAATTACAATAATTTTATAAATGGCTTCTGTTAATTCTAGAGTGTCATTAAAATACTTTTCCTGGAGAGCTTTATTCTTCGTATTTTTCAAGTCTATCTCAGAATATAAATCTTCAATTTTAATCATATCATCATCCTGGTCTATTTTTGATATTATTTTCTTTAATGTTGAAGTATTGGTCAATTCATTCTTGTATATGTCCTTTATTTCTCTTCTATAAACGAGTAATGCTTGATCTGAAAATTTATTAAGATCATAAAATAATCCGGAAAGCATATTCCTTGTCCAGGTTTCTTTATCACACAATCTATTGTATTTTTCTACTAATTCGTCATTTCCCAATTCCTTATTAAAAAATTTCTCATCCAAATAATTAATTTCATTCTCAGTTAACACTATGGTTCCTTTTAGCGTTACCAATAACATAATAAAAGATTCCAAGAGGGAATCTTCATCATAAAGAATCCCGATTTCTATAAGTCCAGAAAGAAAGTATATGCTTTCAAAAGCGAACGTTTCCTTTTCAATTTCTCGAGTTGTGTTGATAATTTCCGTATTTAAATGAATAACAAAACTTCTTTGTAATTCATATGGGAGTTTATAGATTATTTTATTTACTAATTCATCAACAGTGTTACTCCATAAATCATCAAAATAAGATTGTTTATAAAATGATATTAATGAAATTATATCTTTAGTTCTAATCATATCTGTTAGCATTGTGCTATTGCATTCAGCTAATAGCATATAATATGCATACCCATAAAATTCGTGGTTATTCTCTGAATAAAGCTTATATATATTATCTAAAACATCTTCCAACAGTATTGAAGAATCAAAATCCTTGTACCTATATTGGTTAGAGTTCTCTGAAAGCATTCCTACGATCATAATGTAAATCGTCAGCAAAAAGTGGACTACTTTAGACCATAATTAAGAGAGTGTT